>JBBDRO010000032.1:0-31625 GCA_040905425.1 Gemmatimonadota bacterium | reverse complement strand
CCGGCGCCTTCTTCTTGGCCGGCGCCTTCTTCTTGGCCGGCGCCTTCTTCTTGGCAGGTGCCTTCTTCTTCGGCGGGGCCTTCTTCTTCGCAGGCGCCTTCTTCTTCGGCGCCGCCTTCTTCTTCGGCGGGGCCTTCTTCTTCGGCGTCGCCTTCTTCTTCGCCGGGGCCATCTTCTTCGCAGGCGCCTTCTTCTTCGGCGTCGCCTTCTTCTTCGCCGGGGCCTTCTTCTTCGCCGGGGCCTTCTTCGTCGCCGCCGCCTTCTTCTTGGCGGCCGTCTTCTTAGTGGCCTTCTTACTGGCCGACTTCTTCGTCACGGTGGACTTCCTCTTCGGGGACTTCTTCGCAGCAGACTTCTTCTTCGACGCCGCCTTCTTCTTCGCGGCCGCCTTCTTCTTCACCGGCGCCTTCTTCTTCGCGGCCACCTTCTTCTTGGCCGCCGCCTTCTTCTTCACCGGCGCCGCCTTCTTGGCTGCCGCCTTCTTCTTCGAGGGCGCCTTCTTCTTGACGGCCGCGTTCTTCTTGGCCGGTGCCTTCTTCTTCGCCGGTGCCTTCTTCTTAGGAGCCGCCTTCTTCTTCGCCGGCGCCGCCTTCTTGGCCGCCGCCTTCTTCTTCGAGGGCGCCTTCCTGGCGGCCGTCTTCTTCTTCGCCGGCGCCTTCTTCTTAGCCGGCGCCTTCTTCTTCGCAGCCGCCTTCTTCTTAGCGGTACTCTTCCTGGCGCTCCCCGACTTCGACCTGGCGGCCATCATGACCTCCCTCGTAGTGGTCCCGGTGCCGCCATCGGCCCGGGGACGCATCGCAAGAAACCTGCAGGACCGCCGCGTCCACGCGGCGGGCGCTCAACGTTCGAAGAGATACGCGGAATCGCGCCTTTCACCGCGGCCATCCACGTTGACGGCATAGCTCGAGGGCCTGAGCGAGGCCCCGCCGTACTCGCCGCGCTTGTTCACGGCGTAGAAGTTCACGTTGAAGTCGGGCCGCCCATCCTCACCGAGCAGGCGCGGCTCCACCGTCCAGCGGACGATGCGCCGCAGCGCCTCCAGGCAGGCGTCGGTGGGGCTGGCGCCGCCGCGCATGAGCTCCACCACCGTGTGGGCGCCGCACGTCTTGATGACCGCCTCGCCGCGGCCGGTCGAACCCGCCGAGCCCACGTCATTGTCCGTGTAGAGCCCGGCGCCGATGAGCGGCGAATCCCCCACCCGGCCCGGCACCTTGTAGAAGAGGCCGCTGGTGGTGGTCACGCCGGACAGATTGCCGGCCGCGTCCACGGCGTTGCAGTTGATCGTGCCCATGGGTCGCACGCCGTCGTGGGCGTCCAGCACCGCCTGCTGGATGGCCTCCGAATCCCGTCCGCCACTCCGGGTGAAGTCCAGGATGAAGTCCGTCACCGACTCGCCCGACTCATCGGGCACCAGCCAGTCATCCCGGTCGGACAGCTCGGCCCGCCAGCGCAGGTAGGTCAGGCGGGACTCCTTGGTGAGCAGCTCCTGGTCGGCGTCGAAGCCCATCTGCCGCGCGAAGCGGCGCGCGCCGTCCCCCACCAGGAAGACGTGGTCGGTGTAGCGCATCACGGCCACCGCCACGAGCGAGGGCGTGCGCACCCCTTCCAGGGCGCCCACCGCACCCGCGCCGCGCGTGGGGCCGTGCATCACCGAAGCGTCCAGCTGCACCACCCCGTCCGCGTTGGGCAGGCCGCCGTAGCCCACGGACATGTCGGCGGGGTCCTCCTCCACGAGGTTCACGCCGCGCACCACCGCCTCCAGGGTGTCGCCGCCGCCCTGCAGGATTTCCACGGCGCGATTCACCGCCGCCAGCCCGTTGCCGCTGGCCACGGCCACGAGCGGCACCCGGGCCCGGTGCACGAACGGCGCCCCCCGCGCCAGCCCGGCGAAGGGAAACGCACCCAGCCCGGCGGCGCCCAGGCCGGCACCCGCCATGCGGAAGAAATCGCGTCGCTTCGTCATGGGGCACCCTCCGCGGCCGCCTCCGGACGCGGCGTCGTGGTGGTCAGGGGATGGACAGACAGCGTCGTGGAGTGGCCACGCACGCGCGTGAGGCGCGGCGCCGCCGCGCGCCAACATAGAGCAGGCCGGCGGCCAGCGCCACTCCAGCGTCCCGACGCGGTCCGGAAAGGAGCGGACGCACGGGGCGTTTCCGGGGGACGTCGCTTGACATCAGCGTCCCACGTCCGCCAGGTCGTAGCGGGCCAGCCTGTCGTAGAGGGTGGCGCGCGAGATCCCCAGGGTGCGGGCCGACTGCGAGCGATTGCCCTCGTGATGCGCCAGCACGCGGGCAATGTGGCGGCGCTCCAGCTCGGCCAGGGAGAGGGCCACGTCGTCGGTGGGCGCGCCCACACCCTCGGTGCCCCGGAGCTCGGCCGGCAGGTGGGCCGGGGCCAGCTCCTCCGCGCCGCCGGCCAGCAGGATGACCCGCTCCAGCACGTTGCGCAGCTCACGGATGTTGCCAGGCCACGGGTGGCGCGCCAGCACGTCCAGGGCCTCATTGGTGATGCCTGTGGGACCGCGCTCCGTGCGCCGGCGCAGCTCCGCCAGGATGCGCAGCGTGAGCTCCGCGATCTCCCCACGGCCGCGCTCGCGCAGCGGCGGCATGCGGAGCGGCAGGACCGCCAGCCGGTAGTAGAGGTCCTCCCGGAAGCGGCCGGCCTTGACCAGCGCCTCCAGGTCGCGATTGGTGGCCGCCACCAGGCGCACGTCCACCTCGATCTCCTTGGTCCCCCCCAGGCGCCTGAAGCTGTGGCCCTCCAGCGCCTTGAGCAGCTTGGGCTGGAGCTCGGCGGCCAGGTCTCCCACCTCGTCCAGGAAGAAGGTGCCCTTGTGCGCCACCTCGAAGAGGCCGCGCTTCTGCTCGCGGGCGTCGGTGTACGCGCCCTTCTCGTGGCCGAACATCTCGGAGTGCAGGAAGGTGGCGGAGAGGCCGGCCGCGTTCAGCTCCACGAGGGGCGCCGCGGCCCGCGGCGAGAGGCTGTGGAGGAGATGCGCCACGAAGCCCTTGCCCGTCCCGGTCTCGCCGGTGAGCAGCACGGTGGTGTCACTGTCCGCCAGCATCCGGACCTGCTGCGCCAGCTCCCGCATGGCGGGTGAGGAGCCCAGGGCTTCCAGCCCGCTGGCCTCCGCCTGCCGCTCTGCGTAGAAGCGGTTGCGGCGCCGCAGCTCGGCCTTCTCCGCGGCCCGATCGGCCGCCGCCTCCAGGTGGTCCAGCTCCACCGGCTTGGTGAGGAAATTCTCCGCGCCCAGCCGCATGGCCTCCACCGCGGTCTCCACGTCGGCGTGGCCGGTGAGCATGATCACCGTGGCGTCCGGATCACGCGCGCGCAGCACCTCCAGCAGGCGGAGACCGGAGAGGCCCGGCAGCTGCAGGTCCAGGATGACCAGATCGGGGCGCTCGCGCTCGTAGAGCTCGGCGGCACCGGCAGGCTCGGCCGCGCGCAACACCTCCCACCCGCGCTTCTCGAAGAAGCGGCCCAGGACGGCAAGCACCTCGGGGTCGTCGTCGATGAGGAGGATGGTGCGTGTCATAAATTACACAGCGCCCCGGCCGCGGCAGGGGCTTCGGGTGAAGCGGTCCCTGCGCCCGGACGGGGCACAAAAGCACAACGCGGCCGACGGGATGGCGGCCGCACGCGCAGGTTCAGGCCGCGTTTGCGTCCTGGGTCGATACCGCCGTATGATCTCTGCCGTGCTGGATCACGGGCATGCAGAACCGCATGCCGAGTTGCTTGAGCTGCTCCAGCTCGGCCGGCAGCAGTTCCGGATGGCGCTCACGCATGTACTCCAGCGTCTCGTCCATCCAGGAGCCCTGTTCCTCGACGGGAACTTCCATCACACCACACTGGCGGATTGCGCTGTACAGTTCGTCGCGCGCCCGCTCCAGTGTGGGATTACCTCTGTTCTTGTTACGCTTCTGACCATTTTTACGAGCCAACACATACCTCCGTCGCAGGGATTTCCGGCGGTCCGAACGGGGTCGGTCCCCGGGCGGTTTTCCGCGTCCGTCTTCAGTCCTATAATATAGGGTAGAATGGCTCTCGTGGAAAGGCCCGGGGACGTCCTGGACGCGGTGCGGCTGGAGATCTACCGGCACCAGTTCACCGCCCTGGCGGAGGAGATGGGGGCGGCGCTCCGGGGCGCCGCGCACTCGCCCAATATCAAGGAGCGCCGGGACTACTCGTGCGCCCTCTTCGACGGCGCGGCCCGGGTGGTGGCCATGGGTGATCACATGCCCGTCCACCTGGGGGCCATGCCCATGAGCGTGGCCGCGGCGCTGGACGCGCTGGGCCCGCTCGCGCCGGGGGACGTGGCCGCGCTGAATGACCCCTTTGCCGGCGGCACCCACCTGCCCGACATCACGTTGGTAGCCCCCGTCTACGCTCGTGTTCCAGGCGACGATGACGCCTCACCTTCCGTTCCTCCGGCCGGCGCCGACGCGCCGGCCATGCCCGTGGCCTACCTGGCCGCCCGGGCGCACCACGCGGACGTGGGCGGGATGACGCCGGGGTCCATGCCGCTGGCGCGCGAGATCTACCAGGAGGGGCTGCGCCTGCCGCCGGTGCGCCTGGTGGCCGGCGGCCGGCGGGTGGAGGACATCTGGCGCGTCCTGGCGGCCAACGTGCGCACGCCCGACGAGCGCCGCGGGGACCTGGCCGCGCAACTCGCGGCGCTCGCCACCGGGGAGCGGCGCCTGCACGAACTGGTGGCCTCCCGCGGCCAGCCCGAGGTGCGCGCGGCCATGGCGGCGCTGCTGGCGTACGCCGACCGGCTGGTGCGTCAGGGGCTGCGGCTGGTGCCGGAGGGCAGCTACGAGGCCGAGGACGCCCTCGAGGATGACGGCTTCGGCTCGGGCCCGCTCCCCATCCGGGTGCGCCTCACCGTCCGGGACGGCACGCTGGAGGCGGACTTCGCGGGCTCCGCGCCGCAGACGCAGGGGGGCGTGAACGCCGTGGCGGCCATCACCACCTCGGCCGTGCGCTACGTGGTGCGCTGCGTGGTGGAGGCGCTGCTCGGCGAGGGGCTGCCGGCCGGCGGCGGTGCCATGGAGGCGGTGCGCGTGCTCACGCCCGCGGGCTCCATTGTGGCGGCGCGCCCGCCGGCCAGCGTGGCGGCCGGCAACGTGGAGACCTCCCAGCGCATCACGGACGTGGTGCTGGCCGCCTTCGGGCGCGCCCTGCCCAACGTCATCCCGGCGCAGTCCCAGGGCACCATGAACAACCTCACCGTGGGCGGTCTGGATCCGCGCACGGGCGCCCCTTTCGCCTACTACGAGACCATGGGGGGCGGGATGGGCGGAGGGCCGGGCGGGCCGGGCCTCTCCGGGGTACACGTGCACATGAGCAATTCGCTGAACACGCCCATCGAGGCGCTGGAGCACGCCTACCCGGTGCGCGTCTGGCGCTACGAGGTGCGCCGGGGCACGGGCGGCACGGGCCGCCATCCGGGCGGCGACGGACTGCGCCGGGATGTGGAGCTGCTGGCCGACGCGGAGGTGAGCCTGCTCACCGAGCGCCGCACCGTGCCGCCCCGTGGCCTGGCCGGCGGCGGCGACGGCGCGCTCGGGGAGAACCGCCTGCTGCACGGGACGAAGGAGGAAGTGCTGCCCGGCAAGGTGACCTTCCGGGCGCCCGCCGGGAGCGTGCTGAGCATCCGGTCCCCCGGCGGTGGCGGCTGGGGCACCCCGTAGCCATGGAGCGGGCCTTCACCACCGTGGGGGACGTGCGCATCCACTCCGTCCACGGCGGGGCGGGCCCGCCCGTGGTGCTGCTGCACGGGCTGGCCGGCTCCTCGCGCTGGTGGCGCTACACGCTCCCCGTGCTGGCGCGGGAGTTCCGTGTGCACGTCCCCGAGCTGGTGGGCTTCGGCGCCACCCGGCCGGGGCCCCGACGGGCGGGCATCGCCGAGATGACGGCGGCGGTGCGGGACTGGATGGACGAACTCAGGATCGAGCGCCCGCACCTCATCGGCCACTCCATGGGCGGGCAGATTGCCCTCCACCTGTGCGCCGCCGAGCCGGAGCGGGTGCGCCGCCTGGTGCTGGCCGCCGCCACGGGTATTCCGCGCCCCCTGGCGCTCACCGAGGCGGCGCGCTTCCTGGCCGGCGCCCTGCCGCCGCGCGCGTGGGGCACCCCGGCCTTCCACTTCACGGTGGCCGCGGACGCCCTGCGCGCCGGGCCGCGCACGCTGCTGCGCGCCGCCACGGACCTGCTCACCGATGACGTGCGCCCGCTCCTGCCGCGCGTCACCAACCAGACGCTGCTGGTGTGGGGCGCGCTCGACCCCCTCATCCCGGTGGAGCACGGCCAGGCCATGGCCGAGGCCCTCCCCGACGCCCGCCTGGTGGTGCTGGCCGACGCGGCCCACAACGCCATGGCGGACCGGCCGCTGGAGTTCAACCGCGTGGTGCTGGACTTCCTGGAGGCGCCCGAACGGTGAGTTTTCGTGAGGCGCGCGTGGCGGTGGACGGGACGAACGTCGCTTACCGGGAAACGGGGGCGGGTCCACCCGTTGTACTGATCACCGGGCTGGGGCTCTCGGGCCGTTTCTACGAGGGGCTGGCGGACGGCTTCGCGGCCGCCGGGCTCCGCCTGCTGGTGGCCGACCCGCCGGGCTTCGGCGCCACGCCGGGCGCGCTGTGGGGGCGGAGCGTCCCCGACCTGGCCGCCTTCCACCACGATTTCTCCCGGGCGCTGGGCCTCGGCGCCGCCGTCTGGGTGGGGCACTCGCTGGGCGCCCAGGTGGCGCTCCGGCTGGCAGCGGACCATCCGCACGCCGCCCGCGGCCTGGTGCTGGCGGCGCCCTCCGGCGGGCCCGCCCGCCTGCTGCGCCTGCGCCAGCTCGGCGCCCTGGGGCTCACCGCGCTGCGCGTGCCGCCCGCCCTCACCCTGGCCACCCTGCGCGAGTACGCCACCAACAACCCGTTGCGCGTGATCGGCACCTGGCTGCGCGGCGCCGCCGACGATCCCACCGTCCACGCGGCGCGGGTCAGCGCCCCCACGCTCATCCTGGCGGGCGGGCGCGACCCCGTACCAGGAAGGCGCTACCTGAGTCTGCTCAGGCAGCGCCTTCCGGATGTCCGCTATCAGGTGGTGCCCCGCGCCACCCACGCCCTGCCCCGGGAGGACCCGGAGGCGTTCACGGGGGCGGTGGCGGCCTTCGTGCGGGAGCTGCCGCCAGGCTGAGACTCAGCCACGGTGCAGGGAAATGTCCCCGTTCACCGTATTCAGGCGCAGCGCGCGCCCGCCGCCGTTGATGGTGCCCTTCATGGTGCGGGGCCCCCAGCGGCCCTGCACGCTCAGCGGGAAGTCCGTCTCGATGTCCCCGTTCACGGTGCCGGCGTTGACGTCCATGGCCGCGCCGGCGGGGATCCACACCTCCACCTCCCCGTTCACGGTCTCGAAGCTGAGCGTGCCGCTGCCGGCCACGCTGCCCACCCGGGCCCGGATGCCGCCGTTGACCGTATGCGCCTCCGCCGTGCCGGCGGTTTCCACGTCGATGCTGCCGTTCACCGTGCGCAGCTCGGCGGGCCCGCGCAGCGCGCGCGCCTCGATGCCGCCGTTCACCGTGTGCCCCGCGAAGCGCACGTTGTCCGGCACCCAGACGGTGAACTCCACCTTCACGTCATTGTTCTGCACGCTGTTGCGCCCACCGCCCGGCGTGCACGTGTTGGGCTGGGAGGCGTTCTCCGGCGTGGGATAGATGGCGCACAACGTGACCCCACCGGCATGCTCCACCACCTCGATGCGCACGCTGGACGGATCGTCGCGGCGCCCCTCCTTGGTGGCCGTGACGCGCGCCTGGCCACCCGTGGCGCGCTGCGCCCGCACGGCACCGTTCACCCCGCGCACCTCGAGCGTGCCGCCATCGGCCACCTGCCCCGCCCAGTTGAAGTCCTGCGCCTGCGCCTGCGGCGCCACGCCCAGCCCCGCCAGGGCCACCAGCGCGACTCCGCTCCAGATTCTGGCTGTCATCATCGTTCATCTCTCCATTGCTCGGTGTTCCGCATCGCTCGCTCTTCCACACTACCGCTGGTCCTGCCCGCCGCCGATCCGGCGCAGCTCGATGCGCCCGCCAAAGGACTCCATCTCCACCCGCGCGCTGCCGCTGCCCAGGGTGAACGTGGCGCGGTCACCGCGCCTGCGGCCCTGCATCTGCACGGGGAAGTCCGAGTCGAAGGTGCCGTTCTCCGTGGCCACGCTGAAGGTGGCGCTGACGCCCGCCGGCACGTGCAGGGTGACGCCGCCGTTGTGCGTGGAGAAGCGGTAGCGCCCGTTCTCCTGGATGGCGCCCCGGTAGCTTACGCTGCCGTTCACGGTCTCGGCGTCCACCGCGCGGGCACGCACGTTCTGCATGGAGATGTGGCCGTTGACGGCCTGCGCCTGCACGTCACCCTCCACGTCCTCCAGCGTGATGCCCTGGTTCACCGTGCCCGCCCGGACGCTGCCGCGCGCGCCGCGCACCGTGACGGCGCCGTTCGTGGTCTGCAGTTCGAGCCGCCCGCGCCCGCCGACCACGGTGACGGGCCCGTTGACGGTCTCCACCGCCAGGTTGCCATCCACGTTGTGCACCTCCACGGGTGCGGACAGGCCGTCGACGTTCACACCGTAGCTGCGCGGTACCGTGATGAGGAACGTCACGGGTGACGGCGGCCCCCGCCGCGCCTCCGCCTCCACGCGGACCACGTCCCCGCCGTGGCGGATGTCCACCTCCATGGTGCCGTCGTGGGTGGCCCGTACGCGCACGGCGTTGCGCTCCCAGCTCTCCACGCGCACCTGGCCCGCCAGCAGGTCCACGTCCAGCCGTCCGCCGGCGTTCACGGCAAAGGTGGTATCGGTCTGTTGCTGCGGGGCCGCCAGCAGGGCCACCCCCAGCACGAGTGCGCTCACCATGTTCTCCTCCTCTATCGAGCCGGCGTCAGCTCACCGCGCGGGTGGCGTCCGCCGCCCGTCGCATCAGATCGATCTTCTTGCGCATCGTGGCGTCGTAATGACGATTCAGATACGCGCTCCCCGGATCCCGCTCCAGCGCCTGCTCCGCGTCCGCGAGCGCCGCGTCGATGATGGCCATGCTCTGGTCGATGACCCGCACCGTGGCGGGATCCAGTCCCTCGCGGCGCGCGTCCAGCGTCCGCTCCAGGCGCTCTAGGGCCACTTCGTAGTCCTGCTCCCCCACGGCCGGCAGCGCGGCCGTGAGCACCACCTGCGTGCCCGGGGTCCCCGGCGCTGCGGGCCCCGGCCCGGCCGCCCGCGTCAGCCACAGTCCGGCGCTGCCGAGCGCCACGATGGCCAGGGCGGCGGCGGCCAGGCGCGGCGCCGTCCAGCGCGTTCGCCGCGGCTCGAACGGCAGCACGCGCGCGCCATCCTCGCGGATGCGTGCCGCGATGCCGGGCCACAGATCCCGGGACGGCGGTGGGTTCTCCAGCGCGGTGGCCGCCTCCCGCAGCGCCCGCACATCGGCCAGCACGCCACGGCACGCGGCGCACGTCCGGAGGTGCGCCTCCAGCGCCGCGCGCTCCGCGGCCTCCATGTCGTCGTCCGCGTAGGCGGACACCCGGTCCGTCCAGGGATCCTGGTTCATGCCTTCACCTCTACGTCAGGTAGTCGCGCAGCGTCATGCGCGCGCGGTGCAACTGGGACTTCGACGTGCCCGGTGCCACGTCCAGCAGCTGGCCGATCTCCTCGTGCGTGTAGCCCTCCACGTCGTGCAGCACGAAGATCCGCCGAGCGCCCTCCGGCAGCCGGGCCATGGCCGCCTCCAGATCCATCCTCAGCCCCGTGGTGTCCCGGCGGCCGGGGCGCCGCCCGGGGGGCGGCTTCTCGGCGCCGAAGCGCTCATGGTGCCGCACCGCCTGCTGCCGCCGCGCCAGGATGACGTTCACCGCCAGGCGGTGCAGCCAGGTGCTGAAGGCCGCCTCCCCGCGGAAGAGCTCCAGCTTGCGCCACGCCCGCACGAAGATCTCCTGCGTCACGTCATCCGCCTCCGCCGGACCCATCATGCGCCGCACCAGGCCGTGGATACGCCCGGCGTGCCGGCGGTAGACCCGCTCGAAGGCGGCCATATCCCCCGCGGCGGCCCGCGCCACGTCGACCCGATCCAGTTCGGCCGCGGTCGGCTCGGCGGCTGTGCTCAGTGTACTGACCAAGGGCCCGTCCCCCACGGTTGCGCTCCGATTTCCGACCTGTTTGACAGGGCGGCGCCACGAAGGGTTGGAATCCCCGCAATATGCCACCGGGGCGGGACGGCGCACAGCCCGCGGCCGGGCGCGGGGTGCGCCGGGCCGGGAGGGCGCGCTACATTGGGCTGCCGGCCGCCGTGGCTGGAAGGACCGTGGCCTATCCGGAGTGAAACCGTGAGCCAGCTCATTGTTCAGGTGGACGCATTCGCCTCCGCCCCCTACACCGGCAACCCCGCCGGAGTGTGCGTCCTCGACGCGCCCCGCGCGGAGCTGTGGATGCGGGCGGTGGCGCGTGAGATGAACCTGTCGGAGACCGCCTTCCTCCTCCCCCAGGACGACGGCTGGGGACTGCGCTGGTTCACCCCGACCACGGAGGTGGACCTGTGCGGCCACGCCACCCTGGCCAGCGCCCACGTGCTCTGGGAGGACGATCACCTCCCCCCCACGGCCACGGCGCGCTTCCATACGCGGAGCGGCCTGCTCACTGCCCAGCGCGCGGGTGAATGGATCGAGCTGGACTTCCCCTCCGAGCCTCCTGCCCGGGTGGACCCGCCGGAGGCGCTCCTGGCCGCCCTCTCGCTGGACGTGGTCTGGGTGGGCCGCAACCGCTTCGACTACCTGGTGGAGCTGGCCACGGCCGCCGAGGTGCGGGCGCTCCGCCCGAACATCCCGGCGCTCGCGCAGCTGGCCGCCCGCGGCATCATCGTGACCGCGCGCGACGAGGGCGCCCACGACTTCGTGTCCCGCTTCTTTGCCCCCGCCGCCGGCGTGGACGAGGACCCGGTGACGGGCTCCGCGCACTGCGCCCTGGGCCCCTACTGGGCCGAGCGCCTGGGCCGCGACCAGCTCACCGGCTACCAGGTCTCCGCGCGCGGCGGGGAGGTGCGCGTGACCGTGGAGGGGGACCGTGTGCGTCTGGGCGGCCGGGCCGTCACCGTCATGCGCGGCGAGCTACTGGCCTGAACGCGGGAGAACCCATGGAGAAGATCCGCAAGAGTGACGCGGAGTGGCGTGCGGAGCTGGACGACGAGACTTACATGATCACCCGCCGCAAGGGCACGGAGCGGGCCTTCAGCGGCAGGTACAATGACGAGAAAACGCCCGGCACCTACCGCTGCACCTGCTGCGGCGCACCGCTCTTCGCCTCGGAGCACAAGTACGACTCGGGCTCCGGCTGGCCCAGCTTCACGCGCCCCGTGGACGCCGAGCACGTCACCACCGAGGACGACCGGAGCTTTCTCATGAAGCGCACGGAAGTGTTGTGCGCGCGCTGTGACGCCCACCTGGGGCACGTCTTCCCCGACGGCCCCGAGCCCACGGGCATGCGCTTCTGCATCAACTCGGCGGCGCTGGAGCTGGAGCCGCGCAAGGAGGAGGACGAATGACGCAGGGAACCCGTTTCAAGCGACGTCGCTTGATCACCACCCTGGCACTCGGCCTGGTTGCCGGCGCCAGCACGCTCCCGGGCGCGGCGCAGGAGATCCCGCTCACCGCGCCCGAGCGCACGGACTTCCGCGAGACCACGCGCTACGCGGACGCCATGGCCATCCTGGAGGCGGCGGCCGCGGCCAGCCCGCTCATCCACCTGGAGACCATGGGCTACACCATGGAGGGCCGCGCCATGCCGCTGGCGGTGGTGGGGCACGTGCGGGACGGCTCGGCGGCGGCGGTGCGTGCCACGGGCCGCACGCGCGTCCTCCTGCAGGGGGGCATCCACGCGGGTGAGGTGGAGGGCAAGGAGGTGCTGCTGCGCTTCCTGCGCGAGGTGGCGGAGGGGCAGCACACGGCGCTGCTCGACTCGCTGGTGATCCTCATCAACCCCATCTACAACGCGGACGGCAACGAGCGCGTGCTGCTGACCAACCGGCGTGGGCAGCACGGCCCGGTGGGCGGCATGGGCACGCGCCCCAATTCGCAGGGCCTCAACCTGAACCGGGACTACACCAAGGTGGAGTCCCCCGCCGCCCGCTCGATGGGGCTCATGCTGGCGGCCTACGACCCGCACGTGGGCGTGGACCTGCACACCACCAACGGCACGCGCCACGCCTACCACCTCACGTACGCGCCGCCGCTGCACCCCAACACGCCGGGCGCCATCGACGCCCTGCTGCGCGAGCGCTGGCTGCCCCAGTTGACCGAGGCGGTGCGGGAGAAGCACGGCTGGCACTTCTACCATTACGGCAACGTGCAGGGGCAGGGAGAGCGGGCCGGCTGGTACACCTTCGACTACAAGCCCCGCTTCAGCAACAACTACCTGGGGCTGCGCAACCGCTTCGGCATCCTGAGTGAGGCCTACGCCTACGCCACCTTCGAGGAGCGCATCGCGGCCACGTGGTACTTCGTGGAGGAGATCCTGGCCTTCAGCCGGGCGCACGCCACCGAGCTCCGGCGCATCACGGAGGAGCTGGACGCCACGCCGGTGGTGGGGCAGACGCTGGCGCTGCGCGCCGAGCACGCGCCCTCGGCCGCGCCGGTGGAGATCCTCATGGGGGAGGTCACCCAGGAGCGGAATCCGTATTCCGGGGAGCTCATGAACCGGCGCCTGGACGTGGTGAATCCGCAGCTGATGACCGAGTACGTCGGCTTCCGCGGCACCGAGATGGAGCGCGTGCCCGAGGCGTACCTGATCCCGCCCGGCCCCGCCGCGGCGGAGGCGCTGGACCGCCTGGGCGTGCACGGCGTCACGAGCACCATCCTGGACGCGCCTCGCACGCTGCGGGTGGAGCGCTTCCGCATCGACTCCACCACGGTGGGCGCCCGGCCCTTCGAGGGGCACCTGGAGCGCACGGTGTGGGGCGCCTGGGAGGCCGCCACCGTGGAGCTGCCCGCCGGCACGGCGGTGGTGTCCGCCCGCCAGCCGCTCGGCCGCCTCCTCTTCACGCTGCTCGAGCCCCGCAGCGATGACGGCTTCCTGCACTGGAACGTGCTGGACCGCGGTGTGGAGGACGCCGAGCACTACCCCATCCTGCGCACGCACGAGCGCGGCGTGGACGGGCCCGGCATGGAGCGGGTTGAGCTGGAGACGGCGCTGGGCAGCGTGCTGCTGGAGGTGGACGGCGTCCGTGCGCCGCGGACGGCGGCCAACTTTCTCCGCTACGTGGATGCGGGGCTCTACGCGGGCGGGCGCTTCCACCGAACGGTGACGCCCGCCAACCAGCCGGACAATGACATCCGGATCGAGGTGATCCAGGCCGGGCGCCGCCCCGGCACGGAGGGCTTCGGCCGCATCCCCCTGGAGCGCACCAGCATGACGGGCCTCACGCACGTGGACGGCGCACTCTCCATGGCGCGCAGCGGGCCCGACACGGCCGTCTCGGACTTCTTCATTGCCATCGGCCCGCAGCACAGCCTGGACTTCGGCGGCGCCCGCAACCCGGACGGCCAGGGCTTTGCGGCGTTCGGCCGCGTGGTGGACGGCATGGACGTGGTGCGCCGCATCCAGGCCGCGCCGGCGGAGGGGCAGCGCCTCACGCCGGCGGTGGGGATCGTGGCGGCGCGGCGGGTGCGGTAGGCGCTACCGTCCGCTTCAGAATACTCGGAAGCTTGACCCCCCAGCTGAGCTTCCGAGTATACTTCCGAGCACGATGGACCTACTCGAGATCCTGAGGCGGCCGGAGGGCAAGACGCTGGAGTTCAAGCGTGATCTTTCCTCGCCACATGGTGCGCTCAAGACGATCGTGGCAATCGCCAATACGGCGGGCGGCACACTGCTGGTTGGCGTTGAGGACGGCAGCCGCCACGTTCGAGGTGTAACCGCTGCGCTCGACGTGGAGGAGCGGCTGGCCAACCTGGTCAGCGACCACATCAGCCCCCGCATCGTGCCGGAAATCGAGATCCTCCCGTGGCGCCGTCGGAATAGGCCCACCCCCGCAGGCGCGGGGCTCACCCTACAGCAGCACATAGCAGACCTACTCCACGAGGCCCACCCCCGCAGGCGCGGGGCTCACGACCTGGCCGAGATTCAATCCGAGTACGAGGGCGGCCCACCCCCGCAGGCGCGGGGCTCACACGCCTCGCCGGGGTTCTGTCCGAGTATCATGGGGCCCACCCCCGCAGGCGCGGGGCTCACTGCTTATGCACGAGAGCGACGAACGTGGCCGGCGGCCCACCCCCGCAGGCGCGGGGCTCACGCCCGTGTGTTGGTGTTGGAGCGCCAAATATGGGGCCCACCCCCGCAGGCGCGGGGCTCACGTGGGTAGGTGGCTATGGATGTGGTGTCTTTCGGGCCCACCCCCGCAGGCGCGGGGCTCACACCTCTACGTCTGCCGGTGTGGCCTGATCCTCGGGCCCACCCCCGCAGGCGCGGGGCTCACGGGGACTGGCTGGAGCGCATTATCTGGGACGCCGGCCCACCCCCGCAGGCGCGGGGCTCACCCTTCAGTTCGCTCATTTCGTCCCCCTGTTTTCGGCCCACCCCCGCAGGCGCGGGGCTCACCGTCCTGCCAGTGGTGTTCGCCCTGGTCCATGAGGCCCACCCCCGCAGGCGCGGGGCTCACCTGAGTGTTCCCGTTTCGGTGATGTAGGGCGCCGGCCCACCCCCGCAGGCGCGGGGCTCACGTGGTCGCCGTTCTTCCTGCGGGTCGGGCAGGGGGCCCACCCCCGCAGGCGCGGGGCTCACACGTGCACTCCGTGGCGGAGACGCGGTGCAAGCGGCCCACCCCCGCAGGCGCGGGGCTCACTTGACGATTCCGTTTCGCAGCTCATCTGCAAACGGCCCACCCCCGCAGGCGCGGGGCTCACCCCGTACACTGGCGCTCCTGGAGAGTATGGTTAGGCCCACCCCCGCAGGCGCGGGGCTCACGGCGCCGAGCTGGCTGGCGTTCTCCCAGCCCACGGCCCACCCCCGCAGGCGCGGGGCTCACCCTGTGCTTTCCGGTAGCGGCCCACACTCAGGGGGCCCACCCCCGCAGGCGCGGGGCTCACTCGTATGACGTGCCCGCATCCCGGCACTCCGCAGGCCCACCCCCGCAGGCGCGGGGCTCACTGCATCGCCTGGAAGTCGACCGACTGGACGACCGGCCCACCCCCGCAGGCGCGGGGCTCACACTTGCGCGGTCAGGTCGAGAAGGCTGTACGTCGGCCCACCCCCGCAGGCGCGGGGCTCACGACCGCCGCCAGCTCGTCCATCAGGGCCTCGTCGGCCCACCCCCGCAGGCGCGGGGCTCACAGGTTGGCCAGCACCTTGCCGACCACGCCGGCCGGCCCACCCCCGCAGGCGCGGGGCTCACGCGTCCGGAGCGGTCAGCCAGTCGGCCAAGTCCGGCCCACCCCCGCAGGCGCGGGGCTCACCTGATGACGCTGCACTCCCTCATGATCGCGCACGGCCCACCCCCGCAGGCGCGGGGCTCACTGCCGGTGATCTTGGGCGCCTTGCCCAGGTCCAGGCCCACCCCCGCAGGCGCGGGGCTCACGCCGGCCCGCCGCCCGTGGCTGCGCCGACGTACGGCCCACCCCCGCAGGCGCGGGGCTCACTTCTTCGCCTTGGCCAGCGCGCGGTTCGTGTTCGGCCCACCCCCGCAGGCGCGGGGCTCACTTCGGACCACGACCAGCACCATGGGCAACACGCGGCCCACCCCCGCAGGCGCGGGGCTCACTAGATGCCTTTTTCACGGCGCCTCCAGGGGGGCGGCCCACCCCCGCAGGCGCGGGGCTCACCGTCCACAGCTCCCCGCGGGTGGTCACCATGTCGGCCCACCCCCGCAGGCGCGGGGCTCACACGCGATCAAGCTAGCGCTGATCGTGATCGCCAGGCCCACCCCCGCAGGCGCGGGGCTCACGCCGCCGCCCGTGAGGCTGGCGCCGGCTACCGCGGCCCACCCCCGCAGGCGCGGGGCTCACGAGCGCGCTGGCTTCCGGCAGCCGCGTGAACGAGGCCCACCCCCGCAGGCGCGGGGCTCACTCGTTGTAGTTCCCGGGGGCGATCTCCTTGTACGGCCCACCCCCGCAGGCGCGGGGCTCACTGAACTAGTTCGTTGTCCACGTGCTCACGATGCGGCCCACCCCCGCAGGCGCGGGGCTCACCAAAGAGCGAGGCCAAGCGCGCGCAGAACAAGCGGCCCACCCCCGCAGGCGCGGGGCTCACTCTGGTTGACCTGGCCGGCTATGCCGAGTGCGCGGCCCACCCCCGCAGGCGCGGGGCTCACACGAAGCGGCGCACCCCCACCCGACAGTGGCTGGGCCCACCCCCGCAGGCGCGGGGCTCACGGGAGCTTAATCGTGTCATCTTCCAGATCCCCAGGCCCACCCCCGCAGGCGCGGGGCTCACACCGCCGCGCTGGAGCGTCCGGTGGTAAAGCGTGGCCCACCCCCGCAGGCGCGGGGCTCACTCAGGGATGCGGAGCGCTGGTGGCGCATGGCACGGCCCACCCCCGCAGGCGCGGGGCTCACATCGGTACCCCCGCTCGTGAATGATGATCGCGCGGCCCACCCCCGCAGGCGCGGGGCTCACGGCTTGATGCCGATCCGTGCCGGGCGGATGCCGGGCCCACCCCCGCAGGCGCGGGGCTCACCCGGACGTGACCGGGAAGCGCCGATGGCCTAAAGGCCCACCCCCGCAGGCGCGGGGCTCACCTCTTCGCCATCTCGGCCGCCTGGCTGGTCGGCGGCCCACCCCCGCAGGCGCGGGGCTCACCCGCTGGATTGTGATGGGCTCTGATAGTGCGGCGGCCCACCCCCGCAGGCGCGGGGCTCACAGGTTAGCCGCCTGTTCCCTGCCTATTTCCTGCGGCCCACCCCCGCAGGCGCGGGGCTCACGTGAGCTGCACGGTCAAATCAAACGCCTCCTGAGGCCCACCCCCGCAGGCGCGGGGCTCACGGCGGTTGCGGTATTGGTCACAGTTCGTCTCCGGGCCCACCCCCGCAGGCGCGGGGCTCACGTTCACTGTGTCAGATCGGGGTGTGCACCCCGCGGCCCACCCCCGCAGGCGCGGGGCTCACGGGAGCGTCGTGGTGCCCCCTCCATGGTACATGGGCCCACCCCCGCAGGCGCGGGGCTCACGATCACAAGTACAGCAAGCCGGCCACCTATGCAGGCCCACCCCCGCAGGCGCGGGGCTCACCACCCGAGAAGCTGGTCAAGCTGACCGAAGAGCGGCCCACCCCCGCAGGCGCGGGGCTCACTTGCAGGAGGCGTAAAGCATGAACCAGGCAGTAGGCCCACCCCCGCAGGCGCGGGGCTCACACAACGATGGCTCGATCAGCAACCGCTGGACGCGGCCCACCCCCGCAGGCGCGGGGCTCACCTGCCACGGCCCCATGCGCGCGCCCCATATGCCGGCCCACCCCCGCAGGCGCGGGGCTCACAAGTGGCCGGCGCCGAAGAATCGCCGGCCAACGGGCCCACCCCCGCAGGCGCGGGGCTCACGGTTGAGAGCCCGTATGTCTGGACGTTCAGGACGGCCCACCCCCGCAGGCGCGGGGCTCACTCGACAGCTTACCCCCGCTCAATGTGTGCGCCTGGCCCACCCCCGCAGGCGCGGGGCTCACGGGCGCGGTCAACGCGATCCTCGACATGATGTAGGCCCACCCCCGCAGGCGCGGGGCTCACGAATCCGGGCCTATCTTAACATGACAAGTCGACGGCCCACCCCCGCAGGCGCGGGGCTCACTACCCCTTCGTAACCCCGAGCGACCGTGCAGCCGGCCCACCCCCGCAGGCGCGGGGCTCACCACAAGCGCCTCAAGTTTCCGGTGCGCGACCTGGGCCCACCCCCGCAGGCGCGGGGCTCACGTGGCACCATGTGGGAAGGATCGGCTGGAAGCGGGCCCACCCCCGCAGGCGCGGGGCTCACTGCCCCACCTGTGGCAGAACCTTCACGGTGCAGGGCCCACCCCCGCAGGCGCGGGGCTCACGTGAGGCAAAGCGCCGGGTGGTTGTGGCTGGTGGGGCCCACCCCCGCAGGCGCGGGGCTCACCCCCTGGAGTGACGATGACGCACTCAGCAGACAGGCCCACCCCCGCAGGCGCGGGGCTCACTGCCCGCAGGTCCACGACTTCCGCCACTTCGTCGGCCCACCCCCGCAGGCGCGGGGCTCACCGTCACGCATCATTTTTTCCACGTTCTCTACCCGGCCCACCCCCGCAGGCGCGGGGCTCACAAGCCGACCTGGTTGGCGGCGGCGTACAGCTCAGGCCCACCCCCGCAGGCGCGGGGCTCACGTGTGATAGCTACGCCGTCCGTCGCGGTCGCCAGGCCCACCCCCGCAGGCGCGGGGCTCACTTGAACTCGGCGTCCCCGGACACGTCCGACGAAGGCCCACCCCCGCAGGCGCGGGGCTCACAACGCCAGGATCTCGTCGTCCGCCGCACCCTGAGGCCCACCCCCGCAGGCGCGGGGCTCACTCGACGCCTTCCGCCTCCGGCTCCCCTGCCACCGGCCCACCCCCGCAGGCGCGGGGCTCACTCGCGTTCTCCATCGACACCGCGCCCTTGATGAGGCCCACCCCCGCAGGCGCGGGGCTCACAGCGGGAGGGGGTAGCGACATGACCCGGCAGAAGGCCCACCCCCGCAGGCGCGGGGCTCACCTCCGAGCGCCGCAGGCGTCATGTTGGGGCACCGGCCCACCCCCGCAGGCGCGGGGCTCACCATCGCCCTTGAAGTGGCCATAGGCGTTCTCGGGGCCCACCCCCGCAGGCGCGGGGCTCACACGGTCAGGGACGACGGCGGCTTGGCTACTCAAGGCCCACCCCCGCAGGCGCGGGGCTCACTGCGCGCTCTGGACGCGGATCGTGCCGAACGTGGGCCCACCCCCGCAGGCGCGGGGCTCACACATACTGATTCTGGGGGCATAGATGGCAACCGGGCCCACCCCCGCAGGCGCGGGGCTCACGCAGTCGAAGTGCTGCGCGCCTATGTAGACCAGGGCCCACCCCCGCAGGCGCGGGGCTCACCGGTAGACCTGGCCACCATCCAGGCCACAGCCAGGCCCACCCCCGCAGGCGCGGGGCTCACTTGTTGCGCTAAACTCCCGAAACCCGTTGCGGCGGCCCACCCCCGCAGGCGCGGGGCTCACCGGCTGAGGATCCCCTTCGACATGGGATGGAGCGGCCCACCCCCGCAGGCGCGGGGCTCACGCGCGGTCCAGCGCATCGGCCGCCATGGCCACCGGCCCACCCCCGCAGGCGCGGGGCTCACATTGCCGCACTCGTGGGGAGGCGCTGACATGGCGGCCCACCCCCGCAGGCGCGGGGCTCACTCGCCGTCGCCCACCGCCACGGTGTCGTTGAAGGGCCCACCCCCGCAGGCGCGGGGCTCACGCGCGCAACTTCCAGTCGGGCGAGTACGTGCGCGGCCCACCCCCGCAGGCGCGGGGCTCACGGTGGGAACACGGCTGGCCCCTGCACGGCAGGAGGCCCACCCCCGCAGGCGCGGGGCTCACGGATGTTTTCCTCCAGGACGGCGGCCTCCCGCGGGCCCACCCCCGCAGGCGCGGGGCTCACTAGCAGGGTGGAGCAGCACGGTAGCTCGCCAGGGGCCCACCCCCGCAGGCGCGGGGCTCACCGCATGCGGGGGGCGCGCGCGCGGTGCGTCACAGGCCCACCCCCGCAGGCGCGGGGCTCACAGCAGCCTCCGCGCGAGGTCGGAGGGTGACGCCGGCCCACCCCCGCAGGCGCGGGGCTCACGGGAAGAACGTGACGTGCGCGCAGTGCTGAAAGGGCCCACCCCCGCAGGCGCGGGGCTCACTCCAGGTCTTCGAGTAGCGGTTCTGCCCACAGGGGCCCACCCCCGCAGGCGCGGGGCTCACGAGCGCAGCCACTTCACCCGCACGTCTGTCCAAGGCCCACCCCCGCAGGCGCGGGGCTCACATGATGGCATCGGCGTTCATGTCGGCAACGTCCGGCCCACCCCCGCAGGCGCGGGGCTCACTCACGATCAATCAGGGTGCGGCAGACGACGAGAGGCCCACCCCCGCAGGCGCGGGGCTCACGAGCAGGTCGGCCGAGCGGGAGACGGTGCTGGCGGCCCACCCCCGCAGGCGCGGGGCTCACTTGACCACGCCCGCCTTCGAGAAGTCCACCTCGGGCCCACCCCCGCAGGCGCGGGGCTCACGCGCCTGTCCCGGATGTCCAGGTGGCCACGATCGGCCCACCCCCGCAGGCGCGGGGCTCACCGGAGGTGCGCAACGCCCGGCTGCAAAGTGGCAGGCCCACCCCCGCAGGCGCGGGGCTCACCCCGCAAACGCCGCCTGGTTCCGCTTGCGCTCCGGCCCACCCCCGCAGGCGCGGGGCTCACTCTTCGAGTTAACGTCTTGGGGCACTTCGAGTTGCAGGATGTTGAAAAATGCTACGGGGTCTGTTCGGGTTCCGCGAGGTCATCTTGGAGACGGGGCGACCATGTCGAGATGAGGAGCCCTTCACGATCGGTGACGGTACGTCGAGGCTTGCCGAAAAGCCGGTGTTCCAGACCCTGTTCAGTGGCCGGTGAATCCCAGACCATGACAATCCGCGTTTGTTCATCCGCCCAGTCGACGATCTGCTCCCAGATCTCTTCCATCTCCCTGCGTGGAAGGTTCGCCACATACACTCCCGTGGCGATCTGAAGGGCCCACGACGAACAGAAACCGACTACTTTCGGCGGGGCGCATTCAAGAACCAACACCAGCATCGATCAACCCCGTCATGTCGGTTACGATTCGCTCCAAGAGGGACGTTTTACGGAAATGATCCCGTGAAGCGCGCCGAAGGTCGCCTTCCAGGCCTGGCCACACCCGTGCGTTGCGGCCCCTCTTTGCGACGGCGCCAAACGCGAGGGGAATCGTGTGTTCAAATTTGTAGAGGTCGGCGATGTCCAGCACGAACGAAACAGACTTCCCGCGGTGAATGAATCCCAGCGCCGGACTCATTCCTGTGGCGTGGCACGCCGTTTCGACCAGACCGTAAAGGCAGACGTTGGCCACGTTCAACGCCAGATTAGGTGCGTCTGTCTCCCGAAGCGGATTCCCAGGGATGTATCGCCGACCGTTCCAGGGAATGCCATACTCCTGCGCCTTGAGCTTGTAAAATTCACGTACCCGGGCGCCTTCAATGCCTCTAAGCTGGTCCACGCTCCGACGCTCCATGCGTACGCCGAAGCGGCGGTAGAACATCTCACGCGCCACCTGCAAGGTGAGCTTCGGATCGGCGTATGCATGGACCTGTTTTTCGAGCCATTCGGTATTATCCGACCACGACCGCCCGGCCGAGTAGCACCGGACTCCCTGCTCCCCCACCCAGGTCACCGTTAGCCCATATCGCCCAGCCAGCTTCATGGCTTCGGTGCTGACATTTGTCCCAGGCCCGACCATGATGGTCACCGTTGCCCGCGCGGGCACCTCGTACTGCTTGGCATCGTCGCTGTCCGTCAACACCAGACAGCCATCAACGACGGTCAGCGAACCTCGCTGTACGTAGAAGAACGAGAGGCGATTCTTGAGTTGCAGCATCACCCGTACAGTTCACGAGCGGCGTCGGGGTGACGGCGTGGCAGGACCGTTCCCGGCCGCGAGAGACACATCAAACCACAGCCGAAGGCTTTGGCGCGCCCCATGCCCCCGGAAACAGCAGCCACAAGCGCATGCGGGTCCGTGACCTCCATCGTGCCAATCAGATCGGCAGCCACGAAGGTGATCGGTTTGGGGCCGGACAGCTGCTTGCGGGCCCGCACAAGCCCTCGCGCCACGAGGGCGCAAGCGCCCATTTTGCCGGCGCCGTCGAGCTTGCGCTGTAGATATTCTCCGTAAACCTGTTCAGGTGAGCGAGTTGTCTCCGGATGCTCCTGCCACACTGCCTCCCACACATCCATGCGCTTCGATCTCGCTCCCTTGGAGGTAGGAACATCCTTGGTTGCGTTCAGCCTGATTTCGAAGTCGAGCATGGTACCAGGCGGCACATCCACCACGAACGGCTTTGAACGGATGGAGCGCACAACGCCCACATCTCTCACGGGAACTTCCTCTGGAGCTAGCGGGGCAGTAGACGAAAGGATGAGCACAGTTTGCGACGTACCCTTGCTTTCCTGCTCACGGTACAGAAACGGACGGCGCTCGAACTCTCCGAAAAGATCGGCAACAAGCTGATGCACCAGATAGGGCCGCGTGGCACCGCGTGCGGCACGTGCAGGATCCAGTGCCAGGACGGCCTCAGAAATGTGCGGCCTGTTCATGTTCACTCCTCGGCTGGGCGGGGCGCCGCGGGACGCACGCGATGGCGTCGCACGATGCGAGAGCCGGCGAATCGGTCGGTGACGAAGTCGCGACGGTCCCAGATCTCCTCGGGCTCACCTTCTGCTGGACCGTCACCATCTTGATACCAGCATTGCACTTCGCGGATGGAGGAGCGTGAATCGGTCGGCCACGCGGCCAGAGCTTCGAACGAGTTCGGCGCCTGGACCTCGCCCACAAGAATGGGCGTTGCGGGTAGGCACCCCTTCCGCCCTAGGAAGAGCGGGCGGGCAGGGGTACGAAGCGCCTGCGCAATTTCGTCAAGATCCACAGGGCTACCATCGTGGAGGCCGAGGACCACCACGAATACGGCGTCCGCGAGGTAGTGCTTGTCCAGAATCTGCGTGCCCGATGCAGCCGTACCACCGCCGCGACGTTCCATCCCCCATCGGGTCCAGCTCTCCCGCCCGATACGCCCCAGATCGGCCGTGTGATAATCGCGCAGGATGCGTGCGGGACGATCCTCTCGGATGCCAAACCGTAGGGCGTCCTGAAGCGCGGTCGTACGCGCTCCATCGCGGTAGCGCCATCCCAGCGCAGAGGCGATCAAGCCGGCGAGGCCTGAGCGGGTGGGGTGGCTATGGGTAGGCCGGACCGGATCCATCGCAACCCGACCCCAGGATTGCATCGGCGCGTCGAGCCGCAACACCAGGAAGGATGTCGTCGCCATTACACAGGCGTGGTGAAGGTGCGCTCCAGCAGCTCGGGAAACGAAACCCGGTCCGGCGCCTCTGCCTTGACGGCGTGAATCGACGCCAGCGAGGCAGTGACCTTGGCGGCGCCGTACATCGTGTCCAATCGTGCCCGGTGCTCCATCAACACGTTGGCCGAGGCTGTCATCACGTTCGTCCCGTTCGCCGACACGGGCTGGAGAAAGGCATTCGCCAGCGTTCGAGGCTGAGCCGGGCCCCTCTCGGTGAGCACGAACTCCGCGTAGGAGTAGGGGGCCGTCGAACCGCGCTTGGCTCCGGGGCTCACGGTTGCCATTGCCTCGACCAGATTGCGCGCCAGACGATCGGGCAGCCCTCCGTCATCGTTGCCCACCAAGTTATGGCGCAGCTGGTTCATGTCGAGCACGGCGTACAGGTAGAACACACCGGTGGTGAGCTCCGTGTCCTGGATGAGCCCGGCGCCCGCGTCATCCGCACCACTCTTCAGCGTATCCACGGCCGTGAAGTAATCGGTCTCCGCCGCCTCCTCGTGGGTGGTGAACGCATGCGCCACGCTCACGGCAGCGTCGACACGGGCGAACAGGTCCGACGTGACCATCCTTCCGAAGAGGGCGGTGTCCAGCGATGCTGGTAGCGCCTTAAGGGTGGCACGCAGCTCCGTGTCATTGGCTAGTTCCGCGTGCTTCGGGACATCTCCCGGCTTCGCTACCTCGACTCCGGCCGCGCGCAACTCCTTCAGGAGAGCCGCGGCTCGCGTTTGCAGGAATTCAACCTCCGAGCGGGTGAGCACCAGAAGCTGGCCGCTCTGGGCCGCCTCGAGTCCGGTCTCCTTCGCGGCGGGCTTGGTGTCGACCGACTGGTTCATCAGCCACTGCGCGATCGCCACGGCCTCTGTTTCAGTGGCGCCGTGCTCCTCCATGAGGGGCCGCGCAACCTCGCGCTCGTACACGCGCGTGCTGCGGACCGCTAGGTCGCCGAGATCGGCGATTCCGGGAGACTCGCGCCAGTGCTTCTTGAGGCACTGCGAACTGATTCGCGTCCGCACCGCACCGCCGAACGGAACCCGCTTTGCCAGCCCTGCGTCGTCCCTGTTCAGCAGGGCCGCCGGATACGCCGTCAGCATGTGCACCTGAACCATATCTCCTTGCGGCCGTCCCATCATGCACTCTCCTCGGCTTTGTGTTGGCGTGTTCGGTTGCGGTATTCGGGAGACAGGAAGTAGTCCCGTGCGAACCGCGTGCGGCCTTCATCCGTCCAGAAACGAAGCAGGCTGGCAAACCAACCCCAGTGCAGCCCGTCATCCACCTTGGATAGGAGGCGCCGTGCTTCCTTACGCGCATCTTCCGCTGGCCGCCGTAGCCAGCGCTCCACTCGAGCCGGAGACACGCCGGCACGGGCAGCCGCCAGGCCCGGCGCCACGCTTCCCTTGTGCGCATGTTCGACCATGAGCGGTATCACATCGCGCCAGAACGGTTCCTCGCCCGGCGTGATGTTGAATGTGCCCACGACCCGCCAGAACGCCTCCGGTGGGAAGGCGACGTCCCCGCGCATGCGCCGCAGCTCCGCCCGATCGCCACGGCTCATCGGGATACCGGAGTATCCCTCCTCCAGGGCCCGTGCGATCCTTACGGCCTGTTCAGAGAAAGTCGGTGCGGCAGCTTGGCCGCCTGCTACATCGATCATGCAGTAACCTCCTGGCGTGAATCAGCCACAGGCAGGTCGAGATCCTTTCTCAACCTTCCCCGCAGGTAAGCCTCGGCGATCACCTCCTGCTCTAGTCGACGGCCAGAGTTCCGCGGCAGCGATCGAAACGCCTCCGGCAAGACTTCCTCAACGGCCTGCTCGAAGAGCCATCGTCGGTACGGCTCGGTGTCCCCGGTTGACTCACCGTCAAAGGCCAGCCGGAAGAGAAAGTCCAGGTAATTCCGATCCACGAGTTCTTCGAACCGATCTAGCGCCGTCTGGGCCTTGGCCCGATCATCGTCCCGCAACCGTGGCTCTCCTGTTAGGAGCATGGCTAGAGCCGAGCTTAGGGCACGCTTGCAGTCTGCCGTGCGGTCCAGCATGATCCTGTGTATTGCATGGATCGGCTCGGACCGAAATCCGATGCCAACCTGCACCGCCTTGCGGGGTAACCGCACGCTCCGCCGGTGGAAGCCTCGAGTCTTGCCCTGCTCGAAGGCCATGCCTTCGAATAGCACCCTAAGCTCACGTTCAGGGGGCGCGTCGAGCACGGCGACGACGCTCGGCGATGGCACCGCCTCCTCGTTGGTATCCGGGAAGAGCAGCCGTACCACCTCCTTGTAATCGTAGCCCTTGGCGAGCGTACCACGAACTTTCAGGTGACCACCCTTTGGATCGGGCACGAGCGGCGTGAACGGGTCGCCAAGGTGCCCGCCGTTCGTGTGATCTGCGACTCGGCTGCCCTGTGACCCTCGGAACCAGACCGTGCCAAACTCTCCCTCCGTGGGAGCACCGACACGAACCATCCGGGCCAACGGTATGAACGCCGGGTCGAGTTGGGCTGCGGGGAGGGGCTTTTCGCCGTCCCAACGATGGGCCCAGAGCGCCCACACGTCGCCCTTCAGGTCCCTGGCCGTCCGTTCCCAGTTCCCGAGCAGAACACCCACGTCATGACGAAACGTATCAAGCATGGAATTATTGATGGTCGCGCCCATGAACGGCGTCCCGCTGCCGGCTCCGGCGCGTGACCCGGTCAACTGGCTCTCGTAATTGCCACGCCCGCCGAAGATCACACCTGACTGGTACTCCACGAGCGCGTAGACCAGGGATTCGGCGTCGAGCACCCGCCCCACCTCAGACTTTCGCTCATGTTCCTTGGTGCCGATCACGGCCGTCAGAAGCGCGCACGTGCAGCGCTTGTACTTATCGTCGGCCGGCGTTACGCCTCCCGGCGTGGGCGGTTGCAGGAAACCTGCGCTGGACGGATCCGGCTGGAAAAGCTCCCAATCGGCGCGCTCGGTGTGCTTCAGCAGCGCTTCGCGGACCACCGTAGCGAGTTGGACGTTGTCGGTGTGGGTGGCCTGTGATACCGTGAGATCAGCCGTGCGGAGCGCCCGCGCTGCACAGCGGACGAGAAACCGCCACCAGTATGAACGCTGCTCGGCGGCGAGCCGTGGGCACCCAAGAATCTCGGGCCCCACCAACAGCCGGGCAAGCAAATCGGGAAGAGACAGCCGGTCCGTGCCGTCGACACCTGCTACGGTGATGACCTCAGCATCGAGTAGGTTCACAGCGTAGTCCCTCTGGAGGGTGAATGCCGAACATCGGGATTGGTCTGATGAGACGCAAGCTAACGAGTGCCACTGGCGTTACGGGCAGTCTGTGATAACCGTAGCGCCCCGGGCAGGGCGGACGATGGGTTTGGAACCCACCGTCCACGGCCGAATGATCAGTTCGGCTGCCCACCGGATATCGCCCCGCAGACGCAGGGAATTACAGGCTTTTCGTCCACCATCCAGCGCAAACCTGGGCTACCCCGGCACGTGCCAGGATCAGATTCTTACCATACATCGTAAACCATTAAGCAGTTTACGTGGCTCCAATCTGGGCTAGCAGGAGCGGCATGTCAAGCATGCTCTACGATGCAGCGTTCTGGGCCAAGCTAAACGATGACGGTCGCTGGCATCCATTGGTGGCCCACTCGGCAGACGTGGCTGCGGTTGCCGCCCGCCTCTTAGAGCCGGATTCGCGACTGAACGCGCGCCTGAGCGCGCTCGCTGGGCCCGAGGGGCTCCAGCCGCCACTGGCGGCGTTCGTGACCTTCCTCGCCGGACTCCATGATATCGGCAAGGCGAATCACGGATTCCAGGAGCGTGCTCCTGGCAGGAACAGGCGCCGTCCTGAGGGGCATGTGCAGGTCGTGCTCGAATCGCTGGCTTTCCAGCCCTTCGTGGAGGCGATCTCCGGAATCCTGAATCCGGTCATCTCCATCGAATCCGCCAACCCACTGGACCTCCTCGCTACCACGGTAGCGCACCATGGCCGGCCATTCGATCCGCAGGCATTGGCAAGCCGCTCGCGCGAGGGACTTGGCGAGCTGTGGACCGCTTCGCTCGGAGGGCGCCAGCCGCTGGATGAAGTGCGGAGGATCGGCCTATTGGCCGCGGATTGGAGCGGGCTCAGCAGGATGGCTCGCCTTGACAGCCTCCCCGACGATCCACGCTTCTCCCACCTGCTAGCCGGACTCATTACCCTGGCGGATTGGATCGGCTCCACGGAGGAGGCATTTGCGCCGAGTCCTGCAGCCGACGACGACCCGGCCGCGTATTGGGAGGTCGCCACGGAGCGGGCCGATAGGGCGTGTCGCGCAATCGGCGTCGTCGCTTCACGACCGGTGGCTAGATTGGGATCAGGGGATCTGTACGCGCACCTGTTTCCCACTGTCTTCGGATCTGGCCAACCGAACACGCCTACACAGCTTCAGGCGCACGCCGCGGCAACACCGTTGCCTCGGCCGGGAAGCCGTATCCTGATTGAGGCGGCGACTGGGTCTGGTAAGACGGAAGCGGCGCTTGTGCTGTATGCCCGATTGCGAGCAGAGGGTCGGGTCGGCGGTCTGTTCTTCGCGCTCCCTACCCGTGCCACGGCGCGAGCCATGACGGACCGGGTCGCTGATGCCCTTCATGGCATGTACGACGAAGAAGCGCCAGGGATTACGCTGGCGATCGGTGGCGAGGCGCCCGAGTTGCGCGCTGCGAATCACGCCTTGGCGGCCGAATCGAATCGCCACGATGACCAGGAGGGAGAGGCGCCTTTCGGATTGGCGAATTGGTCATCAAGTCATGCGAAGAAGTTTTTGGCGGCGGAGGTGGTCGTGGGGACGGTGGATCAGGTGTTGCTTGCCGCGCTGGCTGTGAAGCACGCGCATCTGCGGCTTGCTGGGGCTACACGCCTCTTGCTAGTCGTCGATGAGGTGCACTCCCATGACCTCTACATGCTGACGGTGCTCCGCCAACTGCTCGAATTCCACTCTGCGGCGGGAGGCACGGCCGTGTTAATGTCCGCCACGCTCTCGGCGCAAGCCCGAGGTCTGCTCGGTTCAGGATCCGACGAATCGACGGCGCAGGAAGCCGTGGACCGAGCCTATCCCACGATGGCCGTATTCGAGCCCGGTGGAGATTGGCGTGATACAGCCGTTGATGGAAACGCGGCGTGCCGCGAAGTGAGCTGGATGACATCCTCTGAGGCCGATGGATTCAAGTTCGCGATCGAGGCCGCGCGGGCTGGCGCTCGGGTTTGCCTGCTTCGCAATACGGTAAAGGACGCACAGCGCAGCGTCCTGGACCTTGCCACGCTGGGCGGCGGTGGCCTTCTGTGGAGTCCACCTGGGAGCAGCCTGACCCCACCATATCACGCGCGGTACGCACCTGCGGACCGGAAGCACCTCGATGAATCCATCCTTGCTAGCTTCGGCAAGGGCGCGAGGTCAACCGATGGGAGCATTCTCATTGCCACGCAGGTGGTTGAGCAGAGTCTCGACCTGGACTTCGACCTGTTGGTCACGGACCTGGCGCCAATCGAGGTCCTGATTCAGCGGATCGGGCGGCTCCATCGACACCGAGGCCGCGATCCCTTGCGTCCAATCTCCTTTGCCCAGCCTCGAGCCATCATTCTCGTTCCTCCGGCAGGGTTCAAGCCTCAGAGGAAATATCGGGGCTCGCATGGGTGGGGCACTGTGTACCAGCACCAACCGGCGCTCGAACTCACACGGCGCCTGGTCGTTGACCGGGCAACCATTCGCTTACCGGACCAAAGCCGCGAGTTGATCGAGGCGGTTTACCATCTCGAGAATCTGGAGAGGTTGCGGGAAGAGGACGGCTGGGACGTGGTGCTCGATGAAGTGGAGGGCCGGGGCATGGGCCAGGAACTGCTCGCACGGGACGCAACGCTGGATTTCGATCTGACCTATCCTTGCAACGCCACGCGCTTCCGCGATGAATTGAGGATTCGTACGCGGCTGGGCGATGATTCCGTGAGGGTCCGCTTGGATCCTCCGGCGCCATGTTGGTTCGCCCTGAAGGAGGTGGCGAGCTTCGTTGACGTAAGGGTGAACGATCTTGCCGGTTCGGAGATTGATCTCCGGGATCCGGTCCTCAGGGACGGCGCCGATGTGGGCGGTGGCGTTTGGGAGTACCGGCTTGGTGCCAAACGGCTTCGATACGAGCCGTATGGATGGGAAATTGATAAATAGGTCTCCAGCGTCCGAACAAAGCCGGAGATGTTCAAGCTCGAGCCCGGCGGCCTCCGATCTCTGCCCCTACCGCCGGATGATCTCCAGCAGCGCCTGCTGCACCCTCGGATCGTCCGACCGGCTGAGCATGAGGATCACGTGGCGGCGCACGTCGGCGTTCGAGGTCGTATCCCGCGCAATGGCCAGCAGCTTGTCCACCGCCGCGCGCTCGTCCATGCGCTGGCCGAGCAGCATGACCACGTGCTGGCGCATGTCCTCTTCACGGCTGGCGTCGTAGACGGCGGCCAGCTGGGCCGCGCCAACGGTCCGGGACTGGCCCGCGGTCATGAGCGCCATCTGACGGACGTCCTCGTCCTCCGCCGGGTTCGTGGCAATCCCCATCAGCCATTCGGTGTCCTGCGCGCCGCCCCGCTGCATGAGCGCCATGAGGATGGCCTGCTTCAGATCCTCCTCCTGCACGGTCGGGTAGAGCTGGCGCAGGAACGCCAGGTCCGCCTCCGTGGCGCTCTGACCCAGGAACATGACGGCCGCTGCCCGCGTGTCCTCGTCCGTGCCGGGGCGGCGGATAAAGGTGCGGAGCGCCTCCCGCGCCTGCGGCGAGCGGCTGCGCTGCAGGGACATGAGCGCGGCGCCCTGCACGTCCTCGTTGGAGGAGGTGCGCAGCAGCTCCAGCGCCAGTGCCAGGAAGGCCGGGTCGTCCGCCTCGCTCAGGAACATGAGCGCCGCGGCCTGCGCCTCGGGGGTCCGGCTGGAGCGCGCGGCCTCGGTCAGCAGCCGCCGCGCCTCGGGGCTCCGCGACTGCCCCAGCAGCATGAACGCGTGGTGCTGCAAATCCTCGGCGCACTCGTCCGTGCGAGCCAGAATGTCCCGCAGCACGGGCAGAGCGCCCTCGGGGTTGGAGCGCATGACGGCCTGCAGCGCGATCATGCGCACCTCGTCATCCTCGCACGAACGCTGGCGTACGGCCTGCAGCTCCTGCACGCGCTGCTGCTGCGTTTCGGCCAGCTCCCGCACGCGCTCGGCGTTGCGCATGGCGGCGTCCGCATCCCCGCGCCGCTGCAGCGCCGCGTCGATCTGGGCCTGCAGCGCCTCCGCCTCGCGGATCTGCTGCGTCGTGCGACCGGTGCGGCGCGCCAGGAGCTGGAGCACTTCCCGGGCTCGCATCAGACTCTCACGATCACTCAGCCGCGAAAGCGCGAGCGCCTGGTAGTAGTGCGCGGGACCGGCGTACTCGGAGCGCGGGTGGCGGCTGATGATCTGCCCGAAGAGCTCACCGGCGCGGCGGTACTGGCCGTCGTTCAGCCGGGTCCGGGCCGCCCGCCAGAGCGAGTCGGCCGGGTCCTGCGGCGCCCACGCCTCCGGCGCGGGCACGGCCACCTCGTCCAGCCGCTGCTGGAATTCGGCGTGCTCCCTCAGCATCTGTCCCGCGCGCGTCAACTCGGCATCCAGCGTGGGTCCGAGCGCGGCCATCTCCTCGAGCACGGCCTCCAGCTCGGGGCCCACCCGCTCCAGTTCGCGGCGCAGCTGAGGCCCCATGAGCGCCACCTCCCGCAGCGCTGCATCCAGTTCCGGCCGCGTCCGCTCCAGTTCCCGACGCAGCTCCGGACCGAGGAGGGTCACCTCCCGCAGCGCAGCCTCCATCTCCGGCCGGGCTCCTTCCAGCGCGGCCCGCAGCTCCGGGCCCAGCGCCGCCACCTGGCGCAGGGCGGCCTCCAATTCCGGCCGCGCCTGCTCGAGGGCGGCCTGCATCTCCGGCCGCACCCGCTCCAGCTCGGCGCGCAGCTTTTCCAGCTCCACGGCCAGGGAATCCTGCGCCGGCAGCGCCGTGGGGACCGCCAGCGTGGCGGCCAACAGGGTCAGTAGGGTCGTGCGCATCGTGATTCTCCTCAGGGTTCCGCCACGCCGCGCGCGGCCGTGGCCACGCGAATGCGCGGCAGCACGTTCCGGCGGTCGATGCCGTCATTGATGATTTCCAGTTCCGTCCGTACCGTGCCCTCGGACCCGCCCACGGGGAGCGCGGCCAGCTGGGCCAACACGATCTCCAGATCCGCCAGCAGCGTGCCGATCTGCGGGTCCTCCCCGGCGGGGGTGTCACGCAGCAGCCGGGTGGTCAGCAGCAGCTTGCCCGCCCAGTCGGCCACCTCCCCCGCCCGCCCCGCGTCCGTATCCGCCGGAAAGCTGGTGAGCAGCGCCTGCGAACTGACCAGGTGCGTGATGGCGGCCATCCGGTAGGGCTCAGCCGCGTCCGCGGCGTTCGCGGCCTCCGCGGCCGGGTCCGTGGCCGCCAGCCCCGGCGCGCCTTCCGTCACCGGCGCCCGGCTCATGCGGCCGATGCCCACGCCCACCACCAGCGTGGCGGCCA
>JBBDRO010000031.1:36029-47478 GCA_040905425.1 Gemmatimonadota bacterium | reverse complement strand
ATAGCGCGGGCGGACGGGTGGGCAGGTCCAGGTGGCGCAGGATGGCCACGATGACTGGGGGGTCGGTAGGGAAAGCCAGGATGCGCATCTCAGCGCCGCAGTTGGGGCAGCCGAGGGGCGAGATCTCGTAGATGCGGGCGATGAGGCGCGCCCAGCGGGAGCAGGCGGCTCGCCGGGCGGGATCGAGCGGTGCGGTCTCGGCGGGCGGAGCGTCCGGGGCACCGGCATCTGCGGCTCCCGCCGTGTGCATGCTGACCAGCCCGTCCGCCCCGGCCACCTCCGCGGATCTGCCGCTCCCGTCGATAGCGGCCGGCTCCTCGAGGGCCTGGGTGTACTCCTTGGCCAGCGCCCGGGTATTCCCGCAATTTTTTTGGTGGTTCTCCCTGCAGCGTTCAATCGTCCAGACGATTGACCTTCGGCGGGAGATCGCGACGTTGGAGTGCAAGGATCCAGGCGGTAGCACAGCCAGCGCTGCGTGGTAGTTCAGGGCTGGGTCTCCGCCGCCGCCGACCCGGTGCCTTGCCCCGCCCTCGCCGACGCGGCGATGCCCGCGAGCAACCCACCGAAAACCATAGAGTGCAGGGGCCACAGGGTGTACCAGTAGAGCAGGCCCAGGACGCCGGCCGGGTCGAAGAGGGCGGTCTGCCGCAACCGCGAGCCACCCGCTCCGTCCGCCTCCACCTCGAACTGGAGCCAGGCGCGCCCCGGAAGTCGCATCTCGGCCATGAGCCGCAGGAGCCGGTCGGGCTCATAGGCCTCCACCCGCCAGAAGTCGACGGCGTCCCCCACGGCGGGGATCTCCGGGTCCCGCCGCCCTCGCCGCAGTCCCGGGCCCCCCACCAGCAGGTCCAGGAACCCCCGTATCCGCCAGAGGCGGTCGGCAAAGTACCAGCCGACGCTCCCGCCGATGCGGCGCACCGGGCCGAAGGCCCGTGCCGGGGACACCTCCAAGCGGACGGTCCGGGTGTCCACCAGACGGGAGCCGAAGCGCTCCCCTCCGAAGGGGGACGGGTCCCCCGCGGCGGAGCGGGCGTCGGACCACCGCGTCTCGGCGAAAGCCCGGTCCTCCATGACCAGCGAGCGGGCTATGGCCTCCGGGACTCCCATGGGGTTGATGCCGGGGAAGACCCCCCGGGCCCGGTCCGACTCCACCACCGTGTCGTAGCGGACGCTGTCGATGAGCTTGCGGCCCACGCGGGCGTAGAGCGGTGTGACGAGCCCCAGCCAGAGGGAGGAGAGGCGCGGCGTGAGCAACGGGATGGGGACCACGAGTCTGCGCAGCCCCCGCTGCCGCGCGTACTCGTCCATCAGCCCCCGGTAGCTGACCTGATCGGGCCCCCCGATCTCCACCACCTGACTGCCCTCCACCGGGACGTCCACGGCGGCCACTAGGTACGCCAGCACGTCCTCGATGGCAATGGGCTGTGTGAGGCGGTCGATCCAGCGTGGCGTCACCATGGCAGGGAGGCGTTCCACCAGCGCCCGCACCATCTCGAAGGACAGGCTGCCCGAGCCCAGGATCACCGAGGCGCGTAGCTCCAGCGTAGGCGGGCCCTCGGTCCGCAGTATCTCTCCCACCTCGTGGCGACTGGCCAGGTGCGGCGAGTGGTGGGTGGCCCTGCCCAGGCCGCCGAGGTAGATCACCCGGCGCACGCCGGTCTGCAGCGCCGCCCGGGCAAAATTGCGGGCGGCCTGGCGGTCCTCCTCCTGGAAGTCCCCCGGCGCGCCCATGGAGTGGACCAGATAGAAGGCGGTGTCCACGTCCTGCAGGACCCCGGGGAGGGAGGCGGCGTCGAGAACGTTGCCTCCCACCACCTCCACCGTCGCGGACACCCGACCCCGGAGCTCATGGGGCCTTCGGGACAGGGCCCGGACCACCAGGCCGCTCTCCAGGAGGGGCCCGAGCAGCCGCCCCCCTACGTAGCCGGTGGCGCCGGTGAGGAGGACGCGCCTTTCGGGGCTCATCGTCGGACCAGCGCCCGCAGGTGCCCCTGGAGCCCGTCCAGGTCTCCCGGAGCCCGGATGCCCTGGTTCCCCAGGCGCTGGCATGCGCTGGCCCCCGCGGCCCCTCCCACCAGGAGGGTCACGTCATCGGGGAGGGCGTCCCGAAGCGTCTCCAGTTCCATGACCAGCGCCTCCAGGCTCGGGGCGTAGACAGCGCTCACCGCTACCGCCCGGGCCCGCACCTCCCGGGCGGCCACGGCAATGTCCGCCGCCGGCAGGTCAGCGCCCAGATAGGTCACACTCCAGCCCTCCACGGTGGCGGCCGCCGCGGCAAGGAGCGCACCGATCTCGTGCCGCTCCCCGGCGGTGGTGGCCACCATGAGCCTGGGCGCGTCGTCGGCCGCGGGTATGCCGCCCAGCACCCGGGCCAGCACCCCTCTCACCGTGGCGGTGACGAGGTGCTCCTGGGGCGGGGTCAGGAGGCCCTGGTGCCACAGCTCGCCCACTTCCCGGAACAGGGGAACGAGTACGCCCCGCAGCAGGAGCGGTACGCCGTGCACCGCTGACGAACGGAGCAGTAGCGCCTCCAACGCCGGAGCGTCCAGCCTCCGTCCATGTTCGAGCGCCGCCTCCACGACCCGGGCCGTACCCTCGGGGACCACCGTGGAAGGCGCGTCGGCCCGCCGGGCCGCGTCGTCCTCCCGGATGAGCTCGGCCAGGGCGCGCGGCGCCAATTCCGCCACCTGTCCGATGGAGCGGCCTCCATCGGTGGCCCGGGCGAGCATGCGGAGCCGGGCGATGTCGGCGGACGTGTAGACCCGTCGACCGGCATCGTCTCGCCCGGGCTCGACCACCCGGTATCGGCGCTCCCAGGCGCGGACGAGATCGGGGCTGATCCCCGCTCGTGCCGCCGCCACGCCGATGGGGTGGATAGCGTCCTCGTTTGCGGTGTCCATGCTCCATCCTACCGGTCGCCCACGGGGCTGTCAACGTGCTGTCCAGGACAAGGCCCTCGACACCGGGAAGTGGGCATGGTATTGTCCTGGACATGATATGGACAACATTGACCAGGAGAACTGCCATGACACGCTCCACCGTTCCGGCGACCGTGTTGCTGACGCTCGCCCTCATGACGCCCACGACCGCGTGGGCGCAGAACCATTCCACCGGGGACCACACCATGCAGAATCACACCACGAAGGACATCGTAGGCGTCGCCGTTGACGCCGGTAGCTTCCAGACGCTCCTGGCCGCCGCGAAGGCCGCGGGCCTGGTCGCCACGCTGCAAAGCAAGGGCCCGTTCACCGTCTTCGCTCCCACCGATGCCGCGTTCGCGAAGCTGCCCGAGGGCACGGTCGAGGCGCTGCTCCAGGACCCTGCGCGCCTGGCCGAGATCCTGAAGTATCACGTAGTGCCCGGCCGGATCGGTGCCGCCGACGTGCTGCGGGCTGGCAGCGCCACACCCACGACGGCCCAGGGCCAGGTGCTCGACGTCCGGGTTGTGGATGGCAAGGTGATGGTGAACGGCGCCACCGTCGTGCAGGCCGACGTGGATGCCTCCAACGGGGTCATCCACGTCATCGACGCGGTCATGCTTCCCCGGGAGGCGACGGCGGCCGTGCGGCGCTGAGGAGGGCTACCCGACGCGGGATGCACGCGCAGCCGGTCGGGTGGAGCGGGGGGAGGCGCCTTTGGTGGCCTCCCCCCGCTCCTTTCTCCCCACCACCCGCGCAGCGGCCCGACGCGCGGCCACGCGGTCCAGGACCTCAGGAACCCTCAGCCGCCGGGTCCGGTTCGATTCCCGAACGAACGAGCGGCCGGCCCCGTTCGGGGACCGCGCAAGCGCTGACTCGACCACGGGAGAGAAAACGTGAACATCAAATTCGGCAGGGCTGGCATAGCGGGGCTCGTCGGCACGCTGGTCATGACCGCCGTCGGTCTCTGGGTGGCCCCCATGATGGGCATTCCCTCCATGAACCCGGCGGAGATGCTGGCCGGGCAGATGGGTGGTGCTCTCCTCCTGGGGTGGGTGGGCCACCTGATGATCGGTATGATCCTGGCGTTGATCTACGCCGTGGTGGCGCCATGGCTGCCTGGCCCCCCGGCTATGCGCGGGGCGCTCTACGGCATCGCGCCCTTTCTCGTGGCGCAGATCGTGATGATGCCGATGATGGGCCTGCCGGTCTTCTCGGGATCCGCCGCGTTGGCCATGGGCAGCCTCATCGGCCACCTCATCTACGGGGGCGTGGTCGGCGGGATCTACGGGCCGGTGCTTGCGCGGAGCGGTGCATCCAGTAGCCACGCGGCCGCCGCGCTGGACTGACCTTCACATCAACCGCGAACGGACGCACGTGACCAACCTGACCGATCGTCAAATCGAAGACTGCCAATCGCATGACTGGGACTTCTCCGACCTGCGGGCGCTCTTCCTGAACTGCACGTTGAAGCCGTCGCCGGAGCTGTCGCATACGGAAGGCCTGATTGCCGTCTCGCGCGCCATCCTCGAGAGAAACGGCGTGGCGGTGGAGGTGATCCGGCCGGTGGACCATCGGATGGCCCACGGCGTCTATCCCGACATGACGGCGCACGGGTGGGGGCGCGACGACTGGCCGCCCATCCAGGAGAAGGTGATGGCGGCGGACATCCTGGTGCTGACCACGCCGATCTGGCTCGGCGAGAAGTCATCGGTGTGCACGCAGGTGGTGGAGCGCCTGTACGGCTCCTCAGCCGAGCTCAACGAACACGGCCAGTACGCCTACTACGGCCGGGTCGGGGGGTGCCTGGTGACGGGCAACGAGGATGGCATCAAGCACTGCGCCATGAACATCCTGTACTCGCTCCAGCACCTGGGCTATACGATCCCGCCGCAGGCCGATGCCGGGTGGGTCGGTGAGGCGGGACCCGGACCGTCCTACCTGGACGCGGGCTCGGGAGGCCCTGAGAACGACTTCACGAATCGCAACACCACCTTTATGACGTGGAACCTCCTGCACCTGGCCCGGATGCTGAAGGACCACGGCGGCCTCCCGGCGCACGGCAATCAGCGATCGGCCTGGGACGCCGGATGCCGCTTCGACCATCCGAACCCCGAGTACCGGTAGTGTCCGAGCGTTCTACCGCGGAAGCCGCCGCGGCGGCGCTGAGGGAACGGGTGAGGCCATCCCTCCCCGCCGTTCCTAATCGGTGGTGGCGGGTGCGGGCCGTAACTCCGTCTCGACGCGTACCCCCGCGCTGAGGGTTCGGTGCACCGGGCAGCGATCGGCGATCTCCAACAGGCGGGCCCGCTGCCCTTCGTCGAGGGGTCCGGCGAGCGTGAGTTCGCGATCCAGCTCGTCCAGCCGCGCTTCGCCGGATTCGCACCGCTCTTCGTCCTCGGCATGGACCTTCGTGTGCTTCAACCGGACGACGGCTTCCTCCAGCGGCCACTTCTTCCGTTCAGCATACATGCGAAGCGTCATCGTGGTGCAGGCGCCCAGCGCGGCCGCCAGCAGGTCGTAGGGCGTGGGACCCAGGTCCTCACCCCCCACGGCCGTGGGCTCGTCGGCCACGATGGCATGGCCCCGGGCGAGAATCTCGGTGCGGAAAGCGCCAGCGGCGGTCCGCACGGCAACGCGGTTGTCCTGCCGGAGCTCGTCCACGGTCTGCGGTTCGGGGGCCTCCGCCAGATAGCGATCGGCCCAGGCCGCCAGCACGGAACCGACGTAGCGGGAATCCCGCTCCCGGAGCAGCAAGTGGTCGGCGTCATCCAGTGAGACGAAGCTCTTGGGATGCCGGGCCGCCTTATAGATGAGGGCCGCGTTGTCGATCCCCACCGTGTCATCCACGGGCGAGTGGAAGATGAGCAGCGGCCTGCCGAGCGAGCCGACAACCTTCTCCATGTTCCGGCCTTCGAGGTCCCGTACGAACTCGTGGCTCAGCGTGAATCGGCGCCCACCCACGGAGACCTCCGCCTGGCCCTGCTCCTCGATGGCGTCGAGCGAGCCGACGAACAGGTCCTTCACGTGGGCGGGATCGAACGGGGCACCGATCGTGGCCACCGCGCGCACCGATGGGATCCGTGCCGCCGCCTGCAGCACCGCCGCTCCTCCCAGGGAGTGCCCGATGAGGATGGCCGGCGCGTCGTACTGGCCCTGCATAAACGCGGCGGCCGCGAGCAGGTCCTCTACGTTGGAGGTGAACGTCGTATCCGTGAAGTCACCTTCGCTCTCGCCGAGCCCGGTAAAGTCAAATCGCATGGCGGCGATGTGCTGCTGCGTAAGGGCGCGGCTGATGTTCACAACCGGCTTCAGGTCCTTGGAGCACGTGAAGCAGTGGGCGAACAGCGCGCATGCCCGGACTTCCCCGTCCACGGGAAGGCTCAGGCGCGCGCTGAGCTCGGCGCCCTGGGCACCGGGGAAGGTGATCCTCTCGTTTCTCACAAGTCGCCTCCGTCGATCGGCAGTTGTTGCAGCAACATGTGCCGGGCCGCGGTCATCCAGTTCTTCAGCATCCGTCGCAGTGGCCCATCCGCCTGCCACCGCCGGGCTGAAACCCGGACCGCCGCGTCCAGCAGGTGCACGTGGGTGATTCTGCGAAGCGCTCGCACTAGCACCACGTCTTCCATGAGCGGCAACGGCAGGTAGCCCTCTGCCCTGACGTAATCCTCCCTGCGCACGACGAGGCCCTGATCTCCGTAGGGCAGCGTCAGGAGGCGGCTGCGCAGGTTCGTCCACCATTCGATCAGCCGGTAGGACAACCCGGCCGCGTCGATCCGGAGCCGGAAGGCCATGGCTCAGGGCGCGCGGGCTACCGCCACCTCTTGCATTACCGCTGGACGGCCGTGTAAATGTAGCCACTTTCGGCACTCTCGTGGCACGCCTGACACATGGGTGCCCGGCCGAACGCGTCCGGAGCGCCCTCGGTATTGTACTTCGCGAACAGCCAGTCCTGATGGTCGGGGTTGTAGCCATCGACCTTGTACATGACGGTTGCCGCGTCGTAGGTAGAGTCGGGCATCCAGTTCTCCTTCACGATGATGGATCCCGCCGGCAGATCTGCTACCTGTCCCGCCATCAGCGCATCGTAGGCAGTGCGGTTCGCATAGGTCGTAAGGAGCATGCCGTGCGGCTCCGTCCCCGTGTACAGCCGATCCTTGCCCGGCCAAAGCTGCCAGTTGTCACGATAAGCCTCCTCTTCCAGGAATGCCCAGAGCGCGGCTGCCGTAGTGTCCGGACCGGTGTCCTGCTGGTTGGCTGCCTGGGCGGCAGATGCGTCCGCGTTCGCCGGGGGCAGCTGATCCGCCTCTCCAGCCTCCTGGCCGGTGTCAGCGCAGGCCGTGAACAACACCGCAGTCAGGACGCTTCCTGCTACTCGAAGAGCGGGCTTCATACAAGCCTCCGTTCATGGGGGGACCGTCATCTCGGGGTTCTAACCGGATGGGCGGTGCCACGGTTCCGGGGACGAGGCGCGACGGAAAAGAGAGAGCCGGGGGCGCACCCCCTGGTGCGCCGGCTCGAAGCGGTGGCAGGAGCAGGTTCAGAAGGTCACGACCTGGAAACCATCCGCGATGCGTTGCCGGAGACTCGGATGGCCTTCGAACTCGCTGAGCAGCGAGACATCGGCCTCCCGAACCTGGTCCTTGACGTCGAAAGCGCTCGCGCAGAATTCACAGGCGCCGGCCACGAAGCCGCGGACCTCTTCGAAGACCCCATGCAGCTTGTGGTCCGGATCACTCAATTCGGGGATCCACTGCACGCCGGCGCCGTCGAATACGAGTTCCGTCTGGTCTCCCGCCCCAACGGCCTCCTTCACCAGCTCGAGGGCGTTCAGCACCCGCGCGAGGTCCCCGTGTGACTCGGTGCCTGCCAGCACCACGACTGAAATCTTGGCCATTCCATGCTCCGTTGTTGATTGGCTGACTCTGTGTCGAGCGGCCAACCGGGAACGGCACGCAATGGTTCCAGATCATGATCCTCCCGCCGGACATTCCGGTGCTCGAGCGTGAGTTTTTCCGCGAAGCCGAGGATGGCCCGGAGCCGCTCGTCGAGACCCGCCGCGCGCCAGTCCTCGGCGAGCGCCCGGACGAGCTGTTCGTCCCGCGTGACCAGACGGAGCGCAGCCCCTCCGGATGCAGGGACTGGCACCCGAGGATGTGGGCTACCGCGCCCGAGCGGCCGCCGATCCTGGCATACACTTCGGCCAGGGTCCCCTCCGCGTCCGCGGGGTCGATAGTGTCGATCCAGGCGGGCGCCGGGCCTGGCGCATCACGATGCCTTCCCGTTGTTCGCCTCCTGCTCCAGGATCATCTCGAAGAGGCGTTGCCGGAGCGCCGGCGGTGCGTGCTCCCGCTCCCGCATACGGCTCGTGTACTCGAAGTAGGCGCGCTGGAAATCATACTGCGGGTAGCAGCGGTTGCAGATGTCCAGGTGCTTCTTCACCATGGCCTCGTCGGGCGGCGGCAGCTCACCATCCAAAAATTCCCAGAGGCGCGCAAGCGCTTCCTCGCAGCGGATCATGCCCGTGGACTCCATCATCACGTGGTCTCCTGCACATAGCCGGAGTCGACAGCGAACTCGCGCAGCCGGTCCTGCAGTAGTTTCCTTGCCCGGAACAGCCGGCTCTTGACCGTGCCCACCGGGATGTCCAGTACCTGCGCGATCTCGCCGTACTTGAGGTCACCCAGATCGCTCAGTACGAGGACTTCGTGGAACTCCTCGGGCAGTGCGTCGATGGCCTCCACCACCCGGTCATCGATGAGCGCGCCGAAGAATGCCTGCTCCGGGTCTGCCGACCCGGTGTCGAACACGGATGCCGCCGAAAGGGCCTCCACGCGGGCGCCCAGGTCCGCCTCGGGCCGCTCGCGCTGGTTGCGCACCAGCTCCTTCTGGTGGAGGTACGTGTTCCGGCAGATCGTGAAGAGCCAGGACTTGGCGTTCGTGCCCCGCTGGTAGGTGTGCCAGAACCTGTGCGCGCGCAGGAAGGTGTCCTGCACCAGGTCCTCGGCGGCGTCCTGGTCCCCCCGGGTCAACCGCAAGGAGAAGCGGTAGACCGCGTCCAGCCACGGCAGCGCCTCCTCGGCGAACCCCTCGGCCGCGATGGCGCGTTCCTCGGGCTCCGGCTGCGGGCGGGGCTCCCGGGGGCGTCCGGGCCGCACGTCCCGGTCGGTCCTCCCGGACAGCATCGTCCACGCCATACGCACCATGTCCCACATGGCGTCGCGGCTCATGGGCCGTTTCCCCTCGGTGGTGCCGTGGCGGCGTTTCTCAGCGATCGTAGCGCGGGCTGCATCTTGCGAACGATATCTTCGGTGCGCGGGCTGCGGGCCTCGTATCACGGCTCCAACAGGATCCACGCTCGAATGGTTCCCGGGCGCCGCCGTGCGGGCGGCCGCCCGCTACTGATACTGGATGTAGAAGGGAACGGGATTCAGGCGCAGGATCTCCTCCGGCCGTAGCATGCGCCCGCCCCCGCGTAGGTCATTCTTGTAGAAGAGCTTGAAGCCCGTGAACTGCTCGGCCTCGGGCGCCACGATGCTCCGATAGGTGGTGAGCTTCTGCGCCGGCGGCCCCCAGCCGTCCATGTGCATGACCACCTGCACGCGTGGATCCACGAGGATGTCCTCGGCGCCCAGCACCATGTGCTGGGTGAAGCGGTGCACCACGAGGATCTTGGGCGGCAGGTCGTACTCGTCCACGAGCTCGGCGAGCCAGCGGATGGCGTGGTTGATCTCGCGGGCCGACATGGAGCCGATCGCGCGGCCCGGCAGCCCCTCGGGCCCCATGTTCCATTCGGGGTCCAGCGCCAGGTGCACATCGGGCTGCACGAGCCACTGGCGTAGCCGCGGCAGCTCAGCCGCCACGGTGCTGCGGCCGGGCTGGATGTCCAGGAAGAGCAGCGCGTCCCGGCGCGCCGCCCACTCCTGCACCTGCGCGATCCTGCGCGCGGACATGCGCACGATGTAGAGATCGCCGGGGCCGGGATCCCCCGCGGCCATGGTGGTGATGAGGTGGAGCGCCGGGCGTACCGGCGTGGCGGGGTCGGCGCGTTGCCAGGCCGCCACCTCCCGGTCCAGGCGGGCGAGCATCTGCTCCGGCGGCAGTTCGCCCAGGATGCCCATGCGGGTGGATGCCGGATTGCCGTAGAAGGCCACCACGCGCTCCCGGGGCAGGAGCGCGTCGGCGCGCACCGCCAGGGGGCTGCCGCTGAGGGGTGGACCGATTGTGCGGTCGGCGGTCGGCTCCGCTACCGGTGACGGGTCGGGAATGCGCTCCGGCACCCGCTCGGGAATGCGCTCCGGCACCCGCACCGGCGGCGGCGGCGTCTCACGGACCGGCTCGGGCGGCGCTTCCACCGGAGGCAGGGGCTCGGCAGCCGGTGGCTCCGCGCGCCCGGCGCAGGCGGAGGCGCCAAGCGCCAGGAGAAGAGCATAGCCGTAGCTATGCTGACGAGGAGCAACGACGCTCGGGCGGATGCAGGGGCGGCCGAATTGCGGCGAACTCCTGGGGCGAGACACCTAGCGTTCCACCGCATAGTCGGTCCGGCTCCAGTCCACGAACGAGCCGTCGTAGAGCCGTACGTCGTAGCCCAGGTGGCGGGCCACCGCGTACAGGAAGCTGGCCTGGCCACCCGTGCGGCAGTACGAGACCACCGTGCTCTCCGGGCCCACGCCGGCCGCCGCGAAGATGCGGCGCAACTCGGCCTCGTCCTTGAGCCGCGGGTCCTCCGGTGAGCGGATCAGGGTCTGCCAGAACAGATTGTGCGCGCCGGGAATGTGACCCGGCCGGTCGATGCCCTGCCCCGGGGTGGCGCCGGTGAATTCGGCGGGCGGGCGGGCGTCCAGGATGACCACGTCGGAATCGTCCAGCCGCTCGTGCACCCACGCCGCGTCCACGATCATGTCCTCGCGGACGACCTGGCCGGCGGGTGCGGCACTGCCCGCCGTGGTGTCCGCGGCCGGCGCCCCGCTCGCGGAGGCCAGCGCCCCGGGACCGCCGTCGAGCAGGGCGGCCCGGTCACCCAGCCCCAAATAGTCCAGCCCGGCATAGGCCCGTCCCGCCGGAATCGGCTCGCCCACGATGACCACGCGCTGCCCCCCCACGCCCGCGCGTTCGAGCAGCGCGGCCATGCTGTCCGGGGGAGGAAACTCGTTGGGGATGCCGTCCCGCTCCACGCTGAACGCGGCCATGGGCACGAACGGGGCGCCGGCGTACGCGGCCGGACGGATGCCGCTGTCCTGGCCCACGAAGACCAGCTGGCGTCCGTCCAGCGCCGCGGCCGTCACGAAGACGTCCGTGGCCGCGGTGTTGTCCGCGGCGCCGACGGTGGGGGCGCCGCGGTCCGCGGCGGCCGCCGTGTCCCGTTGGCCGTCCTGGCCACAGGCCAGCACGAACGTAGTAGCCACCACAGCGGTGAAAAATCGGCCACGCATGGGATTCTCCTGGGTTCGGGTATGCAATGACGCAGCGTACGCGGCGCAAGATCCAGGCGCGAGGTCCTGCGAGGTCCTGCGGGATCTGGCGGTGGCTTG
>JBBDRO010000031.1:20584-35929 GCA_040905425.1 Gemmatimonadota bacterium | reverse complement strand
CGCAAGATCCAGGCGCGAGGTCCTGCGAGGTCCTGCGGGATCTGGCGGTGGCTTGTGCGGTGGCTTGCGCGGTGGCTTGCGCGGTGGCTTGCGCGGTGGCTCGCGAGATGGCTCGCGAGATGGCTTGCGCGGTGGCTTCGCGCGGTGGCTTCGCGCGGCGGCCCGCCGCTGGCCCGGCCATTGCACTCCCCCGATGTCGTAGCGTCACCCGATTCCGATCAGGAGGAAAAGCCATGGACCGCCTGCGCCGTCTCTTTGCCACGCATCCGCACCCCGCCAGTGACGCCGGTGAGGAGGCGTTCGCGCTCGTCACGGCCGCCTCCGAGTGCGCGGCCGTGTGCACCGCGTGCGCGGATGCCTGCCTGCAGGAGAAGGACGCCGCCTCCCTGCGCACGTGCATCCGCCAGAACCTGGACTGCGCCGACATCTGCGCCGTGATCGGCCGCCTCATCGCGCGGCCGGGCCGCCAGGATCCGGATACGCTCCGAGCGCAGCTCGACGCCTGCGCCGCGGCGTGCCGCGCGTGCGCCGGGGAGTGCCAGCAGCACGCCGGAAAGATGGAGCACTGCGCCGTGTGCGCGGAGGCTTGCCGGGCGTGCGCGGAAGCGTGCGAGCGGATGAACGGGGCCATCGTGGCCGCGTGAGCCGGCCGCGACGACGCCCCTCCGGTGACGGGCGGGGCGTCGTCGCTTAAGAACGGGTCATCTCCTGGTCCGGCGCGCGGGGCAGGCGCAGGGTGAAGGTGGAGCCCGCTCCCGGTTCGCTGGTCACGTCCACGTGGCCGCCCATGAGGCGCGCCAACCTGCGCGAGACCGCCAGGCCCAGCCCCACGCCTCCCTTCTCGCGCGTGCTGGAGGCGTCCAGCTGAACGAAGGGCTCGAAGATCGTGTCGAGCATGTCGGGGGGAATCCCGGGGCCGGTGTCGCGCACGCTGAGGACCACCTCGCTGGCCGAACCCTCCACGCGCACGCTCACCCCTCCCGCGTCCGTGAACTTCACCGCGTTGCCGATCAGGTTGGTGATGATCTGGCGCGCCTTACCGCCGTCGGTGAAGGCATACTCGGGCCGGTCGGCGTCCTGCAGCTCGAGGACCAGGCCCTTGTCCGCCGCCGCGGCTTCGAGGACCTCCACCACGCTACGTGCTTCCGCCGTCACATCCACGGTGGCACGGTTGATCCGGACCTGACCCGCCTCGGAGCGCGAGAAGGTGAGCACCTCCTCGATGATGGAGACCAGGTGCCAGGCGCTCGTCCGGATGCGCTTCAGGTGGAGCTTCTGGTCATGCGTGGTGGGACCCGTGACCTCCGTTTCGAGCAGTTCGGCCAGCCCGATGATGGCGGTGAGCGGGGTGCGCAGTTCGTGGCTCATGGTGGCCAGGAACTGGCTCTTGACCTCGGCCGCCCGCTCGGCGCCCACCTTGGCGTGGCGGAGCGCTTCCTCGGTGGCACGCCGCTCGGTGATGTCCGTGCACATGCCCACCCACTCGCGCACCGTGGCGTCGGGTTCCAGAACGGGCACCGCGCGGACGGTGCACACGCGCCATTGCCCGGTGGCGTCATGGCGCAAGCGGAACTCCGTGTCCAGCGGCTCGCCAGCGTCGATGCTCTGTTGCCAGGCCTCCTCCACCCGGGTGCGATCTTCGGGGTGGACGGCCTGCAGCCAGCCGGAACCGCGGCGCGCTTCCGGGCTCTGCCCCGTGAACGCGTGCCAGGAGGGGGAATCCTCCACCACCCGGCCGTCCGGGTCGGTGGTCCAGACGATCTCGGCGGTGGCGTAGACCAGCGCCTGGAAGCGCTCGGCGCTCGCCTGGGCCGAGCGCTGTACCTGGCGCAACCGGGTGACCTCGGTGAAGGTGGCCACCACGCCACCGATGCGGTCCTCGTCGGAGCGGTACGGCGTGATGCGCACCAGATAGGCCCGCCCGTCCGGCTGCTCCGCCTCCCGCTCGAGCGGCTGCAGTGTGCTGAGGACGGAGCGGCAGTCGGCTGCCAGCTCCGGATAGTCGAGCCGGTGGGTGAGGTGGTGGAGCGGCCGGTCTTCGTCCGTGGGGAGAACGTTGAAGATGGCCGCCAGCGCCGGTGTATAGCGGCGGATGCGCAGCTCGCGGTCCAGGAAGAGCGTGGCAATCTCGGTGGAGGCCATGAGATTGTGGATGTCATCATTGGCACGCGCCAGCGCGGTGACCTTCTCATTCAGTTCGGCGTTGAGCGTCTTCAGCTCCTCATTCATGGACTGGAGCTCTTCCTTGCTCGTCTCCAGCTCCTCCACCGTGGAGCGGTATTCCTCGTTGATGGACTGCAGCTCCTCGTTGGCCGCGCGCAACTCTTCCTGGCGCGTCTCGGAGCTCTCGACCAGATCCTGCACACGCTGGCGGGTGATGCCCAGGGCCGCTTCCGCGTCCTGGAGCCGATCCGCCGCCCCACCGGATTCGTGCGTCCCACCCCCCGGAACGGCCGTCTCCAGGAAGACCACCAGCGCCATGGGGGCGTCATCCCGATGGGTGGGGGTTACGTACATCTGTACACGCCGGTCCTGACCGCCCACGCTCGACCGTACCCAGGAGGTGCATCCGGCCGCCTCCTTCTCCAGCGCCTGGTGGAGGGCTATGCCGAGCTCCAGGCGGAGCTCGGGCAGCACCACCTTCACCAGATTGGCCGAGGGTGTGCCGGCCGGGAATTCCAGGTAGCGGTTGGCGCTCTCCGACACGTGCACGATGGTATGGTCGCGCGTCACGAGGACGCTCGGCGGCGCGTGCGCCTCCAGCCCCTGCCGGTGCAGTTCGCGCTCCGCCTCCTCCCTGGGTGGCGCGGCCGTCCGCCCGGCAGCCGGTTGCGCCTGCCGGCGGGGCGGAGTGGCAGGCGTGGCAGGCAAGGCCGGCGGCAATTCCGGGTGCCTGCTGCCCCGCCGGCGGGGGACCCGCAGGCGGCGATAGATGCGATGCTTCCTGTCCACCGGCTCGAAACCGGCGCGCTGGTCCACCGTCTCCGAGTTGCCCAGGAAGAGGAAGCCCTCCGCGCGGAGCGCGTAGTGGAAGATGCCCAGCAGCCGTTCCTGTAAGGGCCGCTCCATGTAGATGAGCAGGTTGCGGCAGCACACCAGATCCAGGCGCGAGAAGGGCGGGTCGCGCAGGGCGTCGTGGTGTGTGAACAGCAGCATGTCCCGCAGCTCCCCGCTGACCCGGTAGTGGTCTCCTTCGCGGCGGAAGAAGCGCGCCAGGCGGGCCGGGCCCACATCGGTGGCGATGGCAGCCGGGTAGAGCCCCTCCCGACCGCGTTCGATGGCATCGTGGTCCAGATCCGTGGCAAAGATCTGGACCTCCGGGCGCACGTTCAGATCGTCCATGTGCTCGGCCAAAAGCACGGCCACGCCGTATGCCTCCTCACCGGTGGCGCTGCCCGGCACCCAGACGCGGATCCGCCGCGGGTCGGAGAGGTGCGCGAAGAGGACGGGGACGACCTCGGTGGCCAGGGCGGCAAAGGCCGCGGGGTCGCGGAAGAAGTGAGTCACGCTGATGAGCAGGTCCTTGAGCAACGCATCCGCCTCGGCTGCACTCCCCTGCAGTACGGTGAAGTAACTGGCCAGGCTCGCGGTCTGCGTGACCTGCATGCGCCGCGCGATCCTGCGCAGGATCGTGCTGGACTTGTAACCCTGGAAATCATGGCCCGTATGCGTGCGGAGCTGCTGCAGAATCGTGGCCAGGTCCCCGGACTGGTCGTCATCCAGAGGGGCGCCGGCGTGGGTTGCCCAGGGTGCGCGCGCCGCGCTCAGTGCCACCACCCGCGCGCCCAGTTCGCGGGCCGGCAGGACCAGGTCCACCAGACCCGTGGCAATGGCGCTGCCAGGCATGCCATCGTACTCCGCTTCCTCGGGCGCCTGCGCCAGGATGACGCCCCCGGCTTCCTTGATGGCCTTGAGGCCCACCACGCCGTCCGTCCCGGACCCCGACAGGATCACGCCGATGCTGTCCGGGTAGGCTTCGGCAAGGGTGCGAAAGAAGATGTCCACCGGCGTGCGGCGCCCCCGCGGCCCCTCGAAGTCGGACAGCTCCAGGTGCCCGTCGGTAACGCTGATGGCGTGCCCCGGCGGGATCACGTAAATGGTGTCGGGGGCCAGCCGTGTGCGGCCCTGGACCTGGTGGACGGGCAGCCGGACGCCCGGCTCGAGCACCTCCGCCAGATGGCTCTCGTGCTCGGGAGAGAGGTGCATGATCACCACGAAAGCCACGCCCGAGCGGGCGGGGACGTCCCGAAAGAACGCACGCAGCGCCGGGATGCCGCCCGCCGACGCCCCGATGCCGACCAGGTAGGGCACCTGGCCGGCATCGGGGGTGTCATTCCCGACGGCGGAGGCATCGTGCTCAGGCACCGTTCGGCTCAGGCCGAGACCGCGGCTTCCATGGACAGTACTTCCCGGATGGCGGGGAGCAGCTCCTCGAGTTGCGCGCGGCTGATGATGAGCGGCGGGGCAAAGCGTACCACCTGCTCGTGCGTCTCCTTGGCCAGGATGCCCCGGGCCTGCAGCGCCTCACAGTAGGGTCGCGCCGGGCCGGCGTCCCGCTTGATGACCACGCCGATGAGCAGGCCGCGGCCGCGCACGTGGTCGATGACCGGCGAGTCGATGGCGCCGAGTTCCTCCATGAACCAGGCGCCGAGTTCGGCGGAGCGCTCGGCCAGCTTCTCCTCCACCAGCACGTCAAGCGCCGCCATGCCCACGGCAGCGCCCAGCGGATTGCCGCCGAAGGTGGAGCCGTGGGTGCCCGGCGTGAAGACATCCAGCACGGCGGCGTCGGCCAGCACGGCGGAGACGGGATAGACCCCACCGCCGAGCGCCTTGCCGATGATCGTGACATCCGGCCGCACGTCCTCCCAGTCGGAGGCGAACAGGCGGCCGGTACGCCCGAGGCCCGTCTGGATCTCGTCCGCCATGAGCAGCACGTTCCGCTCCCGGCAGAGCGTCTCCATGCCCTTCAGGAAGCCCTCCGGGGGGACCACCACGCCGGCCTCACCCTGGATCGGCTCCACCAGGATGGCCACGGTCTTCTCCGTGACCGCTTCCCGCACGGCGTCCAGGTCCCCGTAGGGCAGGATGCGGAAGCCCGGCGTGAAGGGCCCGAAGCCCTTCTTATAGAGCTCGTCCGAGGAGAAGCTGATGATGGTAGTGGTGCGGCCGTGGAAGTTCTCGTTGAACACCAGGATCTCGGCCTCGTCGGCCGGCACGCCCTTGACCTCGTAGCCCCATTTACGTGCCGCCTTGATGGCGGTCTCCACCGCCTCCGCCCCCGTGTTCATGGGCAGCGCCTTCTCGTAGCCCGTCAGCTCGCAGAGCTGGCGCAGGAACGGACCCATGCGGTCATTGTGGAAGGCGCGGGAGGTGAGCGGCAGGCGGCGCGCCTGCTCCACCAGCGCGTCCACGATGCGCGGGTGGGCGTGGCCCTGGTTCACCGCCGAATACGCGGACAGCATGTCCACGTACTGCTTGCCGTCCACGTCCCACACGTGGATACCCTTGCCCCTCGTGAGCACGACCGGCAGGGGGTGGTAGTTGTGCGCGCTGTAGCGGTCGGCCTCTGCCAGATAACGGGCGGTATCCATGACGACTCTCCGGATGGTTCGTGAACGACGTTCGGGCTGCCTGCTTGCCGAAAAGTATCCGCGAGGGCATACATTCCCAAGGCCCACCACCGGGCCACCACGAAAGGCGGCTCCGTCCGCGGCTTCCGGCTGGTTCGGGCGCTGCCGCCCCCGCACTCCGAGGTGACGGCATGAGAGACCCTTTCCGTTACGCATCCGCCCGCGCCGTCCTGGCGCTCGCCGGGGCGTGCGTCCTGGCGGCTCCGGCGGTGGCGCAGCGCGGCGTCGAGATGGACAGTACCCGCGCCCGCGAGCTCTACGTGAGCAACCGCCACGAGGACCATCCGCGCTCCAACTACGAGCGGGCCATCGAAGGCAAGGCACGTACCGACAGCGTCTTCGAGGCGGTGGCCCGGGGCGTGGTCGACTACAGCAAGGTGACCTATCGCAGCAGCGTGGGTGACCTGGACATCCCCGCCTACGTCTGGCAGCCGCTCCAGAAGCGCGGCACGCGCGGCCACGCCGCCCTCATCATGGTGCACGGCGGCGTGCATGGGAACATGAGCAACAACTACTGGCCCTTCATCCGGGAGGCGGTGGAGCGCGGCTACGTGGTGGTGGCGCCCGAGTACCGCGGCAGCACCGGCTATGGTGAGGACTTCCACAACGCCATCGACTACGGTGGCTACGAGGTGGATGACGCCATGTCGGCGTACCAGTACATGACCGCCAACCTGCCCCACGTGGATCCCGAGCGCGTGGGCATGATGGGCTGGAGCCACGGCGGCCTCATCACCACGCTCGCGGTCACCCGGGACAATCACCCCTTCAAGGCGGGTGCCGCCATCGTGCCGGTCACCAACCTCATCTTCCGGCTCTCCTACAAGGGGCCGGGCTACCAACGCAGCTTCGCCACCCAGGAACGCCTGCAGGGCCTCCCCTTCGAGCGGCGTGAGGAGTACGTGGCCCGCTCGCCCTATTACCAGGTGGACAAGCTGGAGACGCCGCTCCTGGTGCACGTGGCCACCAATGACCGGGACGTGAACTTCGAGGAGGCCAGCATGCTCATCTACAAGCTGCGCTCCATGAAGCCCGACCTGTCGGAGACCAAGATCTACGTGGATCCCGATCCCTGGGGCGGCAGCGTGGGCCACGCCTTCAGCCGCCGGGTGGATTCGGAGACGCTGGAGCGGGTGGACTCGCCGGCACAGCGGGATTCGTGGAACCGCACCTGGACGTTCCTGGAGGAGCATCTGCGGCCCTACGAAGACCCGTCGCAACCGGCGGGCAACTGAGGCACCTTCAAGCGACGACGCCCGGCCGGCTCCGGGGGCCACGCGGCCACGCCGCGGGCCTCCGGTGGCCGGCGCCTGGCGGCTAAAGCGCCCGCCAGGAGGGAGTTCACCCGGGCGGCCATGGCGGGCGGGGGCAGCGGCTTCACCCAGTGGGCGTCGAAGCCGCGGCGCAGCGGATCGCGGCGGTCCTCACCCGGCCCGATCACGGTGAGCGCCACCACCGGGATGTGGCACAGGTCGGGGTCGCTCCGCAGGTGCTCCAGAGCCGTCCAGCCGTCCATGCCCGGCATCACCAGGTCCAGCACGATCAGGTCGGGATCGTGCGCGCACGCCGCCTGGAGAGCGCCCTGACCGTCCGTGGCCTCCACCACCCGCACGCCGATCAGCTGCAGCATGGTGGTGTAGATGACCCGCGAATCAGGGTCATCATCGACCAGCAGCACGGTCCGCGTTTCCGGCGCGCCCTTCATCCTGCGCACTCCCTGCATGGCCGGCGTGGTGATTCGCGCCTGTACCCTGAACCCGGACTGAGGAGGGATAGCCACGTGTCTGTCGTGCGTTCCTGTCGGCGTAGCGCCGCTGGCGCCATGCTCTGCGGCGTGCTGTTCTCCGTGGCGTGCGCGGAGGATGATTTCGTGGGGCTGGATCCCGCCGCGGCGGTCTTCGAAGTGCGCGTGGCGGACCAGGAGAACTTTCGCTTCGCCGTGACGGATGCGGAGCGTATCGCCGCTGCTGAGGCCATTCTGGCGGAGGGCAGGGAGACCATCGTGGCCGGGGATCTGGCCCATGGGGACGGGGCGCACAACGCGCCCTACTCGTGGCACCTGGTGGCGGAGAGCATCCACTTTCCCGACCAGACCATCGAAGCCTGCAGCGGCCGTCCCATGAGTGACGTGGAGGCGGATCTGGACTACTGGGTGGACAATCTCGGGCGGTACTGCCCCTGGAGTGCGCGGATTCTGCGGCGCGTCCGGTAGGGTGCGCGCACATCAGCCGCCGGAACGGAACCTGCGTTGGCGTGTATGCAAGATGGATGGTTCACATGGCGTGCTCGCCCGCGGCGTCGGACCGGCCCGCGGGCGAAATGTTTTATTCGGCGAAAGGGATGGTATGGCCAAGCAGGAATCGATCGAGATGGAGGGCGTGGTGACGGAAGTCCTTCCGGACCGGAATTATCGCGTGGAACTGGACAACGGCCACGAGATCTTGTGCTACGCAAAGGGCAAGATGAAGAAGTTCCGGATCCGGGTGCTCCAGGGTGACCGCGTGGCCTGCGAGCTCTCTCCCTACGATCTTTCCCGCGGCCGTATCACCTACCGCTACAAGGCCGGCGAAGCGCCCACCCAGAGCTGATCCGGCACGGTCCGCGTCGGCATTCAGGGGGAGCCTCCATACGGGGGCTCTCCCTTTTTTTCAAGCGTGCCTACGCTTCCAACGCCTGCCAGGCGTCCTCGTCCACCGCGCCCGGTAGATCGCGCCGGGACACCGCCTCCCAGAAAGCTGGGCCGGGCCCGTCCAGCCGCCGGGCGAAGCGGCCGCCATGATAGACCAGCGCTATGTTCTGGGACTCGTCCACCACCACGTGCGTCTGGACCGTGGCGCGATCGAAGGTGTCTCCCTTGGTCTCGAAACCGTGCTGATTGTCCTCCCAGGTCTGCGGCCAGGAGATGAGGTTCACCTCATCGGCCGTGGCCATGGGCAGGTCACGCGCTTCCCGGTCGCGCGTGAGCCGCTCATAGGCGTCGTAGAGCGTGCGCTCGAGTTGCTCCGTGAAGCGCCACACGCGCTCCGTGAAGAACTTCCTTTCGAACATGCGGCGGCCTCTTCGTGTTGAGCGTCGGTTGCCAACCCCTCAAGGGTGGCCCGAGCGGCGGATCGGGGCAAGGGAAGGGGAGTGGTCTGGACCTCTAATTGTGCGCGGGCCTCGTTCGCAGCTCCAGCTCGTGGCGGAGCTCGTCGCGCGCCTGCTCGATCATGGCGCGTACCCGCTCGCGCAGGGCGGGCACGTCCTCCAGCGTGAGTCCCTCGGTGGGCACGGGCTCCAGGACCCGCACCTCCGCAACGGCGCGGTTGAAGAGCAGCGAGCCCTTGGCCATGGCTTCCCTCGTGCCGGCCACCGCCATGGGGAGGATGGGCACACCCGCCTCCACGGCGGCGCGAAACGCTCCGTCCCGAAATGGGAGCATACGCCCGCTGGGCGTGCGCGTGCCTTCGGGCATGATCATCACCGAAACACGCTTCTGCAGCCGGTCGTGAACGCCCTGCAGCGCCTGCATGCGGCTGCGCCGGTCCTCCCGTACCACATGGATGTCCCCCGCCATGCGCATCATCCATCCCATGAAGGGGATGCGGAACACCGCGTCCTTGGAGAGCCACTTCATCTCCCAGGGCAGATGGCTGATGAGAAAGATGTCCGCGTAGGATTCGTGGTTGGAGACCGCCACGTAAGGGCGGCGCGGATCGGTGACGCGGACGCCCGAGGTACGGAAGCTCCACAGGGGGTTCATGGCCACCGCCAGCCGCGCACCGCGGCGGAACCACAGCCCCACGGTGTAGCGCCCGGGATCGAAGGGCGCCGTGCAGATGAAGATGACCGCCAGCACCGGCGTGAGGACGATTACGAGCACCAGGTAGGCCGCCCACAGGAGGGCGGAGAGCACGCGGCGCCCCAGGCGTCCGGGGGTGGCGGATGCCGATGCCGGCGCTGGCGGTGCGGGTCGGGTCATTATCATGGTCCGGGTGCGGGGGCCACGACAGTCTAGCGCGCCGGGGCCGCGCTGTCAGGGGTGAGACACGGCGCCCCGGCCACGCGCCATGCGCGCCCGCCGGCAAGGGTTAGCTCCAGCGCGCGCTCCCGACATGTCCCGCCGCGTGCTAACCGGCCGGTGCCGACGAGCCGGACGGCCCGCCGGCCCGCCGACGAACCTTCTCCACCCGCACCGCGCCCTCGGCGGGAGCAATGCGACGGCCGCGCCGGCGGGCCCACACCTGGGTGAATTCGGCGCCCAGCAGGAGAATGATCGAGGAGTAGTAGATCCACACCAGCATGACGGCCAGGGAACCGGCCGCGCCGTACGCGCTGCCCGGGTCACTCCGCCCGATGTAGAGACCCAGGAGGAACTTGCCCACCACGAACAGCGCCCCCGTGGCGGCGGCGCCCATCCACACGTCCCGCCAGCCGATGCGGGCGTCCGGCAGGATCTTGAAGAGGGCCGCGAAGAGCAGCGTGATGACGGCCATGGAGAGGGCCAGGTCCACGGCCCACAGAAAGCCGCTGGACACGCCCGCCGGCAGCCACCCCGCAATGGCTCCCGCGGCCATGGAGAGCACGGTGCTCAGCACCATACTCACCAGGAGCAGGAAGGCCACGCCCAGAATCATGCCGAAGGAGAGCACGCGCTTCATGAAGAAACCGCGCATGCCGCCGCCGTCGGCGGGGCCCACTTCCCAGGCGGTGTTGAGCGCGCCCTGCAGTTGCACGAAGGCGCCCGTGGCGCCGAAGACGAGCGCGGCCAGGCTGAGCACGGTGGGCAGCACGCCACCGCCGCCCGGCCGCGCGGCGTTGCGCATCATGGCCGCCACCGCGTCGGCGCCCTCCGGGCCGATGTTGGCGCGCGCCTGCTCCACGATGGCCGTCTGGGCCGCTGTGGAATCGGCAAAGGTGCCCACCAGCATGAGCGTCAGCACCAGGAGGGGCGGCAGCGCGAAGACGGTGTAGTAGGAGAGCGCCGCCGCGCTGCGCATGCTCTGGTCGGTGGAGAACTCTTGCCAGGTTTCTTTCAGCATGACCGCCAGGCCAAGCAGGAAGCATTCCCGGGGGAGCGGGGGAGCGGCCTGGAGCCGGCCGATTCCCCGCGGAGCGGCGGGCGCGGCGGCGGCCCGGCGGCGTCGTGTGCAGCGCCCACCTGGCCGCCGCGCGTGCCGCGGCCGGGCCGCCGCACATGCCGCGCTCGCCCGGCCGCCGTCAGGTCAACGCCGGATGGCGTCCGCCTCCGCCTCGCTGGGCACGTAGCGCCCCGTGGTCAGCTCCAGGACCAGCCGATCAGCGTCGTAGACCACGTCCAGCGCCTCCAGGATGGCGCGCACGTCCACCATGATGTTGCGGCCGCGCTCCGGCAGGTAGATGAAGTCGCGTGACAGGCCTTCGATGTTGCGGTCGAAGTTCAGCCCCACGATGCGCAGCTCCGGTGTGACCGCCGGCGAGCCCGAGTTGCCGCCGTAGGTGTCGGCCGTGGAGATGAAGTTGAGCGGCGTGCCCAGCTCCAGCCCCGCGGGCGGCGTGACCCAACGGTGGGGCAGGCTCCAGTCCGAGGCGGGCCCGTAGGAGTGGAAGTGGTCGTAGACGCCGTAGAAGGTGGTGTAGACGGGCGCCAGCGTACCGTTGTACGCGTAGGGCAGCACGCGCCCGTCGGTGATGCGCGGGGAGGAGGTGGCGTCGGGCGCCACCTCGGTGCCGTAGACCTCGAAGCGGGCGCGGCCCAGGCGCCCCGCCAGCGCGGCCTCCTCCTCGGCCGCGGCCGAGGCCGTTCGCTCGTACGCCGCCATCGTGGGCAGGAGCGCCCGCGCCAGGGCCAGCGCCGGGTCATCGGCGGGGGCGGCGCCGCCGGCCAGCGCGGCCGCCGCGGACGCCGCCTGGTCGAAGGCCGAGGCCTCCAGCAGCGCCGCCGCCGCGGCGCCCGGCTCGCGCCCGGCCAGGACCGCCCGCACGCCCGCATGGTCGGGCCCGAGATGGCGGCGGAGCTCCTCGAGCCGGGCGGCCAGGAAGGCCCGCTCGAGCGTGGCCGGATGGTCCGCCCCGCCCGTGGCCCGCTCATGGAGTTGCGCCAGGACGTCGGCCGGCGCCCCCGCCTGGCGCGCCGCGTCCCATTGCACGGCGCCCACGGCCCGCCGCAGAAGCGCCGAGCCGGCGTTGGCATTGCCCAGCCCCAGCGACGCGGCGAAGGCGGGCGCGAGCGCCCGCTTGCGGGCCTGCACGGCCGCCATGTCATCGAGCAGCCCGCCGAAGGCGTCCGCCAGCGCCGGCGCACCCTCGAGGGCCGCGCGGAACTCGCGCTCGGCGGCCGCCTTGCGGGCCATGATCACGGGATCCCCGAGCGCCGCCAGGCGGCCGGTCCAGGCCTTCAGCGAGTTGGACAGGGAGAACGCGCGGTTGCGCAGGTCCAGCGCCTCCGCCTCCTCCGGGTGCGCGTCGATGAAGGTCCGCATGGCGTCCAGGCGTGCCGTCAGGAACGCCATCTGGGCGGGTGCCAGCACGTCCCGCTGGTACTCGAGCTGCGCCACCGTGTTCAGGCGGTTGGTGGGTCCGGGATTGCCGATGACGAAGATCGCGTCGCCCTCCTCCACGCCCGCGGTGCTCCACTCGAAGTGGTGCGCCGGGCGCAGCGGCTGGCCGTCGTTGCCGTAGATGCGGAGGAAGCCGAAATCGAGGGCGTAGCGCGGGTAGGTGAAGTTGTCCGGGTCGCCTCCGAAGAAGCCCATCTGCAGCTCCGCGGCGGCCACCAGCCGCACGTCGTGATAGCGCCGGAAGACGTAGGCGGAATAGCGGCCGCCGTGATAGAGCTCGATGACCTGCACCACGATGTCCGCGCCCTCCGCGGCGTGGCGCTCCCGCTCCCGCGCAACGATGGCCTCCTGCGCGGCGCGCCGGGCCTCGGCGCGCGCCGGCGGGTCCGCCGCCGCGTCCAGCGCCGCCAGCACCTCCTCACTCACGTCCCGCACCGCGATGAGCTGGTCCGCGTAGTAGCCCGGTATGGGCCGTTCCAGCTCGGCCGTGGGGGCGTAGAAGCCGCTGTCCAGGAGCGTCTCACCGGGGGCGGACACGGCGCTCACGCGGCTGCGGATGCAGTGGTGGTTGGTCACCACCAGTCCGTGGTCGGAGACGAGCGCGGCCGAGCAGCCCGGGATGCGCAGCGCGGCCAGCCGCGCCCGCTCGAACCACGCGGCGTCCGCCTCGAAGCCGTAGGTGGAGCGGAAGTGCTCCGCGGGCGGATACTCGAACGTCCACATCTTGCCGTAGTCCAGCGCGCCCCGGCGCACCGTGTCCGGATCGAAGCCGGCCCCCTGGGCGGCCGCCCCGCTCGCCACCAGCGCCGCCGCCGCCACCGCCATCAGCGGCGCCGTGCACCGCGTCCACATCCTCACCATGGTCCCTCCCTGTGCGTGCCTGCGGACCCGGAGCCGCTCTCCGGCCACCCGGAAAATATGGCCTTCACACCTTGCGCGCCGCTCCCCCCCTGCGGACACTAATCCCATCTGCCAAACCTTACAGGAGCCGCCGATGCCCGAAGCCACGTCCTGCACGCATACCCGCTGGGAGGACATTCCCCGTGAGCGGGTCACGGATCTTCTCGACCGCCAGCTCATCACCGGGCAGCGCGTCATGCTGGCCCACGTCCACCTGAAGCAGGGCTGCGTGGTGCCCAGGCACCGCCACGAGAACGAGCAGTTCACCTACATCCTCGACGGGGCGCTGCGCTTCAGCCTGGGTGAGGACGGCCAGGAGGAAGTGGTCGTGCGCACGGGTGAGGTGCTCCACATCCCGGGCAACGTCTGGCACGAGGCCGAGGCGCTGGAGGACACGCTGGACATGGACGTCTTCAGCCCGCCGCGCGCCGACTGGCTGGACGGCACGGACACCTATTTCCACGATCGGACGTAGCCATGGACCTTGGACTCGAGGACCGCCGGGCCGTGGTCACGGGCTCCAGCCGCGGGCTGGGGCGCGCCGTGGCCGAGACGCTGGTGGCGGAGGGCGCGCGCGTGGTCCTGTGCGCGCGCGGGGCCGAAGCGCTGGAGCGGACGCGCGCCGAACTGGCCGCCGGCAGGGACGATCGCGTGCGCGCGGTGGCCGTGGACCTGTCCACCGCGGAGGGCGCGGGCACCGTGCTGCGCGAGGCGGAGGAGGCGTTCGGTGGCGTGGACATCCTGGTCACCAACACGGGCGGGCCACCGTCGGGGCCGTTCGATAGCCACGACCACGCGGCCTGGCAGACCGCCTACACCCAGCTCATGGAGAGCGTCCTGCACCTGGTGCGCGGGGCGCTGCCCGGCATGAAGGAGCGCCGCTGGGGCCGCATCGTGAACGTCACCTCCATAGCCGTGAAGCAGCCGGTGGACGGGCTCATCCTGTCCAATTCCATTCGCGCCGCGGTGACCGGCTTCGCGCGTACGCTGGCCAACGAAGTGGCCGCGTTGGGCATCACCGTGAACAACGTCATGCCCGGCTTCACGCGCACCGAGCGCCTGGACGAACTGGCCGAACGCATGGCGGGGCCCGACGGCGATCCGGCGGACGTCTTCCGCCAGTGGGAGCGGGATACGCCCATGGGACGCATCGGTGAGCCGGAGGAGTTTGCCGCCATGGTGGCGTTCCTGTGCTCCACGCGTGCCTCGTTCATCACCGGCACGTCCATCCCTGTGGATGGCGGGCGCATCCGCTCCCTGCTCTGATGCAAGCGACGTCCCCGTTCCGCGCGCCGCGCGCGCCTCACCTTCGCTGGGAAAGCACATGTCCGGACGACTGACCGAAGCCGAGTGGATCTGGAAGGACGGAGACGTCATCCCCTGGCAGGACGCCACCGTGCACCTCCTCAGCACGGCGGTGCAGTTCGGCTCCTCCGTGTTCGAAGGCATCCGCTGCTACAGCACGCCCGACGGACCGGCCATCTTCCGCCTGGATGACCATCTGCGGCGGCTGGAGGATTCCTGCCGCATCTACCGCATGCCGCTGGCGCACAGCCGCGTGAAGCTGGCGCGCGCCTGTGCAAGGATGGTGGAGGAAAACGGACTGGACTCCTGCTACATCCGGCCCATGGTGCTGTGGGGCTACGGGGCGGCGGGGATGGTGCCCGCGGGCAGCCCGCTGGAGACGTACATCCCGTGCTGGCCGTGGGGCACCTACCTGGGAGAGGGTGCGCTGGAGAACGGCGTGGACGTGTGCGTCTCCACCTGGCTCCGCCCGCACCCCAACACGCTGCCCACCATGGCCAAGGCCGCCGGGCACTACAACAACGCGCAGCTCATCAAGATGGAGGCGCTCGCGGGCGGCTTTGCCGAGGGCATTGCGTTGGCACCCGATGGCCGCGTGAGCGAGGGCAGCGGCCAGAACCTCTTCCTGGTGCGCGACGGCGAGCTCCTCACCTCCCCGCTGGACGGCACCAACCTGCACGGCATCACGCGCGCGTCCATCCTGGTCCTGGCCCGGGAGCTGGGCATCCCGCTGCGCGAAGTGCCCATCCCCCGCGAGCTCCTCTACGCCGCCGACGAGGCCTTCTTCACCGGCACGGCCGCCGAGGTCACGCCCATCCGTAGCGTGGACCGGATCACGGTCGGAGAGGGCCGGCGCGGCGAGGTCACGCGGCGCCTGCAGGAGCGCTTCCTGGCCATTGCGCAGGGGCAGGCGGAGGATCCCTACGGCTGGCGGGCACCGGTGCGGGGGCTGCTGGCCGGGCCGCCGGCCGCGGGCTGAGGCGGGCTGAGGC
>JBBDRO010000031.1:0-20484 GCA_040905425.1 Gemmatimonadota bacterium | reverse complement strand
GGGCTGAGCGGGCTGAGCGGGCTGAGCGGGCTGAGCGGGCTGAGCGGGCTGAGCGGGCTGAGCGCACGCCGGGCCGGGCGGGGTTCGCCGGTACACGTGAATGTGGTCCGATCGTTGCTATCTACCGGGGTGCCGGCGTCGATCCTCCGGGATGGCGGCGGCCGACAGATCGACACATTTCCAGCGCCCCGTGAGGCGTCCCGATAGCAGGTGAGGAGAGGTATGACCGAAGGTGTGCGGATCTCGGTGTGCGGCGTGATGGAGTACGCCTGCCAGGGTTCCTGTGGTGACTACATCCGCGAGCACGAGGCCGTGTGGCTCAAGGATGACGGCGTGGTGTCCGTGTCCGGCGGCCGCCCCTACTGCCCATCCTGCTTCGCCGCGGAGAAACAACGCCGGGGCGCCACCGAAGCGGCCTAGCCGCCTGAGGGAGTGCGCCGCCGGGCGCGCTCAACTCCCCCCTCCCATGTAGAGCGCCACGGCCACGGCCGTGGCCAGGTTCAGGCTCGATACTCCTTCCCGCATGGGAATCCCCACCGTCAGCGCGGCCGCCTGCCGCAACTCGGGCGAGAGCCCCCGGCGCTCGGAGCCGAAGGCCAGCAGCGCCCCTGCCGGCAGTGTGCCTGGCCGCAGCGGCTCCCCGTCCGCGGTCACCGCCACGAGCGGGCGCGTATGCGGCGGGAGGCGTGCTAGGCGGCACGTGGGCAGCGCGAACTGCAGCCCGGCACCGCCGCGCACGGCCGCCGGCCGCCAGGGGTCGAGCATGCCCAGCACCAGGAACCCCGCCGCCCCGGCGGCGGCCGCCACCCGCACAGCCGCGCCCACGTTGCCCGGATGCGACGGTTCCTCGAGCAGCACCACCGGCTCCGGACCAGCGGCATCCAGCGCGGCCGCCGGATCCGTCGGCGGCCGGCGCGCCAGCGCCATCACGCCGGTATCCGGCGGCACCGGCGCCAGCGTGCGGAAGAGCATGGCATCCACCGGCTCCGCCAGCGCCAGCATGCGCTCGCGGAGGTCGGGGCAAAGGCGGCTGGCCAGCACCTCCAGCGCGTCGGGGTTGGCCGTTGCGGCGTGCAGGATCTCCGCTCCGAAGCGGAGGGCGTGCTTCAGGGCGTGCAGCCCCTCCAGCACCACCAGGTCATCGTCCTTGCGGGCGGCGCGGTACCGCTCCGTGAGTTCCGACATGCCCCAAGCTCGGGGCACGGCGGCGTTCAGACAATGTTCGTGCGTCTCAGTGCGCTTCCAGCGCGGCGTCCCTGCGGAGTTCGGAGAGCGGCCGATTGGCCAGTTCGGCGTAGGCGGTGACGTACGCGTCCGCCATCCCCTCCAGGCCGTAGCGGCGGACGGCCCGCTGCACCGCGCGCTCGGGCGTGGCGTGGCGGTGCGCGGGGATCTCGAAGATATCCTGGAGCACGCTGGCCAGCGCCGCCGCGTCTCCCGATGGGAAGAACTCCGCGCAGCCGTCCCACAACTCGCGATGGGAGCCGATGTCACTGAGCACCAGGCGGCAGCGATGCAGCGCCGCCTCGAGGGGAGCCAGGCCAAACGGCTCGTAGCGGGATGCGGATACGTAGATTCCGGAGCGCTGCATCCAGCGGTTCACGCCGCGGCGGCCGAGCCGCCCCTCGGCGCGCAGCCGCCGGGGCTCGAAGCGCTCGCCGGCGGGGCCGTGGATTTCACCCACCAGGTGGGCGTCCGGCGCGTCATGGCCGAGCAGCGCCAGAGCCTGCTCGACCACGTCCATGCCCTTGGCGAGATCCCAGGCCCGGCCCACCGTGACGATCCGGTGCGGATCCCGCACGGGGCCGTTCGTCTGGCGGGCCCCCGGCGGTAGCCAGCGCCGCGGCCGCCCCTCAGCGGGCGGCTCGGGAATGGCCACGCCGTTGTGGATCACGCGGTCAGCCCGGCGGGCGTACGAACTGCCGAGCAGCTCCGACTGGTAGCGCGTGGGCGCCACCAGCAGGTCCGTGTGGAGCAGGCTCTCGGCCACCAGGTCGCCGAAGCGGGTCCACGCGTCCGGCGGCGTGTTGCCGTGCACCTCCCGCCACCAGGAGAAGGGATCCCCGTGGGAGACCACCAGCGTGGGGCGGCCCAGATCACCCGCCAGTGCCAGCTGGTTGACGTGCACCACGTCGGCGCGCCACTCCTGGGCCAGCCAGCGCACCCACTCGCGGGCGGTGCGCACGTCCTCCACCCCCCCTGGCATCCAGTCCAGGTGGAAGGGTGCCGCGCTCCAGGGAATCTGCGGGCCGAGGGAAGCCAGGTGCGCGCGCCGCGGCGTGCCGAGCACGCCCACGAAGACCTCCACGCCGCGCGACCAGAGTACGCGCGCCAGCGAGGCCGTGTAGTCCCAGACGCCACCCACCGCGTCGGTGGTGATGAGCAGGCGGAGCGGGGTGGGGCGCGGGGCCGGTTGGGCTGCGTCGGGGGCACGCCGCTGTGTGGGCGCACGGGTCGGCGACCGGCGGCGGGCCGGGGTGCGGAGTTGATCCGGGGTCGTCGATGAACTACTCACGGTGCACTCTCCGATACGATCAGCGTTGATGACCGGGACGCCGCCGTCCGGATGGGCCCTGTCCGCAGACCCTGAGCGGCATGTAAAAAGGCGCGGGCTGTCCGCCCGCGCCTCCTCGCGCTACTGCCACTTTACCTCTCCAAGGTAATGCAAAGGGTGCTTCCGGTCCAGCATTTTCTTGCGCGGGTGGCCGACTCAGACCACCTCCAGTGGGCGCGCCTCACGGGCTTCCTGGCCGAGCAGCGCAGCCACCTGCGCGGCGCGCCGGTCGTACGTGTGCTCCGTCAGCGCGCGGCGTGCGGCGGCCCAGCCGATGGAGGCCGCCCGCTCCGCCCCGATGTCGCGCATCAGGCGGGCCACCTCGGCCCCGCTCTCGGCCACCAAAATTTCCTTGCCGCGGGCGAAGAACTCATTCAGTCCGCGCCACGGGTCCGTGATCTGGCAGGCCGCCGCGCCCGCCGCCTCGAACATGCGCGTGGCCGGTGACCACCCGCTCTCCACCATGGATTGCCGGTGGACGTTCAGGACCAGGCGCGCGGTGCGGTTCACCCGGTTGTGCTCGGCGGGTGGCACGTGGCCGAGGTACTCCACGTTGTCCGCCATGGACACGCCCTCCCACCCGGCGCCGGCCAGAGCGAAGCGCGCCTCCGGTGCCTTGCCGGCCGCCCCGAAGAAGAACTCCGCCACGCGCTCCTCCCGGTCGGGATGGCGATTGCCCATGAAGAGCACATCCCAGCGCACTTCGGGCAGGGGCTCAGGCACGTGGTGCACGCGCGGGTCGAGCCCGTTGTAGATCGGCGTGCAGGCCCGCGCCCCCACGCTGGTGTAGCCGTCCACCACGCGCGGGCCGCCGCCGTAGGTGAAGACGCGGTCGAAGCGGGGCAGGGCGTCCCGCAGCGGATCACGCGGGTCCGCGGCCAGCCTGGCCAGGGTGGCCGGAGCTTCCATGTCCCAGTAGGCGGTTCGGGCCCGGCCCTTGAGCCGGGAGATGGCCCATTCCAGCTCGGCGTCCCATGTGCCCACCCGGCTGCACTTGAGAACCCAGTCACTCTCCTCGAGCGCCGTGCGCACCAACGTGTCTCGTTCGGCCTCACTACCGTAGACCGTCACCCGTGCGTAGGGCGGGTCCTGAGTGAGGTCACGGTGGGCTTCCCGCTCGGCGTCCGCCGGCTCGCAGAACACGATGTCGTGGCCCAGGTCGGCCAGTGCCGCCAGCAGGCCGCGATAATAGGAGGCCGCGCCGTTGCGGTAGGTGGATACCAGTGATGAGCCGAAGAAGGTGAGGCGCATGATGACTCCGGTGGCTGTGGTCTCCCGGCGGCACGGCAGCCGGTGCCGGAGGCCACAGCGCACAGCCCGGGCCAGTGCGCCCGGGCTGTGCCCCGCAGGCGTTGTGCGCGCTACGGGTCCCGGTAGATGGCCACGGTCACGTTGCCGTCCTGATCCACCCAGCCGCGGTACATGCCCTGGCTGTTGAAGGCCATGACCACGCGGCCCTGGCTGTCCAGGCCGATGATGCCGCCGGTCTCGGGCTCCTGCGCCTCGAGCTTCTCCATGATGACCTGGCGCGCGGCCTCCGGAAGCGGCACCTCGAGGTACTCGGCGCGCGCGCAGATGTCGTAGGCCACCACGTTGCGGATGAAGTACTCCCCCCAGCCCGTGGCCGAGAGGGCGCAGCTGGCGTTGGCATAGGTCCCCGCGCCGATCACCGGCGAGTCCCCGATGCGCCCCCACTTCTTGTTGGTCATGCCGCCCGTGGTGGTACCGGCGGCCAGATTGCCCGCCTGGTCGAGCGCGGCCGCGCCCACCGTGCCGTACTTCCACGTGGCGGGCGCCCTGCCGCTGGCCATCCCCGCGCCGCCCGCCTGCGCGGCGCGCTCGGCCTCCTGCGCCTCCTGCAACTGCTGCCAGCGCCGGTCGGTGCGGAAGTAGTCGGCCGGGGTCACCTCGATGCCCTGCTCGCGCGCGAACTGCTCGGCGCCCGTGCCGCTCAGCATGACGTGCGGTGAGCGCTCCATGACGTAGCGGGCCAGGGTGATGGGGTTCCGCACCGTGCTGACGCCGGCCACCGCGCCGGCCCGCAGGGTGGCGCCGTCCATGATGGAGGCGTCCAGCGCGTTGGTGCCGTCGGCCGTGAACACGGCGCCGCGGCCGGCGTTGAAGAGTTCCGAATCCTCCAGGAGACGCAGCGTGGCCTCCACCGCGTCCAGCGCCGGGCCCCCGCCCGCGAGCACCTCGTGGCCGGCCCGCAGCGCCTCCTCCATCCTGGTGCGGTACTGCTGCTCCAGCTCGGGCGTCATGGACTCCCGGGTGATGGTGCCGGCGCCGCCGTGGATGACCATGCCGTACTCCACGCGCGGGGCGGTGTCATCGGCGGCGTCGAAGGTAGTCTCCTCCATGCTGCCCTCCCGGGCGGTGTCACCGCAGCCCACCGCCAGGATCGGGACCAGGAGAAGGGCGGCAAGGCGCAGGCGTCGTGGCGTCATGATCAGCTCCGTGTGGGGCGTCGGTTCGGATGAAGAAAGAGGAAGGTACGGTGCGTGGGGTGCGCGTGGAAGGCGGCGCGGGGACGTCGCTTACAAGGGGTGTGCGCTTCAGGGGCGCTCGCGCCGTAGGCCCGTGAGTTCGTAGGAGAGCTCCCGCAGCCGCTCCCGGGCCGCCGGATCGTACGCCTGCTCGTGGGCGCGCGCGGGCTCCGTCTCGTGGAAGTACTGGCCGTTCGTCGGGTCCGGACGGGTGACCTGCAGCAGGACGCTGCGCACGCCGTCCGCCACGGAACTCTGCGGCTGGCCGCCCGTCTCGCGCACCAGGCCGGTGTCCATGGCGGGCGCGGGATGCACGGCGTTCACCACCACGCCGGAGCCGGCCAGTTCCCCGGCCAGGTCGAAGGTGAAGAGGATCTGGGCCAGCTTGCTGCGCCGGTAGGCCAGGCCGCCGCTGAAGTCCCGCTCCATGGTCAGGTCGGTGAAGTCGATGGGCTGCTGGCCGCGCGAGGAGACATTGATGATGCGCGCCGGCGCGCTCTCCCGCAGGCGGGGCAGGAGCATGCGGGTGAGCAGGAAGCCCGCCAGGTAGTTCACCTGGAAGCGCAGCTCGTGGCCGTCGCTGCTCAGGCGGCGCGGCGCTCCGGGCGCTCCCGGACCGATGCCGGCGTTGTTGATGAGGATGTCCAGGCGCTCGTAGTCACGCAGGATGGCCTGGCCGAGCGCGCGGACCTCCGCGAAGGAGGCGAAGTCGGCCGCGTAGAAGCGGGCGCTGCCGCTCCCCTCCATGGTGATGGCTTCCACCACCTCACGGCCGCGTGCCGTGTCACGCCCGTGCACGATGACGTGCGCGCCGGCGGCGCCCAGGCGCAGCGCCAGCTCCCGGCCCAGGCCGTCGGTGGAGCCGGTGATGAGCACCACCTGCCGCTCGGTCTCCCGCGCGGCGTCCTGGAGGGCGCACGCGGGGGAGGACAGGATCAGCGCGGGGACGAGCCAGGCGGCGTTCATCCGCCCGCCGGCAGCGGCTCGGGAGCGGCCGACCGGGGTGTCGGAGCGGGCGGCACCGGCGTGGGGTCGCCGCGGCGCGCGGCCAGCGCGAAGGCCAGCAGGTAGGCGGCCACCGCCACCAGCGTAAGCGCCTTCAGGCCGGTAGCCATGCCCAGGAACTCGAGCAGCCCGCCGGCCACCGCGCCGAGCAGGTTCCAGCCGAAGGCCACGTCCACCGCCGAGCGTGTGTTGAAGCGCACCGCGAAGCATACGGCGGCAAAGAAGATGGGCACGCCCACGTAGAGCACGGACGCCGCCAGGCGCGCCAGCGGGTTGGCCAGCAGCAGCGCGTCCACGGGAATGAAGTAGGCCACGAGCAGGGATCCGACCAGTCCGGTGGCGGCCAGCCGGTAGGTGAGCGGGCGGACGTGCGTGAGCAGTGTGGCCATGAGCACCATGGCCAGGATGGAGCCGAACACCACGGCGCTGGTGAGCCAGGTGGCCCCCCACACCAGGTTGATGGCCGTGACGAAGTGCGTCTCCAGCAGCAGGAACGCCAGCCCGAAGAGGAACATCTCGGCGTCCACCCCGCCCCGAGTGCCCAGCGAGGCCCGCATCTCCGGAGAGGCGGCGAAGATGCCGGCCACGGCCAGGGCCAGGAAGATGGCGATCAGGGACAGGTAGAAGGGCGTGACGGTGCGCTCGGCCAGGTAGAGGAACGGCCAGTCGTCGCTCGGCACCACCGCCGCGGCCGCGCCGTCCGGCCGGCTCCAGCCGGGTTCGGCACCCACATGGGCGAACGCGTCCCCGGTCAGGTAGAGGCGGTTGAAGAGCTGGTAGTAGTTGGCGTGCAGCGCCGGCGGCGTGCCGAAGGCGCGGGTCAGCATGGCGGCCAGGTGATCGTCGATGTAGGACGTGGAGGACATGAAGTAGAGCGCCATGCCGCCGCCCGGCGCCAGCCGCGCGCGGGCGGCATCGATGGACTCCTGCGTGTAGACAAAATTGTCCAGGCGCACGTTGGAGAGCGCGGACAGCCGGGTCATGGAGTCCAGCGTGCCGAACACGATCAGGTCATAGAGCTCCGTGCCGTGGTTCAGGAACGAGCGCGCGTCCGTATTGAACACCCGCACGCGCTCCGAGTCGTAGGGGCGATTGGGGTGGGCAATGCGCCCGATGTCCAGGATGACCGGATCGATCTCCACCGCGTCCACCCGCTCCACGCCCTCGTCCAGCAGCACGGCCACGTCGTTGCCCGTGCCGGCGCCGAGCACCAGGGCGCGCTTGGGCGGGGCATCCAGGTAGCGGAAGGGCAGGTGGTAGCCGGCGCGCACCTGGGTGTGGAGCGGATTGCTGCCCCCGTCGCCGCGCCTCATGGGGAGTGCCACCTGGTGCAGCGAGCCGTTCGTCTCCACGGCCAGCGCGCCCTCCCCCAGGTCACGTACGCTGAGCGCGTAATAGGGGCTGTAGTAGCTGGCCCGCTCACCCACCACAACCAGGGTCAGTACGGCCGCCGCGCAGGCCACGTAGAGAGCGCCGGAGCGGCGCCGCCCGCGGAACAGGACCAGTCCGGCCAGCAGGAAGGTGGTGAACCACACCCAGGGCGCGCTCAGCAGGAGCGCCGCGAGCGCGAACGCCGTCACGCCGAGCAGGGAGCCGGTGAGGTCCAGGGCGTAGCCGCGCAGCGCCCCGAGGCTGTCACGGAGCGCCAGCAGCCGCGCGGCCACCACCTGTCCCAGCGCCACGAAGCTCGTTGCCGAGAGCACGAAGAAAGCCACGATCGGCAGGCGCACCCCGTCCACCACCCGCGCCCCTTCCGGCAGATCCGCGTAGAGCAGCCAGAGGTGCTCGGTCTCCGGATTGCTCGTGAAGGCAATGCCGCTGGCCCACAGGGCGCCGGCCACCAGCGCCAGCAGGCTCACCGGCCATGTCCACAGGAGGCTGGCCCGCCGCGCGCGCAGGCTGCCGAGCCCCAGGCCCAGGAACGCGCTGATGAGCACCAGGTTCGGGAAGTAGGCGGCCACCCGCACCTGCCCCGGCAGCCAGCGGATGAGCGCCAGCTCCTGAAAGAGCACGATGAAGGAGACTACCACGAGCTCGATGGCCGCCCGGCGGACGGCCTGCGGATCGGACCCGGTGGTGCCTGCGGCCGCGGTGGTGGCCATCAGCGGGCGGCTCCTGCTCTGGGGGAGGGTGCCATGTGACCGCGCCGGCCCCGGGGGGCGGCGGCGAAGCTCCGAGGGATGCAAAACGATACGCCCCCGACGCCGCCGGGTCCAGCGCGGTGGCGCTGCCAAAGGACCGCACGGGTGCGGGAGCGGGGTACGGTTCGTGCTTCGGGGACGTCCGATTCCCCTCCACAGAGGTCTGCCCATGGCGTCGAAAGCGAGCAGCTCCGAAGCGGATCAGCCGAGCGCCATCGAGGACGCCGCGGGCGAGCAGCTCGGCGTGGGGCGGTGGGATTGACCGCTGATCTTCCAGGAGACGGCCGCCGCGGCGGTGGACAATGACCTGCCCTACTGGTCGATCCTGATCCTGTCCGGGGCCATTGCCACCCTGGGCCTGGCGCTGAACAGCTCCGCGGTGGTGATCGGCGCCATGCTCGTGGCGCCGCTGCTGGCGCGCTACCCGCTGCTCGACGTGGAGGTGCTCGGGGCGGATACCGCGGCGCTCGGCCGTGCCGGTCGGGCGCTCCGCGACGCGGGCATCGCCGGCTCCCGCGTGATCGTCACCCGTGATTCGGTGCCGACCGTGCGCCTCCGCCTGCGCAGGCGGGACTGACGCACCGGCTCAGATGGCCACCACGTCGTCCCCGCGCACCAGGGTGCCGTCACCGGTGAGCTCCCACGCCTCCGGATGGCGGAGGACGCCTTCCAGCATCTCGTCGAGCACGGCGCGGTGCGCCGGTTCGATGATGGGCGTGGCCACCTCCACGCGCTTGGACAGGTTGCGCGGCCGCCAGTCCGCGGAGCCCAGGAAGTACTCGGGCTCACCCGCATTGTGGAAATAGAAGATGCGTGAATGCTGCAGGAAGCGGCCGAGCACGCTGACCACGCGGATGTGCTCCGAAAGGCCCGGCACGCCGGGGCGCAGGCAGCAGATCTCCCGCACCGCCATGTCGATGCGCACGCCGGCGTGCGACGCCCGGTAGAGGGCGGCGATCAGCCGACGATCGGCCAGGCCGTTCATCTGCGCCCGGATGTATGCCTCGCGGCCCGCCTTGGCGTGCTCGATCTCGCGCTCGATCAACTGCAGGAAGCGCGGCCGCATGGTGAAGGGTGAGACGAGCAGGTGCTCGAAGGTGCGATCCCCGGAGTAGGCCGTGAGCAGGTTGAAGACCGCGCTCACCTCCTCCCCCAGCTCGGGACGGGAGGACAGCAGCCCCACGTCCGTGTAGGCCCGCGCGGTGGCGGCGTTCAGGTTGCCCGTGCCGATGTAGACGTAGCGGTGCAGGCCGTCTTCCTCCCTGCGCACGACGAGGGCGATCTTGGCGTGCACCTTGATGTTGGCGGGACTGAAGACCACGTGGATGCCCGCGTTCTGCAGCGAGCGCGCCCACTCGATGTTGCGCCGCTCGTCGAAGCTGGCCTTCAGCTCCACCAGCGCGAAGGCGTCCTTGCCCTGGCTGCGGGCGTCGGCCAGCGCGCGCACCAGCCGGGAGTCGGGGTTGGTGCGATACAGCGTGATCTTCATGGCCACGACGTCCGGGTCCTCCGCCGCCTCCGCCATGAAGCGCTCGAGCGTGTCGTCGAAGGAATGCTCCGGAAAACGCAGCAGCACGTCCCCCTCGCGGATCTGGTCCAGCACCGGTCGGTCGGCCTCCAGGGGGCTGTAGTGCTCCTGCGCCGGGAAGTGCAGGGCGGGCACCTCCAGTGCGCCCAGCTCCCGCAGCGCCGCCAGGTCCACGAGACCGTCCACCACGTGCACGTCCGCCACCGACAGGTTGGACTCCACGTCGGGCCGCTCGTACTGCAGCTCGCGCAGCAGCCGGTCCCGCACCGCGGCGGGCATGGTGCTCTGCACCTCCAGCCGGACCACGTCACCGAACGGGCGCCGCTCGATCTCCTCCTCGATGGCGCTCAGCACGCCGCCCGCCGGCTCCTCCTGCAGCTCGATGACGCCGCTCCGCGTCACGCGGAAGGTGTTGGCCTGCACCAGCTCCAGCCCCGGATAGAGGTTCGGGAGCGAGGCCAGGATGATGTCCTCGAGCGGCACGAAGCGGCGGCCGTCGGGCAGCGGCACGAAGCGCGGCAGCCCGCTGGGCAGCTCGATAGCCACGAAGTGCTCGTCCCGGCTCTCGGGCAGCCGCAGCGTGGCGGCAAGGGCCGGCCTCAGGTTGCGGATGTGGGGAAAGGGATGCGTGGGGTCCGCGATCACCGGCGTGGTCACCGCCTCCACCTTGGCGGTGAAGTTCTGCCGCAGGTGCGCGCGGTCCTCCTCCCCCAGTTCCTGCCAGCCCAGCACGTGGATGCCGTTGGCTTCCAGGGTGGGCAGCAGCTGGTCACCGAGCAGCCGGTAGGCGCGCCTCGCCACCTGGCGCGCCCGGATCCGCACCACGTCCAGCTGCTCGCCGGCGGTCAGGCCGTCCGGGGTGGTCTCCGTGGATTTTGCGGCCAACTCCTGCTTGAACTCGGCCACCCGGGTCATGAAGAAATCATCCAGCCGCTGGCCGAACATGGACAGGAAGCGCACCCGCTCCAGGAGGGGCGTGTGCTCGTCCTCGGCCATGAAGAGAATGCGCTCGTCAAAGGAGAGCCGGCTGAGTTCGGGGTTGAGCAGCAGCTCGGAGGCCACCTTCTCCGATTCGGGCTGCTCGAGCATGGCGTCCACCTTGGCCTTGGATACCGCCCGCGCGAAGATCGGGTAGGCGGGAGCCCGGGCCGTGGGCTCGCCGCCGTTGGCCGCGCGCACGGCCAGATCGGAGCGCGCGATGGTGTGCAGGGCGGCCAGCGTACGCGCATCCCGCAGGCGCGGCGAACCCACCCGCTCGAGGACGTCATCCAGCGGCAGCCAGTCACACTCGCCGTCGTTGTGGGTGAGCCCCTCCGCCAGCCATACCTCCAGACCGGGCCGCGCCTCCACGCCGGCACTGGTGCCCAGCAGACGGATGCGCGCGTAGGCCTTACCGAACACGTTGCGCAGCACGCGCCGGCAGGCGTCCTGCCCCGAACCATGGCCCGTGGGAATGCGCAGCTCCTTGCCGTTTCGCGCCAGGGCAATGCGGCCCCCTTGATAAGCGACGACGGCTACTTCACGCGCGCCGCGCACGTCCTGCTCCAGCCGGTCCAGCATCAGTTGGTCCAGCAGCCGGCGCGCCCGCGCCACCGTGTCCGCCAGCGTGAGATGAACGCCGTAAGCGCGCTCGATGTCCTCCACCAGCCCGTCGTAGGAACCCACGGGCTCACCGGCCTTGATGGCCACCTCCAACTCGTGGAGCTCGCCGCTCACGTTGCCCTTGCGTACGGTGACGGCATCGAAGGAGAAACGGATCGTCTCCGCGCCTCCCGCCGCGGGCGCCGCCATCCGTACCTGCCGGACCGTCTCCAGCTCGAAGGCCGGCTTCAGGTGCGCGGGGTCCACGAGCGCGCGCAGCATACGGGCCGGCTCGGAGGTGCCCGCGAACAGCTCGGCGGCGGGCAGCGACGGCACATCGGCCTCCGCATGGCGCCGCAACACGCCATCCTCGCGCGCCGCCGGCGCATCCACCTCCACCTGCAGCAGCTGCGTCTCGTCCGGCCGGATGCGCAGGCGCACACTGGCGCGTTTGCGTGTCAGGTCGCCCGCCCGGGTGTCGAAGTAGACAATGCGGAAGACATCCAGATCCGCCCCCACCTCGTGCAGCTCCAGGGGCAGCGGCGCCGTGGCAATGCGCCCGAGCGCCTCATGGTCCGGCACGATGAAACGGAGGACGCGATCGCTGATCATGCTCAGAACGGCAGTCCCATGCGCAGGTAGACGCGGCGGCCCTCACCCTGCACGTAGCTCACGCTGACCGCCCGGCCCAGCGAGGCAAAGCGCAGCCCGCCGCCGAACGCCGTGTGCCATCCGCCGGGCGAGGCGCCGTCCACGTACACCCGTCCGGCGTCCGCCAGCCCGAACGCGCCCAGCTGGCCGCGCACGAGCAGCTCGATGGTGCCCAGGGGCACGTGCAACTGGGTGCTGCCGTAGAGTGATGCATCCCCGGCAAAGCGGTCCGTGGCGTAGCCCCGCAGGGTGTGCCGGCCGCCCAGGAACGCCGCCTCGTGCACCGGGAAATCGCCGAAGAGCTTCTCGCCGCCGCCCCGCACGACCAGGAAGGTGGCGCCGGCACCCGGCACGGGCAGGAAGGCGTGCACCAGCCCGCCGATCCGGCTGAAGGCGTCGGGCACGTCCCACGCGGCGGGATAGCCCGCCCCCTCCAGTTCGACGCGCATGCCGCCCGGGCGCGCTTCGGACAGCGGGCCGATGGCCAGTTCGGCCCGGCTCCAGGCGCCCACCTGGCCCAACGCAGCGCTGCCCAGCGGCTGCTCCCCCGCGATCAGGCTGCCCTCGTCGTAGCGCAGCTTCCCGTACCGGGCCACGGGACCCACCGAGAGCCGCCCCGCGGCACGTTCCCAGAAGAGCGCGGGCCGCAGCAGCACATCATCGCGATGGACGCGAGTGCCCGTGAGGTCCTCCGGCGTGTCATTGCCGTAGCCGAAGAAGCGGAAGGACTCGAACTGCCACGCGTGCGCGTCGGCCTCCAGCCCCCACGAGGCGTTCTCCGGGCGGTACTGCGCGAACAATTCTGCTCCGAACTTGCCGCTCTCCACGCCATAGAGCGCCCGCGCCTCGATGGTGTACTCGTGCGGTACGTGGCGGAAGCCGAAGCTCGTGCGGGTGTGCGCCACCCCCAACACGATGCCCACCCCGCTGCGGTGCTGGACCACGGGGCCGAAGCCGCCGGTGGAGCCCCAGTCGCGGTAGCGCGCGCCGGCCAGCCTGCGCTCAACGTCCTCGTTGCCGGCCTGGCCCTCCAGGTCCTCGTCCCCCGGCTCCTCACCGCAGCACATGCCGTAGAGGTCCTCCGGCCGGCCGGGCGCGGTGTGCTCGAACGGCCGCCGGTCCACCTCGGTGCCGTCAGCAGCGCTCACCCGGTCATCCTCGTCCGCATACAGGGTCGTGGCGGCGCCGCTGGAGGCGGCCACGGAATCCGCCAGCACGTCGGCCCCGTCCCCGCCGACGACGCGCAGCTTGATGCCCTCAGCCGGCGAGCCGTGGACCAGGACTTCGTCGTCTCCGCCGCGCATGAAGAGGCGGATCTCGCGGGTCTCACCGGGTACGAAGCGCCGTTCGAAGACCGTTCGGTCGGGGTGTTCGATGCTGGTGACCGTTACGTTCACGGCGCCATCGCCGAGGCGCTCCACGCGGGCCCGCTCCGGCTCGTCGGTGGTGAAGACATCCGCCTCGGTGGCCACCATGGCGTAGAATTCGTCGGCCACCTCATGGAGGCGGTCCCGGCGCGCGCGGAGGGTGGCCACCAGACCACCGGTGTGCGGCTGGTACTCCGCTGGCAGGCGGCCGATGGAGGCGGCCAGGACGTCATCGGTGAGCGCGGTCTGCAGCGAGCTCACCACGCTGTCCCACGCCGGCCGGGGGATGTCCGCCAGCAGGCGGCGGTCCATGTCCCGCGTCATGAAGGTGAGCGTCTTCAGTGACGGAAAGTCATCGTCCAGGGAGCTCAGCTTTGGATAGCCCAGTTGCGCGATGAAGCCGAACAGCCCGCCCGACTTCAGCAGCGCGAAGTCGTGGTCGCGCGGCACGGGACGCCACACGTATCGGTCACCCTCGGGAAAGCGGGCGAACTTCCACTGGTCGCCGCCGCGATCCGTATCGTTGACCAGGAAATCGACCAGGCGGAGGGCCAGGTAATCCCGGCTGTGCAGCCGGTGCTCCGTGGATTCGTCCAACCGCTCCAGCATGCTCGCGGCCTTGACCACCTTGCGGGAGCCCGCGAAGCCCGGCTCGTCATCCGGCAGTTCGTCGGGGTTCTCCTCGATCTGCCCGAGCATGCCGGCGAACGTCTCCCGCCACTCGCCGAGGCGCGGGTCATCCGGCATCACCACGAATTCGGAGGGGCTGTGCAGCGCGCCGGCCGCTTCCTGCAGGGGAGCCATGATCAGGCCCACGCCGGGCAACAGCATGCTGATGCCGTCCTGGATCACGTCCCCCATCAGCGTATGGCGGACCGCTGGCGGCAGGGCTTCCCGGTGCAGGTATTTGCCCACCGAGCGGAAGATGTAGCGCCGCTCGTCCGGGGTCCGGAAATGGAGCGTCCTGCTCTGCCGGCCGCCCTCCTCGAACGGCTCCAGTCCGCCGGCGTACGTGCCCAGGTCCAGGACGGGCACACGCACCGGCGTGGTCCAGAGCACACGCCAGTTGCCGCCCAGCAGCAGGCGCTGCAGTGCCCGAGCCTCGTACTGTGGCCCGGCCACCGCCACGGCGGTGGGCCTGTCCTGCTTCTGGGCGGTGGCGGGGAGGGTCGTGAGCCACGCGCCGGCCAGGCACAGCAACGCGGCCCGCCAGCCGTGGCCGGACCTATTTGCGGTCATACTCGTCGGTTGTGAAAGGCACGTACTCGGCGGCCGCCACGTGGCTGGCCCAGTACTCGTCCAGCTCGGCCAGCAGGTCAGTGGGTGATGCCTTCTTCTTGAAGCGGATCAGCGCGGGCAGCATGATCACGCCGTGGTGCCCAGCCGTGGGTTCCACGAAGACCCAGTCCTTGCCCAGGCCGCTGATGGCGGATTCGATGGCCGTGCGCGCGGCGCCTGGCTCCACGCCGTACGCCAGCAGTATGCCGTCCGCCTTGATGTCACGGGCAGCCTCCGCGTAGCTCTCCACGAGCTTCCGCCGTGCGTCCGGCGTGTGCGCCTGGCGCAGGCCGGGATCCCCGATGGCCAGCATGCCGCCCGTGCCCTCCTCGCCGCTGTAGACCGCGCCGAAGTTGACGCGCCAGAGCAGCAGCACCACCAGGTTGAAGGAGAGGGACATCACCAGCGCGATGTCCAGCGCCTGCACGCCGGCGGCCAGTCCGAGCCCCAGCGAGAGGAAGATGTAGACGGCGTCCCGTGGGTCCTTCAGCGTGTTGCGGAAACGTACGGCGGCCACGATGCCGGCCAGGCTGAACGCCAGCGCCAGGCTGTTCTTGACGATCATCACCATGCCGGCCACCACGAGCGGCAGGATGATGATGGACTGGACGAGCGCCCGGTCGTAGCGGAAGCGCCGCGTGTACATGTACACCCACGACACGGGCATGATGAGCGCGAGCAGGCCCAGACTGACGAGCGCCGTGGTCAGGGCGCGCTCCAGGCTGCCGCCGAATGGGCCTGGCGCCACCGCCGGTGTGCCGGTGAGCGGCGCGCCAGGCTCCAGCAGCGCGCCCGCGTCCATGCCGATCCCCGGGACCACGATGGGCGAGACGAAGGCGCGCTGCACGGCCGGCACGAACGTGGCCAGCAGGGCGGCTACGCCCACGAGCGCTGCGTAGTACCCGAGGAACCGGATGATCGGCACGTGCCTGGGCCGGCGGCCTGCGTGGGTTCGATTCCGCGTCAAATGCGCTGCTGGGTTCGGGTTTTCTGATACGTGACAGCGGCCCTCCCCATGCAAGACCTCTGCCGCATGGGACGCTCAGCCTCCGTAGGGACAGGAAAGCCCGGTGAGAAAGGGTTCTCCGCCACCTTCGGCCTCGCTCGTGAGCCATACCGCGCCCCCCGTACCGAGGGCCAGGGCCTCACCCTGCGGCTCACCCAGCGGCCGCAGATCGAAGGTGGCGGCCGGCGCGGCGGGCGCCGACCCGAACAGCGCGTCGGCCGCGAAGAAGTAGAGGGTGTCGTAGGTGCGGAAGGCGGCCCAGCGGCCGTCCTGGCTGGCGGTGGCCGCGCTCACCTGATTGCCCCTCCGGTTCGGCCGCGGCGCCACGTCGCGCACCAGCTCCAACGGATGGAGGGCTCCCGCCTGCCGGTTGCGCGGCATGCGGTAGAGGCGGACCGGCCCGTGCGCCCCCTTCGTGAGGATGAAGAGGTCACCGCCGGGGGTGGCGATCAGGCCTTCCGCATCCTGCGGCCCCTCGGGGTAGCGCGCGTGGTAGGCCGTGGCGGGCACGGCTTCCTGGCCGCTCTCCGGCTCGGGGACCCGGTAGATGGTGACGTGGTCGCGCACGCCGTCATTGTCACCGATGTCCCCGATGAACAGGCAGGCTCCCTGGCCGCACGGCGCCGCGTCCATGTCTTCCCAGTCCGTGAGCCGGGCGCCCGTGACCGCCACGTGCGCCACCAGCCGGCCAGCGGTATCGAAGCCGTAGAGTTCCGGCCGGCCACCGGCATCGTTGTGGGTCCACAGCACGCCCGCCGCGCCGAGCGCCAGCCCGCTCGTCTCCCGGACGTCACGCGCAAGGCGCGTCGGCGGCCGGACCACCGTGCAGGCATCCGCCCGCGTCGTATCTGCCACGGCAGAGGCTCCCGGCGCCCGTGGGGGGGCATCCGCCGTCCCGTCGGTCGCGTCCACGAGCCCCAGCGCCGCGGCCAGCGCCAGGGCCAGCAGAACCATGCCCGCGAAATACCATTTCATCATGAGGCGCCCGTGGTGCATGCTGTGTGCCGGGCCGTGGGCCAAGGGGGCGTAGCCGCCGTGCAGGCGGACCCAGGCCATGGAGGGCTGGTGCGCGGGACCCGCGGCCCCTAATCTGCGCCGCCGCCGCGGCCCGTCCGGCTCGTGCGGCGGCCGGTCACCTTACAAGCATTACGGAACGATGGCTCGACACCAGCGGGAACTGCCCTTCATCATCCGCGGCTCCGCAATCCAGGGCCGGGGCGCCTTTGCCATCCACCAGATTCGCAAGGGGACGCGTGTCATCGAGTACCTGGGAGAGCGCATCTCCCACGAGGAGGCGGAGGAGCGCTACCCCGACGATGAGATGGAGCGCCACCACACGTTCCTCTTCAGCGTGGACGAAGAGACCGTGATCGACGGCGGCCGGGAAGGCAACGAGGCGTCCTTGATCAACCACTCCTGCGATCCGAACTGCGAGGCGGTGGACGAGGATGGCCGCATCTTCATCGAGGCCATGCGCACCATCTATCCGGGGGAGGAACTCACCTACGACTACAACTTCGAGCTGGAAGACGAGCACGACGAGGAGGCCCGGGCGCTCTACCCGTGCGCCTGCGGCGCGGACAACTGCAGGGGGACGATCCTGGTGGAGAAGGAGGAGGAGCCGGAACCCGCGCGGAAGGAGCCCAGGAAGACCCGCAGGAAGCGCTAGCGCCTAGCCGCCACCCTCCGCCGGCGGGGATGTCCGCCGCTCCACCGAGACCGCCACCCCCATCTGCACCGCGGGTACGATCAACAGCGGTATGACACTATGCGTGAGGGCCACGCCACCGATCCCAGCCGCGGCCACCACGACCCCGGCCCCGATGCCCTGCGCCAGGGAGCCGCGCCGGTCGTTGGCCAGGTGCACGGCCAGGGGAGGCCCCACGGCGGAGCCGGCCAGCATGCCAAATACGAATCCGGCCAGCCGCCCGAGCGACTCCTGGTTGCCGAGTTCGGGGCCGATCCAGGCGCCGAGCGCCATGCCACCCACGGCCCCCAGGAACGCCGCCATGATCAGGTCCGGGTCAGCCGCGGCGCTGTCCTCCGCCATGCCGGCCAGGGGTGGGGGCGGCGCCACGTACGCGTTCCTGGCCTGTTGGCCAAGCACAGGGGATGGGCCGTGCACCAGGGAGCTGGCGGCGCGATCGGCGTGGAGGGGGGAGCCGGCCGATTGGGCAACCGCAGGGGGCACGGCGGCCAGCGTCATGCCGGTCGTGACGATCAGGATCAGAGCCCGATGGCGCATGGGGATCTCCAATGTCGGGGGAGCCGTACGGCCGCCGCGCTCCCGCTCAGCTGCCCGTTCCGGATACCCCCGGCGCGACCACCTGGTCCCCCACGCCGACCCCGCGCACCGCGAACCAGCCGCGCGCCATCTCCAGGGCACTCCGGTAGGGCACGCCCGGCGCGTACGTGGCCACCCGGCACTGCGCGGGGTCCGCGCTGCGGCAGGGGTCCATCTGCAGGACGGCCACGATGCGGCCGTCCCCGTCCAGGAACGCAATGTCCAGGGGGATCAGCGTGCGATACATCCAGAAGCCCGCGCTGCCCGGCTGCTCCGCCCCGTAGGTGAAGAGCATGCCGTGGTCCTCCGGCAGCGATTCCCGATCCATGAGGCCGTAGGCGCGCTGGGCCTCGGTGGCCGCCAGTTCCACCGTGATGGGGAGGGTGTCCGTGTCCGTCAGCACCCGCGCGGAGGCGGTATCGAAGGTGACGCCATCGAGTTCGCCCGCGGGGGCGGGCGGGGCGGGGTCGGCTGCCGGTTCGGGCGCCCCCTCACAGGCGGCCAGCGTCAGCAGGGCGCAGGCCACAAGTACGAAGGGCTGTCTGGCTTGCATGATGGATCCTCCTCCTGCCCGGCGGCGGCAACGCCGTCTCAGGTCAGCTCTCCCTCGAGGTACGTGTAGCCCGCCAGACCCTCGACATAGTCGGCAATGAACGCGTTGGCCTCCGCGCGGCTGAGCCCCGCCTTCTGCACCTTGCGGCGGAAGGTGGCAATGAGCTCGCGCGCGTCGAACTGCACGTAGTCCAGCACCTCCGTGATCGTATCCCCGTGCACCAGGTCGCCGATCTCGTAGCCGTCCTCCGAGAGGCGGATGTGCACGGCGTTGGTGTCCCCGAAGAGGTTGTGCAGGTCGCCCAGGATCTCCTGGTACGCCCCCGTCAGGAAGATGCCCAGGATGTAGGGCTGGCCGTGCTCGAAGGCGTGCAGCTCGAGCGCCCGCTTGGGCTCGCGCCAGCCGATGAACAGGTCGATCTTGCCGTCCGAGTCACACGTCACGTCCTGCAGCGTGCCGTAGCGCGTGGGCTGCTCGTTCAGCCGGTGGATGGGCATAATCGGAAAGAGCTGGTCGATGGCCCACGAATCCGGCAGGCTCTGGAACAGGGAGAAGTTGCAGAAGTAGCGGTCCGTGAGGATGGCCTCCACGTCCGGTATGATGTCGTCGAACTCGTCCGGATCCGCCGCCGCCATCTCGTGGATGCGATTCATGGCCGCCAGGTGGAAGCGCTCGGCCAGCGCCCGCTCGGCCAGCGGCAGCACGCCGCTGTTGAAGAGCGCCTGCATCTGGTCCTTGGCAAAGGCCGCGTCGTGGTAGAGTTCCCGCAGGCCACGCGTTTCCCCGGGCTCGTAGCGGCTGGCCTCCTGGTACGTCTCGTAAAGCTCGTGCACCACCGAATGGGCATCCTCCGGCACCTCCGCCGGAGGGTCCGGCGCCTGCGTCTCCAGATCGATGACGTTGACCAGCAGCAGCGCGTGATGCGCCGTCAGCGCCCGTCCCGATTCCGAGATGACGTGAGGCATGGGCACCTCGTTCTCCCGGCACGCCTCGGCCAGCGTGTAGATCACGTCATTGGCATATTCCTGCATGGAGTAGTTCACGCTGGCCTGCGCGGTGGAGCGCGAGCCGTCGTAGTCCACGCCCAGCCCGCCCCCCACGTCCACGTACTGGATGTCCACGCCCATCTGCCGCAGCTCCACGTAGAAGCGCGCCACCTCGGTCATGGCCATCTTGATGTTGCGGATGTCGGGGATCTGCGAACCCAGGTGGAAGTGCACCATCTGCAGGGCGTCCAGCCGCCCCACCGACTCGAGCCGCTCGAGCACGCGCATGAGCTGCGCGGAGTTCAGTCCGAACTTACTCTTCTCGCCGGCCGACTGGGACCACCTGCCCGCGCCGTGCGTGGACAGCTTGACGCGCACGCCCGCCGTGGGGATCACGTCCATGGAGTCGGCCACCTTCAGCAGCGTGTCCACCTCCCCGATCTTCTCCAGCACGATGAGCACCTTGTGGCCCAGCTTCTGGCCGATCAGGGCCAGCCGCATGTACTCCTCGTCCTTGTAGCCGTTGCACACGATCAGGTGGTCCGTGCGCTCGTTCATGGCCAGCACCGCCTGCAGCTCGGGCTTGCTGCCCACCTCCAGCCCCACGCCGTGCTCCTGGCCGAAGGCCACGATCTCCTCCACCACGTGGCGCTGCTGGTTCACCTTGATCGGGTAGACCGTGGTATACTCGCCGGTGAACTCGTACTCCTCGATGGCGGCCTGGAAGCGCTCCGTCAGCGTGGCAATGCGCGCGCGCAGGATGTCACTGAAACGGAGCAGGAGCGGCAGACCCACGCCCTGCTGCTCCAGATCCATGGACAGGTCGAAGAGGTCCAGGCCGCGCTCGGTCTCCCGCGAGGGGTGCACCGTGACGTGGCCCTTGTCATTGATGCCGAAGTAGCCGATCCCCCAGCCCTCCACGTTGTAGAGGTCCAGGGCCTCCTGCTTGTTCCAGGTCATGCCGTCCGTTCTCCGGGTGCGCTCAGGGTCGAGGACGGAATCATCGCGCCCGCGGGGCCCGCACGAAAGTCCGCCGGCCGGGGGGCGTGCAAGAATCGGGTAAG
>JBBDRO010000030.1:0-47991 GCA_040905425.1 Gemmatimonadota bacterium | reverse complement strand
CCGCACCGGCGCCGCTGCACGCACCCCCGCCGCCCCCCGTTCCAGCTGGAACGTCGAAATAGCTGGATGGGACACGGCACCGCCGCACCGGCACCCTCGCCGCACCGGCGCCCTCGCCGCACCGGCGCCGCTGCACGCACCCCCGCCGCCCCCCGTTCCAGCTGGAACGTCCAGATAGCTCGATGGGCCACCTCGCCGTCAGCCGCACCCGCCACGCCACGCCACGCCACGCCAGACCATACCACGCCATACCGCGACCAGCCCGAATGGCTATATTGTCTGGCAGCCCCCCCGGCCTCCGCACGCACCCGCTCCCGCAGCAAGGAGCCGCCGTGATCCGCTCGACCCTTGCCCTCGGCCTGACCGCCGCTGCGCTGGCAGGCTGTGCCGAGGACCCCCTGGAGCTCTGCACCGGGGATTATACGGTACCCGAACTGCACAACTGGTTTCAGGATCACGCCGGCAGCATCGCCAGCGTCGACGGCGTGCACGGCATCGGTGTGAGCGATCGCTACGGGTGCATCATGGTGTACATCAGCCACGGCAAGGTGAAGCCCGTCGTCCGGGTGAAGGCCAGATCGGTCGGCGTCCCCGCGGACGCCATCGGCTTCAGAATTTCCGAGCCTGTCACCCTCCTCGGTCCCGGGGCATAGCCGGCCCTCACCCGCCTCCGCTCAGTCCTGCGCCATCACCTCGTCACCCACCGTCAGGCCCCACGCCTGCGCCAGCGGCGCGAGCGAGCCCGGCGGCAGACGCACCGGATAGTCCCGGTTGTTGGGCGTGCGGTTCAGCTTGAAGTGGGGGTTCAGCCCGCGCAGTGCCTCCACCGTCGTGCCCGCCGCCTTGGCCACCGCGGCCAGGTCCGTTGCGGGCGGCAGGATCACCTCGTCGTATTCCAGCGGCGGCTCCAGCCGCACGTCCTTGAACCCGTGCTTGGCGGGTTCCTTGGCAATGCGGGCCGCGGCGATCATGAGCGGCACGTAGTCGCGCGTCTCGCGCGGCAGGCGGGACCAGATGCGGTAGTAGTCCTCTTCACTCGTGGCGCGCTCGCGCCCGAACTCCTCGCGCATGATGCGCCCCACGCGGTTCTCCCCCGTGTTATAGGCGGCGGCCGCCAGGTACCAGGAGCCGAAGCGGTCGTGGAGTTCCTGCAGGTAGTCCAGCGCCGCGTCCGTGGCCTTCACCGGATCGTTGCGCTCGTCCACCGCACGATCGATCTCGAGGCCGTAGCGCTTGCCCGTCTCGGCAATGAACTGCCACAGGCCCGAAGCCGCGGCGTGCGAATACGCCTCCGGTTGGAAGCCGGACTCGATCATGGCCAGGTAGACCAGGTCGCGTGGCATGCCGCGCTCATCCAGCTTCTCCAGCAGCATCGGCACGTAGCGGCCGGAGCGCTCGAGGAAGCCGCGCATCTTCTTGTTCATGTCCTCGTCCAGGACGAAGCGCTCCTGCCAGAAGTCCACGCGGTCGTGATCCAGGTTGGGCAGATCCCACGTGATGGCGTGTTGCTCCACGGAGGCCTCCCGCACGACGTCGCGCGCCGCGTTGCGTATGGGATCGTCCACCGCGTTCCGATCCGAGGGCATGCCCATCGCCGCTCCCAGACCGGCCAGACCGATGACGCCGCCCGCGATGACGCGTCCACGGCGCTGGCCCACCCAGCGCGGTATGCCCCGTCGTTCGCCCGTACCGTTGCCGGATTCCGGCCGCCTGCCTGCGGTCATTGCGTTCCTCCTGCTGATGATGCCGATCGAGCCCACTAATAAGGCATGATTCGCACCACGGGCTTTCGGGTTACGACCCTCCTACGGCTTCGAAGTGCCGCGGCCCGGCGGAGCACCCTCTCCAGGAGGAGTATTTCTCCCCTTGGCCTTCTTGGAAGCGACGTTCCCGGGGGCCTTCTTCTTCGCGGCAGCGGCCTTCTTCGCCGGGGCCTTCTTCGCCGGGGCCTTCTTCGCCGGGGCCTTCTTCGCTCCGGGTCGGGTGGCGTGCGGGCGGTCCGGCGCGGCGCCGGCGCCGGTGGCGGCCTCGCTCGCGGCCAGGCTGCGCTCGGCCTCCGTGGTGGTCACGTTGCGCCGGGTGGCCTGGGCGCCGGGCGTCTTGCCGGCGGTGGACTGCTTGGCGGCCGTGCGCCGCTGATCCACCTCGCGCAGGCTGCGTTCGCCCGCGTGTCCGGGCGACCCCGGTCCGGCGGGCGGGGGCGCCGCCGCGGGATGCTTGGCGGACGCACCCGACCAGGTGGCGTGCGGCCGGCCGGTGTGCTCCAGCGGCGGCGTCTCCACCACCGAATTGTCCTGGCCGAAGGGGTTGCCCACGTAGTGATCCGCCTCCCAGTCGTTCTCCCAGCGGATGCCATCGATCTGGTAGCGGTACTGGTAGCTGCGGCCGGGAGCCAGGTCCACCACGGTCTGCCAGCTGCCGTCCGTCTGACGCTCCATGGGGGTGCCCTCCCAGCCGGTGAATTCGCCCGCCAGGTGAACGACCCTCCCCTCCACCTCCGCGGGCAGGGTGAACGTCACGCGGACGATTCCCTTGTCGGGCAGTGGCTGCTTGCGCGGCATCTCTCTCCTCGATGATAGCTCTGAATGCGGTGCTCGTCCCGGGGCGGCTTGGCGGCGTGCGGCGCCTCCCGCGCCCCACATGTCCGACGCGCACACTCCGCGCCAGCGGGCCTCCCTTGCCAGCACCTGCCGGCCGTGGAGATTGCAGCCCATGACCTCACGACGCGGCGACGGCTGGGACATCCACGACATGGACGGCTTCGAGATCCTGGTGGGCAGGAGCGCGCGCGACAATGACCGCCTGTCCCTGCGCGAAGCGCGGCCGCGCGATCTGTGGATTCACGCGCACGGGTTCGCCGGCAGTCATGTGGTCGTGCGCCACCCGGAGGGTACGGACGAGGTGCCGCGGGAGGTGATGCAGCGCGCCGCGGAGCTGGCGGCCTGGCACTCCAAGGCGCGTGGCGCACGGGGCAAGATCAGCGTGCACGTGTGCCGCGCGGCGGACGTCAGCAAGCCGCGCGGCGCACCGGCCGGGCAGGTCCGCCTCCGGCGCTTCGACACGCTCAAGGTCTATCCACGCGGCTGAGCGCGGGGGGGGCGCCCCCTACCTCACCTCGTAACTCCGCACCGCGTTCGCCACCACCTCCGCGCGACTGAACCAGGCCGGCTTGAACTGCCGGCGCGCGTAGAGCTCTGCCTGATCGAAGAAGTGCGGGGAGTCCGGGTCCCCGCTCTGGCCGTAGTTCAGGATGGAGGCGGCGCGCACCGTGGGGCCGAACGCCACCACCTTCACGAACGAGTTGCCGCTGCGGCCCCAGCGGGGCGCCGCGCTGCCGAACGGCGTGGCGTTGTAGGTGAAGATCGAGCCCAGATTGCCCGGGGCGCCGCCCACCGCCAGATGCGATCGGTCCGGGTCCAGCCCGGGAGGGGCGCCGGGCAGTGGCCGCTGATGCCGATTGAGCACGCCCCATGCCACCTCGGCGCTGCCCCACTCCGCCTCCAGACGTGCGAGCGCCGAACCGAGCGCGGTGAGCCAGGGCAGCGCGCCCTCCCGCGCGCGCAGCTCGGAGGCCAGCACGAACCAGGTGGTGGCCACCGAGGCCGTGTCGGCGCGGCGGTCCCACGCGTCCAGCCGCGCCACCGCGTCCGCCAGCGCCTGTCTGGACACCTCCGCGGGCAGCGCCGCCGCTCCCGCCCCGCCCGCCTCCACCCGCGCCCACTCGGCCAGCAGCTCCGGCACGCCCGCCTCCGCCGCCGAGAGCCGGCTGTCCCAGACGTGCGCCGCGAAGTCCTCGAAGCGCACCCCCTCGAGGCCCGCCAGCAGGCGCCGCGAACTGGCCGCCCGCGCGTTGTCCGTCTCGGAGCCCACCATGTAGGCCGGGAAATCCGCCCGACTGAAGGGCAGGTCCACGGTGGCCGTGAAGGGGGTGGAGTTGGTGTTCAGCAGCCAGCCCGACGGCGGGTTCCACACCTGCGGCAGCTCCTCCAGCGCGTGGAAGCCCTGCCACGCCGTGCGCGGATCGGTGCCGTCCAGGATGCCCGACGGATCCACGCCCGGCAGCCGGCGCGGCACGGCCGAGTTGTAGATGTAGCCTATGTTGCCGTCCGCGTCGGCGTACATGGTGTTCATGTAGGGCACGCGCAGCATGGCCACGGCCGCCCGCCAATCCTCCAGCGTGCGCGCGCGGATCATGGCGTCCCACTGATCGAACCAGCCGCCCTCCCGCATGCGCGCCAGGCGCACGGCCAGCGGGCGGCCCGCCCCGTCCACGCCCACCAGCGGACCGTGGTGCGTCCTCCAGTAGCGGAAGGCGCGCGCCTCCAGTCCGTCCGCGGTGCGCACGCGCACGGTGTCCACCCACGTCTCCACCGGTCGCTCCTCAGCGCCGTACCGATAGCGCAGCGCGTCCCCGGGGCCGGAGATCGATTCGGCCCACAGGTCACTGTGGTCGGCGTAGTTGTCCGTGTAGGCCCACCCAAGGCGCTCGTTGTGTCCCATGTATGGGAGCAGGAAGCCGAACACCGTGAGCCCGGAAAAACGGAGGCCCTCGCGGCTGTCCAGATGGATCTCCGCGTAGCGCTGCACGCCCACGAAGCTCTGGTGCGGATTGATGAGCAGGAACGCTTCGCCCGACGCGGTACGCGCGGGCGCGAGCGCCCACTCGTTGGAACCGCGCGGCCGCCGTCCCCAGTCATCGAACGCGGCCTCGCGGGAGAAGGGGGCGGGCGCGTTCGAACGGAGATAAGCGACGTCGCTTATCTCCGTTCCGGTGTCCGGCGCCGGCTCCCCGGGCCCGGCACCACTCACCGCGGCCGCCGCGCTGCGCGCGAAGAGGGCGCGCGACCAGGCGCTCCGGAGCCCCGCGTAGCCCAGAAACTCGTTCTGGTAGTATTTGAAGCGGATGAGGGCCAGCGGGTACCACGGCTCGATGCGCTCGAGCACGCGCACCCCGTCCGGCACCCGGCGCGCCAGCCAGCCGTTCATGCCCGCGGCGAAGGCGTCCAGCAGGCCGCGCATGCGGGGCGTGGCGGCGGCGTACTCGGCCAGCGAGAGCGGCACGATCTCCAGCGCGCGCGCCATCCAGTCCCCCTCCACGGCGTCGGCGCCCTCGAGCTCCGCCAGGCGACCCAGCGCACGCAGGTAGTTCTGCTCGATGAGCGGCCAGTCATCCTCGGCCAGCGCCCAGGCCATGCCGAAGACGGCGCCACGGTCCGTGTCACTGAAGACGTGCGGCGCGCCCCAGGCGTCGCGGTGGATGGTGGCGGCGGGCGCGGGCTCCTGGGCGCTGAGCGGCGCGGTGTGCGAGCGCGCGTACGGGGACGTGCCCGGCACCGCACCCGGCAGCAGTGACGCCGCCACCAACAGACGCAGCGTCGAAGATGGCTTCATGGTGGATCCGTGGGACCAGGGGAAGGGGACGATCGCTAAAGATGTGGCAGGCCGAGGCCGGAGACCATGGCACCGCCGAATTATCTCAGTGCTGTGATTCTTGCATGTAGCTCGTCGGCACCCAGACCTCGAACGGAGAGACGAACATGGAAACCACGAGCACACGCCCCATGATGGGCACCGCGGCCAGCATCACGCACGCCGTCCTGCGCATCGGCGCGGGGCTGCTCTTCATGCAACACGGCGCGCAGAAGCTGCTGGGCTGGTTCGGCGGCATTGGGGGGCCGGGGCAGACCGTGGAACTGATGAGTCGGTCCGGGCTGGCCGGCGTGCTGGAGCTCTTCGGGGGCGCGCTCATCGTGCTGGGCGTGCTGACGCTGCCGGTGGCCGTCATCCTGGCGCTGGAGATGCTGGCCGCCTACGTCCTGGCGCACGCCGGCCGGGGGCTGGCGCCCATCCGGAACGGCGGTGAGCTGGCGCTGCTCTATGCGCTCATCTTCGCGTTCCTGGCGGCCAACGGGCCGGGGCGGTGGAGCGTGGACGGCTGGCTGGCGCGACGGCGCAGCGGGTGAGGCGGCCGGCGCGTGGGACCAGCACCTGCCTGGATCGGCTAGCCGTCCGCATGCGCTGGCGGTTGGCGGATGCGCTCGAAGATGGCCGGCACGGGCAGCGGCGCCCCGCCCTTCCTGCGCGACTCGTCGGCCAGGAAGGCCAGCACGTGGCTGGCCACGGAGCCATGCAGTGAGGTCATGATCTCCTTGTGCTCGCCGCGTGTGAGGTGGGCGTGGAGCGTCTGCAGCAGTGCCAGGTCACCGCCGCCGTGGTGATCCTCGGCCGGCGGCACCGGCACCGGCTCGGTGATGATCTCGTCCACGCGCCCGCTGAACGGGAAGAGCGTGAGCCGGCCCTGGTGCAGGTCCCCGGTGAGCTCGGCCCCATCCATGAGCACGGTGATGCGCCGCGTGTTGTCGGCCGTCAGCGCGTAGAGACCGAAGCGCGCGTGCACGCCCGACTCGAAGTGCACGCTCACCGTCTGGTTGTCACAGACGTCATTGTCACTCTTCCACACGCAGCGGCCGTACGGGCCGGTTTCGATGGCCTGGCGGCGCGCCTCCTCCCGCTCGGCGGGCGGCGCCCCCGGGGCCACCACGTCGAACGGCCAGCCGGGCGCCTCGTGGACGTAGAAGCGCGTGGCGCTGTAGAGGCAGCTGTCCTGGAGGGGGCAGGTCACGCACCGCTCGGTGGCCTCGGGCGGCGCGTTCTTCCCCGTGAAGTACTCCAGCGAGCCGAAGGAGCTCACGAAGGCGGGCCGGTCCTCCTCCATGAGCCAGGCGATGAGATCCAGGTCGTGGGAGCTCTTGGTGAGGATAATGGGCGCCGCGTCTGCCCGGCGCCGCCAGCTGCCGCGCACGTAGGAGTGCGCGAAGTGCCAGTGCCCCACGTTCTCCGTCAGGCGGATGTTGCGCACCAGCCCGTAACGGCGCGACGCCACGATCTCCTTGATGGTGCGGAAGAACGGCGCGTAGCGGAGCACGTGCGCCACGAAGATCCGGTTGCCGTGCGTCTGCTGCACATCCAGCAGCGCCAGCATGTCCGGCAGCGACGTGGCAATGGGCTTCTCCAGCAGCACGTCGTAGCCCGCGGCGGAGACGTCGGCGCAGATCCGGTAGTGCGTCACGTCCGGCGTGCATATGAAAGCGACGTCGCCCGCGCGGGGTCCCTCGAGGAACGCCTCCATCGAGGCGTACGCACGATTCTCGGGGAGGCCGTGCTCGGCGCGGAACGCCTCGCGCCGGTCCTCGTGCGGCTCCACCACGGCGGCCACCTTCCAGCCCAGCGCTCGCGTGCGCATCAATTCCGCGAACACCCGGTTGCCCCTGGCGCCCGCCCCGATGATGACGGCGTCGATGCGCTCCTCCAGCTCCGTCCCGCTCATGCCCCTCCGTGCCGTGTCTCTGCGCTGGTCGTCCGGTCCGCGCGGCGCCCCGGAGGGTAGGCCCCCGCGGCGCGGCTCACAACCCGGTGCGATTGCCGTGCCCGTGCGGCTCCGGCAGCGGCGCGTCCGGGGCGGCCAGCGTACGGGCCCGGGCCGTGGCGCGCAGGGTGGCCACGGCGGCCGCGCTGCCGAGCAGGAGGAGAGCGGCGCCGGTGAACGGCCGGCCGAAGAGCAGGTGGCCGCCCCCGAACATGAGGCTGAAGACGGCCGTGTTGCCGGCCGCCCACGCCAGCCCCACCCACGCCATGGCCCGGCGGGGTGCCGCGCCCGCCAGTCCGCCCCACCAGCCTGGGGGCCGTACGCGCTCCACGAACGCCGCCAGGTGCGGCCGCGGCACGGGCGCCGTGAGGAAGGTGGCCGCCAGCGCCGCGCTCATGGAGACGGCCACGATGACCACCAGCAGGTACTCGTCACGCACGTCGGGATAGAGCGGGTAGAGCACCACGGCGGCCAGCGTGGCCACGCTCATGCCCACGATCTCCGTCCAGGCGTTCACCCGCCACCAGAGCCAGCGCAGCATGGCCGGCAGCCCCAGCCCGGCGCCCAGCGCAATGAAGAAGCGCCACGCGCTCTCGATGCTCTCGATGCGGGCCGCCACTACCACCGCCAGCGCCGCCAGGAAGAAGACACACGTGCGGCTCACCGCCACCAGTTCGCGCTGCGAGGCGGCCGGGCGCAGGAAGCGATGGTAGAGGTCGTTGACCAGGTAGCTCGAACCCCAGTTGATGTGCGTGTCCACGGTGCTCATGAAGGCGGCCAGCAGGGAGGCGAAGAGGATGCCGAGCAGCCCGGCCGGCAGCAGCTGGCCCATGAGCACCGGGTAGGCCATCTCGCGATCGGCCGCCACCATGGCGGCGCCCGCGCCGTCCCCCTCCATGCCCAGCGGGAAGACCACCAGCCCCACCAGCCCGATGAGCACCCACGGCCAGGTGCGGAGCGCGTAGTTGGCCACCGTGAACCAGAGCGCGCCGCCCTCGGCGTGGAGGTCGCTGCGCGCGGTGAAGAGCCGCTGCGCCAGATAGCCGCTGCCGTCGCTGAAATACTGCGCCCACCATTGCACCGCTATGTAGATGAAAAAGAGCTGGACGGGCAGCCAGGCCGCGTCCAGCCCGGGCGTGAAGGCCAGCACCTGGTCGGCGTCGTAGTGGACGTCCAGCCCCGCGCGCAGCCCCTCCAGGCCGCCCACCGCCTCCACGGCCACCCATGCGAACGCCACGCTGGCCACGATGGCCAGGGCAAACTGTACCAGGTCCGTGAGGATGACGCCGCGGATGCCGCCCAGGCTGGAGTAGAAGGCAATCAGTCCGAAGAGGACCAGCACGGTGAGGGTGTCCCCCGGGCCGCCGATGGTGAGCGCGGCCGGCCAGGCCGCCTCGAAGGCGGCCAGCGCGTCGGCGCCGATCCACGCCTCCCAGCGCGTGAAGGGCGCGGCGATCTTGACCATGGCGCGGATCACCCAGCCGAGCACGATACCGTTGATCAGCACCGCGAAGAAGACGGCCTTGAAGCCGCGCAGCAGGGTGGCCGGCCGCCCGCCGTAGCGCAGCTCCACCAGCTCGGCGTCGGTGAGCACGCGGGCGCGCCGCCAGAGCGCGGCGAAGACCACCGCCATGGACACGTGCGCGATGGCCCACGACCACCAGAACCAGTTGCCCGCCACCCCGTGCTCGGCCACGATGCCCGCCACCACCAGCGGCGTGTCGGCCGCGAAGGTGGTGGCCACCATGGAGGTGCCCAGCCACCACCAGGGCAGTCCCCGCCCCGCTACGAAGTAGGAGTCCATGGAGCGCCCCGCGCGCCGGGACATCCAGACCCCCACGCCCAGCGCCAGCGCCAGGTAGGCCAGCACGATGCCCCAGTCCAGTGGGGCCAGGGCCATCACGTCCCGGTTCGGGTGTTGCGTCCGAATCGCATGGGGGAGAGGGTAAGGAATGACGGCGGTGGGGACAAACGCGGTGGCACGCTTCCACCTGGCGCCTGGCTCCTCTTCAGCCCCCGGGCTCCGCGCTTCACCACGCCGTGCCCCGATCCGCCATGGCGCACGGCCCACGGTCGCGGCCTCTCTCCCTGACCGACAGCACGCTTGTCGCCACCGAGCAGCCCGCCCTATCTCGGATCAAGGCCGCAGAGGTGGGTTGAACTTACTATCCTTTCCGTGACGGCAGTCCGCTCACCGCCTGCTCAGCGTGAAGTCGCCAGCACTGGCGCCGGGTACGACCGCCCAGCCTTCGGCCAGGTCGAGCGTCCAGCCGGGACCGTGCAGGGGGCTTGCTTCGGGTTGTGCCGGCGCCGGCACGATCACGCGCGCGATTCGTCCGGCTTCACGGATGAGGAGCGCGCCGTCCATCGTCACCTTCAGCAGTCCCCAGGCGTCGCGCACCTCCGTGGTGAGGTAGACCGTGCCACCCTCGCCGAAGGGCACGACCTCGTTTGGATTGAACGTGTAGCGGAGCGCGCCGGTCGACGGGAGGGTCAGTGTGGGGCCGTCCACGAACCGGGACCTCATGAGCGCATCGCGCTCGGCGATCTCGTCTGCGCGGCCGAGTTCCTCGGCTGCCAGCCGCGCCCCGTCGTACTTCGTCCAGCGGTCGTTCAACTCGCCCGTCGGCTCCGGCGGGAGCCGGTGGGCGCGCGCGAGCAACGATGCCAGGTCGGTGTCGGGCCCCACGCGCTGCCGCCAGTCGGGATCGGCCGCATCGAGCAGGATGCCCAGCGCCGGCCCCGTTGCGTAGGCGAAGCTCCGCCCGATCGAGCCGTTCGCCGCGCGCGCATCATAGCTCTCGATCTGCGCCGCCGCCCACCCTGCCCGGGCGTTCACGGGCACTGCTACTGCGATACCCGTGTATTCCGCGAGACCTTCGTTCAGCTCGAGCTGCCGTTCCTCGTCCGCTGCCGCCGGGAAGCGCTCGTGACGGCGTGTCCGAAAGAGCATCGCATCGGCAATGGCCGCACGACGTGCGGCGCCGCTGTCGGCGAGCGCGAGCTGCAACGCGCGCCACTCGAGCCGCAGCAGCAGACGGCCGTCCTCGGTGTCGAGATGCGCGTTCGTGGCGTCACGCCCGGGCAGGCCGAGCTCCGGCTGGGCGCGGTGGAACATCTCATGAGTCAGCAGCCGCCACCGGGACATCCTGCCGTACGGCAACGGCCACACCAGCATGGTCCAGCGACGCCCGCCCCACTCCACTGCCGTATTCGCGATCCCGACGTTGTCCGGCAGGACTCCCGTCCACACGCCGTCCACGGCCCGCAGCACGCCGGACGTGTCCGGCGCATTAGCCAGCGCCTGGCGCGTGCCCTGCTCCACGAGGATCATCGGGCCATGCAGCGGGATGCCCCAGAGCCGCGTGCTCTCGAGTCCCAGCATGTCGGCTTCGGCAAAGTACTCGCGCGCCAGCGCGGCATCGATGCCCTGTGCCGTGAGCTGTCCCCCGGGTATCACCGCCAGGAGGCCCGCCAGCCAGGTGATCCGGTGGCTCAATTCCGAAAGCGTTCGGACTAAAGGATGTGGGGGCATAGGGCAGCTCTTGTGGATGAGGGTGATCAGCGTCCGCGCGAAGCGCGCGCGTCCCAGCGGATGCCGCCGGGGACGATCTGCACGACGAAGGGGGTGTACGGCGCTGGCGGGTTGAGGGTGACTGCTGCGCCCTGCTGCGACAGCCGGGGCGGCATGAGCACCTGGCCATCCACGGTGGCGTGAACGGCTCTGCCGGCGCGAAGCGAAAGCGTGAACTCGCCGGCGGGATCGGTGGCATTGAAGGTGAACGCGGCCGATCGTCCTTCGGCGGCCACCAGGGCACGGGCGGTGGTCGGCAGTGCACCCGCGGCGGTGAGAGATAGGACGAGTGCGCAAAGCGCCATCGCCGCCGCGATTCGGCGGCGGCTCGAAGGTGAGAAACCAGCTGGCGGCGGGTTCTTCAGCCGCCGGACGCGATCCAGCAGGGGCGCCCCGTCCGCCGCCGGCGCGAGAGCATGTGCGCTGCCGCGCAGGATTGCGAGCCGGGCCAGTGCCGCGGCGTAACGGCGCCGATCCGCCACGGTCGCTGCGGCAATGTCGTCGCACGCCTGCTCGCGCCGGACGTCCAGCTCGTCCGACATCCAGCGCACGGCCGGATGAAACCCGAAAGCCGAGCGGATCAGCGTCTGAGCGGCTCTGTGCAGGAAGTCTCCACGTCTGACATGCGCGAGCTCATGGGCCATGACGGCACGAAGTTCATCCGGGTGCGCGCTGTTCAGGAACGACTCCGACACCAGCAGCGTCGCGCGGCGGTGCCCGACCACACAGGGACTGTCGACGTCCTTGCTGACGCGCAACCGGACAGGCCGGTCGACGCCCATGTGCCGGGCGAGTACGGCAACCATTTGCCCGTGCTCGCGGCCGGCCGGTCGGCTGCGCGGACCTACCGTGCGATTGAGCAGCCACAGCCCGCCACTCCAGCGGACCAGCAGCACGAGCATCCAGGTTGCCCACACGATTCCGAGCAGAGGCGCACCGGAGGCCAGCAGATCGAGCGCATTCGGCGGCGACGTCGCATGCAGCACGCTTGCGGCGCTGCTGGCCGCCTCTGCGGCGCCGCCGTCCCCAGCGGCCGCGAGGGCGGACGTTACGAGCGCCGTGGCCACGAGCAGCACAGGCGCGGTGAACATAGCGCCGAGCATCAGGGAGTATCGAACCGCTGGCGGAGGATCGCCCGCGATCCTCTGTCCGAGGCGCAGCATCGCGGCGACCAGTGAAAACTGCCAGGTCAGGTGAAGGAGGGCCCAACCGATGGGAGCGAAAGAGACGTTCAGCGCAGCCATTACTCCTCTGCCTCCAGCGCATCGAGCAGCGCCCGCAGCTCGCCCAGTTCCGCCGGCGTGCACGCTTCCCGGGAGAGCGCACGAAGTGCGAGCTGCGCCGCCGAGCCACCAAATGCGCGGCGCATCAGATCACGAGCCAGCCGGCCCTGCACGTCGGCCTCCGCCTCAACCGCTGCGTAGACGTGAGCCCGCGTGCTGGAGTCCACTGCTACCAGACCCTTGTCCGTCATGATCTGGAGCAGCTTGCCCACCGTGTTGTAGGACACGTCGCGCCCGCTGGGCAACGCGCCGTGCACCTGGCGCACCGTGCTCGGCCCCCGGCCCCACAGCACGGCCAGTATTTCCAGCTCGCCGTCCGAAGGCAGCGGTCGCATCGGCATCCACCCGGCTAAAGCCCAGAACATCCGCTACCTATCTACTCCGAAGCTCTTCGGATGTCAAGCAGGTGGCGGCGGTAAGGACCTCGTGTGGCAGGATAAGCACGGCCTCCGTCTAGCTCCGGAGGCCTCGCTCGGCCGGCTGGCAATATCCTCCGTCTAGCTCCGTACGGCCTCATTTAGACGGCGGGCAATGTTCTCGAACTGCTGCTTGCGCCGGCGGGCCCAGATCGGGACCTGCACCACGCCGACGCCGAACAGTACCCCGCCCACCATGAGCAGCTCACTGACATCGCCGACGCCACTCGCCGTCACGATCCCGATGGCCGCGGCTCCGGCTGCGATGCCCCCGAGGATGCCACCCACCGTCATGAGGCTCCGGGCACTACCCTTGGAGGTGCGCATCTCCACCTGGTAGCCGCCGGGTGCCGGGCCGGCGTGGACGCGGAGATTGCCGTTCCGCCACTCCCGGAAGGTGCCGTCGGAGCGTAGGGTGCCACCGGCGTTGAAGGTGTCCCGCAACTCCGCCACGAGTCCGCCCCATTCCTCATCGGAGAGCGGCCTCTGCAGCGGCACCGTGCGGGCCACACCGATGGGGATGCGGAGAAAGGTGGGCGTGGGCGCCGGCGTGCCGGCCGGCCGCAATGACGCGGCGGCTTCCGCCACGGCCTCCGGCGAGAGACCGGCCTCGCGGCCGATCTCCTGCAGCTCCTGCAACGTCATCCCACCGGATCCGCCGACCGGCCGCCGACCCGAGGCCTCCGCCTCCGCCGCCCTGGTGAAGATGGCCGCGGCCTGCTCCTCATCGTAGCGGTCATCGGGCATGGGTGGCCTTCCGGAAGCGGGGTGCTGAGTGGATTTCCGTGCTGACACAGAGTAACGCGGCGGGCGGGGGGAGGGGAAGGACGGCGGTGCGGCTTGCCCCCGCTCGCGCCGCACACGATCATCCGCCCATGCGTCCGCTCACGCTTCGCCCGACCACCGCCGCCCTCCTGGTGGGCTTCTGCGCCCTGGGCCCGCGCGGCGCGGCCGCGCAGACGCCGCACGGCTGGGATGCGTTCAAGGACACCTTCCGTGCCTATGTGGCCGCCGATGCCGTGGTGGGCGCCGCCGCGCTGGTGATGCGGGACGGCCGCGTGCTGGACCGCCTCGAACTCGGCATGGCGGACCGCGCCGCCGGTGTGCCGGTGGACAGCGCCACCCTCTTCCACTGGGGCTCCATCACCAAGACGCTGACGGCCATCGCCGTCATGCAGCTGCGCGACCGCGGCCTGCTGACCCTGGACGATCCGGTCGTCGACTACGTGCCCGAGCTGCGCCGCGTGCACGACCCCTACCGCGCGCTCGAGGGGATCACCATCCGCATGCTGCTCTCCCACACCGCGGGCTTCATGAACCCCACCTGGCCCTACGACGAGGGGCACGCCTGGGAGCCGTTCGAACCCACCGAGTGGGCGCAGCTCGTGGCCATGATGCCTTATCAACGACTGCATTTTCCGCCGGGCTCGCGCTACGGCTACTCCAACCCCGCCTTCATCTACCTGGCGCGCATCGTGGAGCAGCTGAGCGGGGACAGCTGGGAGAGCTACGTCCACAAGAACATCTTCGGCCCGCTGGGCCTCACGCGGAGCTACTTCCGCGCCACGCCCTACCACCTGGCCGTGGACCGCTCACACAATTACCACGTGCGGCGGGACAGCCTCGGTGCGCCGGTGGTGATCGACAACGGTGCCGACTTCGACCCCGGCATCACCACACCCAATGGCGGCTGGAACGCGCCGCTCGGTGACCTGGCCACCTACGCGGCCTTCCTGACGGGCGCCGCCCCGAACGACACGATCCTGCCGAGCGCCGCGCTCCAGGAGATGTGGCGCCCCGTGGCGCCGATGACCGCCGGCTACCAGGCGGGCGCCGGGCAGTGGATGGGCCTCTCCTTCTTCATCCTGGGAGAGGGGGAGGACCGCGTCCTGGGTCACACCGGCAGCCAGGCCGGCTTTCGCGTCTTCCTGTTCTTCAACCCGCGCACGCGGACCGCCGTGATCGTGGCATACAACACCGCCAACACCCTCGCTTCGGGGGAAGGCGCCGCACGGGTTCAGCGGGCCGCGGTGGAGATGCTGCGGGAGGGGGGACGGGACGCGGCGGGCGGGCGGTAGCGGTTGTCCCGGCTGTGGTGGCCTGCGCCTCGCAACCACCTGCTGGAGCGGTTGACGGCCGCGGCTCGATGCCCTTAGCCGGGAGGCAGACCGCCGCCGCTCGAGGCCCGTAGCCGGTACGTCGGCGCTCGACGAACGCGGAGGGCCGACGTATCATGGCGAATGCTGGATCCGGCAATCCTCTTCGACCTCGGCAAGATCGTCATCGCCGCCATGGCCGCGGCCCTCCTGGCTCGGGTGGCCAGGGCGCCCGCCATCGTGGCGTTCATCGTGGCGGGCCTCCTCCTGGGGCCCGCCACGGGCCTTCTCGAGCCCACCGCCGCCGTGCACCTGATCACCGAGACGGGGATAGTCCTGCTCCTCTTTCTCGTGGGGCTAGAGCTCAGCCTCGACAAGATCCGGGACGTGGGTCGCGTGGCCATCCTGGCGGGGCTCGGGCAGGTGGCGTTCACGGCCTGCGGCGGCTTCGTCCTCTCCTACCTGCTGGGCTTCGGGGTCATCGAGTCCATCTTCATAGCCACCGCACTCACCTTCAGCAGCACCGTGGTGGTGGTGAAGGTCCTCACCCAGAAGGGTGACCTGGACACCCTCTACGGCCGCATTGCCGTGGGGATTTTCCTGGTGCAGGATCTTGTGGTCATCGTAGCGCTCACGCTGCTGAGCGGCCTGGGTAACCCCGAGGAACTCACCGCGGCAACCGTGGCCCGCAGCCTGGCGGCCGCGTTCGGGGGCATGGCGCTTCTGCTGGGCGCCGCCCTCCTGGCCGCCCGTTACCTGCTCCCTCCCCTCTTCGCCTGGATGAGCACGTCCACGGAGGGGATGTTCATCTGGAGCCTGGGGTGGTGCTTCCTCTTCGTGATGGCGGCGGAGTGGACGGGGGTGTCCAAGGAGATCGGGGCGTTTCTGGCGGGAGTCAGCCTGGCCCAGCTCCCGTACAGTGGGGAGCTGCGCCGGCGGGTGCATCCCCTCATGAGCTTCTTCGTCATGGTCTTCTTCGTGTCGCTGGCCGTGGAGATGGAGCTCGGCGCGGCGGGCGAGCACTGGGCGGCCGCCGTTCTCCTGTCCGTCTTCGTGCTCGTGGGGAACCCGATCATCTTCATGGCCGTCATCGCCCGCCTGGGCTACGGGGAGCGGACGGCCTTCTTCACCAGTGTCACCGTTGCCCAGATAAGCGAATTCTCCTTCGTATTCGCCGCCGTCGGTCTCTCTGCCGGGCTCATCGACGCCGCGGTCCTCTCCCTCATCGGCGTGGTGGGTCTGGTGACCATAGCCGGGTCCGTGTACATGATTCTCTACAACCAGCCCCTCTACGCCTTCGTGAAGCGCCGCGGCCTGCTAAGGGTCTTCGGCGCAAGGGCGGAGCCGGAAGACGTGGCGGAGGAAGATCTGCCTGGTGGGCACGTCATCGTGGTTGGCATGAACGCCCTGGGGCGCCGCATCGTGACCGATCTTCTGGACCGGGGTGAGGAGGTCGTGGCCATCGACACGGACCCCTTCAAACTGGCCCCCCTCTCCAGCCGCAAGGTGCTGGGCAGCGCCGAGGACCCGAGCGTGCTCGCCGAGGCGCGGTTGGAGCGTGCCAAGCTCCTGGTTTCCGCGCTGCAGATCGAGGACGCCAACAACCTGTTGGCCTATCGCTGCCGGAACGCCGGCGTTCCCGCCAGCATCCACGCCTTCGACCTTGCCCTGATGGAGGAACTCCGCGCCAACGGCGCCGACCACCTAATGGTGTCGAAGAGCGCCGGAACCAAGCGCATGGCCCGCCTCTTCCGCGCAAAGGGCGTGCTGGAATGAGCCAGATAGCCCTCTTCCTCGGAGGCGCCGTGGTGGCTCACGGCATAGCCCGGCGGTGGGGCCTTCCGGCCACGCCCCTGTTGTTGCTGGCGGGCTTCGTCATGGCCCGTGCGGGACTTCTGCCTCCGGACCTCCTGCAGGATGCTCTCGTCCTGGGGCTCACGTTTCTTCTCTTCGTGGTGGGCGTGGAGCTGACTCCCCGCCGGGTGAGGGCACAGAGGACGGCTGCCCTGCGCGTGGGATTTCTGCAGTTCACCACCCTGGGACTCCTCGGGACGCTCACCTCGCTGGCATTGGGATTTGACGGCCTCACGGCGCTCTACACTGGCCTGGCCCTGACAGCCAGCTCCACCCTGGTCATCATCCCACTCCTGCAGCAGCGGCGGCAGCTCTTTGAGCCTTACGGCCGCCTGGTCACCGGCGTACTCCTGGTGCAGGACGTTCTCATCATTCTCCTCATGCCCCTGCTCATTCGCCTCCCGGGCGGTTGGCCGGCCGTGCTGGCCAGCCTGGCAGGGACGACTGCGCTGCTGGCGCTGGCTTTCCTGGCGCAGCGGAGCCTGGCCCCGCGGCTCGCCCGCCTGCATGCGGACGAGGAGCTTCTTCTGCTCGGCGGCCTGGCTGTCCTCTTTGCCTTTGTCGGCATGGCCCACGCCCTTGCCCTGCCCGTGGCGGCCGGGGCGTTCCTGGCCGGGGTGGCCCTCTCCCCGTTTCCGGTGAGTGGGCTCCTGCGTGGCCCGCTCACGCCCGTGGTGGTCTTCTTCACCGCCATCTTCTTCCTGGCCCTGGGCGGGCTGCTCACCGTGCCCGGGCCCCGGGAACTGGTGCATGCCCTGGTGCTGGTGCTCGTGGTGCTGGTGGTCACGCCAGTGGTGGTCACCGCGGTGGCGGAACGCTCCGGCTTCACGGCGCGGCCGGCTCTGGAGGCGGGACTCCTCCTCTCCCAGACCAGCGAACTGTCCCTGGTGGTGGCGCTCCACGCCCTGCTCCTCGGCCACATCTCCCCGGACAGCTTCAGCGTGCTGGCGCTGGCTACGGTGGCCACCATGGTCCTGACGCCGTACCTGACCGGTGAGGCCAGACTGAACGCGCTCCTCCGGCTCCACCCCCTTGCTGGCAAGGACATGGAAGAGGGCACCCAGAGCAATCATATTGTCCTTCTCGGGTGCGGTTCCGGAGGGCTGCCGTTGCTGGAGACGCTACTGGCAGCCGGGGAGGAGGTGGTGGTGATCGACGACGACCCTGAGATCATCACCCGCCTGCGCCAGGGGGGCGTGGCGTGTGTGCACGGTACGGCCTCCGACCCCCAGGTCCTCCGCGTGGCCAGGGTGGAGAAGGCGATGCTCGTGGGCTCCACGATCCGTCGCCCCCGGGACAACCAAATCCTGCTTGAGTCGGCACCCCAGGTCACAGTGCTCGTGCGCGTGTTCGACGAGGAGGACGCTCTCTGGGTGGAGGAACGGGGCGGGATCCCCGTCCTCTACTCCGCGGCAGCTGCCGACGAGTTCAACCAGTGGTTCAAGGCCACGTTCGCAGGCCCTGGGGACACCGGCAATCGGCCCGGAGCCGCTCCTGACACCAGGGCGCAGCACCCCGAAGAGAGGCCCCGATCCGATCCCGGAGAATGACCATGAAGAAGCATGCCCTGCGTACGGTGCTCGCTACCTCGGATCTGACCGAAGGCTCGGAGGCCGCCCTGCGGACCGCAGCGGTGCTGGCAGCGGGTGAGGGAAGCGGGATGCGGCTCTTCCACTGCGTGCCGCGTCGTGTCCCTCCGTACTGGAAGGGGGCGGGAAATCAGCGTGAGCAGGAGGAGCGCATCCACTCGGCGCGGCAGGAGCTGGAGCAGCAGTTCCACCGCGTCCTGGGAGAGGACGCGCCCCCCGTGGAGATCGACGTGGCAGTGGGGATCCCCGTCCAGGAGATTGCCCGCTTCGCCGACAGCATAGCCGCGGATGTGGTGGTGCTGGGCCAGCACACCCCGCGTACGGCGCTGGACGACCTGCTCGGCACCACCGCAGACCGTATGATCAGGACCTCGGAGCGGCCATGTCTTATTGCCCACCAGGCCATCACCCGGCCCCTCGAGCAGGTGATGGTGGCCACCGATTTTTCCAAGCACGCCCGCAAGGCGCTCGAGACAGTGGTGGACTGGCTCGCCGGCCCCCTGGCCCCGGAGCGGAGGGACCCGCCGGGCTCCGCCGAGGTGAACATCGTGCACGTCCAGGCATTTGCCACCAGGATGTACCGCCCATTCGGGGTGGACGCGCTACTGGAAAAGGAGACCGAGGCGGCCAGGCGTCGTCTTCCCGGTGGGTCTCCGGTAACCATTCGCGCCTCCACCTTCTCGGCCCCGCTGGAGGTGGAAGGCGTCACGGCGGCAACCGAGCAGTTCCAGCCCGACCTGGTGGTCATGGGCACCCACGGCTACAGTTTCGTGGCTCGCACCCTCCTGGGGAGCATCGCCGCGGGCGTGGCGAGCACGGTGCGGTGCCCGCTACTGCTGGTGCCGCTCCGGGTGAGGATGGACGGGGAGGGGTGAGGCGACCCGGGCTTCGGCACCCAGCCGCTCGTTCACCGTAAGGAAGCCCTGCTCCACTTCCACGTGGTGGTCCTGGACGGCCTCCTCACCGAGGCGGCCGCGAGCGCCCCATCCGGCGCATCTCCGGATGCTGGAGCGGCGGCGGAGCCTGGGGCGGCGGCTGAACCCGGCGCGGCGCCCGAGCCCGCCCGCTTCCTGGCCGCCCCCGGCGCCGGTGACGTGGTGCTGGCGGGCAGCGGCCGCATTCCGCCGGAGACGGCGCGCCGCCTGGCGTGCGACGCCTCGGCCCTCCTCATGCTGCATGACGCGGAGGGCAGGGTGCTGAACGTGGGCCGTCGCACCCGCGTGGTGCCGCCGGCCATCCGCCGGGCGGTGGCGTGGCGGGACCGGGGGTGCCGCTTCCCGGGTTGCGGCAACCGCTTCTGCAACGCGCATCACGTCATTCATTGGGCGGACGGCGGGGAGACGAAGCTGGACAACCTGGTGCTGCTCTGCCGGCGCCATCACCGCGCGCTGCACGAGGGCGGCTTCCGCATGGCGGGAGACGGGCAGACCGGCTTCCGCTTCTATCACCCTTCCGGCTGGGAGATCGAGCCGGCGCCGGCGCTGCCGGCTGTGCCGGACGGGGCGGGTGCCATCCGGCAGGAGAACCTGGCGCTCGGTCTGGAGATGGACGCGCACACGGCCGCGGCCCGGCATCCGGAGCGCAGCATCGACCTCTACTGGATCATGCGCGTGCTGCGACAGTAGCGGATGCGCGGGACGCGGCGGCCGCGAGACGCAATCCGGCTTCGGGACGTGCCAGCCTCGGGACGTGCCAGCCTCGGGACGCATTCCGGCCGCTGAGCGTGCCGCGCGCGGGCTGCGGGTCGGTGCCGCTACCGCACCACGAGCGTGGTCCTCATGCCGAGCTCCTGGTGCGCTCCGTGGTCATCCTGCACGGGGCAGTAGACTTCGTAGGTGCCCGGTTCCAGATCGGCCGCCAGCGAGGAGACGCCGCCCGGTGCGATGACGGCCGTTTCCCACTCGTTGCCCTGCCCTTCCACCTCCAGGGCGTGCTCGTACTCCCCCTCGTTGGCCACCGCGAACGTCACGGTCCCGGCCTCCAGGGTGTCCCGCTCGAGGCGGATCGTCCATTCGTCCAGGGTTACCGGAACCGGCACTTGCAGGCTCTCGACCACGGTGTCCTCGGGCGCCGGCAGCGTGCCGGCGGCATCCCCGATCGGGGGCACCGGCTGCTCGCCGGTTTCACAGGCCAGCGCCGCGCCGGCCGTGACGACGCAAAAGCCAAGGATGATTATCTTTCTCATGGGTTCCTCCCGAAAACCGCGCGTCAGTGGCCAGGATGCTCGGTAGCCGGAACCCGCACACCGCATTCCGCCCGCCCCCGGGGAGCACGCGGCCACCTGCTCGGACGGTGAATCGCGGCGGCCGCACGCCGCTGTCCCGCCAGAATCCTTGACCCCGAGCCTCCCGCGCCCGACAATAGACCATCCTCCTTTCCGTCCTCCCGCGGAGCGGCACACCATGATGCTTACCCTCACGGTCAACGGCACCCGCCACACGGTCGACGTGGCTCCCGACATGCCCCTGCTCTGGGTGCTGCGGGACATCCTGGATCTCAAGGGCACCAAGTTCGGCTGCGGCATGGCGCAGTGCGGCGCGTGCACGGTGCAGCTGAACGGCGCCGCCACCCGCTCGTGCGTGCTGCCCGCCTCCGCCGTGGCGGGCGCCGAGGTGCGCACCGTCGAGGGCCTCTCACCCGACGCGTCGCACGCGCTGCAGCGCGCCTGGGAGGAGCTGGACGTGCCACAGTGCGGTTACTGCCAGGCAGGCCAGCTCATGTCGGCCGCCGCGCTCCTGGAGCGCACACCGCGTCCCACGGACGCGGACATCGACGCGGCCATGAACGGCAACCTGTGCCGCTGCGCCACCTACCTGCGCATCCGCGCCGCCATCCATCGGGCCGCGGGGAGCGCGGCGGAGCCGGCGCGTGGAGGAGGAGACGCGAGCGCTGGCGCGGCGTCGTCGCTTACCAATGGACGGGGTGAGGAGGTGGCCCGATGAGCCCCGCCACCGTCACCCGGAGAAGCTTCCTGCGCGTCACCGCCCTGGCCGGTGGTGGCATGCTGCTCGGCACCCGCCTGCCCTTTTCAAGCGACGTCCTCGCGGCCGACTCCCTCGTGGACTTCGAGCCCAACGCCTTCATCCGCATCACGCCCGATGATCTCGTCACGATCATCGCCAAGAACCCGGAGATCGGGCAGGGTGTGCAGACCATGCTCCCCATGCTCATCGCCGACGAGCTGGACGTGCCATGGGCGTCGGTGACGGTGGAACAGGCGGGGCTGGACAGCCGCTTCGACGGACAATTCGCGGGCGGCAGCAATGCCACGCCGCAGAACTGGGAGCCCATGCGGCGGGTGGGCGCGGCCGCGCGCCTGATGCTGCGCACCGCGGCCGCCGAGCAGTGGGGCGTGCCGCTTGACCAGGTCGAGACCGAGGCGGGCCGCGTGCTGCATCGCGCCAGCGGGCGCTCGCTCCGGTACGGGGAGCTGACCGAGGCGGCCGCCGCCGTACCGGCGCCCGAGCTGGACAGTGTGCCGCTCAAGAGCGCCGACGAGTTCACCATCATCGGCACGCCGGTCAGGAACGTGGCCAACCGGGACATCGTCACCGGGGCGCCCATCTTCGGCATCGACTTCACCCTGCCCGGGATGCTCTACGCGGTCTTCCAGAAGTGCCCGGTCTTCGGCGGCACGGTGGTGAGCGCCAACCTGGACGCCGTGCGCGCCGCCGACGGCGTGCGGCACGCCTTCGTGGTGGAGGGCGGGGACGACCTGCGCGGCCTCATGTCCGGCGTGGCCATCGTGGCGGGCAACTGGTGGGCCGCCCAGAAGGCGCGGCGCGACGTGCTGGAGGTGGTGTGGGACGAGGGGGCCATGGCCGACCACAGCAGCGCCGGTTTCGCGGCGGAAGCGGAGCGGCTGGCCGCCGGGCCGGGGCAGCGGGAGATCCGCGCCGACGGGGACGCGGCCGCCGCGCTGGCCCGTGCAGCGCAGACCGTGGAGGCCGCCTACGCGTATCCGTTCCTGTCGCACGCCCCCCTGGAGCCGCAGAACTGCACGGCGCACTGGCAGGGGGACCGGCTGGAGATCTGGGCGCCCACGCAGACGCCGGACAGCGGCATGCGGCTGGTGACCGGCACCCTGGGCGTGGATGCGGAGCAGGTCACCATCCACCTGCTGCGCTGCGGCGGCGGCTTCGGGCGGCGCCTCTCCAACGACTACATGGTGGAGGCGGCGCGCATCGCCCGTGAGGTGGACGCGCCGGTGAAGCTGGTGTGGACGCGCGAGGATGACATCCGCCACGACCACTACCGGCCGGGCGGCTTCCACTTCCTGCGCGGCGGGCTGAACGAGGCGGGCGAGCTGACGGCCTGGCACGACCACTTCGTCTCCTACGCGCACGGCGAGCGGTCGGCACCCAGCTCCACCATGAGCGGCCGCGAGTTCCCGGGTGGCTTCGTGCCCGCCTTCCGGACGGAGACCTCCGTCATTCCCATCGGCGTGCCCACGGGCGCCATGCGCGCGCCAGGGAGCAACGCGCTGTGCTTCGTCATGCAGTCGTTCATCGACGAGCTGGCCGTGGCGGCGGACGCCGACCCGGTACAGTTCCGCCTGGACCTGCTGGCGAAGACGGGTGAGGAGCAGGGGCTGGACGCCGAGCGCATGGCCGGTGTGCTGCGCATGGTGGCGGAGCGGAGCGGCTGGGCCGACCGCGCGGCGCTACCCCGCGGCACCGGCATGGGCGTGGCCTTCCACTACAGCCACCGCGGCTACTTCGCGGTGGTGGTGCAGGCCACGGTGAGCCAGGCGGGGGAGGTGGGCGTGGACCGCGCCTGGGTGGCCGGGGACGTGGGCAGCCAGATCATCAACCCGCTGAACGCCGAGCACCAGGCGCAGGGCGCGGTGCTGGAGGGCATCTCCCACGCTCTGGGCCAGGAGATCACCATCGAGCGCGGCCGCGTGGCGCAGAGCAACTTCCACGACTACCCGCTCCTGCGCCTCACGCAGGCGGCGCCCGTGGAGGTGTTCTTCCGCATCACGGACAATTCCCCCACGGGGCTGGGCGAGCCGGCGCTGCCGCCGGCCATCCCCGCGCTGACCAACGCCATCTTCGCGGCCACGGGGCACCGGGTGCGGGAGCTGCCGCTGTCGAAGGTGGATCTGAGTTGGGGGTAGATCGGGCGGCGGGGGTGATGGCCGTGCTACGTCCGGCCTAGCTTTCGGGGGATCGGACCGTATCCGTGGGATCCGTCATGCGTAGCCGGACGATCTGTACAACCGTGCGCCCGCTCTCGTCCTGGCGCACCCCCCATACGTCCCGCTCACCCACGAAGCCGAGCACTCGGAGGTCGTAACGACCGCGCGCGACTACTATTCCGCGGCGGGGATCGATGACTTCGATCATGCTGTCGTAGACGCTGGACGGGTCTGGGAGCGGGTCCCTCGCATCGGGCACATCGAGCGGGCGCCAGGCAGCATCCGGCAGCTGTCCGATGACCCAGAGCAGGCCCGATCGGTCGGCCGATAGATATGAAGGGATCGCGGCGGGCGGCGTATCCCAACCGGCGAAGGCGGTGGGCTCATCGTCGGGCCAGTCACTCGCCACCTCGAAAACCCTCACGGGGAGCCCCGTCTCGTTCCACTCAACGATGCGGTAGCTGGTAGGCTCGAGCGTCCAGAAGCCGCCATCGCTGGAGCGGGTAAGCCCCCGATGCACCTGATGCCCGCTGATGTTCCAAGCGGGCACACTGAACGGTTCCGCGAGCGGCCTTGCATTGCCTTCCGAAGTCACCATGTAAAGCGGCGACGCAGCCGCTGTGTCCTCAGCCAGATACCCGTTATAGACCCACGCACCCCCCAGATCGACCGCGCTCCAGGCCACGCCTGGTTCCTCGCTGCTCGGTCCCACTTCCTGGCCGCGCAGAACCCGGGACTCTCCTCTGAGCAAGATCTGAATGGCGCCGTCAGTCCGCGATACCAGTCGGCCATTCCAGTGGGGCGTGTCCACGAAGCGCTCAAACACTCCCGTTGGCCCCGCCAGAACCATCGATCGGCCGTCGGACGTGGCCTGGACCACATAGCCACCATCGCCGCGGCGGGCTACGTAGAGGAGCCGCGCAAGATCGACAGGATGCGATGCAGGAATCGAGATCCGCGCCAGTACGTGCGCCGCGATTCGGCAACTGGTACACGACACGGGGTCCTCGATGATGCTCGCGATCTGCCCCGCAGCAGCGCCAGGCAAGAAGAGGAGGGCGACCAGTAAACGAAAGCTCGTGGCCATACTCAGTAGCACATGCTGGTACCGGAGGGCACGCCGGGATAGGCATGCTGCTCCCCAATGGCCAGGAAACAAGCTGCGCTGCCGCTTCCATGGGATAGGATCATACGAAAGCCGCGTTCATCTGCAGAAGGTATGAGGAGTTCGAAACCATCCGGCACTTCGATAGCCAGATCCGCGGCATCCGACACATACCGGAGACCGTTCCCTGGATATGCCAGTTCCTGCGCTCGGATCACGTCCCGGGAAAGCTGCCTCAGTCTGCCGAGTACCGAATCCGTAGCCGTGCGACGGATCGGGGCACGCGCCAATTCATGAGCAACTGCCTCGAGTCGCACGGCGTGCGGCGGAATTTCGCCTGCGAACTCATACGTCCGGACGAACTCCACGCCATCTACGTCACGCCAGGTACCAAGAACGCGTGAATCATACATTTCGAGGAGATCGAATCCTTCCGGCAATCTCACGCGCCCCAGAACTTGCCCGGTCGCGTCCAGAACCGACCAGGCGGAAGTTGTGCCTGACCGCCCCAACGCACCGATCCAGATGAGGCCCGTCTGCGATACGCGCACCTGCCGGAAGGATAGCGAATCGACCGGGGCAAGTCCGCCAAGGACCTCACGGACGGCCGGCTCGAAGCCCAGGGCGTGGTGGGGCCAGATCAAGAAACCTGGCTCGTACCACGCCGTCCAGGGGTATCGTCCCCCACCCAGGATCAGCTTCTGCTGATCGATGTATTCCCCGAAAAGCCCGAACCGGTGCATGGGCCGGTTGTAGCCGTCGGCGATCAGCAGTGTCGAATCCCGAACCAGAAGTGGTCCATCGCCGCGGGTGAGTTCGCCCGGGCCCTGACCCGTGGATACAAAGCCGCGGAGGTACTCGCCCGAGCGATCAAAAATCCGTACTCGCGGATCATCGCCGTTCAGGACGGCAATCGTGCCATCCGGAAGTTCGGTGGCATCCGCTACCCGGTTGAGGAGCTGCGGCGCCGACCCCTCGACCTTGCCGATCGTCGTGGAGGCTGAGTCGGAAACAACCCACTCGGGCACAGAATCAGCTGCATCGTCAGGGCGGACATCACCGCTCCCGCATGCCGCCACGAGGGCGGTGACGGCCATAGAAAGTGCACCTTTCGACACAACGCACGACATGGGCCCGCACAGGGTTCGATCTGACATGCTCCAAGCTCGCGCCACTAGACGCCCGCGGCAACGGAAGCGCGGGGAGTGCGCTCACCTGGAAGGAGTCGGGCACGCGTGCTAGCTAACGCTGAACGCCGAGCACCAGGCGCAGGGCGCGGTGCTGGAGGGCATCTCCCACGCTCTGGGCCAGGAGATCACCATCGAGCGCGGCCGCGTGGCGCAGAGCAACTTCCACGACTACCCGCTCCTGCGCCTCACGCAGGCGGCGCCCGTGGAGGTGTTCTTCCGCGTCACCGACAATGACCCCACAGGCCTGGGGGAGCCGGCGCTGCCGCCGGCCATTCCGGCGCTGACCAACGCCATCTTCGCGGCCACGGGGCACAGGGTGCGGGAACTGCCGCTGTCGAAGGTGGATCTGAGCTGGTCGTAGCGTCCAGCCGGGGCAGACGCCCGGACTGCGGGAAACAAGGGGCGGCTCCATCGGGGCCGCCCCTCCCGCGTGCGCCCCCCCCCTTGCGCACCGCGCTGGCGTCAACCATGCATGTCCCCGCGGCGCACAGGAAAGGCCGATGTGGGGGCGCACGACCGTGCGCGATGAGAGGTCACGTCGGACTTCACGACGAGACGGGACCAACAAGGAGGATGGGAATGGCCAGGCCGACACTAGACCGCGGGATTCTTTCGGAAGAGAACCGCGACAAGCGCGACCAGATCATCCAGCTGCTGAAGAAGTCCTACTGGATGGAGATGGAGACGGTGATGAACTACATCACCAACTCGGTGAATCCGGACGGGCTGCGGGCGCAGGAGGTCATCGAGGCGCTGGAGGCGGACGTGGGTGAGGAGCTGGGCCACGCCCAGCAGTTTGCCTCCCGCATCAAGGAGCTGTGGGGCGTGGTGCCCGGTTCCATGGAGTTCAAGGCCGAGCAGAAGTACCTGCAGCCGCCGGACGAGCAGACCGACATCGTGCACGTCATCAAGGGCGTCATCGAGGCCGAGAAGGGGGCCATCGAGCACTACAACAAGCTGATCGAAGTCTGCGACGGCGTGGACTGGGCCACGCAGGACATGGTGATCCAGATCCTGCACGACGAGGAGGGCCACCTGCGGCTCTTCGAGGGCTTCCTGCGGGAGTTCGAGGTGGAGGGCAAGGCGTAGCGGCCGCGCGGCAGCGGGCGTCGGTCACGGCGCCATTGCCCGGCGGGCGCCGGGGTGCCTAACATTCGGCACCCCGGCGCCTTTTCCATTTCCCGGAAACAGCCATGACCGCCATGCTGTGGCCCGCCCTGCTGGCCCTACTGCTGCCCGCCCAGGAACCCGCCGTCCGGGACCTGGCCTTCATGAGCGGCTGCTGGGAGCGCCGCACCGCCAGCGGCACGGTGGAGGAGCAGTGGATGGCCCCCCGCGGCGCAACCATGCTGGGCATGAGCCGGACCGTCCGCGGCCAGGCCACCGTGGCCTATGAATCGCTCCGCATCGAGGCGCGCGACGGCGCGCTGCTGTACCACGCCGCGCCCTCGGGGCAGGCGCCGGCCACCTTCCGCGCCGGGCAGGTGGCGGGCGAGACGGTCGCTTTCGAGAACCCGGAGCACGACTTTCCGCAGCGCATCCTCTACCGCGCCGCCCCGGGGGACTCCCTGCACGCCCGCATCGAGGGGACGGTGAACGGGCAGGCGCGGAGCGCCGACTTCCGGTACGGCCGCGTTGCCTGCCCGGGTGGCTGAGGCGCCGGCACCGGGTGCGCGCCCGGCCAGCCGCTACGACCGCTCCATCGTGGAGGGGCCGCTGCTGCCGGCCGTCTGGAAGCTGGCCTGGCCCACCATGCTGCACAACGTCATCGGCGGGCTGCAGGGCATGGTGGACCACGCCATGGTGGGCCACTACGTGGGCTACCAGGGCAACGCCGCCATCGGCGTGAGCTGGCAGATCTTCCTGGTGGTGGTGGTCTTCATCTCCTCCGTCTTCACGGGCATGAGTGTGCTGGTGGCGCGCTTCGCCGGTGCGGGGGAGGAGGACAAGGTGGACCGCACCGTCTACCAGGCCTTCCTCACGGCCGCCGGCATGTCACTGGGCATCCTGGCGCCGCTCGGCTACTTCCTGGCGCCCTCCCTCCTGAACGTGGTGAACGCCGCGCCGATCGTGCAGGCGGAGGCGCTGGGCTACCTGCGCATCATGTTCGTCTTCAGCTTCGGCATGCTGCTCTTCTTCATGCTGGGCGGCGCGCTGCGCTCGGCGGGGGACGCGCGCACGCCGCTGCGGCTGGGGCTGGTGGTGACGGTGCTGAACCTGGTGCTGAACGTCATCCTGATCCGCGGGCTGGGTCCCATCCCGGCGTTCGGTACGGCGGGGGCGGCCATGGGCACGGTGCTGGCCACCGGGGGCGTGGGGATCTGGGCGCTCGGTCGCCTGTGGCGCGGCGGCTGGGTGGTGTCCTTTCCGCGCCACCACGGTCTGGCGCCCGACTGGACCATCATCCGCTCGCTCTTCCGCTTCGGCCTGCCCACGGGCGTGCAGGGCATAGCCATGAACGTAGGCGGCGTGCTGCTGCTGCGCTTCATCGGCTCGCTGCCCGAGAGCGCCGAGGCGCAGGCCGCCTTCGCGGTCTCCTACACGCAGCTTTTCTCCCTCATCACGTGGACGTCGGTGGGGCTCATGGGCGCGGCGGCGGCCGTGGCGGGGCAGAACCTGGGGGCCACGCAGCCGGAGCGGGCGGCGGGCGCCGTGCACGCGGCGGCGCGGGTGGGGCTGGTGGGCGCCACGGCGGTGGGGCTGCTCTTCCTCTTCATCCCGGACGCGCTGCTGGGCCTCTTCGGCATCGAGGACGCCGTGACGGTGGCGCTCGGCGTCCAGCTGCTCCGCTTCCTGGCCGTGTCCGGCTTCTTCATCACCGTGGCCCTCACCTACACGGGCGGGCTGCAGGGCACGGGCGACACCAGGAGCCCGCTCTACATCTCCATCATCTCACAGGTCGTAGTGCCGCTCGGCATCTGCTTCGTCGTGGAGTACACGGTGGGGCTGCGCGCCACGGATATCTGGTTTGCCATCGTGGTCGGGCACGTGACCCGCGCCGTGCTCAGCGTGGTGGTCTTCCGGCGCGGCCGCTGGCGGGACATCACGGTGGACATCGCGTAGCAGCCGCGAAGCGCTCAGGGCGCCGTCTCGGCGCTGGTGGTCCCCAGACGCTTCTGTGCCTGCTCCTCCAGCCGGCGGTCCCGCTCGTAGACGTCGGGATGGAAACGCATGGTGCCGTCCCGCCCCGCCCAGGCGGTAAAGTAGAGGACGTAGACCGGCAGCGGCTGGGTGACCCGCACCCACTTCTCCTGGCCGCCCGCCAGCAGGTCGTCCAGGTCATCCGCCGACTGGTCGGTCACCCGGTCCAGCAGCACACGCGCCAGGTCGAACGGCTTCTCGAGCCGGATGCAGCCGTGGCTGAAGGCCCGCTGGCTGGCGCTGAAGCGGGACTTGGCCGGCGTGTCGTGCAGGTAGATGTCATACTCGTTGGGGAAGAGGAACTTGACCTGCCCCAGCGCGTTGTCCGGCCCCGGCCGCTGCCGGAAGCGATACGGCGAGCCCTCCCCCACAGCGGACCAGTCCACGCTGGCCGGACTCACCACGGACTCGCCGCGCACCACTTCCAGATTCTCGCGCGCCAGGTAGCCCGGGTCCCGGCGGATGGCGGGCAGGATCTCTTCCCGCTCGATGCCGGCCGGCACGTTCCAGTACGGGTTGAAGACAATGCTCTCCATGGTGTCCCGGAAGATGGCCGTCTCCCAGCCCTCCTGCCCCACCACCACGTTCATGGCCAGGAGCACGGAATCATTCTCCACCAGCTCCATCTCGAAGCCGGCCACGTTGACCAGGATGTAGCGCTCCCCCAGCTCCTGCGGCAGCCAGCGCCACTGGTCCAGGTTGAGGATGATCTGCTGCACCCGCTCCTCGGCGGTGACGTTGAGCTGCGCCAGGGTGGCGGGCCCCACGACGCCGTCCGGCTCGATGCTGTGGCGCGCCTGGAAGTGCTCCAGCGCCGCCTTCAGATCCTCATCGAAGTGCTGGGCGTCCGCCTGGCCGGCCGCCGCCAGGCGCGCCTCCTCCGCGTCCCCCTCGGCGGCCAGGCGCTGGCGCAGCGCCGCCACCTCGGGCGCTCGGTCGCCCGGCTCCGCGTCGAAGGTCTCGGGGACCAGAGGCCAGCCCCCGCCGGCCGCCATCTGCCTGTAGCGGGCCAGCTGCTCCATGAGCAGCCGGTACTCGGGCGCCCCCGGTCGCAGCGATTCGATGACGGCGGCCGGATCCTCGTCGGCCACCAGCCGGTCGAAGAGCGCACGCACCTCCACCGTGTCCTTGGGGATGCGCCACTCCACCTGGGAGGCGGACGGGTCCATGATGCCGCCCGTCAGGTGCTGCGCGTAGCGTCCGAACACCTCGGTGAGCACCATGTCCACGATGGCCATGGCGGCTGGTTCGTTCGCCTCGGAAAGCGAATCCTCCTCCACGAGGTTGACCAGGCGGGCCGCGATATCGTAGCGGTAGAGATCCGGATCCAGGCCGTCCTCCGTGGCGCTCTCCATGGTCTCCAGGAGCACCCAGCCGCGGTCCAGGATCTCGTCGTAGTCCGTCCAGGCCTGCCGGTACTGCCGGGCCTTATAGAACGCCACCACGTCCGGGGAGAGCACCAGCGTGTCGCCGCCCGGGAGCTGCAGTGTGACCGGTGCGGATCCGGCGCCCGAGAGCACCTCGGTGATGCGCGGGCTCGGCTCGCCGCGCGGTTCGCGGTCACAGGCCGCGGGGGTCAGGAGCAGCGCCGCCCCCAGCAGGGCCACACTCCAACGCATGTGTCGATTCATAGGTGTTGCCACTTCACGGGTTCGGGAATCCATTCCGCCCGTTGTAGTGCAACACCCGGGCCGCGCGGCGAATCCGGGAAAAACTGTTGCGGGAGAGGCGCTTCAGATGGACAGAACCAGGTCGGCGGCGAGCGTGGCCAGGAGCAGGGGAAGCACCAGCAGCGAGGCCAGGAAGAGCGTGCGGGCCGTGGGCCGGCCGGGCACGCGCACGAAGCGGGCGGCCGCCACCAGGTAGGCCCCGCCGCACAGCACGGCGCCCGCGGTGAACACCCCGCCCGCCGCCGAGCCCCAGCCCGCGGCCAGGGCAAAGGCGGGCATGGCCGCGGCGTAGAGCAAGGACACCCGCGCACTCATGCTGCCGCCGGGGTCCAGGACGCCCAGCATGGGCTGCCCGGCCCGCGCGTAGTCCTCCCGCGCCAGCCACGCCAGCGAGAGGAAGTGCGGCACCTGCCAGGTGAAGAGCACCGCCGCCAGGGCCACGCTCCCGGTGCTGAGCGGCAGGCCGGTGGCGGCGGCGCCGGCCAGGACGGGGAGGGCGCCGGGTACGGCGCCGGCCAGGGTGCTGAGCGGCGAACGTCGCTTGAGAGGCGTGTAGACGTTCACGTAGCTCACGTGGCAGAGCACCAGGAAGAGCGTGGTCTGCCAGGGCAGCGTCAGCAGCGCGAGCAGGAAGCCCGCGCCGCCCAGCCCCCACGCGAACAGCGTGGCGTCCCGCACGCGGATGATGCCCGCCGGGAGCGGCCGCCCCGCGGTGCGCCGCATGCGGGCGTCGGTGCCGCGCTCGGCCAGGTGGTTGTGCGCCGCCGCGCCTCCGGACATGGCCATGGTGGCCACCAGCACCAGCAGTAGGCGACCCGGCTCACCCCAGCCACCGAGCGCCAGCAAAAACCCCGACGCCGTGCTGGCCCCGATGAACACCGTGATGCCCGGCTTGGTTAGCTCCAGGAAGGCGCGCGCCACATGCATGCGCTCAGCTCACAGCCGGCCCACGAGAACGGTGAGCGCGTCCGCGCCCCCCGCCGCCGCGAACATCACCCGGCCGGAGCCGTCCACCACGTAGGTGAGCGCGGGGTGGGTGATCATCCCGGTGGTGGGCTCGCGGCTGCGCGGCACCTCCCAGGCGTCCAGGGCGGCCTCGACCTCGGCCACCGAGCCGCCCAGCAGCCAGGCGCCCTCGGCGGGCAGCCCCCAGCTGCGGGCCAGGTCCGGGAGCCGCGTGGGCGTGTCCCGCCAGGGGTCCAGCGTGATCACCACGACGGCTACCCGGACGCCCTCCGCCGCCAGCCGCTCCCGCGCCACGAGCGCGTCGTGGACCACCACCGGGCAGACCGTCACGCAGTGCCCGTAGGCAAAGGTGACCAGCGTGGGCGTGCCGGCCGTTTGCTCCCAGCCGAAGGTGCTGCCGTCGTGGGCCGTGAGCGCCAGCGGCGGCGCCGCCCGATCCAGGCGCGGATAGCTCTCCGGCGGCAGTCCGCCCGCCGCGCTGTCGGCCGCCGTGGCCGCGGCTACGCTCCACACCCGCAGGGCCGCGCCACCCGGCAGCAGGAGGAAGCCCAGCAACAGGGCGGCCAGCACCCCCCGCGTGGGGACCGACCAGCGCGCCCGCGCCAGCAGCCCCCGGAAGCCGCCCCAGAAGCCCACCAGCAGGATGGCCAGCATGCCGCCCGGCCCCGCCACGAGGCCGCCCCAGCCGGCGGCGTCCGGCAGCCCCGTCTCGGCCACGCCGAAGCAGACGTAGCGGGTGCGCGCCAGCCACGCGGGCGCGTCGCCCACCGGCCACAGCGCCAGCGCCCACCAGGAGGCGGTGACCGCCAGGATGGCCACCAGCCCCCCGAGCGCCTGCATCTCCTCCCTGGCCAGGGACGGGCGCGGCCCCTCCATCAGCCGATCTTCCACACGAAGGAGAGGATCTTCCAGTTGGCAAAGTAGTAGACGATGAACACCGCCAGGAAGATCAGCACCAGCGCCATGGTACCGGGCGCGTTGCCCCACCTGCCCGTGGGCAGGTTCTCCTCATCCTCCAGCGTGGCGGGCCGCGGCGGGCTGGTGATGCCCTGCGGCAGACCGCGGGCGCCGGGCACCCGGTCGGCCTCCGTGAAGCGCTCACCGAAGAAGACGGACCAGACGGTCACCAGGATGTAGATGCCGCCGCCCACACCGGCCAGGAGCCCACCCACGCCCATGCCGCCGAGCAGCATGTCCACCGCCGGGTGGAAGGACTCCGTGAAGGGGGCGTTGGAGAAGGTGATGTCCCAGTGGCGCCGCGGCGCGCCGAAGCCGCCCGCCAGGGACATGAAGATGGAGAACATGAGCATGCCGCCGGCGAACAGGTACGGCTGCACCTGCGCCAGCCGCCAGAAGGCCACCTTCTTCTGGAAGATGAGCGGAATCAGGTAGTAGGTGGCGCCCATGAAGGCCATGGTGGTGCCGCTCACCACCGTGGCGTGGAAGTGACCCGGCACACGCAGCGTGTTGTGCGCCACGATGTTGATCTGCTCCGTGCCGATGGTCACGCCCGTGATGCCGCCCACGAAGCCGAAGACCACCAGGGAGAGCACCATGGAGCTGAAGCCCGGGTCACCCCAGGGCGCCCGCTTCACCCAGCCGAAGAGGCCCTGCGTGGCGCCCCGCAGCCGCTGGCCCACCTCCACGCCCGCCGGCACCGTGAAGCCGTGCAGCAGGCTGGCCAGCACCGCCATGTACATGAAGTAGCTGGTGTTGACCACCTTCCATGCCGGGCTGAAGCCCGGGTCCACCAGCAGATGGTGGGCGGAGGCCATGGAAATGAAGAGGATGTAGAGCACGAAGGCCGTGCGGCTGATCTTCTCGTTCAGCACTACCGCGCCCACCGTGAGCGCGCCCAGCAGGTACCAGATGGACACCATGGCGGCCACGTTGATCTGCTGCGAGGAGTGGCCGAGCGCCCACCACAGCATGCGGTAGACCTGCGGGTCCATGTTGATGAGGCCGATGGACCACAGGAAGGTGGGGATGTAGGTGGCCGCGCCGTGCAGGAGCGTGATGACAGCGATGATGGCCGCGGTCGTGGCGCCGAAGGTGACCAGGGGCATGGAGCCCTCGTAGGTCTTCTCCCGCTTGGCGATCACCAGCGTGGCAAAGAACTGCGCGCACACCAGCAGCGCGCCCACCGCAAAGAAGATGATGCCCAGGTAGTAGAGCGGATCGGCCCTGAGGGGCACGTAGGAGGACAGCAGCACGTCCGCCTTGCCCGTCCAGATCATCCACTCCACCATCACCGCGCCCAGCGTCATCAGGGCAAAGTTGAACCAGCCCAGCTTGGGTGCGGCAATGCGGCTGTTGAGCAACGGTCCGGCGGCAAAGTAGAGCACCGCCATCTCGAAGAAGATGATGTAGAAGATGAGCATGGTGATGCCGTGGCCCGTGAGCACACGGTAGTACCACACCTGGTCCAGCAGGTGGACCGCCTGCCAGCGGGTGAGCAGGATCAGGATGGCGCTGATGCCACCGATGAGCAGCGCCACGGTGGCGGCCACCGCGTTGGCCTTGATGAGCAGCTCCGCCTGCCGGTGCAGCCGGAGTCCCGTGACCCCGCAGGTCCGGTAGAGGCGGTCCATCATGCCGGGCGCGGGCGCGCCCGTATCGGTCGTGGTCACGGACATCACTCCACCTCCCCGGTGGCTACGGCGGCGCCGGGCATGGTCCCATCCTCCTCGGTGACGAGCACCTTGCCCAGCATCATGTGGTGGCCCACGCCACAGAATTCGTTGCAGATCACGCTGAACTCACCCGCCTCGGTGGGCACGATGCGCAGGCCGTAGTCGTAGCCCGGGACCACCTGGAAGTTTACATTTACGGGGTACAGGGAGAAGCCGTGGTTCACGTCCACCGAGGAGAGATGGAGCGTGTACTCCACGCCCTTCTTCAGTTTCAGGACGGGGTACCAGCTCCACATGCGCCCGAGCAGGTAGATGTCACTGCCGGCGGGCGGCTCCACGACGGGGTAGCCGTTCATCTCCCCCACCTGGTAGTCCGCCACCATCTGCTCCACGCGCGCCGTGAAGGCCGCGGGTTCCACCTTGCTGCGGATGCCGGAGGGGTTCTGACCGCCCTTCAGGTGCCACAGCGGCATCATGGCAAAGAGCACCATGCACCAGGCGAAGGCAATGATGAACCAGACCTTCTCCGCCTTGTGCGCCGGCACCCACCAGCGCCCCTGCGGCGCCACCAGCCCGGTGTGGAACGGTTTCCTGTTCACGTCATTCTCCTGGCTCATGGGAGTGTGCCCTGCGGCAGCGTCATCACTTCCCACAGACCCCAGCCGGTGTAGACCACGGCCATGATCAGGATCCCCGCCACCATCAGTAGCGCCCAGTTGTCATACAGGCGCTGCCCGAGGGGGATCTCCTCGTCGAGGGGTGGGGAGCCGGCGTGCGGCTGGCTGCTCATACTGCCTCCAGGGTGCGTTTCGGACGGTGCGGCGGTCCCGCTTGCTTTCTGCTATTAATCATGCGAATATGATGTATAGAAAGCAAGGATTTCCTGGGGAGGTAAATCCTGATTTTATGTAGGGAATTCCCCTACCTGAACGGTTGGGAGACAGGCGGCGCATGATGGAACCCAGGGCCAGTTTTCGTGCCCTCGCCCGGCTGGACGCGGCGGCCAACCGCGTCTTCGGCTCACGCGCCAACCCGCTCTACCACAGCGGGGCGCTCACCGTGGCGCTGCTCGGCGTGCTCATCGTCACGGGCCTCTACCTGCTGCTCTTCTACCGCATCGGCGCGCCCTACGCGTCGGTGGACGCCATCACGGCGCAGAGCTGGTCCGGACGCTGGATCCGCGGCGTGCACCGCTTTGCCTCCGACGCCGCGGTGGTGGCCGCGGCCGTGCACGCCTTCCGGCTGTACGCCCAGCGCCGCACCTGGGGACCGCGCGCGCTGGCGTGGGTGAGCGGGCTCGTGCTGCTGGCCGTGATCTTCGTGAGCGGCTGGACCGGCTACGTGCTGGTGTGGGACAACCACGCGCAGCTGCTGGCCGTGGAGGGCGCCCGGCTGCTGGACGCCCTGCCCCTCTTTGCCGAGCCCATCGGGCGCGCCTTCGTGGGCGAGCGCGCCCTGCCGAATGGCTTCTTCTTCCTGAACCTCTTTGCCCATATTGCCCTGCCCACGGCCATGGGCGCCCTGCTCTGGGTGCACGTGGCGCGCGTGGCGCGGCCGGTTCTGCTACCCGCCCGCCCCGTGCTGGTGGGCACGCTCGGCGCGCTGCTGCTGCTGGCCGTGCTCTGGCCGATCGGCATGGCGCCGGAGGCCGACCTCCTGCGCCTCCCGGAGAACGTCCCCACGGACTGGTTCTTCGCCTTCTGGCTGCCGTTTACCCGGGTGCTGCCGGCCTGGAGCGTATGGCTGGCCGGCCTGGCGCTGGGCGGCCTGCTCGTGGCCGTGCCGTGGCTCACGCGGCCGCGCGCCGAGGAGCTGCCGGCGCCCGCCGTCGTGGACGAGCGCACGTGCACCGGCTGCGAGCAGTGCGTCAATGACTGCCCCTACGACGCCATCCACATGGTGGCGCGCGCGGGCGAGCGCGTCGGCCAGGTGGCGCGCGTGCAGACGGAGCTGTGCACGAGCTGCGGCATCTGCGTGGGCTCCTGCCCGCCCATGTCCATCAGCGCCATGGCGGTGTCGGGGCGGGAGCAGATCGCCGAGGTGCGCAAGTTCCTGGCGGAGGAGGAGCCGGGCGAGCGGGACGTGGTGGTGGTGGGCTGCGCGTGGAGCGGGGCGCGCGACGAGGCCGAGCGCACCGGCGCCCGCTTCATGCCGGTGCCGTGCGTGGGCGCCATGCACTCCTCCACCGTGGAGTTCCTCCTGCGCGGCGGCGCGGGCGGCGTGCTGGTGGTGGGCTGCCCCGAGCACGACGGCCGCACGCGGGAGGGTCTGACGTGGACCGAGGAGCGGCTCTTCCAGGGCCGCCCGGCCGACCTCAAGGCGCGCGTGGACCGGCGGCGCGTGCGGCTCGTGCAGGCCGCGCTGGGCGAGCGCGCCGTCTTCCACGACGCCGCTCTGGCCTTCGGCGCGGAGATCGAGGCGCTGGCCAGCGTACCGGAGGAGGAGCGGGTGGACGTGCTGGAGCTGTGCCGCCGGGTGAAGCCAGGGCCCACCACCGAGCTGAAGGAGAGGACGGGATGAGGCTCCGCCACCTGCTCGCCGTGGTCGTGAGCGCGCTGGCGCTGCTGGCGCTGGGCTGGCTTTCCCGGGCGCCGTACACCCCGTCCGGTGCCGACCAGGGCCTCCTGCGCCTCTCCTGGCGGCACGTGGGGCAGCCAGCCGAGGTGTGCCGCCAGCGCACGCAGCAGGAGCTGGACGCCCTGCCGGTGCACATGCGCACGCCGCAGGACTGCCAGCGCCGCCGCACCGAGTACACGCTCGTGCTGCGCGTGAACGGCGGGGCGCCGGACAGCGCGCTCGTACTGCCGGAGGGCGCGCGCGGGGACCGGCCCGTCTACGTGTTGCGCGAGCGGGCGCTGCCGCCCGGCGAGCACCAAGTGGAGATCCACTTCGCGCCCGCGGTGGGTGAGGGGGACACGCTCACCTTCGCCGGGCCGGTGCGCGCCCGGCCCGGCGCCATCGAGCTCATCACCACGGCCCCGGACGGTGGCACGCTCGTGCACCTGAGCGGGGCCAGAGGCCAGGCGCCGTAAGGCCATTCCGCACGGCAAGTAGTGGGGTCGGCGCAGACGGCCTCCGCCCCGCGCGCGCGTTCAGGAGCTAGGCGGCCGTCTCCCGCCGCACCACCGGCGCCACCTCCGTGCCCAGCAGCTCGATGGCGCGCAGCACGTCGGCGTGCGGCATGGGGCCCACCGTGAGCTGGATGAGCACGCGTTGGTGCCCGAAGAGCTCGTGCTGGTAGAGGATCTTGTCGATGACCTGCTGCGGGCCGCCCACGAAGAGCGCGCCGCGCAGGGTGCGCTCGGCGTCGAACTGCATGCGCGTGGTGGGCGGCCAGCCGCGCTCCCGGCCGATGCGCGTCATGGTCTCCGCGAAAGGCGGAAAGGCCATGTCGGCCGCCCGCTCGGCGTCCTCCGCCAGAAAGCCGTGGGCGTTGATGCTCACCGGCAGGGTGGCGGGGTCGTGGCCGGCGCGCGCGGCCGCCTCGCGGTAGAGCTCCACCACCGGCTTGAAGCGCTCCGGCGCACCGCCGATGATGGCCAGCGCCATGGGCAGCCCCAGCGTGGCCGCGCGCACCACCGACTGCGGCGTCCCGCCCACCGCCAGCCAGACGGGCAGCGGCTGCTGTTCCGGCCGCGGCAGCACCAACCGGTCCTGGATGGCGGGGCGGTGGCGGCCGGACCAGGTTACGCGCTCCGCCTCGCGCAGCTTCAGGAGCAGCTCGAGCTTCTCGGCGAACAGCTCGTCGTAGTCGGCCAGGTCCTGGCCGAAGAGCGGAAAGGATTCCGTGAAGGAGCCGCGGCCGGCCATGATCTCCGCGCGTCCGCCCGACAGCAGGTCCAGCGTGGCAAAGTCCTGGAAGACGCGCACCGGATCATCGGAACTCAGCACCGAGACGGCGCTGGTCAGGCGGATGCGTTCGGTCCGGGCCGCGCCGGCGGCCAGCACCACGGCGGGCGCCGAGACGGCGTAGTCGGGGCGGTGGTGCTCCCCCACGCCGAAGACGTCCAGCCCCACCTGATCGGCCACCTCCATCTCCTCGAGCAGGTGGCGCAGGCGCTCACCGGCGGCCAGCTGCCGGCCGGTGGTGGGATCCAGACGTGTTTCCGCGAAGGTGTAGAGGCCGATTTCCATGGGCGCTCCGGCCACGCTCACGACCCCACCGCCTCCAGCTCCCGCTCCGCGCTCTCCCACTCGGCCATGAGGTGCTCCACGCGCCCGAGCAGCTCCGTGCGCTCGGCGGTGAGGCGCGCGATCTCGTCGGGGTCCGCCTCCTCGAAGAACCCGGCGCGGGCGAATGCCGCGTCGATCTCCGCCACGCGCGCCTCGACCCGCTCGATCTCCGCGGTGAGCTCGTCGCGCCGGCTCTCCAGCTTGCCGCGATCCAGGGTGCCGCCACTGCGCGCGCGCCCGTTGCCCGTGGGCTTGACCCGGGCCGGGGGCTCCTTGCGGCGCTCCTTCCTCGGCTCGCGCGTGGCCTTGAGCACCACCGTGTCCACGTCCAGGTGGTCGTCCCCGCAGGCGTGCACGTACTCCTCGTAGGTGCCCTGGTAGTCCCGGATGCCGGCGGCGCTGATCTCCACCACGCGCGTGGCCAGCTGGCTCACGAACCAGCGGTCATGGGAGACGAAGACCAGCGTGCCGTCGTAGTTCTGCAGGCCGGCCACCAGCGCCTCGATGGACTCCAGGTCGAGGTGGTTGGTGGGCTCGTCCAGCACCAGCACGTTGGGCTGCTCCAGCATGATGCGGCTGAAGACCAGGCGGGCGGCCTCGCCCCCCGAGAGTGCGGACAGCTTCTTGGCCCCGTCGTCCCCGCTGAAGAGCATCATGCCCATCTGGCCCCGGATGAAGCCGCGGTCCTTGCCCGGCGCAAAGTCCCATAGCCATTCCTCCGCCGTACGGTCGGAGGCCTCGAGCTGCTCGTGATGGTCCTGCGCGAAGTAGCCGGCCCGGGTCTCGTGCCCCCAGGTGAGCGTGCCGCGGTCCGCCTCCACCACGCCCATGGCAATCTTCAGCAGCGTGGACTTGCCGATGCCGTTGGGCCCCATGATCACGAGCCGGTCCCCGCGCCGCACGTCCAGGTCCACGCCGTGCAGCACCTCGTTGCCGCCGTAGGCCTTGGCAACGTCCCGCACGACCAGCACGTCCTTGCCGCTCGGGCGCTGCTGGCTGAAGCGGAACTTGGGGTAGCGACGCGAGCTGCCCGGCAGCTCGTGCAGGTCCTCCGCGATGCGCTCGATCATGCGCACCTTGCTCTGCGCCTGGCGGGCCTTGGTGTTCTTGGCCTTGAAGCGGTCCACGAACTGCTGGTGGTGCGCAATCTCCTTCTCGCGGCCCTCGATCTCCTTCTCGCGCCGCTCCCGCTCGGCCTTCTTCTGCTCCACGAAGGTGGTGTAGTTGCCGGTGTAGAGCGTCACCGTGGCGTAATCCACGTCCAGGATGTGGGTGGAGACGTTGTCCAGGAAGCGGTGGTCGTGGGAGATGACCACCGCCGGGCCGCGGAAGTCCTCCAGGAACTTCTCCAGCCAGCGGATGGAGAGGATGTCCAGGTGGTTGGTCGGCTCGTCCAGGAGCAGAACGTCCGGCGAGCCGGCCAGCACCTGCGCCAGTAGTACGCGCAGCTTGAAGCCACCCGAGAGCGTGGAGAGCGGCTGCCGGTGCACCTCGGTGGGCAGCCCCAGCCCCTCCAGGATGATGGCCGCGCGCGCCTCGGCCGCGTAGCCGTCGTGGCGCTGCACCGTGTCCTCCAGCTCACCGAAGCGCTCGGCGTCGAACTCCTGATCCGCCCGGGCCAGCAGCTTCTCCTTCTCCACCATGGCGTGCCAGAGCTCCGGGTTGCCCATCAGCGCCACGCCCAGGATCTCCTGGTCCTCGTAGAGGAACTGGTCCTGGCGGAGCACGCCCAGGCGCAGCTTCTTGGGGATGGACACGGACCCGCTGGTGGCCTCCTGATGCCCGCTCAGGATGGACAGCAGGGTGGTCTTGCCCGACCCGTTGGCGCCCACGAGCCCGTAGCGGCTGCCCGCGTTCAGCTGGAAGGAGGCGTCCGCGAAGAGCACGCGGTCGCCAAAGGACTTCTCGAGATTGGATACGGAAATCATGACGGGGAAGTTAACGCAACGCGCGCGTGATGCACCCACATCACCCAGACGCCGAAGAGCACCATGGCCAGCGCCTGATGGGCCACGCCGAGAGGCACCGGCACCACCAGCAACAGCGTCACCACGCCCAGCAGATACTGCCCGAGCGTGAGGCCGGCCAGCGTCACGGCGTAACGCCGGGATAGCGCGTCCAACGGGGCCCGGAGCGCCCACCAGGCCAGGCCGAGCGCCGCGAGCGTCAGCAGCGTGCCCAGCACCCGGTGGGTCCACTGCACGGCCACGGGGTGCACCAGGAAGTTCACCACGGCCGGATCGTAGGGCGCCAGGTCAGCGGGCACCCACCGCCCCGCCATCAGCGGAAAGGTATTGTGGAAGAAGCCGGCATCGAGCCCCGCCACGAAGGCCCCCCAGATGACCTGCAACCCGAGCAGCGCCCCCATCAGGAGCAGGCCCCGGCGCAGGAGCCGGAGTGCGGAAGAAGGGAGTGTTGCCGAGTCGCTTACCACCTTCAACTCGCGCGCCAGCCACACCGCGTAGCCGAAGATCACGAAGGCCAGGGAGAGGTGCGCGGCCAGGCGGTAGTGGCTCACGCTCGGCCGGTCCACGAGCCCGCTGGCCACCATGATCCAGCCCATCACGCCCTGCATGGCGCCCAGCGCGAAGAGGCCGAGCGCGCGCAGCATGAGGGGCTTGCGCAGCCAGCCACGCAGCGCCAAGAACACGAACGGCACCAGGAAGACCAGGCCGATGGCGCGCGCCATGAGGCGGTGCAGATATTCCCAGAAGAAGATGAACCTGAACTGGCCCAGGCTCATCCCCTCGCGCAGTTTCTGGTATTCGGGGAACTGGCGATAGCGCTCGAAGGCCTCCTGCCACTGCGCGTCACCGAGCGGCGGGATGACGCCCATGAGCGGATCCCAGTCCACGATGCTCAGCCCGGACTGCGTGAGACGTGTGATGCCGCCGATGATGAGCACGCCCAGCGTCATGGCGGCGATGCTCCAGAACCAGGCACGCAGCGGCCGGCGATGTGCCTCGGGAAGGGCCGTGCGCCAGTCGGCGATGGAGCGGTCGGAGGCGCTCGTCGGCACGCCGCCGGCAAGGGTGCTGGTGGTCATGATGGCAATCTAAAGAGATCCAGGGCTGGAGAGTAGCGGCCCAAAGCGCTATGCTTCCCGCTCCCCACGACAGTCGCGGTCGATGGCCCGAAGGCCGGGCAACGGCAATGCACGCACGAACGGTCCACAGGTATGACGGAGCACGAGAACACCAGCAACACGTCGGGCGCGCGCATGCGCAGCCTGGCCACGGACGCGCTCAACCTGGTCCGCCGCGTCGAGCGGACGGGCGGCATGGGCCGCGCTATCCGCCATCCGGGGGTGGCGCCCGAGTGGTGGCGCGAGATGATGCGGGAGGCCCAGGCGGACGCCTGGTCGGACGAGGCCGGCCCCGACCGGCAGCGCCACCTGTTCGCGTGCGCCGCGCTGGCGGACCTGGCCGGCGGCGGCGGCAGTGCGAGCGTGGTGGAGCGGGTATCCGCCCCCACCGACGCGGCCGCGCTCCTGGCCTGGCTCCGCTCCGCGCCGCACCGCACCGCCTACGTGAGCACGGCGCGGCTCCTTGGGGACAACGAGGCCGCGCCCCCCGCTGAACCCCTATCCGAGGACCTCTCCCCCGCCACGCTCACCCCGGGCCAGCGCGCCTCACTCGTGGCGGGCTACCTGTACGAACAGCGCGAGGTGGCGTGGATCGTGGAAGACTGCGTGCGGGAGGCGGCGGAGCTGGATCCGGGCCATCCGCTCCTGCGCGTGCGGGACCGGGACGCGGAGCTGGCGCAGGCGGCGCGCGCCGCGCGGGCCGCGCTCGGCGTGCGCGGCAACGGCGGGTCGAAGGAGCGCGGCGCTAGCCGCTGAAGCGCGGCAGATCCTCCGCGCTCCCCTGCCCGGCCAGCGCCAGCACCGCACGGCGCACGTCCTCCCGCGTGAAGGGTTTCTGTATGAACGGCGTCCCCGGCTGCAGCCCCTGATGGCCCAGGAACTCCGGCCCGTGCCCGCTCATGAGCAGGATCTTCGTGGCCGGCGCCATGTCCTGGATGAACTGCTGCAGGTCCACGCCCGAGGCCAGCGGCAGGGACACGTCCACCAGCGCCACGTCGGGGGGCGCCTCGTCCAGCGCCTTGGCCGCCGCCTCCGCGCTCGCGAACGTGGTGACGCTCAGGTCGGGGTGCTCCAGGAACCGGGCCACGATCAGGCGGACCTGCGGATCGTCCTCGACCACGTATACTGTGTGCATACCGGCCTCCCGGGTGCTCAGGACGCGCACGCGGCGCAGGTGGGCGTCTCGGGGAATACCTGCAGGCGCTCGAAGGGGATGGGCCCGGCGCATTCCACGCACACGCCGTAGGTGTCATCCGCCATGCGCCGCATCGCGGTTACCACTTGCCCCAGCTTGGCCTGCTCGCGCTCCTGAAGGTTGCGCGTGAGCCCCTGGTTCTGCAGCGAATCGATGCGCGACAGCCGGCCCACCGCGGACTGATCCAGCACCACGGGGCGGAGCGCCTCGTCCGTCACCAGCATGCTGCGCTCCAGCTTGCGGAGCACGCGATCCAGCTCATCGGCCAGTTCCCGTTGCTGGTCCGGCGTGAGATGCTTCATCGGCGCACGGCCTCCAATTGGACATGCTTGATAGGCGCTCTCTCCTGGTGCCACCCTTCCCGGGACAATCTACCGACCGACCCGTGCCGGGGACACCCGATGCGTCGGCGCACGATGCTACGTGTCTCTACTGTAAGCGACGACTACGCCTCCCCCTCCGCGCGCGCCTCCACCTGCGCCTGCCCCGCCTCGTCCCAGCGCACGGTGAGGTACCAGGGCCGGCAGCACACCTCGCAGTCCTCCACGTAGTTCTGCACCGCGGCACCGCCCGGGTCCAGGGTCAGTTCCACCCGGCTGGCACAGTACGGACAGACCACCCACGCGGTGTCCTCGGCAGCCACCTCACCAAGCGGGAACTCCTCGTCGAGCCAGTCATCGTCGAGCATGCTCACCCACCTTCCTGGCCAGGCGCCCGCTAGGACCCGGCGCGGTCCAGACGCACGGTCACCTTCCGGCCCTTGAGGGAACTGCCGCGCAGCGCGTCCACCACGTGGCCGGCCACGTCCTCGCGCACCTCCACGATGGAGAAGCGGTCGGTGATCTCGATGGCGCCGACTTCCCCGCCCCGGATGCCGGCCTCGCCCGTGATGGCGCCCACCAGGTCCTGCGGGCGGATACCGGCGTTGCGGCCCGCCCCCACCCACAGGCGCGTGTGGCCGGGGGACACGCCCGGGCCTCCCCTGCCCTGCTTACCGCCCTTGCCACTGCCGGCGCCCCCGGCAGCGGGCCTCCCGGCGCGCGCCCCCTTGCCACCCCGGGCGGCCTGGCGCCGGGGGGGGCCTTCCAGGTGCGCCGGCACGTCGGGGATCTCCTCCCCCGACTCGTCGGGCCCCACCGCCTCCTGCGCCAGCTTCACCGCGGCCATGGCCACGTCCATGGGGTCGAACTCGTCGGCCAGGCTCTCGACCACCACCCGGTAGGATTCCAGCTCCCCGGCGAGCAGCGTCTCCCGCAGCGACGCCCGCACCAGCTCCAGCCGGCGCGTGCGTAGATCCGCCACGGTAGGCACGCGCGCCACCTCGATCTTGCGCTTGGTGAGCTGCTCGATGCTCTTGAGCAGCCGGTGCTCGCGCGGCTCGGCCAGGGTGATGGCCACGCCCTCGCGGCCCGCGCGGCCCACCCGCCCCACACGGTGCAGGTAGGGCTCCGGCGCGTTGGGCAGGTCATAGTTGATGACGTGCGTGAGGCGCTGGATGTCCAGCCCGCGCGCGGCCACGTCGGTGGCGATGAGCAGGTCGGTGCCCCCGCCGCGCAGCTTGTGCATCACCCGATCGCGCTGCTCCTGCGTCATGCCGCCGTGGATGGCCTCCGCGCGGTAGCCGTGCGCGCTCACCTTCTCCACCAGCTCGTCCACCGCGTTGCGCGTGCGGCAGAAGATGATGGCGGCCTCCGGGTTCTCCATGTCCAGCACGCGGCCGAGGGCGGCCAGCTTGTGGGCGCGCGGCACGATGTAGGCGGTCTGGCGCACCTGCGGGACCGCGCCCTTCTCCAGCCGCTCGCGCACGATCTCCACCTTCGCGGGATCGCGCAGATGCCGGCGCGCGATGGCCGCGATGCGCTGCGGCATGGTGGCCGAGAAGAGCACCGTCTGACGCCCCTCGGGCGTGGCGCCCAGGATGGCCTCCAGGTCCTCCGCGAAGCCCATGTCCAGCATTTCGTCGGCCTCGTCCAGCACCACCACGTCCACGTGGCGCAGGTCCAGCGTGCCACGATTGATGTGGTCCAGGGCGCGGCCGGGGGTGGCCACCACCACCTGCACCCCGCGCTTCAGCGTGCGCAGCTGCTGGACGAAGGACTGCCCGCCGTAGATGGGCAGCACGCTCACGTCCAGTGCCCGTCCGTAGCGGTGAATGGCCTCGGCCACCTGCATGGCCAGCTCCCGGGTGGGCACCAGGACCAGCGCCGCGGGCAGGCCGCGCTCCGGCTCCCGCCCCGCCAGGCGGTGCAGTATGGGCAGCGCGAAGGCCGCCGTCTTGCCCGTGCCCGTGGCCGCCTGCCCGACCAGGTCGCGGCCCTCGAGGAGCGGGGGGATGGCCTCCCGCTGGATGGGCGTGGGCTCCTCGTAACCCAGGTCGCTGAGGCCCGCCATAAGCCGCGCATCGAGTCCCAGGGCCGCAAAGCCGGGGCCGTCCTGCTCCATGCCGTCTAGCGCCGATCTATCTGCCATACCGTCCATCCTGCCGTGCGTTGTCCATGCCGTGCGCGGCCTTCCTGCAACGCGCGGTCTCCGCATGATCACCCCGCAGAGCCCGAGACGGTCCCTCCGCGCTTGCCGTCCCGCTGGTCGGGCAGCAGGTGGCGGGCCATACTGTCCCCATGACCGGCCCCACAAAGCGCGCCCCCGCGCCCCGCTCGCACGCCGCCCGCCTGGGCGGACTGGTGCTGGCCGCCGCCCTGCTCGCGGCCGCCGGCTGGGTACTGGCCCGCTACACCCCGGACACCATCTTCGAGCGGGAGGGCCCGTTCGGACGGGTCCGCGTGGTGGAGCGCCATGACGGCCTGCGCTCTCTCTTCATCGGCGCGGGCCGGGCGCGCCAGAGCGCCCTCTACCCGGCCCGCCCCCGCCATCTGGAATTCCCCTACACGAAGCTGGGCATGGTGGGGCTGGCGCTCACACCGCCCGACGGCCGCATCCTCTTCGTGGGACTGGGCGGCGGCGCCATGCCCAGCTACACGCGTGCGGTCCTGCCCGCGGCGCGCATCGACGTGGTGGAGATCGATCCGCTGGTCGTGGAGGTGGCCCAGCGGTTTTTTGGCTTCCGCCCGGACGAGCGCATGGCCGTCCACACCATGGACGGCCGCGCGTTCATCGAAGGCGCGCCGGCCGGGAGCTGGGATCTCATCGTGCTGGACGCCTACTCGGATGACTTCATCCCCTATGACCTGAGTACCCGGCAGTTTCTGGAAGCCGTGCGCACTCGCCTGGGGCCCGGTGGTGTGGTGGTGAGCAACCTGTGGAGCTCCAATCGTGCCTACCCCGCCATGGTGGCAACCTACGCGGCGGTCTTCGCGCAGGTACGGCTGCTGCACGTGCCGGGGCGCAATCAACGTATCCTGGTGGCCGGCGGGGGCGGCGTACCGCTCGACCGGGAGGCGCTGGTGGCCGCGGCCGAGGCGCTCGACGCGCGCTCCCCGCTGGGTTTCGATCTGGCGGCCATGGTGGAGGCGGGCTGGGAGGGCCGCCCCCACGTGCATGCTCCGGTGCTGGAGGACACTTCGTAAATCTGCCTGCCACTGTCGCGCGCGGCACGGCGCAGGCGAAGCAAGCCGCCGCGTCCCCCTCCCTGGTCGAGCGCCCGCTCGACCGCGCCTGACCGGCCCGTCGGCTCCCGCCCCCCTGACGGCGTCCCCGCCCACCCCGCCTGGCCCGTTCCCTGCTGCATTCTGGCACAGTCTTTCCTTCAGCGGAGATACCGGGTCATGGCCAGATGTGAGTTCTGCGGCAACGACTACTACGCTTCCTTCGAAGTCATCGCGGCTGGCAAGAAGCACGTATTTGACTGCTTCGAGTGCGCCATCCATACGCTGGCACCGGAGTGCGCCAACTGCGGCGTGAAGGTGATCGGCCACGGCACGGAAGCCGATGGGGTCTACTACTGCAGTGCCCACTGCGCGCGGGCGGAGGGGATCAAGGGCGCGGTGGACAACGTGGAGGGTGGAGCGCCGACCGGTGCAACCTGAACGGAGCCCGGCCCGTAGGGGACAACTCACCCCACCGCTGCGCAGGAGGCCGCGTGCCCGACCGACAGACCGCTAGACCCGCAGACCGCGCTCGGCCGGCGCCTGATCGGGAGTCCCCCACTCATCCCAACAACACGGCCCCTCCGCGCCCGGACGGAGGGGACCCCGGGACTCCGGATGAGGCCGCCCGGCCGGCACCTCGCCGTGGCTGGAAGGAGCGCCTGGACGGCCTGGGCGGACGCCTGCGCGGACTCGGTGACCGCCTGCGCGGAGCGGCCGACCTGCCCGAGGCGGAGGACGGCGAGCGCGCCGGCGCGCAGAGCCTGCGCCGCATCCTGGGCAACGCGGACATCGGCTTCGGGCACGACCTGGCGGCGCTGGAGCGCGAGGCCAGCACGCTGGCGCAGCGCGCGGCCGCCGCGCACCTGCCGCGCGTGGATGTGGTTTACGAGGAGGTGGAGGAGGAGGCCCATCTGGCGGCGCGCTGCCGGGCCGTCTTCCACGGCTGGGTGGAGCGGGTGCGCACCAACGTGCAGGACGCCGTACAGGGCAGCGCCCGCGACGCGGGCAGCCACCTGAGCGCCTACGAGCACGAGCTGGGCGGCCTGGAGGGCGCGGTGGCCGAGCTCGAGCAGACGGCCCCGGCGCTGCACCAGGCCGAGGAGGCCGCCGAGGCGGGCCAGTCACAGGTGGAGGTGCGCGGCTTCTTCGCGCACTGGAAGTACTGGATCCTGATCCCGCTGCTGGTGCTCGTGGACTGGGTGGCCAACGTGCCGGTCTTCACGGAGCTGCTGCCCAGCGACCCCGGCGCCGACGAGGCATGGCGTGAGCTGGTGGCGCGCTCCGAGCAGTACGGCCTGTGGGCCGGCGCCTACCGCATGGCGGCGCGCACGCTGCACAGCATCGACGCGTCGCTGCTAGCGCTGGGCGTGATCGTCTTCCTGGTCTTCCTGGCGCACCATTTCGGCGAGGCACTGCGCCGGGTCGTGAGCCTGTCCTCCAGGGACACGCCCACGGCCGCCACGGCCGTGCGCTCCCACCGGCGCCAGTTCTTCTGGTCCGCACTGCTGAGCTTCGTGGGGCTGGTGGGCGTCATTGCCTTCCTGTTCCTGGCGCGTAACCGGCTGGAGACCTCCACGGCGGAGCGGCTGGCGGACGCCCGCGCCCAGGTGGAAGCGGCCGCCACGCGGCTCGAGGGCGCGCGCGCGGCGGATGACCTCACCGCCGTAGGCCAGGCGCAACAGGAGTTGCAGGTGGCCGAGACGCTCTACGAGCAACGCTTCGAGCGGGCCCAGTACGCCGAGGTCATTGCCGTGATGAACGGACCCATCCTGCTGCTCAACATCGTGCTGGCGCTGGCGGCCGCGCTCGCGGCCTTCCTGGTCACGCGGGACAGCGTACGCGGCCTCCTGGAGAGTCCCCGCGCGGCTGCGCTGCGCGCACGCGTACAGGAACTCAAGGCAGCCACCGAGGCACGCCGCGCGGCGCTGGCGGGCCTCGAGGCGGACGTGCAGCGCGAGTTTGCGTACTCC
>JBBDRO010000029.1:0-48135 GCA_040905425.1 Gemmatimonadota bacterium | reverse complement strand
AGGTGGCTGATGAGGGTGATCTGCGTCTGGCCGGATCCGTATTCTTGCGCCATGGCAATCTACAGCGAGGCGCGGCAGGGCTCGAGGCGTGGCTCAACGCCGGCCGCGGCACACCGGCCGAGCGAGCGGCTGTGCGCCTGGAGCTGGCCGCCGCCTTCCTGAAGAGCGGGAACACCGCCGAGGCGGAGCGGCGAGCGCTGCGCGCCGTTGCCGATCCGGCGGTCCCTGCCCCCCAGCGCGCGAGCGGCCTGGTTCTGGCCGGCCGTGCGCAGCTCCGCGATAACCGGACCCAGATGGGACGGGCCACCCTGCGCCGCGCCACGGCCGAGCACCCGGACGAGCGGCCCGTGGCCGAAGCCCATTTCATCCTCGCGGACCAGGATCACGACGCGGGGCGCATCGATGACGCGCGCCGGCACTACGCGGAGGCAATGCGCCTCGATCCCGGCGGAGCGAACGGCGGACTGGCCGCCATGCGCCTGGCCGGGCTGGCGTGGATGGAGGCGGACCACCTCGGCGCGGCTCGGCTCCTCGAGGGGTACCGCGGAGCCGCCGCCGGGGAGCGTCTACAACAGGCCAGTTACTGGGCTGGACGTGCCTGGCAAGCGGCGGGTGACACCGCACGCGCCGCGACTCGCCTCAGGGAGGCGCACGAGATGGATCCGGCCACCTTCTACGGCGCGGAAGCGCTGGCGTGGCTCGGTGCCGAGCCCTGGCAGCTCGCGCTGTCGGCCTCGCCGCCCGCGGACGCGGAGCTGGCGCAGGCGGCCCGCGGCGCGCTTGCCCGTCAGTCGGCACTCCGGGCGGCCGGGCTGGAGGAGGCCGCCACGTACGAGGCGGGCCGCATGCGCCGCTACCTGGCCACGGTCCCGGGTGGGCTCTATGCGCTCGCCGAGACGCATCACGCCCGTGGAGAGACCTTCGCGGGGATCAGCATCGGCCGGGAAATCCACCGCGGCACGCCCTCGTGGAACGCGCGGCTGCTGCGCATCGTCTACCCGTTCCCCTGGCGCAGCGCCGTTGAGGCCGAAGCGGCGCGGGCCGGCGTGGACCCGTACCTGGTAGCCGGCCTGATCCGCCAGGAATCCATGTTCGATCCGCGGGCCGTGAGCGCCGCGGGCGCCGTAGGCCTCATGCAGGTCATGCCGGCCACTGCACGCGCGCTGGGACCCGCCATGGGGATCGAGCGGGCAGAGGAGCGGTTGCGTGACCCGGAAGTGAACCTGCGCCTGGGAATCCGGGTGCTGACGGATCATCTGCACCGCTACGATGGCCGTGTGGACGAGCTGCTGGTGGCCTACAACGCGGGCTCGGGCAGGCTGGCACGGTGGCGGCAGCACCCCGAGTACGCCTTCCGCGACCTCTTCGCGGAGCGCATTCCCTACCCGGAAACGCGGGACTACGTGCGCACGGTCCGGCAGAACGCACGCATCTACCTGGCGCTGTACGGCACACCGGCCGAAGCGGCATCGACGCCGCGGTCCGCTGCCCCAGCAGTGAGCGCGGAGCGCTGAGACTGGCGCCGGAGGGGCTTCCGCCCTAAGCTCGGTCACGTACCGATGCTCACCACCCCCACCTTCCCGGGGGCCTCATGTCCCGGCACATCCTGCTGATCGACGACGACGAGCGCGTGCGCACTTCTCTCGCGCGCGTCCTGAATGATGGGCGGACCCACGTGCGGAGTGTGGCGTCGGCTGAAGCCGCGCTGGCCTGCGTTGCCGAGGCACGACCTCACCTGGTGCTGTCAGACGTGCGTATGCCCGGCATGAGCGGGCTGGAGCTGCTGGCCCTGCTGAAGGAGCGTGCCCCCGACGTGGACGTGGTGCTCATGACGGCCTACGAGGACCTGAGCACGGTAGCCGGCGCCATGCGCGAGGGGGCTGCCGACTTCCTGGTGAAGCCGCTCGACCTGCATCAGCTCCGGGCCGTGGTGGAGCGCGTCTTCCGGGACCGCAGCGGGCCGAACTCCGCCGGCGGTCCGGCCGGTGGCGCGGCCGCAGCCGGCGGCCCCGCCGATCTGGTGGGCCGCGATCCCGCCATGCTCGAGATCTTCAAGATGGTGGGCCAGCTGGCCAGCAACCGCACCACGGTGGTCATCCGGGGTGAGAGCGGCACGGGCAAGGAGATCATCGCGCGCGCCATCCATGCCCATTCGAGCGCGGCCGCCGAGCCGTTCGTGTCGGTGAACTGCACGGCCATTCCCGAAACGCTCCTGGAATCGGAGCTCTTCGGGCACGTGCGGGGCGCTTTCACGGGCGCCACTGCGGATCGGAAGGGGCGCTTCGCCCAGGCGGGCAGCGGCACGATCCTGCTCGATGAGATCGGTGACACGACGCCCGAATTCCAGGCCAAGCTGCTGCGAGTGCTCCAGGAGCAGGAGTTCCACCCCGTGGGCGCCGACCGCGCCATACGTACGGAAGCACGCGTGCTGGCGGCCACGCATCGGGACTTGGAGGCGCTGGTCGAGGAAGGGCGGTTCAGGGAGGATCTCTATTATCGGCTCCGGGTGGTGGAGCTCCACGTGCCGCCGCTCCGCGAGCGCCGCACCGACATCCCGGCGCTGGCCGCCCACCTGCTGGCCAAGGCGGCACGCGCGGCGGCGCTGGACGCCACGCCCCGGCTGTCGGAAGAGGCCATGGACCGCTTCATGGCCCACGACTGGCCCGGCAACGTGCGCGAACTGGAGAACTGCATCATGCGCGCGGTGGTGCTGGCCCGGGGCGGCGTAATCCGGCCCGAGCACCTGGCGCTCATGGGCGGCAACGCCACGCAGCCCCGCCTGGCCACGCTGGACACCGTCGAGGGGGAGCACGTGGCCGCCGTGCTCGCCGCCGCGGGGGGCAACCGGACCCGCGCCGCGGAAATCCTGGGGATCTCCCGCCCGCGGCTGCGGCGCCTCATCGACAAGCACGACATCGAATGAGCCGGCGGCGGTCGCTCTCGCTGCGGGCCCGTATCCTCGTCCTGGTGCTGGGCGTGGGGCTGGCACCGCTGGCGGTACTCGGCTTCTGGCTATCGGGCCGCACCGCCCGAACGGGGGAAATGGTGCTGCGCGAGCGGCTGCGTGACGCCCTGGCCGACGACCACGCCGCCCTCGAGCAGGAGTGGGTGCTCTACCGGAGCCGCCTCCTGGACCTGGCGGACCTCCCGGAGGTGACCCGGGCACTCGCACAGGGCGCGCTGCCCACCGAGCCGCCACGGACGCTGGTGGAGGGGTTCCGTGCCATGGACCTCTCGCTCGAACGGCTGGCCGTCCGCGGCCGCGGGGCGTGGGTGCTGGATCGCGGCGGCCGCGCGCCCTCGGCGTTCGGCCTGCCGCTCCAGGTGCGCCTGCCCATCCACGACCGCCTGACGGGGGACTCGCTGGGCGTCCTTGAAGCGGCGATCAACATCAACGCCCTGCGGCCGCGGTCCTCCGCGCCCATGGCGGGGGCGCTCCTCACGGCCATCGACCCGTCCACGGGGGCGGTGCTCATCCCGACCGACCTGGAAGCCGGCGCCCTCGCACAGCGCAGTCTGGTCTGGAACGGCGAGCCGTGGGTCACCGAGAGCATCGACGGCACGGAACCCCGGATTCGCCTGGTGGCCGCCGCGCCCCTGACGCCCTTCGCCTCACCTTTTCAGGACGCTGGCCGCCGCGGGATGCTGACGCTGGTGGCGGTGGTCCTGCTGGGCGTGATGCTGGCCTCACTCCTGTCACGGCGGCTGACGGCTTCTCTGCAGCAGCTCGCGGACGGCGCCAGCGCGGTGGCCGGCGGCGACCTCTCCCGCACGGTCCACGTGCGCGCGGATGACGAGGTGGGACGCGTGGGCGTGGCCTTCAACACCATGACGGACACACTGCGCCGCACGCTGGCACAGCTGGCCGAGCGCGAATCCCTGAGCGCGGTCAACGAGTTTGCCGCCGCCCTGGCTCACGAGGTGCGCAATCCGCTCACGGCCATCCGCCTGGACCTCCAGGAAGTGGAAGAGCGGCTGCCCCCGGAATCCCCGCTGCGACCGCTGCAGGCCCAGGCGCTGGCGGACCTGGACCGCCTCAACCGCACCGTGGCCGGCGCGCTGGAGGCCGCGCGCAGCGGGCGGGTGGAACCACGCAGGATGGACCTCATGGAGACCCTGGTGGCCGCCGCGCGCGCAGCCGAACCCGCCTTCGGCCGCCACGCGGCCGTGCTGCGGCTCCCGGCGCGGCGGGAGGCGGTCCTGATCCTGGGCGATCCCGATGCTCTCACACAGGCATTCCTGAACCTCTTCCTGAATGCGGCCGAGGCGGTCGGTCAGGGTGGAGAGGCGGTGGTGGCCATCCAACACGGAGCGGGCAGCGCGGCCATTACGGTGTCGGACGATGGCCCGGGCATACCGGAGGATCGGATCGAGCAGGTATTCGAGCCGTTCTTCACCACACGCCCGGGGGGGACGGGGGTGGGCCTGGCCGTCACCCGGCGCATCATCGCGGCGCACGGCGGCAGCATCCAGGCCGCGAGTCCTCCCGGTGGCGGAGCGGTCTTCCGGGTCACCCTGCCGCACGGCTGACGTCGAGCATGCGGTGCAACGGGATGGTCCAGCCGGCCAGCCGGAGCTGGAACGATCCGTTTCAGTCAGGGACCATCCGACCGCGCTAGCAAATCGCCTAAGTGGTTCTCAGCCGGCACGTTACATCAAACCGGCGGTTCCGGGCCGGATCCTGAAGAGGTACGGGGTGGCAGCAAAGCACCCCCAACCTGGAGAGATCATGAGAAACACCGCACTGCCGCTGCTCCTGCTGGCGCTGGCCGCCAGCGCCTGCGGCACCTCCGAGGCGGAGACCCCGAACGGTCAGGTCGTGATCGCTGCGGCCGATACGGACGCACCGCCCCCGCGCCGCGTCTGGGCCGCCGCCGGCGACTACGCCAACCCCTCACCCGATGGGCGGCTCGTCACGTTCGTGGACTGGAGCACGGGGGACGTGGCCGTCCACGACATCGGGACGGCCGAGAGCCGCCGTATCACGGACAAGGGCGCCTGGACGGCGAACGGTAGTTGGGCCGAGTATCCGGTGTTCTCCCCGGACGGCAGCAGGGTGGTCTACTCGTACGGCAACGTGCTGACGGGCTCGCCGTTCCGCTACGAACTGCGCTACGTGGAGCTGGGGGACACCACCCAGCACCTGCTGCGCTCGATCGGCGACCGGGATGACTGGATCGCGCCGCTGGACTGGTCGGAGCGAGGCATTCTGTTCACGCACTACACCACGCCAGAGCTCAGCACCCTTGCCATCCTGGACCCCGACACGCGCGATGTCACGGTGCTGGAGCCGGAATTCGGGCGGGGCCGGGGCGAGGGGCGCGAGGGCCGCTTTTCCCCGGACGGGCGATACGTGGCGTACTGGATGAGCGGCCTGAAAGTACGGGATCTGGACGGCGGCACGGTCACGCAGATAAGCGCCCCGAACACGTCGCTCATAGACTGGACGGCGGCCGGCAACGGCCTGGTAGTGCACGGGGCCCATGACGGCCGCACTGGCCTGTGGCTGATCCCCATCGACCAAGGCCGCCAGAGCGGCGACGTCCGGCTGGTGCAGGACGGCGTGCCCTCGGTGATCCAGGGCGGGGGACGCGCGGGGGAGGCGTTCTACTACACCATTCCGGTGGACGCGCCGCGCGTGCATCTGGCGTCCGTGGATGCCGCGGGGGCCCGCATCCTCTCGGCGCCCACGGCGCTGACGTCCCCCATGGATGGCAACGCGCGCTATCCCGTTTGGTCGCCGGACGGCAATCAGCTGGCCTACCTGCTCCGCCCGCTGAACAATCAGGGCCCCACGCGCGTGATGGTGCGCCAGGTCACCGGCGACGGCGTGCGAGAGCTGGCCAGGCTCGACGCTCCGCATATCCAGGGCATGGACTGGACGCCTGATGGTGGCCAGCTCGCTTTGTGGGATCGCGCTGGGACCGTCCACAGCGTTTCAGTCGAGAGCGGTGCCGTGCGGGTGGTACTCTCCGATGCCGGGCAGGTGGCAGCCCTCTCCCCGGACGGCCGCACGCTGGCCACCGCCCAGCCGGACGGCAACGCCAGCAGCGAGCGGGGCATCGTCATGATCGACCTGGCTGACGGCACGCGCCGCGCGCTGGAGGGGACCACGCAGGAGGGGGTGCGCGCGCTCAGCTTCTCCCCGGACGGCCAGAGTCTGGCCTACGTGACGCGGGCCGAGGGGGAAGGTCCGAGCGAGATCCGCATGCTCCCTGCCGCGGGCGGCGCATCGCGCACGGTGGTCAGCGTGGCGTACCCCCGCCACCTGGAGCCGCAGCGCGGGCCGCTCGTGTGGACACCCGACGGCCGCCACCTGCTCGTCATGGGCGGCGCGTGGGAGGGCCAGGACACCCATGATCTATGGGCCGTGACCGTGGCCACCGGGGACATCCAGCCCATGGGCTTCCAGGACTTCTCCGGCGGTGCCGGCTACGCCAGCCTCGACCCGCGCGGCACCCGTCTGGCCTACATCTCCGGCGACCTGCGCAAGGAGCTGTGGGTGCTGGACCGGATCGAGTAGCGGACGGGAAGGCGCCGGCGTGGCCGCTCCCCGCGGCACCGCGCCGGCGCCACCGCCCCGGAACGGTCCGCCTGGTGCCAACGCCGGGACCGGCCGGCTGGTTGAACCGCCCGCCTACCGCCACTCGTCCGCCAGCGGCGGCGCCTCCGACGCGGGCAGCGCCAGCCAGTCATCGGCCGCGTCCAACGATGTGTCCGCGTCGGACTGGCTGTCGACCGCCGCCCCGTCCAGCGCGTTCCACCGCGGCGGCTCCACACCGTGCAGGTAGCGCACGAAATAGTCGTTGCGCTTGCGCGTGCCCATCCGCCCGCCGGAGCCGTGACCGGCCCCGGGCACCATGAGCAGATCCACGTCCTTGCCGGCCCGCAGCAGGGCGTCCACCACCTGATAGGTGGAGGCGGGGTCCACGTTGGTGTCCAGCTCGCCCACTACCAGCAGCAGGTTGCCCTGCAGCTTGTGCGCGTTGACCACGTTGGAGGAGGCCTCGTAGTGCGGCCCGAGCGGCCAGCTCATCCACAGCTCGTTCCACCAGATCTTGTCCATGCGATTGTCGTGGCAGCCCACCGCCGAGACGGCCACGTCGTAGAACTCCGGATGGAAGAGCAGCGCGCCGGTGGCGTTCTGCCCGCCGGCCGAGGTGCCGTAGATGCCCACCCGTGAGGTGTCGTAGTACGGGTAGCGCTCCGCCACGGCCCGGTGCCAGAGAATGCGGTCCGGGAAGCCGGCGTCCCCCAGGTTCTTCCAGGCCACGTCGTGGAAAGCCTTGGAGCGGTTGTTGGTGCCCATGCCGTCGATCTGCACCACGATGAAGCCCAGCTCGGCCAGCGACTGCATGCCGCCCTGGACGCCGAAGCTCTTGGGCACGAAGGAGCCCTGCGGGCCGGCGTAGATGTTCTCGATGACCGGATAGCGCCGCGCCGGATCGAAGTTCGTGGGTCGGATGATGACGCCCCAGATGTCCGTCTCCCCGTCCCGCCCCATGGCCACGAACGGCTCCGGCCGCTGCCAGCCCGCCTCCTCCAGCGCGCTCACGTCCGTGCGTGCCACCTCCATGATCCGCTGCTGGTCACGTGCCCGCCTGAGTTCCATCACGTGCGGCTGGTCCACGCGCGACCACATGTCCACGTAGTACTGCCGGTCCGGCGACCAGCTCACGGTATGCGTGCCGTCCGCCGCCGTGTAGGCCACCAGGCCCGTGCCGTCGAAGTCGATCCGGTAGTGGTGGATGAAGTAGGGGTCCTGCTCCGGATTCATGCCGCTGGCCCGGAAGTGGATCTGGCGGTCGGCCACGTCCACGCTGTCCACACCGCGCACCACCCACGCGCCGCGCGTCACCTGATTCTTCACCTGCCCGGTCACACCGTCATAGAGCCAGAGGTGCTTCCAGCCGTCGCGCTCCGATTGCCACAGGATCTCGCGCCCATCGTGGATGTCGTGGCGCCAGAGCGTGTCGTCGTAGTTGAAGAAGGTCTCCGGCCGCTCGTCGATCAGGGTGCGCGTGGCGCCCGTGGCGGCGTCCACCTCGATCACCCGGTAGTTCTTGTGCCCGCGCTCGTTGTACTGGAAGGTGAAGGCGCGGCTGTCCTCCCGCCAATCGGGGCGGTTGAGCGAATACGGGTTCGGAAAGAGCTCGTTGTCGATGATGATCTGCTGGCGGCTGGCCACGTCGAAGAGCACCGGCCGGTCGCGGTCCACCACGTCGCCGGGCTTGCGGTAGGTGCCGTTCGGGTTGCCCAGCGTACGGGTGGTCTCCAGCCGCGGCTGCACCTGGTCACTCGGCGCGGAGCGCACGTAGTGCACGATGCGCTCGTAGCCCGGCCGGCGGCGGTAGGCCATCAGCTTGCGCGAGTCCGGCGACCAGCGCAGCGAACCCAGCGTGTAGAAGTTCCCCTCCGACCCGTCGCTGCTCAGCACGATCATGTCATCCCGCCCGCCGTCCGCCGGCTGGATGGCCACGTTGTGGTTGTGGATGAACGCGTCCCACTCTTCATCAGGCGACGTTCGCACCTCCCCGTTGCCGGCGCCGCCGCGGCCGCCCTGCCCCGTCGGCTCCACCGCCTCAGCCCTTACACATTCGTACGTGGCCAGCGTGCAGTCCCACCAGCGTTCCTCGAGCACGAAGCGGATGCCGCTCAGGTCCTCCGCCACCTCCAGGCGTGCCCCGCGGCCGGTGAACGGCAGCGTCACCGGCGTATAATCCCGGCCCGTGGCGGCGTTGATGGCCGTGGCCAGGCGCGCATGATCGAAGAGCTCCCGCTGCGTGGTCGCCGGCGCGTCCACCAGGCGGAACTCGTTGCCTCCCGGCACGCTCACGCGGTACCAGAAGCGGTTCGTGGCGCCGAGCCATTCCGGCGCGGCCGGCTGGCCCACGATGAGCTCGGAGAGGCGGCCGCTCACGTTGTCCGCGCGCTCGTAGTCGGCGCGCGTGCCCTGCGCCGCGACAGGCGCCGGCAACGCAAGCGTGAGGAAGGCGAGCGCCAGGATGAACCGAATGCCAGGACGGCGGATGGTGGTGCTCATGGGACGTCTCCATGGGCTGGCTGAACGGATGGCGCCCGCGGCGGGCGCGGGCGGAATGGCGGGATCGTTGAGAAGATTAGGTCAACGGCCACGGCGGGGCCACCCTTTCCTCCCGCCGCCGGACGGCCACGGCCCGGCGGCGGGACGAATCGGAGCGCGCAACGTCAGCGGCGGCCGAGGTGCTCCAGCACGTTGTCCATGACCCACACCTCGTGGTAGACCTGCGGGCCGGCGGCAAAGGCCAGCCCGTCGGGCGCCGCGGTCATGTGGCGCAGGCCGGGCATGCTCAGGCCGGTGCTCTCCGCCGGTCCGGAACCGTCGGCGGGCACCCGCCAGACTTCGACATCCGCGTCGCTGGCCCAGTACTCCTCCGCCGTCGTGCCGAAGAAGACCCAGCGGCCGTCGGCGCTGAACGCCACGCCCGCCTCCGCCAGCATGGCCCGGTTCACGGGGATATGGTGCAGGAAGCGGGGCTCACCACCACCCTCCAGCGGATGCAGCTGGAGGCGTGAACCGCCCTCCGGTGCGCGGTCCACCATGGCCAGCCAGCGCTCGTCGGGGGATACGTCCCACAGGCTGGAGGCACCGATGGGCCCGTCCAGCAGCACGCGCTCGGCGCCATCCCGCGTGCGCCGCACGAGGCGCGCGCGCTCGGGCGCGCCCTGGGGAGTGAGGCCGTAGAGGACGTCGCCGCCGGCGAGCTGCACCGCCATCTCGGAGAGGTTGGCCCCCTCCACCGGGGCCAGCAGGCGTTCCGCCGTGCCCGAGGCCACGTCCACGCGATAGAGCCCGCCCGTACCCATGACGGTGTTGCGGGCCCGCGCCAGGACGGCCCGGCCGTCGGGCGTGAAGCGCGGCCGCGCCCGCTTGCGATCCACCCGCAGGCCGGGCGCCAGCTTGCGCACCGTCCCTGTCTCCAGCTCCTCGATCACGAGCTGCGCCGCGTGACCCAGGCTGGGCACGCCGTGGCGGGTGGCGTAGACCACCGTGCGGCCGTCCGGTGAGACGTGCGGTGAGGTGTTGTAGCCCACGTAGGCGGCGGCGGGCTGCTCCGTTCCGCCCGCAACGCGGCCCGTGGCCGGATCCATGGCGGCCGTGTAGATGCTGCCGCCGCCCGTGTCCTTGGCGTAGAACAGCGAACCCGCGCGTGTGAAGCCCATGGGCCAGAAGAAGTTCTGCGCCATGTCCCGCTTCACCAGGAACGGCTCGCCAGCGGGCTCGCCGTCCGCCACGCGCACGGCCCACAGGTCGATGGAGCCGCCCCGGTCGCTGGAGAAGAGCACGTGGCTGCCGTCCGGCGTCCAGATGGGGTGCAGGTCGTTGGCGGCGTGACGCACCAGTACGCTCTCCGCGGCGCCATCGGCGCTGAGCAGATAGATGTCGTGGCGCGCCTCGTCCCGCTCGGGGCGGGCGTCGAAGGCAATGTGGCGGCCATCGGGCGAGAGGCCGAGACGCATGGGAGCGCGCCAGGCCAGATCGCGCACGATGCGCACCGAACCATCACGGGTGGAGACGAAGGCCACGCGCGCGGTATGGTCGGGCATCCACAGGTTGACGAGCACGTGCTCGCCGTCCGGCGTCCAATCGTGGGGTGTCAGGTAGCCGTACTCGTGGCCGGCGTTGGCCAGGAGGGTGCGCTGCTCGGAGCCGTCCAGCCGGCTCACGCGCAGCTGGGGACGCCACGGATCCGGCGTCCAGAAGTAGGCCACCCGCTGGCCGTCGGGCGAGAGCGTGGAGCCGAGCGCGTATTCGGGGTAGCCGGTAGTGGTCACGTGCCGCACGGCCCCGCTCTCCAGGTCGCGCACAGCCAGGTCACCCGTGGTCCAGTCCACGAAGGTGAGCGCCCGCCCGTCCGGCGTGGGCTGGCCCTCAACGTCGATGCCGGGCTCGGTGCCCTCCCAGACGAGCCGCAGAGAGAGACCGGAAGCCGAAGCCGCGGCGCCGGCGGCCTCCGCCCGGCGCAGGGCGGCCAGCCTTGCCCGCGCCTCGCCGGCGGAGCTGGTGATGTCGGCAAATTCGCGCACCACCCGCTCGTAGGCGGCCGCCGCCTCCGTGCGGCCGAGGCGCTCGTAGCTCTCGCCGATGCGCACCAGGGCGCGCGCCGCCAGTTCGCGGTCCCCCCCCTCCAGCACCTGGCGATACAGCAGAATGGCCGCCTCCAGATCTCCCTCGCCGCGGTCCTTGCGGAGCGCCTGCTGGTAGAGATCGGCGGCCGACTGGGCCTGCGCCGGGGGCGCCGCTCCCACGAGCAGCACGGCGAGCGCGAGCGGGACCAGAGCAATGCGGTACGTCATGGTTCTCCTCCAGGGTTCCGGTGGGACTGCCGGACCCAAGATGGGGCGCGCCGGCGCACCCGTTGTCACGGACTCACCCGGTCCATGTAAGGATTTTGCAAAGGCCGCGCAGTCCCGCACCCCCCGGAAGGTGATGAGCATCGTCGCTTACTCACCTTCAGGAGCCGGTTCAGCCACGAAGCGGTAACCCACGCCGTGGACCGTGAGCAGGCGCGTGGGCGCACGAGGATCGGCCTCCAGCTTGGCGCGCAGCTGGGCCACGTGATTGTCCACAGTGCGCGTGGTGGGGTAGGCGTCGTACCCCCAGACCTCACGCAGCAACTCGGTGCGCGTGACGGCCTGGCCGCCGCGGGCCGCCAGCAGGCGGAGCACGCCGAACTCCTTGGGTGCCATGGCCAACGGGGCACCAGCGCGAGTGGCCTCGTAGCGCGTGAAGTCCACCACCACGTCATCGAAGGCCAGGCGTTCGGGCAGCGCGTGGTCGGGCAGCGTGCGCCGCAGCAGCGCCCGCACCCGGGCCAGCAGCTCGGGGACGCTGAACGGCTTGGTGACGTAATCGTCGGCGCCCAGATCCAGGCCCATGACGCGATCCGTCTCCTGGCCGCGGGCGGTGAGGAAGAGGATGGGCAGGTCGATGCCCTGGGCACGGGCGCGGCGGCACAGCTCGAAGCCGGTGGCACCGGGCAGCATTACGTCCAGGATGGCCAGGTCCAGGGTGCCGTCCTGAAGGCGGCTCCAACCCTCGTCCGCGGTGCGCGCCGTGGTCACCTCGTGGCCGTCCCAGCGGAGATTGTCGGCCACGCCGCGCAGGATGGCCGGGTCGTCTTCCACGACGAGGATGCGGGTGATGGCCGCGCCCGGGGCGGTCATGTAACCTCGGACGCCGGGCGCGTAACCGCGCGCGGTGCGGCGTTTTCTCCCCCCAGCGGGAGGCTCAGCGTGAAGACCGAACCACCGCCCGGTGCGGAGCGCACATGGACGCTGCCGCCGTGCCCCCGCGCCACGTGCGCCACGAGGGAGAGGCCCAGGCCCGTGCCGGGGATGCCCTCCGCCTCCACGTCCGCGCTGCGGTAGAACTCCTGGAAGATGCGCTCGCGCTCGGCGGGCGGCACCCCGCGGCCCTGGTCGGCCACCTCGATCTCAGCGCAGAAGCCCGCGCGCGCCAGCCGCACGTCGATCCGGCTCCCGGTGGGGGAGAACTTCACGGCGTTAGCCAGCAGGTTCAGCACGGCCTGGGACAGCGCGTCGCGGTCCACGGAGCAGGGCGGCAGGTCGGGTTCCACGCTCACATGCACGCGGATGTCCGCCTGCTCGAGGGGGTAGCGCATGGCCGCGAGCGCCTCGCGGATCACCTCATCCAGCGCCTCGGGACGCGGGCGGTAGCGCATGTCACCGCGCTCGATGCGGGAGAAGTCGAGCACGTTGTTGATGAGCCGGGTGAGGCGCTCGCTCTCGTGCACGATGGTGTCCAGGTACTCCTCCCGCAGCGCCGGCTCCGCCGCGCCGCCACGCAGACGGAGTGTTTCGGCGAACATGCGGATGGAGGTGAGCGGCGTCTTCAACTCGTGGGATACGCCACTCACGAAGCGGGAGCGCTGCGCCGCCGCGGCCACGTCGCGGCGCACGTCACGCCACAGCAGCCATAGGACGGTCATCGTGAGTGCCAGGACCAGAGGAAGTCCGGTGAGCAGCAGCGCCGCGGAGGTCCCGCTCCTGGCCGCGTCCGCCGCCACCACGGCGTCGGGGATACGGGCGCGCAGACCCGGTAGCGCGGCTCCCAGCAGCGGGGCTTCCGGCGCGGCTGCCGTGGTGAGCATGCCGGCGCCGGCCAGGCCGGGGGCGAGCGCCGCCGGGTCCACGACCACCACCTGCTCGCCGGCCACGTGCACGAGCCAGAGCGGCGTCCCGTGAGGGACCCAGCGGCCGGCCCCGCCGCCGGCGTAGTTGACGAGGGCGGGCAGGTCGCCGGCCAGCGCCGCGAGGCGCTCAACCTGCTCGATGCGCGCCTCGAGACGCGGCACCACGTCGGCGAGCCACGCGTCGGCCCGACCACTCCCCGCGGCGGCGTCCGCTCCCGCGTCGCCTGTCCCGGCGACCGCGCCGTGACCGCTCGCGGCCAGGTCGCGAAATGCGTAGAGCGCCGGCAGCGGGAGCGCGCGAGCCGAGTCCGCGGCCAGACGCAGGAGGGCGGCGGCGCTCGGCTCGGCGGCCAACCGTTCCGCGGCGTAGAGGGAGAAGGGCAACCCGTCCGCGTCGCGCCAGTGAAGGGGCAGCTCGAGCAGCGCCAGGTAGTCGGCTCGGGCCTCCTCCGCCTGGCCGGCACGCACCAGGGCGCGGGCGCGCATGAGCCGCGCGGCGGCGGCCGCGGCCGTATCCGGTGCAATGGCCAGGGCGCGGCCGTAGCGTGCGGCCGCACGATCCGGGCGGCCCGCCGTGAACTCCGCGGCCTGCCCCTCGTCAAGGAGACTCCGGTACTCTGACAGCCGCGCGGAGCCGGACCGGTCCGCCACCGGCGGACGCGCCGCGGGATCCCACGCCCAGCGGAGCCCGGACGCGGTCAGGACGCCCCGCCCCACCACGGCCTCCGGGTCAGGCCCGGCGTCGGGTGGGAGGAGCGCGTTCAGCAATGGCAGCAGTTGCTGACCCAGCCGGGCCGCCCTCAGTTCGCGCGCGTCCTCCACCCGCCGCACGGCCAGCTCGCGCTCCTGGCGCAGCAGGTGGAACGCGAGCGCGGCCAGGAGCACGGCGGGCAGCAGGGCGGCCGCCAGCAGGAGTGAGGTGCGGCGCCGATCGGCTCGTTCGGGCATGCCTGCAAGGTAATGCCGCACCGGCTCGAAATTGTCATGAAATTGTCCGGATGTCCGGGGCCGCCAGGGAGCGAGGCCATGCTTTGACACGACCGGCCGGGTTCCTTAGGGTACATCCGGGGGGAATTCCGCACCCCGCCACTCCGTCATTCTTTCCCCTGCCGCCGAGGACCCATGCATTCACGCTCTCGCGCCCGATCACTCATCGGCGCCGGCACCGCCGCCCTGGCGCTGCTCGTGACCGTTCCTGCCACCGCACACGCCCAGAACCGCACGCTGAGCTGGACGGAGACGTCCCGCATCGAATTGCCCGGTACGCTCGGGGCCGTGCTCGGCGTCATCCCCGGCCTCCTCGACGAGCGCGCCAGCCAGCAGAGCATTCATCTGCGGGAAGGCGTGCTGATTCAGGAGGGGGACGGCAGCGCCACGATCGTGGATGCGGACAACCGTCGCTTCATATCCGTGGATCACGAGGCGCAGAGCTATCTCACGGTCTCCTTCCAGGAATCCGCGGATGCCGCCAGCGAGCTGGCCCGCATCATGACCGCCGCGGTGGAAGGCGCGGCCGAGGGCACCAAGGAGACGCTGGCCCAAGCACGGGCCGCGCAGCAAGATTCCATGGCCCGGTTCCACGAGGCCATGGCGGAGGCGCGCGCCCAACTGAACTTCCGGGTGGCCGCCGAGCGTACGGGGAGCACCCGGGACTTCGGCGCCGCGGGCACCGCCACTCAGCACATCATCACCGCCACCTTGGAAGCCGCGGCTCCGCCCGACGGCGTGGCGGATGCCGAGGAGGGCAGCCTGGTGTTCGTGATGGAACTCTGGCAGAGCGCCGAGCTGCCCACGCCCGACGCCCTGTACGAGGAGTGGGGCGCCCGGCTGGCGGAGGATCCGGCCGTGCGGTCACTGGCCGACGAGCTGGCCGGCTCGGCCGGAGGCGTGGGTGACGCCGGTGCGGCCGGCCTGGCCATGTGGGATCCGCGCATGGCCGCTGGGCTTGTAGAACTGGCGGATGCGCTGCAGGGGATCGACGGCACCACCGTGCGCAGCGTGGTGACCGTTGCCCTGGTCCCGGACGGACAGGAGTTGGATCGTGAGGAGCTGCTGGCCTGGGAACCGGCGTCCATGGGGGACGAGCTCCGGCGCGGCGCCGTGGAGGCGGCCGGGAGCGCGGCCGCCAGCGCCGCCCGCGGCGCGTTCGGCAGGCTGGGCTTCGGGGGCCGCGGTGACAACGAGGAGGAGGAGGAGGCGCAGCCGGTGCGTCCGCTGTTCCGCGTGATCACCGTGAAGGAGGACATTGTCTTCGAGGAGGGCGGAACGGACGCGTTGGGCGCCCTCGAGCAGCGTATGGAGAGCTATCGGGCGCTCACACTGGCGGACCTGATGAACGAGGCGGGGATCGGCCGGTAGACTAGCGCAGCACCACCGCCCCGGCCGTGGCACCGGCGCCGAACGACACCAAAAGCACCACCCCCGGCGCGGGCATACGCCCCTGCTCGCGCGCCTCGTCCAGGGCAATGGGTATCGTGGCCGCCCCCGTGTTGCCGTAGCGGTCGATGTTGATGAACATCCGCTCGGGCGGCCACGCCGTCTCCCGCGCGAAGGCATCCAGGATGCGCCGATTGGCCTGATGCGCCACCACGAGGTCGGGGGCGCCGGGCGCCTCACCCGCACGCTCCAGCGCCGTGGCCGCCTGTCGGGCCATGGTGCGGACGGCCTGCCGGAAGATCCGCGACCCCTCCATGCGGAGCAGATGGGAGCGCTCCTGGAGGACCGCCTCGTCGAAGGGTTGGCGGGAGCCACCCCCGCGGCGCACCAGGGCTTCCGCGAGCGTGCCGTCGGCCCACCAGGAGCGCCCCACGATGCCGAGCGGCCCGGCCCCGGCCGACAGCACCACGGCGCCGGCACCGTCACCGAAGAGTGGCCCGGTGGCCGGGTCGGAGCGATCGGTCACCGAGGACAGCTTTTCCGCCCCGATGACCAGCGCATGCTCCGCCATGCCCGCGCGCAGCAACGCGTCCGCGGTGATGAGCGCATAGATCCAGCCCGCGAACCCCGCCTCCACGTCGAAGCAGGCCGCATCCACCACGCCCAGGGCCGCCTGTATCTCACAGGCGGAGGGCGGGGTCAGGTGGTCGGGCGTGGAGGTGGCCACGATGATGAGCTGGATGTCCGCGGGGCCCTTGCCCGCGGAGGCCAGCGCCCGGCGAGCAGCCTCGGCACCCATGGCGGCCGTGCCCTCACCGGGCGCGGCCGTGCGCCGCTCCCGGATGCCGGTGCGCTGCAGGATCCAGGCGTCGTCCACGCCGGCGGTGGCCGCGAACGCGCTGTTGGGCAGCACCGCAGCGGGCAGGTAGCGGCCGCTCCCGGCTATGTGCGTTCGGGAGGGCGGACGCTCGCTGGATGGGCGGCTCAGAACAGCGCCCGCACCAGCCACTCCCCGAGCGTACCGATGACCGACATCATGAGCGCGCCGCCGAGCGCCCAGCTGAACCCGTCGATCGTCAGGTGATCCGTCAGCGCGTCCGTGATCTTCAGGATGATGGCGTTGATGATCCAGCGCGTGATGAACGCCAGTAGATAGGCCAGCCCGAGCGTGCCGATGGTGAACACCGCAAAGAACAGCCAGCCGAGCAGGAAGTTCAGCACACCGAACAGCGCGGCCACGAGCAGGGCGCTGCCGGCACTCTTCACATGGAAACCGGGCAGGACCACGGCGGTCACCCAGACCGCCAGCGACAGGATCAGCCAGGAGAGTATGAGGCTCATGTCAGGACTCCTCCGTGAGGGGAGATGCGGCTACGCGACAGGCATGCCGCCGGCCTCCCTACAGTACGCGTGCCAGCGCTCCGCGCCAACACTATCGTGGCGCCCCGCCGCACCGGTATCTTCCAAGCGACGTTCATCCTTTCATCCTGCCGAGGCTCCTCATGTCCGTACGCGCGGCCGACTCCATTCCCCGCACCCCCGTAGCCGCCGGACAGGCCACCGAAAGCCAGGTCCTGATCGGCCCGGACACCGCCCCCAACTTTGCGCTGCGCCGCTTCATCATGCAGCCGGGCGGCGGCATGCCCCTGCACACCAACGCCGTGGAGCACGAGCAGTACGTCCTGCGCGGGCGCGCGGAGGTGCGCATCGGCGAGGAACTGCATGAAGTGGCGGCCGGTGACGTGGTCTTCATCGCGGCCGGCCAGCCGCATTCCTATCGCGCCCTGGGGGAGGAGCCTTTCGAGTTTCTCTGTGCGGTGCCGAACCAGGCCGACACCATCCAGGTGATTGAAGAACACCGGGACGCGCGCCGGGAGTGAGCGTACAATCCCCTGACCACAGGCCCCCCATGCACGCGACCCTGAAAACCCACCAGCAGCGCTCCCGCCACAGCGCGTTTACGTTCCTGGCGGCGCTGGCCGCCATCCTTGCCGCAAGCTCGCCCGCCGCGGCGCAGTTCACGCCGTTCGAGGCGGCCATCGCGCACTTCGACGCGGCCGTGGCTGCCGGGGTGGCGGAGGACGCGGGGGGCGCCGTGTCGGTGGCGGTGTTCTCGGGGGACGAGATCATCTGGAGCAAGGGGTGGGGCTGGGCGGACATCGAGCGCGGCCGGCCGGCCACGGCGGGGACCATCGGGCGCAGCGGCTCCATCTCCAAATCGTTCACCGCCGTGCTCATGATGCAGCTCGTGGAGCGGGGCCTGATCGGCCTGGACGAGCCCGTGGCCCGCTACCTTCCCGAGATCGCGGAGCTTACCGATCCTCCCGCGGACGCGCGCCCCATCACCTTCCGCATGCTGGCCAGTCACACGGCCGGGCTGGAGCGCGAACCCGGTCTTGAAGGGGCGGCAAGCGGCTCGATCTACCGCTGGGAGGAGAAGGTCCTGGCCTCCATCCCCACCACCGGGTTCCGCACGGCTCCGGGGACCGAGTACGCCTATTCGAACATCGGCTACGGCATGCTGGGCCTGGCGCTCAGCCGCGCCGCGGGCGTGCCTTTCATGGAGCTCATGGAGACGCTGCTGTTCTCCCCGCTCGGCATGGAAGGCTCAACCTTCATCGTGGATTCACCCGAACTGTTCCGGCGGCTCTCCGTTGGCTACACGCGGGACCGCCGCACCGGGACCCTCTCCGCCGAGGCCGCCACGCGCGAGCACTTCGGGCGCGGCTACAAGGTGCCGAACGGGGGCATCTACACCACCGTGACGGACCTGGCCGCACTCGCCGCGGCGCTCATGGGGCAGGGACCGGTGCAGATCCTGAATGAGGACTCGAGGCGCGAGATGCTCCGGCCGCAGGATCCGGCGGAGGGGTACGGGCTGGGCTTCACCATCCAGCAGGCGGATGGCCACACGCTGGTGGGGCACGGCGGCTCGGTGGCCGGCTACAACGCCAACCTGGTGTTCGATCTGGAGAGCGGACTGGGCGTGGCCATGCTGCGCACCACCAGCTACAATCCGCCGGCCGCCTCACTGCTGCGTGACCTGCTGGTGGCGGAGCCGCCCCGGTGACGTAAGGGTAGTATCCGGCCTGGTCGCTCGACATCCGCCTTACCGATGCCGGGGCCGGAACCGCTTCCGGAGAACAGCTCCAGCCGTCCCCGCTCACGCCCCCGTGTCCGCCGCGCCGCGGAGCTCAGCCTGCTCGCCCGGGCTGGCGGTGGTCGGCTTGTCCAGCCCCAGATCGAGCGAGACGTACAGCAGGGCGGCCGCCATGGCGCCGGCGATCTGGGCCACCAGGTAGATCCACAGGGCCGCAGGCGCGGCCATTCCCATGACCACCACGCCGAACGCCACCGCCGGATTGAAGGCACCGCCGGAGATGCCGCCCACGGCGTAGGCCCCCACGACCACGGTGAAGCCGATGGCCAGGCCGAAGTACGAGTTGCCCTCCGTGCCCCGACTGGTGGCTACGTTCAGGATCACGTAGACCAGGGCAAAGGTGAAGATGAATTCAGCTAGCAGCCCCGGGCCCGTGGGAATCTCGATCGGCGCGCCGGCCCGCCCGCCCTTCAGGTAGAGCGCCACGAACGCCGCCGCCACGCCGGCGCCCAGCTGCACCAGCGTGTAGCCCAGCAGCTCCGCCACGGTGGCCTTGCCGCGCAGCGTTACACCCAACGTGACGGCGGGGTTGTAGTGGCCGCCTGAGATGTGACCGCCCGCGTACACCATGATCATGAGCGCCGAACCGATAGCCAGCGGAGCCAGCGCGCCGGCGCCCGGCTCCAGCACCACCATGCCCACCGTCAGGACCAGCAGAAAGGTCCCGACTGCCTCTACCGCGAGTTTGCGCGCCATGGGCTCCGTTCTGTGAGGGGAATCGACTGGCAAGATCGGACGGTCGGCCACGGGCGGCAACCGCGCGTGGGACGGTCGATCCTGCCCCAGGTGCCGCGTGCTCGTACTTCCTGGCCCCGGAGCTCTGGCGCGGCACGGAGAGCGGGACTTGTCCCCCGCGGCCCCATGCGTCACCGTGCTGGATGCAGATGCCACCCGCCCCTTCAACGGTTATCGAGCTCCGCGGCGCTCTCCTGAACTGGTACGACGCCCACGCCCGTGACCTGCCCTGGCGCCGGGACACCGATCCGTATCGCGTCTGGGTCTCGGAAGTGATGCTCCAGCAGACCCGGGTGGAGACGGTGATCCCCTACTACGAGCGGTGGCTAGCGCGCTTCCCGGACGCCGCCGCGCTGGCGGAGGCCGAGGAAGACGAGGTGCTGCAGGCATGGGCCGGGCTGGGCTACTACCGGCGCGCGCGGGCGCTGCACAGTGGGGCCCGCATACTGAGGGAATGGCACGGCGGTGTCCTGCCGGATGACCCCGACGCCCTGCGGGAGCTGCCGGGCGTGGGCAGCTACACCGCGGGGGCGATCGCATCCATTGCCTTCGGCCGCGCCGAGCCGGCGGTGGACGGCAATGCGCGGCGTGTCCTGGCACGGCTGCTGGACCGGGCCGCACCGTCCGCGGGCGCGTTGCGGGAGCTGGCCGCCCGCCTGGTGGACGCCGCGCGGCCGGGGGAATTCAACCAGGCGCTGATGGAGCTGGGCGCCACCGTGTGCACGCCGCGCGCGCCACGCTGCGGCGTCTGCCCGGTGGCCGCGCACTGCGCCGCCCGCGCCGCCGGCACGCAGGAGGAGCGTCCCGCGCGTAAGCCGCGGCCAGCCGTGCCGGCATTCCGTTTCGCGGCGGCGCGGGTGCAGGATCCGGACGGCCGACTCCTGCTGGTGCGCCGCCCTGAGGGCGGTTTGCTGGCCGGCATGTGGGAGTTCCCCCAGGAGCCGCTCGCCGACGATGAGAGCCCCATTCCGGCGGCCGCGCGCGCCGCGAGCAGGGTGCTGGGGCAGGAGACGGAAGTCGGCGCCGGTGCGTTTCTGGGGGACGTCGCTCACACCTTTTCCCACCGGAAGGAGACCTATCGGGTGGTGGAGTTCCGGATCGGGGAGGAGCGGCCGGCACCCGCGGGACGTTGGGTGGCGCCGGGCGAAATCGGCACGCTAGCGGTGCCGGCGGCGCAGCGGCGCATTGCGGAGCTGCCAGCCCCACCGGAGGGTGCCGCGGGCGGGTGAGCGGCCGTTGTAGAACCGCCGACCCGCAGCGGGGTACCGGAGCGCGTCCCCCAGCCGGAGCCAGACGCATGTCCAGAGCGTTCGTCAACGAGGACGCCGGCGCCACGCCGGACCCCACGTACGACCTGCCCGACCCCACCTCCGCTTACTACCCGGAGGCGGCCGCCTGGGCGCTGCTGCAGGGCGCCGACCAGGGTGATTCGGTGGGCGCTGAGCGCGCCACGGGCCACCGCTGGGGTGATCCGGAGCTGGTGCCGCACGTGCAGGCCATCCTGGAACGGGCGGAGGCGGAGGACAACGGCCGGCTCCGCCAGCTGGCGCGCAGGTTCCTGCGCGCGGCTCGTTGACCCTGGCGGGGCCGCCGGCCTACTTTCGCTCCGCAACGAATCGCACCGCGCGCTCGCGCTCCTGACGCGCTCGATGCGAAACGGCCCCGCGGCGGCACCCAGGGTGCGCGGCGGGGTCGGATTCGTTTCATCTCAGCCGGAGCATTCCGTGGCGGACAAGAAGGTGGTACTGGCCTACAGCGGCGGTCTGGACACCGCCTGCATCCTGAAGGACCTGCAGATGCGGGGCTACGACGTGGTGGCCTACGTGGCCAACGTGGGTCAGCACGATGACTTCCAGGAGGTGGCGGAGCGAGCACGGGCCACGGGCGCCAGCCAGGTCTTCGTGGAGGACCTGAAGCGGGAGTTCGTCACGGAGTTCATCTACCCGGCCATCGCGGGCAACGCCGTGTACGAGAATCGCTACCTGCTGGGCACGGCGCTGGCGCGGCCGGTCATTGCCCGGCGCCAGGTGGAGATCGCGCTGCGGGAGGGCGCCACGGCGGTGGCGCACGGCGCCACGGGCAAAGGCAACGACCAGGTCCGCTTCGAACTGGCGTTCGCGGCGCTGGCCCCCCGCCTCGAGGTCATTGCGCCGTGGAAGGAGCGGGCCTTCCTGGACCGCTTCCAGGGGCGGAAGGACCTCCTGGCCTTCGCCCGGGAGCACGCCATTCCCGTGGAAGCCACCGCCGAAAAGCCCTACTCCAGCGACGAGAACCTCATGCACCGCTCCTACGAGGCGGGGCAGCTCGAGGACCCGGCCGCCGTGCCCTCCGAGGACATGTTCCGGCTGACGCGGAGCCTGGAGGACACTCCCGACCGGCCCGTCGATCTCTCCATCCACTACGAAGACGCCATGCCGGTGCGGGTGGAGTGCGCGGCGGAGGACGTTGACCTGACCGACCCGGTGGAGCTGTTCGTCTACCTGAACAGCAAGGCGGGGGAGCACGGCGTGGGCCGCGTGGACATGGTGGAGAACCGCTTCGTGGGGATCAAGTCACGAGGCGTCTACGAAACGCCGGCCGGGACGGTGCTGCACCAGGCCGTCCGGGACCTGGAGGGCATTGCCATGGACCGGGAGGTGCTGCGGCTCCGCGACATGCTCTCCCCGCACTTTGCCGAGCTCATCTACAACGGCTTCTGGTTCAGCCCGGAGATGGACTTCATCCAGGCCGCCTTCAGCCAGTCCGAAAAGCTCATCACCGGCCGGGTGGACCTGCGTCTCTTCAAGGGCAACGTCATCAGCCGGGGCCGGACGTCCACCAGCTCACTCTACGACCAGGAGCTCTCCTCCATGGACGTGGCCGGCGGCTACGACCAGGAGGACGCCCGCGGCTTCATCCGGGTGAACGGGCTGCGGCTGAAGGCGCACAAGCTGATCCTGCGGCGGAGCGGGGAGGAGTAGGCCTCACGTGGCGAGCCGTTGCTTGACATGCAGTGCACATGGTCGCGGCTCGCCGACCGGGTCCATGAGCGGCTCGCCGCCGAGCCGCGGCTGCACGTGCCGCACCTCATCGACCGGCGAACCCACTCATCCGCCGTAGACCCGCAATTCGACTTCCGGGTAGTTCCACGTCCGGTAGGAGCCGAGCTCTTCGATGGAATCCGGCCACAGCAGATCGAGCTCCCTGCCGAGCAGGTAGTGACCGAAGAACTCGTGCAGGTACTCGGTCGTGATCTGGTTCGTGCGCAGCGGGTGCAGCTCGCGCCGGTGCCGCTCGTGCCAGGCTTCGTCGGCATAGTGGCGGTAGACGTGGAGCATGTCACCGAACGACGCATGCCAGGCACCGTGCATGACCAGTTCGTAGACGGGTCCACCGCGCGCATCCGGCCGGAACTGCGTTCCCACCAACTCGGTCCGGTTCGTACCGCCCACGACATATAGCAGCGGCGCACGCACGCGTAGCGGACGGTCCTCCTCCCGGTAGACCTGACCCTCCCAGCTGGCGGCCGCCGCGACGCGGCGGTCTCGCTGCAGCGTCCACGCGGCTGCCGCGCCGCCGAGCGAGTGGCCGAAATACCCCACACCGGGTGCCAGATCCAGCCGGTCGAAAAAGGGTGACGAGGCCTCGGCCGCCATCGTCTCCAGCCGATCGATCACGAGCATTGCATCGTGCACCATCTCATCGACGACCCCCATCAGCACCGCGCCTCGCTCACCTTCGTTCTCCCAGGAAGGGCCACGAAATGGCAGCGTGGTACCGTCCGGCAGGAGGGTCAGTGCCTCCTCGTAGGGATGACTGAGCGCGGCGATGACCCACGCCTGACTCGCCAGCTGCTCGAGCGCGATCTGGTAATTCTCGACGGGAAAGGAGCGTCCATGCGAGAACAGCAGCACGGGCCACTTCCCGCGTGCGCTCGACACAGGCGCGTCCGCGATAGCGTTCGTGGTGATGGCGTCCTGGAAGCCGTCCGCAGCCGGCATGGTGCTCCGCCATGCGTCAGCGACCGCGGCCGGCATGTACGGCCGCACACCACCGCTCACGGAGTCCGCCGGGTACCAGATTCGGACCAGCAGGCGCCTTGCCTGGCCCGCAGCGTGCGGATCCACCCGAGCGGAATCGACGAGGAGGTGGGCGGCCACACCCACCGCGTGCTCACCCCAGGGCCTCGGCAGTGTGACCGGCACGACCGACTGCGCGACCGCCGGCGCTACCGGGATGGCCATCAGCACGAGCAGCAGGGCAATCCTCAACGCGACACCCGCAGCGATCCGATGCCGCAGCCCCGCACGGCGGTCATCCGGATTTCGAGCAACGCTCCCTCGCGGCGAACCAGCAGGAGGACTGCAGCGCCCACACGCGGACCGGCCAGCCGCTCGCCTCCGGCCGCCGTCGTGATCAGGAGGCCATCGACCGCCACCAGCGCATCCCCGACACGCAGGTCCGTTTCTTCAGCCACGGCCGTGATGACCGGCTCCACCGCGAACTCGTGGCGCACGCCGTCGTTGCTGCCGATCGGCACATTGATGGCGCAACTCGCCGCGGGCCCCGTACAGCGCACGGCGCGAATCCCGAAATCGCCGGCCGGTGGTCGTCCAGCCGGGCACTGCTGTGCGGCAAGGGGCGGCGCCGCGGCAAGGCAGCCCAGCACGATCGAGTACAGCACGCTCCTGCTCATTCGTCCCCCCCGCCTGTGAGTAGCATGACACGCCTGGACGCCGCGGCGCGCGCGGTGTGCGCGGGGCCGACCAGCGCCTCGTACACGTTCATTTCCAGAACGGCCGTGACTTCCTGCGCGGTGACGGCCACAACGTTCAACGCGGCTTCGTACCCCTGCATGCGGAACGCCTCGTTGGTGGCGGCTACGTCACGCAGGCGGGCGAGCGCCGCCAGATAATCCGATCCCGCCTTCTGCACGGCCGCGGCGGTATGTAGCGGCGATGCGGAAACGGCATCCGCCGGCGCGCTTTCCCGACCCCCACCGGTCCGCTCCAGGAGGGTACCGGCCAGCGCACCCGCACCGAACAGGAGCACCGCGGTTGCCGCCCGCTGCCAGCGCATGCCACCCGCCCGGTCAATCCGCCTGGCCACATCCGGCCACAGATCCCTGCCGGGCACGGCCTCCCGCCGCGCCGCCCGCAGCCTGTTCGAAAGCTCATCCATCTCGATCCATCCTTTCCTGCAGTAGCGTGCGCGCCCGATGCACGTGCGCCTTCACGGTGCCTACCGCGATTCCCATCATCTCCGCCGTCTCCGCCTGCGTGTATCCTTCGATGGCGTGCAGCACGAGCGCCGTCCGCATGCGCCGTGGCAGCTCCGCGAGCGCACGCTCGATCTGCATGTCGGCCGCCGGCATCGCGGCGCTCACGGCCGCCTGGTAACTCAGCATGTACTTCTCCTCACGTGCCCGGCGGCGGAGCATCCCGCGCAGGCGCTGGCGCGATAGCCGGATGGTGATGGCATGCAGCCAGGTCGAGAAGCGCGCGGCGCCACGGAATCCGTGTAGCTGCCGCCACGCGGCCACGAAAACGTCCTGGGTAAGCTCCTCCGCCTCCGCACCGTCCGTCATCAGGCGCAGCGACAGCGCGTGCACGCGCCGGAGGTGAGCGTCGTACAGGCCGCGGAACGCCGCCGTGTCACCTCCACGGGCGCGATCGATCAGGCGTGCGGTTGCGCGTTGCGCCTCGGCGTCGTCGTGAGCCAGTGTCATTTCGTGAGTGAGTTGCCGTCACATCCGGAAAGGTTTAGCCGTGCTGCACTTCACCGAGGAGACATCGTCAACTCCCCGGAGGCGCCTAGCACAGTGATGCGGTGAGGGCCTGCACGGCTGGGGATGGGCCAGGCTGACGCTGGAGTGACGCCGACGGTCTGACGCAGAGGGGGTGCGGCTGAATCAGCGGTCGTCCCGCCGCTCCTGGCCGGGGTGGTACTGGAGCACGGTTCCCGCTGCGATGTCCGCCTCCGTCCAGCGCACACGCTTCATCCGGTTGGCCGCGAACATGGCGGCCTGGTCATCGTGCCAGCGCGAATCGGGGTCCGGACTCTGACCGTACGCCAGCACCGAGTAAGCGCGCGGCTCGTTGCCGAACTCGACTGCGATGACCCAGCCGTCGCCGCCGTCCACGACCCGCCTGCCGTCTTCGGCCGTCTCGAAATTGAGCACCCGGAAGCAGCCGAGCGCGCCACCACAGCCGCTGACCGGTACGTCCACGTCACCGCGTCGCACCCGGTGCACGTCACCCCAGACAACGTCCCAGGCGCCGTATCGTCGCGCCGTCTCCTGCACCGCCCATGTGAACGCTTCGGCGGCCCGCGCCGGCTCCGCCAACCCGCGCGGCGTGGTGACGGGTGCCTCGCGCGACCACGCGACGGCGTACGGCTCCGCGCCGTCCAGCAGCGAGCGGTAGCGGTTCCACCAGGCCTCGAATAGCACCGCGCCGCGGCTGTGGGAGGCAGCGGTGTTGTCCCAGCGTACCAGCATCTGCAGCGCCTGGGCCGCGTCATCCGTGCGCTCGCTGCTCACACCCGCGGCGCGGACCGCACTGACGAGGTCATCCTTGACGCGGTCGGCCAGCAGCATCCGCATGCTGTGCTTGGTGCGGACCACACCTTCCAGACTGAACACGCGATCGTTGTGCAGCAGCTCGAGCGAGTGCTGGCTGCGCAGGCGCAGGCGGGGCGGCTCCACGTGGAAGGGGAACGTGTCGGCCAGGATGTGGTTCAGGTTGGCGTAGTGCGGCGAGTCGTTCGAGTTGTGAAGATAGCCGCCCTCCGGATTCAGCAGTTGTGGCAGGGAGTCGAATGGCACCTGTCGGGTCCATACGTCGTCCCACCCGCGCGCCAGGATGGCGAGCGTGTCGCCACCCGGCGGGTGCGGCAGCATCGGCGCGCCGGCCACCCAGACGTAGAAGATGTTTCCCGCACGGTCCGCGTAGGTGAAGTTGGACGTCGTGCGCGCCTGGATGCGCATGGCCTGCTGCCACTCCTCCAGGTCCCGCGCCTTCATCATCTCCAGCCACTGCTCACCCGCACGGTAGCCGCCATCGTTCGCCTGGCGCAGCACGTAGACCAGACTGTCCGTACGGTGCACGACGGGGCCGATGACGCTGCTCCAGAATTCGCGCGTCTCGCTGCCGGCGTCATCCTCGTCCCGGTACTCGATGCGCACCACATCGCGCGTGAGCGGCACGCTGCCACCGTCGAACAGCACGTTGCCGGGCTGCGACGGGTCCACGCGCAGGGCGTAGAACTCGTGGTTGTGCGTGGCGTTGTTCGTGGTCGCGAAGCCGAGGTGCGGGTTGAAGCCGCCGATCACCGTGAAGGGGCCGCCGATCCGGAAATCACCGTAGAAGTCGAGCTTCCCGGGCACCCGCACGTGCGCCTCGTAGTAGCCGGCCGTCCAGGACAGGTGCGGATTGCGCAGCAGGATGGCGTTGCCGCTCGTGGTGCGACCCGGTCCGAGCGCCCACGCGTTCGAGCCGACGTTCTCGGCCGCGTCCGACTCCCGCCAGCCTCCGCCCGCCGGCGGCTCCAGGAGCATGGCGTCGGTCGAATCGCGCAGCAGGCGCTGGCGGAAGCGGTTCATCGCGGCCTCGCTCGGCGCACCGATGTCACGCGCCAGCACGTCCTGCGCGGTGAAGTCCGGTCGCACCCACTCCGGCACCTCGTCGGGATACATCCGGATGAAGTGGTTCATCCCCGCAGCGAACCCGATATAGACCTCGCGCGTGTCCGCGGCGAGGCTATCGAAGGTGGCCGCCGCCCGCGCGTGACGCAGTCGCGCACGCGCATCCGCGTCGATCCGATCCCGCCCCTCCACTTCCGCCAGCCGGCCGCGCGCCGCGTGCACGCCGCGGATGATGCCCGCGCCGTGGTCCTCGAGCTGGACGTAGGCCAACCCGAACGCCGCCGCACGCAGCGTCGGCGCCATGATGTGCGGCACGCCATGCTCGGTACGCCGGATCTCGACCTGCCGCGCCAGCTCCGGCAGCTCCACCGCGGGTGTCTGAGGCGCCGGTCGCGGACCGCCCGCACACGCCGCTGCCGCCAGCGCCACGAGCAGCGGCAGCAGGGTCCATCCCCTGTTCTTCACTTGATGAGTCATGACGTACGCCTTGCCGCTACAGCGGCTTGTAGATCGCGATGGCCGCCGCCAGGAGCGCCAGGAGCGGTGTGCCGATCAGCACCGCCCGCGCGCCGGCGGTGGCCCGAAGTGCCAGCGTCAGCGCGCCGGACAGGAGCACCCAGATCCCCAGCTTGAGCAGGATCCAGCCGGGCAAGCCCCCGTGCACGATGCCCAGCCGCGCCAGCATCCCGAAGCCGCCCAGGAGGATCAGAAAGGAGGCCACCCCGTGCGTTATCCCCAGCGCACGGCGGCGCGGGAAATCGGCACGGGTCCCGCCGCGCAGCAGGTGCATGGACGCCACCGCGAGCGTGGTCACCACCACGAAGATGCCGAGGAGGTGGATCAGTTTATAGATTTGATAGGGCATCCCTGCAGATAGGCGCTTTCGAGAGTGGCGTCAATGGTTGAGAGCGATTGTGCCTAACCACCGCCCGCGCACGCGGCGGGGTGCGGGAGTCCGCGAGCGGAGGTGCGCAAGTCGTCATGCGCGACGCTCGGGGCTTTCGCACAGGCCGCCGCGTGGTTGAGCCAAAATATTCTATAGAATATTTTGGCGGCAGGCCGCGCCAACCTTGATTTTTTTTCGAGCGTTCCAGCAGATACCATCCGGGGCTCCCTCTCGCCCCGAGCCGCGCGGGTCCGGTACGTGGGGAGGGGCGAACGCCGTGACCGCCTCAGCGGGTGAGCCCGTACAGCTCGATCACCGGCACGTCCATGGCATCGAGCCGCATCCCGAGCACGTAGTCCGCGCCGATCTCCAGCACGTTCAGTCCGTGCGGCAGGCGGACGGCACCGAAGAACCGTCCCTCCGGATCGAAGACATCGTGGACTACCGGGCCCTCCTCCAGGCCGTGGGAGCGCTTCACCCAGAGATTGCCCTCCGTGTCCACCGCCAGACCCTGCACTGCCGGGATGGAGTCCGGGTCCATGACCTGGCTGCGGGCGCGGTTCCAGCGCTGATTCTCCCTCCCCCCTTCCCGGGCGTCCAGGTATTCCCACGCCGCCTCCCGCAGTTCGGGAGTGACCGGTCTCACTGCACCCTGGCGGCGGATGAGCCGCCGCTCGCCCCCGGGGCCGGCCATGTCGATGGTGTAGGAGGGGTTGGCAGCCGAGTAGAATCGTGGCGGTTCCGCTCCTGCCGCAACCCAGGTCCAGGCGTAGAGGGGGTGTACGATGTAGTACGGCGACTCGGTCCCGACCTCTGCGCCGAATTGCTCGATCCCGCCATAGATGCCCAGGGTGTCGGAGCGGCTGAGCCCGGCATCCACCCAGACGAAGCGTTCGAAGGTACGTACGAGCCCGGGGCCGAGGTGCGTCATGCCCGACGCGGTACGGATCTGTTCTGGCCCCCCGGGCTCCCGGACGCACGCGGTGCGCGAACGGTCGGGGAACCAGCGCCCCTGGTAGCACAGGTAGGCACCGTCCAGCACGGAGAGGGCACCGCGATCCATCGTGATCGCCTCGGCGAAGGCTCCGTCGGGCCCGAAGATCACCACCTTTCCGCTGGACACGTCCGTGACGGCCAGGGAATCTCCGGGAAGCCGAACGAGCGTCCCCACGCTCCGGAACTCGCCGGGGCCCTGCCCCTGTCCCCCCGAGGTGAGCAGGTGGCTGCCATCGGCGGCGAAGTAGCGGACGTCCTGGGTGGTGCCCTCCGCCACCACGATCCGCCCATCGGAGAGGCGAGCGCCCGCCATCACGTAGGTGAAGGCATGGGCGGGCGTAGACGCTTCGGCGCCGAGCACCAGGAGCGGCTCCTCCGCGACCTCCCAGGCAGCCGCCGAATCCCAGCCGGCGCCCCGGTTTCCCACGATGGTGATGCCGGCGCTGTCCCTCACCTCGACCGCCACCGTCGGGGAGTCCGCCGCCCCGCAGGCGGCCAGCATTAGGGTGACAACGGCAGGTGTGAGGTGGGCTTGCATGGCTCACTCCGTGGGAAGGAAAAGCGACCAGGATCCGTGGACCAGCGATCACACGGACATCAGCCCCGTGCGAGGAACGTGAACGGCGTCGTCGCATACATCAGCACCCCGCGGCGGCACGCGCGGCACGGGCAACCCGACCCCCGTACCGCGTCACACCAGCAACAACCTCAGCCGCCGATCAGCCGCGCCACCTCCGCCTCCAGCTCCCGAAGGCGCTGCTGAGCTTCCGGCGCCGGCGGGCCGAAGTTGCCGTCGTTGAAGCGGCCGGCGTCACCCAGGCCGCGACCCAGGCCGCGCACCTCCCGCACCAGCGTCTGCAGCGCCTCGGCGGCCTCATCCGACGCCGCCTCGGCCGCCTCCTGCAGCCGGTCACCCAGGTCGCGCACCCGCAGCAGCAGATCCTCCGTGGCGCGGTAGTCGGCGTCCGTCAGCTCCAGCAGCGGATCGGCCAGCACTCGGACCGGCTGGCTGGACTCCACGCCGCGCGCATTGAGCGTCACGGTGTAGGTGCCGGGCGACACGTAGAAGTCACCGCTCTGGCGCGGATTGCGCGGATAGTCGGGGTCCTCGAAGCGCTCCCAGGTGTCGGGGTCCTGGGGGTCGCCGTGGCGCAGGTTCCAGTTGACACGGTGCACCCCGGCCGCGGCGGGCACCACCATGCGGCGGATAATCCGCCCGTCGGCACGGCTCACGGCCAGCTCCGCCGGGCCGCTGCCGGCGCCCAGCCGGTAGGTGATCGCCACGCCATCCGGCGGATTCTCCCCCGTGAACTCCGCCTGCGCTATGTAGGACTGGTCCTTCCGGTAGCGGAAGAGCGTACCGTCCCCGATGGAGAAGAGGTGCGCGGGCGCGGCCACGGCGGCGGCGGTCCACTCCGCCAGGAAGCGGGTGTCATCCAGGATGAAGATGCTGTTGCCGTGGGTGCCCATCACCAGGTCCTTCTCGCGCGGATGGACCAGCATGTCATCGTGGCTGGTGGTGGGGATGTTCCGCACCTCGGCCCAGTTGGCGCCGGCGTTCGTGCTCACCCAGGCGGCGTGCTCGGTGCCCAGGAAGAGCACGTTGGGGTTGTCCGGGTGCTCCACGATGACGCTCGCCGAGCCCTCGGGCAGGCCCCCGTGCAGCGGCATCCATGTCTGGCCCCAGTCCGTGGTACGGTAGACGTAGGGCGCAAAATCCCCGTCGTAGTGCCGGTCGAAGGTGGCGTAGGCCGTGGCCAGGTCGTGCGCCGAGGCGTCCACGCGGCTGACGTAGCTCTCGTCGGGCAGCCCCGGCACGTTGCCGCTCACCTCGGTCCACGACTGTCCCTGGTCCCGCGTGTACTTCAGGTTGCCGTCATCCGTGCCTATCCAGAGCACGTTCACGTCCAGCGGGGACTCGGCCAGGGTGGTGATGACGCCGAAGCCGCCGATGCCGTCGTTGGCGGAGATGTAGAAATCGCTGCGCGGCACGCCCATGAGCTCACGCTCGGAGGTGTCCAAACCGCGGTGCAGCTCCTGGCTCCACTCCCACGTCTCGCCGTAGTCGCGCGAGATGAAGAGGCGGTTGCCGCCCAGGTAGACCAACCCCTCCTGGTGCACGGAGGCCAGGCTCGGCGACGTCCAGTCGAAGCTGTTGCGGCTCCCCTCCGGCGAGGGCGGATTGATGGACTTCTTGGTGCCGCCGATGACGTCCACGCGCGTGTAGTTGCCACCGTAGGAGGAGCTGTAGACGTTGCGCGGGCCGGCCTTGTCCACCTGCTGGTACATGCCGTCGCTGAAGCCGGTCTGCTGCCAGTCATCGTTCAGGATGCCATCGAAGCGGCGCGTCTCCGAGGGGCCCATCCAGGAGTGGTTGTCCTGGGTGCCGCCGTAGATGTAGTACGGATCGCGCAGGTCCACGCCGATGGCGTAGAACTGCCCGATGGGCAGGTTGTTGATCTTGCGGTAGCTCTGGCCGCCGTTGAAGGTCTCGTAGAGGCCGCCGTCGCCCGCCAGGTAAAAGTGCTCGGTGTTCTCCGGGTCCCACCACACCGCGTGCATGTCCAGGTGCACGCCCACGTCATAGGTGGCCTGGGCCGCGATGTTGGTCCAGGTGCGTCCGCCGTCGGTGCTCTTCTGGGAGGTGGTGGCCGCGCTGATGACCAGGTCCGGATCACGCGGATGCACGAAGATGTGCGAGTAGTACATGGGGCGCTGGTTCTGGTCGCTCATCTTCTCCCAGGTGGCGCCCCCGTCCGTGCTCCGCCAGGTGCCCGTGCCGTCGGGCTCCCGATTGCCGCCGCCGCCCCCGCCGCCGCCGCCCGCCGGCCGCGGATTGGGCGCCTCCACCAGCGCAACCAGCACGTTGGGATTGGACTCGGAGACCTCCACGCCGATGCGCCCCACGTTCCCGGTCGGCAACCCGCCCGCCAGCTTGTCCCAGCTCTCCCCGCCGTTGGTGGTCTTGTAGATGCCGCCGTGCGGCCCGCCGCCGTTGAAGCCCCAGCTACTGCGCAGCCGGGCATACATCCCGGCGTAGATGACGTCAGGATTGGAGGGGTCCATGGCCAGGTCCACGCCGCCGGTGTACTCGTCGAAGTAGAGCACCTTGTCCCAGCTCCGCCCGCCGTCCGTGGTACGGAACACGCCGCGCTCCGGGCCCGGCGCCCACAGGTTGCCCAGGCCAGCCACGTAGGCCACGTCGGGGTTGGTGGGGTGCACTACGATCTCACCCACGTGGCGCGTGCCTTCGAGACCCAGGTGCCGCCACGTCTGGCCGGCGTCGTCGGAACGGTAGACGCCGTTGCCCCATGAGGTGCTGTTGCGGTTGTTGTGCTCGCCCGTGCCGGCATAGATCACGTCCGGGTTGGACGGCGCCAGCGTGACCGCGCCAAAGGTGGCCACCGGCTGCTCCGCAAACACGTTGGTCCAGTTCTGCGTCCGGTTGGTGGACTTCCACAAGCCACCGGACGCGCTGGCCACGTACACCGTGGAGCGGTCCCTGGGATCCACGTCCACGTCGGTGATCCGCCCGCCGAAGACGGCGGGTCCGATGGTGCGCGGGTGGATGGCCGCCAGGTCGGCCTCGGTGATCGGCGCGGCCTGCTGGGCGGCCGCCGGGGCCGCCGGGGCCGCCGGGGCCGACGTCAGGAGGACGGCACCGAGTGCCAGGACCAGGCGGACGGCGCGGGGCATAGGGCTTCGAGGCATGGCTTCAGCTTCCAGGGTGTGTGGGCAGGTTGGGACGAGTCTACCGCCTGTGGAGGGACGCCTGCAAGCGCCAAAACGCTGGCCGCGCACCGCGCCGCCCCCACGAAACTGGTGCAAGGCGGGGCGCGGCGGCCTATACTGTAGACCTCGACCCAACCATCACCCCAGCAGGAGCCACGTTGCCATGCGGGCAATCCGCCGGTCCCTCCCCGTCGTGCTCACCCTGCTCCTCCCGCTCGTGGCCGGCTGCGCCACGGGCAGCGGCGGAGCCGACGCCGCGCCGCTCAAGGAGATCCTGAATCCCGCCGGCGGCCCCGTCACCACGCCGTACTCGCCCGGCGTGCGCAGCGGCAACCTGCTCTTCCTGTCGGGCGTCATCGGCCGCGGCGAGATCGGCCCGGCCACGCGCCAGGCCCTCGAGGGCGTTCAGGAGCGCCTCACCGCCGCCGGCCTCACCATGGCCGACGCCGTGAAGTGCACGGTCTTCATGATCGACATGGCCGACTACGGGGGCATGAACGAGGTCTACGCCCAGTTCTTCACCGCCGATCCGCCGGCCCGCTCCGCCATCGCGGTGCAGGCGCTGCCGGCCAACGCGCGGGTGGAGATCGAGTGCATCGCCGCCGTTCGATGAGCACGGACGGCAAGCAACCGGATGTAAGCGACGTCCGCGCGGCAGATTCCGGGGCGCGCGTTCCGGATTCCGGCACGTCTCCCACTTTCGATGCCGCGCCGGGGGCTCGGCCCACGAGCGGCACGGACGGGGGCGGCGGGTCGGGCGCCACCTCGCGAGGCGAGCCGGCCGACGCCGCCGACGGCGGTTCCCGCGGACCCGACCGGCGGAGCTTCCTCCGCCTCACCGGCGCGGGCGCCGGGCTGGCCGCCACCGGCGGGCTCGGCGGCCTGCTGGCCGGTTGCGAGAGCCCGGATCCCCGCTCCGGCATCCGGCGCGGTGCGGGTCCGGACGTGGTGGTGGTGGGCGCGGGCGCCTTCGGCATCTGGACCGCGCTCCACCTCCAGGAGATGGGCGCCCGCGTCACCGTCGTGGACCTCTACGGCCCCGGCAACGTGCGCTCCACTTCGGGGGACGAGACGCGTGGCGTGCGCACCTCCTATCCCGGGCGCGAGCAGTGGACGTCGTGGGCGCAGCGCGCCATCCTGCGCTGGCAGCAGTTCGACGAGGAGCACGCCGCCACCATGGGCCCCCCGGTCTTCTACAACACCGGTGACCTCATCTGCCGGGACACGGAAGAGGGCTTCATCACCGAAGTGAAGGAGATCTGGGACACGGTGGGGATTGCCTACGACCAGATCTCCCCGGAGGAGGCGGCCTACCGCTGGCCGGGGATCGATCTCACGGGCATCACGCACTGCCTCTACGAGCCGGGCGCCGGCGTGGTGCGGGCGCGGGCCACCTGCCAGCGGGTGGCCGCGCTCTTCCAGCAGCGCGGCGGGGAGATCCGCCTGGGCCGCGCGGAGCTCGGCAATCGCTCCGGCGGGCGCATGCTGGACGTCCAGGTGAACGGCGAGCGGCTGCCCGCCGACCGCTTCGTCTTTGCCCTCGGGCCCTGGTTCGCCACCACCTTCCAGGACGTCATGGCGGACAAGATCCGTATCCCCATCGGCAACGTGGTCTACTACGGCCCGCCCGCGGGCGACCTGCGCTTCCAGTACCCCAACATGCCCAGCTGGAACTTCCCCGGCGTGACGGGCTGGCCGTGCCTGCCGCCGGACAACCGCGGCTTCCGCGTGCGCACGGGCGGCCGCGGCGGTGAGGACCCGGACACCTCGGACCGCTGGGTGCCGCCAGAGCAGCTGGACCGCCCGCGGCAGGTGGTCGTGGAGCGCTTCCCCGATCTGGCCGACGCGCCCGTTGTACAGACCCATGCCTGCCACTACGAGAGCAGCGCCACGCGGGACTGGATCATCGACCACTACCCGGGGCTGGAGAACGTCTGGCTGGCGGGTGGCGGCAGCGCCGAGGGCTTCAAGTTCGGACCAGTGGTGGGAGAGCTGATTGCCTCCCGCGCGCTGGAGACCAACCAGTTCCCCGAACTGGCGGAGAACTTCCGGCTGGACGGATTGCCGGACGTGGAGGAGAGGTAGGCGCGGGTGGAGGCATCCCTGGAGCAGGCGACCGGCCAGGACGCGTTCGCGGACTCGGCGGCGCTGGTGGCGCGCCTGGACGAGCAGGTGGGCCGCGTCATCATCGGCCAGGAGCAGGTGCGCCGTGAGGTGCTGATCTGCGTGCTGGCGGGCGGGCACTGCTTGCTGCGCGGCGTGCCGGGGCTTGCCAAGACGCTGCTCATCAAGACGCTGGCCGACGCCATGAGCCTGACCTTCAGCCGCATCCAGTTCACGCCCGACCTCATGCCGTCCGACATCCTGGGGACCGAGGTCATCGACCAGGACCCGGCCACCGGTCAGCGCAGCATCCGCTTCATCCCGGGGCCGATCTTTGCCAACATCATCCTGGCCGACGAGATCAACCGCACGCCGCCGCGCACGCAGGCGGCGCTGCTGGAGGCCATGCAGGAGTATCAGGTCACCGTGGGCGGCGTGCGCCACGAACTGGAGCGCCCGCTCTTCGTGCTGGCTACGGAGAACCCCATCGAGCAGGAAGGCACGCACCCCCTCCCCGAGGCGCAGCTCGACCGCTTCATGCTGAACGTGGTGATCGAGTACCCGGCGCAGGAGGAGGAGCGGAGTATCCTGACGCAGACGACGTCGCTTGAAGAGCAAGTGGCCAGCCCCGTGGCCACCGGGCTGGAGTTGGAACGCATCCGCCTGCTCGTGCGTGACATGCCGGCCGCCTCCAACGTGGTGGACTATGCGCTCCGGCTGAGCCGTGCCACCCGCCCCGCCGCGGAGGGCGGTGTGGAGGCGGTGCGTGAGTGGGTACGCTGGGGTGCCGGGCCGCGCGCCGGGCAGGCGCTGATCCTGGGGGCCAAGGCCGCGGCGCTGCTGGACGGCCGTGTGGTCCCGGCGCCCGAGGACGTGACCGCCGTGGCACTCCCCGTGCTCCGTCACCGCGTGCTGCTGAACTTCCACGCCGAGGCCGAGGCCGTCACGCCGGACCAGGTCATCCACCGCCTGCTGGAGGCGGTGCGGCCGTAGTGAAGACCGGAGTGCCGCCGCGGTCCGCGCCGTCGCCGCTCTCCGCGGAGCACCTGGCGGCCATGGGCAGTCTGGAGCTGGCCGCCCGCATCGTGGTGGACGGTGCGCAGGCGGGGGCGCATCGCAGCGTGCGCCGGGGCGGCGGCACGGAGTTCCGGCAGCACCGCCCCTACCATCCGGGTGACGACCTCAAGTACCTGGACTGGAAGCTGCTGGCCCGCACGGACCGCCTGCACACCCGCCAGTTCCGCGAGGCCACCCGCCTGGAAGCCATGCTCGTGGTGGACACCAGCGCATCCATGGCCTTTCCCGAGGCCGGCGTCTCCAAGCTGAACTATGCGGCGATCCTGGCGGCCTCGCTGGCGCGCGTCATCATCACCCAGGGGGACGCCTGCGGCCTGCTGACGGCCGGTGACGGGCGGCTTGACTACCTGCCGGCGCGCGGCGGCCGGCCGCAGCTGCGCGCGCTGACGGGCCGCATCGGCGCGCTTTCAGGCCGGGGCGCCTGGGACGCTCCCCGCGCCATCGAGCGTGGTGCCGAGCTGCTCGGGCGGCGCGGCGTACTGCTCGTGCTCTCCGATTTTTACGACGACGAGGAGGGTACGCGGGCGGCACTCACACGCGCGGCGCGCGGCGGCCACGACGTGGCCATGCTCCAGCTGCTGGCCGAGGCCGAACTCACCCTGCCCGCCCACGGTGAGGTCGAGTTCCAGGATCTGGAGAGTGGGGCCCGGCGCGTGGTGCACGCCCGGGCGGCGGCCGGAAGCTACGCGGCCGCCGTGCAGGCCTTTCTGACGCGCTGCCGTACGGGCGCCGCGCGCGCGGGCGTGGACTACCACCTGGCCACCACCGCCGACGCCCCCGCGAGCGCGCTGCGCGCCTTCCTGCTGCGGCGCAACGCCGCGGCCCACGCGGCCGGCGCCCGATGATCTGGCAGAATCCCTGGGCGTGGCTGGGGCTGCTCACGCTGGCGGTGCCGATCCTGGTGCACCTGCTGGCGCGGCAGCGCGCGCCGCGCCAACCCTTTCCCTCGCTGCGCTTCCTGCCCCACGCGCGCCTCCTCACGGCGCGGCGGGCGCGCCCCACCGACCTGCTGCTGCTGGCCCTGCGGCTGCTCATCCTGCTCCTGGCCGTCGCGGCGCTGGCGCAGCCGTACCTGCTGACGGGCGAGCGGGCGGCCTGGCAGACGCGCACGGTGGCGCGCGCCGTGGTGGTGGACACGAGCGCCAGCATGCGCGGGCCGCTCGCTGACGGGCAGGCGGCCGTGGACGCGGCGCTGGCCGAGGGGGAGCGGCTGGCGCTTGCTGGCGGGGCGGATGCGGGTCAGGGCGCCGGTGCGGGTCCGCGTCCGGGTGCAGGTGCGGCGGGCGCGGCGGGTGCGGCGACCACCGGTCTGGTCATCCCCACGGCCGCTCCCGGCGCCGTGCTCGACGGCGCCGCTGCCTGGCTCGCGGGACAGCCCGGCATGAAGGAGCTGGTAGTCCTATCGGACTTCCAGCGGGGCGCCCTGGATTCTCTGGATCTGGCGGGCGTGCCGGAGCACGTGGGGCTGGCGTTGCGGCGTGTGGCGGGACCGGTCACGCTGGATCCGGTGGTATGGACGGGCGTGCAGGGTGACCTGCGGCTCACGGCGCGTACGACCGCCGCGGGGGACACCACGGCGGTGACGTGGTCGTGGAGCGGGGAGCCTGGTGCGCCTGTCTCCGGATCGGTGGTGCTGCATGGCCCCGGGGAGGCCGCGCTCGCGGCGGCGGTGCGGCGGGCCGCCCTGGCGTCCGCGCCGGCGGGACCTGACTTCCCTCCACTCGCCCTGGTGCTGCCGGGGTACCCGGGCCTCGAGGCGCTGCTGGCTGAGGCCCGGCCGCTGGAGGCGCCCTGGATGGGGGACGTGGTGGCGGCGCTCGGCCGAGACGCGGCGCTGGCTGCCGCGGTAGAGGGGGCTGGACGCACCGTGTCGACGGCTGCGGGCACGCTGACAGCTGTGGCGCGCACGCCGGACGGAGAACCGGCCGTCCTGGCTACGCGCGTGCCGGTCGAAGGGACCGATCACCTGGCGCTCGTGGTGCTGGTTGCGGATGACGGCATCACGGCGGCCGCGGCGCTCACGGCCGCGCTCCAGGCCGGCTGGCCTGCCGCCGCCGTGGCCGAAGCGGAGCCGGTGACGCTCTCCAGCGAGTGGCTGGAACGCTGGGCCAGGCCGGCCGCCCCGCCCCCTTCCGCCGCGGCGGCCGTGCCGCCGGGCGCCTCGGACGGGCGTTGGCTGTGGGCAGTGGTCCTGCTGCTGCTCGGCGCCGAGACGCTGCTGCGGCGCCGGACGGGGACGCGGCCGCTCGCGGAGGAGGCACCGTGAGCGCGCGGGCCCGCCCGGATGAGGCCGCCCTGGCCGCTTTTCTGGCGGCGGTGGAGCGGCGCCTGCGCATCGTGGCGCTCACCCGCGGGGCTGCGCTCGGCATGGCCGTGGCGCTGGCGGGCGCGCTGCTCCTCTGGTGGCTGGCCCCTGAGCGCGGCACGGCCGGCTTGCGCCTCGGCCTGGCCCTGGCGGGCGCGCTGGCCGGTGCGCTGGTTGCGCTGTCCGTGCGGCGCCGCCGGCCCTCCACAGCGCACGTTGTGGAGCGCCGCGTTCCGGCCAGCCGCAACGTGGTGCTCACCGCGGCCGAGCTGGTCGTGCGGCCCGGGAGCATCCCGCCGCACATCCGCGCCGTGGTGCTGGCCGAGGCCGGCCGGGTGCTCCGGCCGCTCGACGCGCGCACGCTGCAGCCGGTCGGGCGGGGGCTCGCGCTGCTGGGCGCCAGCGCCGGCTGCTGGGCGCTCGGGCTGGCGCTGATGATGGCGCGCCCCGAGGGGCTGCCCGCGCTGGTGGACGCCGCGGACGGCAACGCGGTGATCCAGGGCGTGGAGGTGCTCGTCACGCCGCCCGCCTATCTGCCGGCGGACACCGTCACGCTCCGCGATCCCGCACGCGTGGAGGCGCTGGCCGGCAGCGGGCTGCGCATACGCGTCCGCGCCACCGCCGCGCGCGTCACGCTGGAGACCGTGGACGGCCGGGACACGCTGGCCGCGGGTCCGGACGGCACGTTCACCGGCCGGGTCCCCGCCGCTGCGGACGGCTTCCTGTCCATCGAGGCCCGCCCCGCGGGTGATGGCGCTGCGGCGCGGCGGCTCATCGGACTTACGGTGGTGGTGGACCGAGCCCCGGAGGTGCGCGTCGTGACCCCCGGTCGCGACCTCCGCGTGCCCGACGGCCAGCGCGCCGTGGAGGTGGTCGTGGAGGCGGCGGACGACCACGCCCTCACCGGCCTCACGCTGGGCTACACCAAGGTCACCGGCTTCGGTGAGCAGTTCACCTTTCTGGACGGGGAGGTGCCGCTCGAGATCACGCGCTCGGGACCCCGTATCTGGCGCGGGCGCGCACGCTGGCCGCTCGCCGGCCTCGATCTGGAGCGTGGGGACATGGTGGTCTACCGCGCCCAGGCCACCGACGCGCGCCCCGGCGCCCCCGCCGCCGAATCGGACAGCTGGCTGATCGAGGTGGTGAGTGAGGATGCCGCCGTGGCCGGCGGCTTCGCCGCCGAGGATGACCTGGACCGCTACGCCCTCAGCCAGCAGATGGTGGTGGTCCTGACCGAGCGGCTTATGGCGGCGCGGGACACGCTCCCCGCGGAGGATCTTGCCTACGAGGCGGCGCGTCTGGCTGCCGCCCAGCGCACGGTGCGCGCGGAGTTCGTCTTCATGCTGGGCGGCGAACTGGAGGACGAGGGTGAAGTGGAGGCGGGCCTCATGGAGCTGCACGAGGAGGCCCACGCGCGCGCCGACGCCGCCGTGGCCGAGGGCAGGCTGGCCAGCCAGGGACGCATCGACCTGGCCCGCGCCATCCAGGCCATGAGCCACGCCGTGACCCTGCTCATGGCGGTGGAGCTGGAGGAGGCGCTGGAGGCCGAACGGACCGCCCTGATCTTTCTGCAGGAGGCCTTCTCCCGGCGCCGCTACATCATGCGCGCCCTCACCGAGCGCGAGCGGCTGGACAGCTCCCGGCGACTGACCGGCGCCCTGGCCGACGCCGTGCCACCCCCGCTGCCCCGTGCGGAGGCGCCGGTGGACCCGGAGCTCGCCGCCCTGCGCCGTGTGCTGGCGGACGCGGCGGCGCTGGCGGGCGAAGCAACGCCGGCGGACGTTCAAACGGCAGCCCTCCGGGACGCGGCGGACCTGGCGGCGCGGCTCCTCCGCATCGACCCGGGTGCGGAGGCGCTCCGCGACGTGGCCGCGCTGCTCCTGGAGGCGGACGCCGCCGCCGGGGAGGGCAGCACGGCAACGGCCCGCGCGCGGCTGGAAGGGGCGGTGCTGGAGCTCTCGCGCCTCATCCGGGCGCGACTCCCCGAAGCGCCCGGCGCGCACCGTCCGGCGGCGCTTCAGCGTCTGGACGGTGCCCTCGCCGACGCCCTGCGCGGGGGCGGCCCGCCATGACCGCGGCCCGCCTGGCGCGCGGGGCGGCGGTTGCCATCGCGTTGGCCGCGCTCCTCGACCCGGCCGTCACCACCGCCCGGCGGAGCGCCGCGACGGTGGCGGTGGTGGCGGCCGATCAGGCCACCGACAGCGCGCGGGCCGAGCGTGTAGCCGAGCGTCTGGGAGACGCCTTCACCGTCGTGCGCGGCCCGCTGCCCACCGCCGCCGCCAGCGTGATCGTGGGCAGCGCGGGGCCGCGGAACGCGCGCGCGCTGGGGGCCCCGGTCTTCGCGGTGCAACCCGACCCGGCTACCGGCGCCGCGACGCTTATCGACGTGGCGGCGCCCGCCACGGCCCCTGCCCATGCCCGCGTGCCCGTCGCGGCCACGGTGCGGGTGCGTGGCGGGGCGGGGAGGCAGCTCCAGGTCACGCTGGGCGGACTCGACGCCCCGCTGGACCGCGCCACGGTGGCCATCGAAGCGCCCGACCAGACCGTGCGCGTGCCACTCGCCTTCGTGCCTGCCATGTCCGGGCCGCACACGCTCCGCGTGGAGGTCAGTCTGGAGGGCGGTCCCGGCGCGCACCGATCGGCCCACGTGGACCACGTCGTCCACGTGGCGGTGGAGCGCTGGAACGTGCTCTTCGTGGACGGCCGACCAGCCTGGCCGTCCACCTTCGCGCGCCGCGCGCTGGAGCAGGATGCGCGCTTTGCCGTGAGCAGCCGCGTGCGCACCGCGCCCGGCGTGGCCACGGAGGCGGGCACCCCGCCCCCCGGGTTCTCGGACGCGGCGGCCATGGACGCCTTCGAAGCCGTCGTGATCGGCGCGCCGGAAACGCTCGCAGAGGCGGACGTGGCGGCCCTCGAACGCTACCTGCGGCGGCGGGGCGGCGCGGTGATCCTGCTCCCCGACAGGGCGGCGGCCGGACCCTACCGACGCCTCACGGGCGCGGCGTCCTGGGTCACGCGGGAGGTGAGTCCGCCGGTGGAGATCCGCGGCGGGGCCGCCCTGGCTGATCGGCGGCTGCGCACGCGGGAGCTGCTCGTGCCGGCTCCGCTGCCGGCCGGCGCGCGGCCCGTGGCATGGGCCACCGGCCCCGATAGCGCACCGGTCGTGTGGCAGACGCCGGTCGGCGCCGGCCGGCTGATCGTGAGCGGCGCCCTGGACGCCTGGCGCCACCGCGGCGCCGACCTGGCCGGCTTCGAGGCATTCTGGAGCGCCTTGATCGGCGCCGCGGCGGCGGCCTCACCGCCTCCGCTGGAGCTGACCTACAGCATCCCGGGCGCCGCCGGCGCCGCCGCGCCAGGCGGCCGGCTGGACGTGGGGCTCACCATGCGCGCGGCGGCGCTGGCCCCGCCCCTCGACGGCCGGAGCGTGAGCGCCAGGGTGAGCGGCGGCATACGCCCGCTACCGGGCGGCGCCGCCCCCGACGCCGAGGACCCGGCCGCCACTTCCGCCGCGCGGAGCGCATCGACCGGCTCACCCGCCGACCCCACCGCCACCACTCCGCTCCGCTTCTGGCCCACCGGTGCCCCGGGCCGCTTCCGCGCCACGCTGGACGCCCCGACCCGTCCCGGCACCTACCTGATCGAAGCCTCGGCCGACGGGGTGCAAGCCGAGCTCCCGCTGGTGGTGCTGCAGGACGCGGGAGCGCCTTCCCCCGACCCGGGGCTGCTCGCGGCCTGGGTCGCCTCCCGCGGCGGCGCTGCGTTGCCGGAGACGGAGTTGGACGGGCTGCTGGCCGCACTGCGCGAGCGGCTGGACCGCACGCGCCAGCGGGAGCTCTGGCATCCCATGCGCTCGCCCTGGTGGATCCTGCCCTTCGCGCTCCTGCTGGGCGGGGAATGGCTGTGGCGCAGGCGCCGGGGTCTGGCCTGACCGGCTCCCTTCCTTGACAGTCCGCATCCGCCGGAAGTACCGTGCCTTGAATCCCCGTTCCAGCCACGCTCCCTCATGCCCCCACCCTGAGGCGATCAGCATCATGTATTCCCGCGAGGAAGCCAGGACCATCGTCGAGCGCGTCATCGACATGGCCGACAACGTACCCGTCCAGGTGGATCTGAGCGGCGGCGAACGCTCCGGCACCCGCTGGGCCAACTCGGCCATCACCGTGAACCTGGTGCAGTATGACCGGGAGGTGGGCGCCACCATCCGGCTCGGCGCCCGCGAGGGCAGCGCCTCCACCATGGACTTCAGTGACGCCGGGCTGCGCGCCATGGTGGACGAGGCGCGCGCCGATGCCGAGGCGGCGGACGAGGAGGAAGAGCTGGACGAGCTCCTCGGACCGCAGGAATACATCCCCGTGGACGCGGCGCTGCCGCGGATGGTGGACTACGGTCCCCGCGAGCGCGCCCTCATGGTGCGTGACAGCCTGGCGGTGGCGGACGCCAAGGGCGTGCTCGGCTACGGCTACATTCCCAAGATCGATCGTGCCACGTGCCGGGCCAATTCGGCCGGGCTGTTCGCCTACTACCGGGTGGCCGAGAGCAGCTTCGTGCTGACCTGCCGTACGCCCGACGGCACCGGCTCGGGCTGGTCGGGGATCACCGGCATCAAGGACCTGGGCATGATCGACGCCCGGGCGCTCACCGAGGCGGCGGCGAACAAGGCGGTGCTCAGCAGCAACGCGCGCGCGCTCGAGCCCGGTCGCTACAGCGTCATCCTGGAGCCGCGCGCCAACGCCCGCTTCCTCTCGCTCATGACCAACGCGTTCAACAACGAGGGGGCGGCCCAGCGCGCCTTCGGTGAAGACGTCGAAACGGGTGACAGGGTCCTCTCCGACCTTTTCACGCTGCGCAGTGACATCGGCAATCCCATCCTCCGCCAGACGCCGATCCTGGGCAACGACCGGCCCGCCCGTCCCACCACCTGGGTGGAGAACGGCGTCCTGCGCAATCTGGCGGAAGGTCAGCCGGCCAACGTGGGCATGAGCCTGGTCATGGAGGGGACCGATCGCTCGATCCAGGACATGATCGCGGACACGCGGCGCGGCCTGCTGGTCACCTTCTTCTGGTACATCCGCGGGGTGCCCTCCGAGAGCCAGCCGCTGCTCAACACCGGCATGACGCGCGACGGGCTCTTCCTGATCGAGAACGGGGAGATCACGGGGGCCGTACAGAACTTCCGCTGGAATATGTCCCCGCTGGTGGGCTACAACAATCTGGTGGACGTGGGCCGTCCGGTGCCGATGCACATGGGCGAGTCCTACGACGGCGGCAACACGGGCCTCATCCCGCCCGTACGCATCGAAGACTTCACCATGACGTCCAGTTCGCCGGCCGTCGAATGACCGAACCGGAGAAGAACGCACCATGAGCCCCAACCGACGCACCTTCATCAACACCATGGGCGCAGGCGTCCTGGGTCTCTACTCCCACGACCTCGTAGCTCAGATCCTCTCGGACGGCCCGCGCGGCGCGGTCATGCGCTCCCACTTCAAGGGGATGGCAGACCTGGCGCTCATGGAAGCGCGCAACGGCGGCTGCAGCTACGCCGACATCCGCTTCACCATGAACACCGGGCTGCCCGGCGCCTCCGCGAGCTACGGCAACGAAGGCGGCGGTGGGGGGGGCCGCTTCGGCGGTCGCGGTGGTGGTGGCGGCGGCGGCGGCGTGCCCACCCACGACGAGCGCCGGGCCGGCGGCTTCGGCGTGCGCGTCATCCACAGCGGCGTGTGGGGCTTTGCCAGCAGCCCCATCGTTACCGACGAGGAGATCCGCCGCATCACGCGCGTGGCCACCGAAGTGGCGCGCGCCAGCGCCATCGCCAAGCGGGAGGACGTCCGCCTGGCGCCGGTGGACGCCTACGTGGAGAACTTCGTCACGCCCATGCGGCGCGATCCCACCACCGTCTCCGAAAACGATCGCCAGTCGTGGGCGCAGGCCATCGTGGACCGCGCCTCCGGCGTGAGCGGCGTCACCCGCGTCAACGCCTCCGCGCGCGTCTCCTACGAGTGGCGCTACTTCGCCTCCACCGAGGGCTCCTACATCGAGCAGGAGTCCTACTCCGTCTCCCCCACGCTCAGCGTGACGGCGGAGGTGGGGGACGTCACCCGCACACGCAACTTCCCCGCGCCGAACATGATGGGCGGCTGGGAGGTGGCCGAGGAGTCCGGCCTGCTGGAGGCCGCCGAGCGCGTGGCGCACGAGGCCGTGGACCTGTGCACCGCCGAGCCGCTGGGATCGCCGGGCATGCGGGACCTCATCCTGTCCCCCTCGCACGCCATGCTCACCATCCACGAGATCGTGGGCCACGCCACCGAGCTCGACCGCATCGTGGGCTACGAGGCCAACTACGCGGGCACCAGCTTCATCAAGCTGGAGGACGTGGGCCGGCTCAAGTACGGCTCCGAGCACTTCAATGTGGTGGCGGACCGTAACAGCCGCGGCCTGGCCTCCCTGGGCTTCGACGATGACGGCGTGCCCACGCAGGAGTGGGACATCGTGCGGGACGGCATCCTGGTGGGGCTGCAGACCAACCGCGAGACGGCTCACCACATGGGTGAGGACTTCAGCCGAGGCTGCACGTACGGCCGCAGCTGGCGCGACTACCCCTTCCTGCGCATGCCCAACGTGCACGTAAAGCCCGGCCCCATCGGCTCACCCACGCGCGAGGAGCTCATTGCCGACGTGCGCGACGGCGTGCTCATCGACGGCCGCGGCAGCTACTCCATCGACCAGCAGCGCTACAACGGCCAGTTCGGCGGCCACGTCTTCTGGGAGATCAAGGACGGGCAGATCACGCGCCCCGTCACGGACGTCACCTACAACGCCATCACCACGGACTTCTGGGCCAACCTGGACGGCGTCACCGGCCCCGACGAATGGGAGATGCACGGCACGGGCGGGGACGCCAAGGGCCAGCCCACGCAGAGCAACAGCGTGTCCCACGGCTCGCCCTGGCTGCTCGTGCGCAACATCATGGTAGGCGGCGCGTTCGTGTAACCGTTCAATAAGCGACGTCCCCGCGCCACTCACCGGCGCCGGTCGTTCCCTTTTATTCACATCACGCTCAGGTCGACTATGCACACCAGGATTCAGAACCCCACTCGCCCGATCGGTGTCGACTCCTCCGGCGGCCGCCGGTGCCTGCCGCGCACCGTGCCCCTCCTGCTTTCGCTCCTCGTCCTGCTCGGAGGCGTCCTCGACGTGCGGGGGCAGGAGCTACCGCAGACCTGGCAGGAGCAGCAGAACTTCCGCTCGGGACCCACCCCGTTCGAGCCGCTCATGGACTTCTGGTTCGAGCTCGACGAGATGAGCGAGCTGGTGAGCATGCAGCCGCTCACGGAGACGCTTCAGGGTCGGGAGATGTACCTCATCACGATCGCCGACGAGCCCATCGTCAACGCCCAGGACGCCATCCGCTCAGGCAAGACGATCGTCTTCGTGGCGCCCTCGGTGCACGGCGGGGAAGTCTCCCCCAAGGAGTCCTTCCAGCTCGTGGCCAAGGAGCTGATCGCCGGGGATCTGCGACACGTCCTCGAAGACGTGATCGTGATCGGTGTGCCGCTCGTGAACCCGGACGGTGGGGAAGTCACCCGGCGCACGAACGAGGCCGGGTATGACATGAACCGGGACTATGTCAAGCTGGAGTCCCAGGAGATTCATGCGTTCGTCACCCAGATCATGACGGAGTGGACCCCTGACATCCACGTCGACGGCCATCACGGCGGCTCGGACCCCTACGTGATCACCTATCAGGGAACCCTCAACCCTGCCGCCGACGCCGAGCTCAGGGCGTTTCCCTACCAGCGCATCTTCCCGCGCATCGACGCGGCCATGCGCGCGGCGGACTACCGCTCGTTCGACTATTCCGGGCCGCAGACGCGGGACGGGCAGCGTGGCTGGGGCTCCACCTCCGTCGAACCCCGCAAGCACCACGTCTACACCGGCCTCACGAACTCGATCGGGATCCTTCTGGAGACGCCGCGCAACTCCCGCCGGGTCATGCGGGACGGATCGGTGGTAGAGATTCCCCAGGCGGAGCGGTACTACCACCAGATTCAGGGTGGCGTCATCGCGCTGAGCACGATCCTCGAGGTCGCGGCCGAAGAGCGGGAGGCCATCCGCGCGGTCACGACCGGCTCCAGGATGCGCGCGATCGCGGCCGGCCACGAGGGCAGCGGCCAGGTTGTCCTGGACTATGAACTCACCTCGCGCGGGAACGAGGACGTCTGGATGCCCGACGAGGATGCGGAGGGGGGATACTCGCTGCAGAACGTTCCGGTGTGGCTGGAGTGGGTGCCGACGCGCACCACCCCGCGACCGGTGGGCTACCTTATGCCGCCGGCCATGGCCGCGGTCGTGCCGCTCCTCCTGGATCACGACATCGCGGTCTACCGATTCCGCGGCCACGCCGAGATCGACGCTGAGGTCTACCATGCCACGTCGGTGCGCACCGAGACCTACTTCCAGGGCAGCTACCTGAAGGCCGTCGATGTCGTGAAGGAAGCCGAGACCCTCGAGGTCGGGGAGGGCTGGTTCTGGATTCCCACCTCGCAGTCGATGGGCAACCTGATCAGCTACCTCATGGAGCCCGAGACCGACGACAACCTGATCACCTGGGGCTGGACGGATCACCTGCTCCGGGAGACCCCCGAGTCGGCCGATGAGGCACGCCGTCAGCGGGTGCCCATGATGCGCGTGATGACACATCAGGACCTGCCGGTGCTCCGCGTGCAGCCGTTCCACGATTATCAGCGGAACCGGTTCTACCGCTGAACCGCCTGGAGTCGGGGCACGCACCGGGATCCGTCCCGGCCTCGTGCCCCCCCCCGGCGCCCTCGCTCGATGTCGCGCTATGCGAGCGCTCCTACGTAGACGGCTACCATGACCAGGGCGCCGCCGCCCACCAGCTCGAGCGTGATCGGCTCCTGGGCCAGCAGCGAGCCGAACAGCACGGCAAATACGGGCATGAGGGCAATGGCGTAGGTGGTAGCTGAGGCGGTCCAGCGCTCGATCACGTACAGGAACAGGATGAACAGCGCCACGGATCCGAGCAACACCAGGTAACCGAGCACCAGCCAGGTGCGTCCTGTGTCCGGCAGCGCCCATGCCTCACCGAACGCGAGCGACGCGACCCAGAGCAGGGCGGCACCGGCCGTCATCCCGATCGCGTTCGTGGTGATCGGGTCCGGCCGTGGCAGAGACTGCCCATGCGCCACGGCCATAGCAAGCGTCAGCAGCGGAACGGAGGCCATGATGACCGATGCGGTGCCGGCGGCCAGGCCCACCAACGCATAATAGAGGAACGCGCACGCCAGGCCGAACCCGGGCAGGCCGTACAGCGCCGCGCCCGACGCCGCCCGACCGCGGGGAACCGGGGTCCCGCGCACCCGCGCGATCATGAAAAACAGCGCGGCCGCGAGTGAGAATCGTAGCGCGGCGCCGAACAACGGCGGTAGTTCCTCGTTGCTGAAGCGCACCGCCACGAAATTGCCGCCGCCAATGATCACAGCACCGGGGTACGCCGAGGGCGCCGCATTTTCCTGTCCCATCCAGCTATCTGGACGTTCCAGCTGGAACGCAAGGCATTTGTGGCGGCGGGTTTCCCCACGGCTGGGCGTCGAGTCGGGCACGAATGACGCCGCGCTCCGTGACCCATCCAACTATTTCGACGTTCCAGCTGGAGCGCCCGGTGTGGGGGCGCTGGGGCGCGTGTTGCGCTGGTTCGCTGTTTAGCCGCCCGTCGCCTGTCCCCACGTGGCGGGGCCGCGAGCCATCCGTCCCTCCGTTGGTGCAGCTGGCCCATCCCCGCATGCGCGTGTCCCAAATATCCCATTGACAGGTTTTGAGCGGCCGTTTCGGGCCCGAGGTATGTCCTCCTCCTGACATCCTCGGGAGTCCCCCTGGCCGGCTCTCCAGCGGCCTTTCTCGCCTCGTCCCTCCCCGGAAGAT
>JBBDRO010000028.1:2264-49475 GCA_040905425.1 Gemmatimonadota bacterium | reverse complement strand
GCCGCTGAGGCCGCCGCTGAGGCCGCCGCTGAGGCCGCCGCTGAGGCCGCCGCTGAGGCCGCCCTCTGGCCGGCGCCGGGTCCGCAAAATTTTGCCGTCCCTCAGCACGAATTAGTGGATCCGCCCACCTCCCGCCGTCCGCCCCGCCCACCCGGCGCCACCACCCAAACCGGTCGTGGGCAGGAGTTTAGGCAGCCTTCGCCCCGCCCCGCGGCGGTCCGGGAACGGGGGTTGCCGCATTCAGCACCTCTCTCCGTAGCACCATGGGACAGGAGTATCCATGCCCAGGCCATTCTCCTCAGGAAAGCTCCCGGCGGCCGTCCTGCGTGATCTGCAGGTGGCGGCGGCGGTGGCGCGTGAAGCGGTCGCGCAGCTGCACGTGGAGCGCGCGCTCGAACTCATCCGTCATGCCGAGGGCCGGGTTCCGGACCTGCGCATGCTGGACATCTACATGCGGTTGCTGGATGTCTCCGGGCCCGCCGGGGAGATCCTGGCCACGCGCGTGCTGGCCTCCCTGGAGCGACCGCCCGGGGCCGCCACGGCGCGCGCTGCCGCGCCCCCGGCTGCCGACGAGGAAGTTCAGGATGACCGGTCGCTGCTCCGCCTGCTGCGGCGCCAGCTGCGCGGCCGGGTGCATGATGATCTCCGGCGCGCGGTGGTGCTCCACACCGGCGTGGTGCAGACCGCGCTGCTGGAGACGCACGTGCGGCACGCCAACGGCTTCGTGAAGCTGGTGGCGGAACGGCGGACCATCCACGAGGCGTGCATCCTCTACACGGAGATGGTGCCCGTGCCGCCCACCCTCGCGGCCGTGCTCTACATGCTGGTGCTGGACCAGATCGCCGCCGAGGAGCGGCCGACCTCCTGGCCCGCGCCCGTCGGGGCCGAGGGCAACGGTGGTGGGGCGCACGCGGGTCGCACGAACGGCGGCGCCGGCAACGGCGCCGCGCAGGGTGGCGCGCAGCGCAAGCCACGCGCGGCCGGGCCGCCCAGCCGCGCGGGCCACGCCAACCACCGCGCGCGCTTCCCGGCTTGATGCGAGCGGTACGCAGGCCCCACACGCGCGGCGCACCCCTCTCGTCCGGATAGCGCACGGCGCACCCCTCTCGTCCGGGTAGCGCGCGGCGCACCCCTCTCGTCTGGATAGCGCGCGGCGCACCCCTCTTCCTACGAGCAGCGCCCGGCGCGCCGCGTTCCCCGATGGAGGGGATGCGGCGGCGCTCCGGGCGCGTGCCGCGGCGGCGGAAGGCGGACGGGCGTCGTCGCTTACATGCTATTCCGCCAGGATGTACTTGGCGATGGTCTGCTTCTGCATGTTTGTGGTGCCCTCGTAGATCGTGCCGATCTTGGAATCCCGGTAGAGCTTCTCCACGGGGTACTCCTTCGAGAAGCCGTTGCCACCGAAGAGATCGATGGCCATGGAGGACACGCGCTGGGCCGCCTCCGACGAGTACAGCTTGGCCATGGCCGCCTCCACGATGAAGGGTAGACCGGCATCCTTCAGGCGGGCGGCGTTGTAGACCATGAGGCGCGCGGCTTCGAGTTGCGTACGCATCTCCGCCAGCTGGAACTGCACGCCCTGGAAGTCGGCAATGGGGCGGTTGAACTGCTGGCGCTCCTGCACGTAAGCCAGCGTGTGGTCCAGGGCGCCCTGGGCAAGACCCACCATCTGAGCGCCGATGCCGATGCGGCCCTCGTTCAGCGTCTCGATGGCAATCTTGTAGCCCTTGCCCACCTCACCCAGCACGTTCTCCTGCGGCACCTCCACGCCGTCCAGCACCAGCTCCACGGTGGAGGAGGCGCGGATGCCCAGCTTGTCCTCCTTCTTGCCCACCGTGAAGCCGGGCATGTCCCGCTCCACGATGAAGGCGGTGATGCCGCGGTAGCCCGCCTCGGGATCCACGGTGGCAAAGACAATGAAGACCTCCGCCTCGCCGCCGCTCGTGATCCACAGCTTCTGCCCGGTCAGCTTGAAGCCGCCCTCCAACTCCTCCGCCCGGCACGCCAGCGCGAAGGCGTCCGAGCCGGAGCCCGCCTCCGAGAGCGCGTAGGCACCCACCCTGGAGGTGGCCAGTCCCGGCAGGAAGCGCCCCTGCAGCTCGGCCGTGCCGTAGCGCAGGAAGGCGTTGTTGACGAGCGTGTTCTGCACGTCCACGAGCACGCCCACACTCGGGTCCACGCGGGACAGCTCCTCCACGATGAGCACGGCGGTGAAGAACGTGGAGCCGGCCCCGTCGTGCTCCTCAGGGATCTCCACGCCCATGAGGCCGAGCTCGAAGAGCTGCTCGATGAGCCCGGCGTCCATCTTCGCGTCCCGGTCCATGTCGTGGCTCAGGGGCCGGATGGTTTCCTCGGCGAACTGCCGCACCATGTCGCGGAACATCTGCTCGTCCTCGGCCAGGCTGGTGAGGGGCAGGTGCGCCACGTCGGGCGTCAACACGGACATGATATGCCTCACGGTGGAATCGATCGTTTAACGTACGTACCACGTTGCTAACGTAGGGTGGGCAGCGGCGGGTTGCCAGGCGTGGGGGGGGAGGGCGGGCGCGGGTGTGGCTCAGGGGCGGGGAGGTGGGCGGAATGCTGCATAAGCGCGGGTCGGCGGCGGCGGGAATGTTGTCAGAAGCGCACGCGCGCTTCCCGCACGCGCGGTTGCTGGATTTGTGGCACTATTTGCAATCAGAGCTGCAACGGCGCGAGGCGCGCCGGCGCTTGGAGGATTTGTGGCAATAATTGCGGTCAGAGCTGCAACGGCGCCGCTCGGTGGCCGCGCGTGCGCGTTTGGTGGGAATCGTACGCCCGGCCCGCCCGGCACGCCGCATAAGCGCGGCGCCACGCTGCATAAGCCCGCGCCACGCCGGAGGGCTGCATCAACGCGCGCCCGGCGGCGCCACGCTGCGTAAGCGCGCGCCACGCCGGGAGTCTGCATAAGCGCGCGCCCGCCGCCGCCGCCGCCGGCCCCCCCCGCCGGAAGGCTGCATGAGCGCGACGGCGCCCGCCCCCGCCCCGCCCCCCCAACCCCCGCAAAAGAAAGCGCCCCACCGGCTCAGCCGATGGGGCGCTTCTTTTGGTCTTCCGCAACCCGACGCGATGCGTTTCAGCAACCGTCGTAGCGGGAAGATCTCGCGATGTTCAGCTACGCGCTGAAACGGCGATCGCTTGCCCGTGTCGGGTTACGGATGAGACTCGAACTAGCCAAGGGATCACCTCCTTTTTCGGGAAAACTGGGGCGCTTCATGGCGGGTCCGCTCACCGGGTCCAACCCGGCGGCCATCCCGCGGTCCGTCACCGTTCAGCCTTGCCTCCCGGTGCCGGCCCCCGCGACGCCGTGCTGGCGTCGTCGCGACTACGCTAACGCATGCGCCCGGCCGGATCAAGGGTGTTGCGCGCAGTGGGATCAAGGGTAGGGCGCGCCGCGAGGGTGAGGGTAGGGCGCGGTGGGGGCTCGAGTGAGGTGCGCGGCGGGTGCCCGCTTGCCGCCGCCCCGCGTGCCGCGCTACACTCGGATGACACCCGTAGATGGCTGGAGGAAGCATGTCCGATGAACGGCTTGCCGAGATGGTGGCGCTCGTGCGGCGCGTGCGCCACGACGCCAACAACCCCCTCACCGCGGCGCTCGGCCACATTCAGCTCCTGCTCGACGAGCCGGTGGCCGACGACCCCGAGGTGCGGGAGAGTCTGGAGACCGTGGAGCGGGAGCTGCGCCGCCTCACCACCATCCTCCGGGAACTGAACGAGATCCGCGTTCCTTGACGGCCTCCTGACCCCCCTCTAAGCTAACCGCCTCGGCGGGATCGACCCGCCCTGGCGCAGCGGCAGCGGAGGTGGACATGGCGGAGATTCCCGGGGATCTGCACTACACGGAAGAACACGAGTACCTGAAGCCCACGGCAGAGGATGACGTCTTCGTGGTGGGCATCACGGACTACGCCCAGGGCGAACTGGGTGACATTGTCTACGTGGAGCTCCCCCAGCCGGGCAGCACGTACAGCAGGATGGACGTCTTCGGCACGGTGGAGGCGGTCAAGGCGGTGAGTGACCTCTACTGCCCCGTGACCGGTGAGGTGGTGGAGATCAACGAAACGCTGGCCGACGATCCGGCCACCATCAACAGTGATCCCTACGGTGCGGGATGGATGATCAAGCTGCGCGTCACCGAGCCCGATGAGCTGGGCGCGCTGCTCGACGCCGCGGCCTACGAAACGCACATCGACGGGTGAGCGTGGCACCGGCGGCCGAGCCGGTATGAGTCACACAGGCGCCTGGCGCCTCATCCTGGATCCGTTCACGGGCGACGAGGGCGCCGCAGCCTCCGTCGCCCGTGGCGCGTCCGGGGGGGACGCGGCTCCGGGGACGCCCGCGGCGCTGCCGGGCGCGCTCAACATGGCGGTGGACGAGGCGCTGCTGGCCGGCGCGCGGGCGGGCGCGGCACCCGTGCTGCGGCTCTACCGCTGGGCGCCCGCCTGCCTGTCCTTCGGACGCAACGAGCCGGCGCGCGGCCGCTATGACGCGGACGCCGCGGCGGCCGCGGGGCTGGAGCTGGTGCGGCGCCCCACCGGCGGCCTGGCCGTGCTTCACACCCACGAGCTCACCTACGCCGTGGTGGGGCGGGTGGCCGACCTGGGCCGCCCGCGTGAGGCCTACCTGCGCATCAACCAGGCGCTCGTGGCCGCCCTGCGCGCCGTGGGCGTGCCGGCCGAGCTGGCGGGCGGCGCCGGCCGGCTGAGCGTGGCCGAGGCGGGGCCGTGCTTTGCGGTGCCCGCGGCCGGCGAGGTGGTGTGCGGCGGCCGGAAGCTGGTGGGCAGCGCGCAGCGCCGGGAGGGGGACGCCCTCCTGCAACACGGCTCCATCCTGCTCGACGGCAGCCAGTCCGCGGTGACCCGCCTGCGCGTGGACGTGGCGGCGACCGCCGCCACGCGGGATCCGGGGGCGCAGGGTGCGCCGGCTGGCTGGCTGGAGCCCTCGGCAGTGGCGGCGTCATCGTCGCATGGCAGCACCACGGTAGCACGCGAACTGGGACGTGTGATGGCGCCCGCCGCGCTCGTGGAGCCCATCGCGGCGGCGCTCGGTGCGGCCCTCGGCACCCGTTTTGCTCCGGCCCCAATGGATTCCTCCGAGCAGCGGCATGCCCTCCATCTGCTGGCGCGCTACCGCTCGGACGATTGGACCTGGCGCCGCTGAGCGCGGCGATTTCTTAGGGAGGCGAGCATGGGCAGCTGGCGGAGCAAAGGTGTCACGGCGGCTGTGCTGCTGGCCGCGGCTTGTGGCGGCGACGGCGGCGGCGGCGCTGGCGAGACCATCGTCGTGGGGATGCGCTCCGACTTCAGTGGCTTCAACAGCATCACCAACTCGTCGCTCTACACCTCCGAGGTCATCAACTACGCGCTCTTCACCCCCCTCATCCAGTATGACGCGGACCTCCAGCCGGAGCCGTGGCTGGCGGAGTCGTGGACCGAGGAGGGGGACACCGCCGTGGTCTTCACGCTGCGCTCCGACGTGCGCTGGCACGATGGGCAGCCGGTGACGGCGGAGGACGTGAAGTGGACCTTCGACATGGCCAAGGATCCGGCGTCGGCCTCGCTCATCGGATCGGCGTTCCTGGGTAAGGTGGCCAGCGCCGAGGTGCTGGATGCGCAGACCATTCGCTTCGTGTACTCCGAGCCGCACGCGCAGGCGCTGGAAGATTTCTGGTGGGCGCCCATGCCCAGGCACCTGCTCGAGGACATTGCCGCCGCCGACCTGCGCAACGCCGAGTTCAATCGCAATCCGGTGGGCAGCGGCCCCTTCCGCTTCGTGGAGTGGCGCGCCAACGACCGCCTGGTGCTCGAGCCGGCGGCGGACTTCCCGGAGGCCTTGGGCGGACCGGCACAGGCGCGGCGCGTGGTCTTCCGCATCGTGCCGGAGGCGGCCACACTGCTCACGGAGCTCATCACGGGCGGCGTGCACGTGGACATTCCCGTGCTGCCGGAGCAGGCCAGCCGCATCGAGAGCTCGACGGATGCGGAGCTGCACTCCTTCCCGGGTCGGACCGTCTACTTCCTGGGCTGGAACAACGAGCGCGAGCCGTTCACCGATCCGGCCCTGCGCCGCGCGCTGGCCATGGGGATCAACCGGCAGGAGATCATCGACGCGCTGCTGCACGGTGAGGGGGAGCTGGCGGAGAGCACCATCCCGCCCTGGCATCCGCTGCACCCCGACGTGGAGGGCCTGGCCTACGATCCCACGCAGGCCGCCAGCCTGCTGGAGGAGGCGGGCTGGACGGACACGGACGGTGATCAGATCCGCGAGCGGAACGGCCAGCCGCTGGCCTTCACCCTGCTCACCAGTGATGACGCCCTGCGCCGCGCCGTGGTGGAGGTGCTGCAGAGTCAGCTGCGTGGCCTGGGCGCCGACGTGGAGATCCGCGTCATGGAGTTCCAGACCATGCTGGCGGCGCACAAGTCGCGCGACTATGACGCCGTTTTCACCAACTGGGTGCTGGACAACTTCCAGATGGCGTCCTCGCCCGGCGCCCTCTTCCACTCCGATCTGGCCGACGAGGCCGAGTCCACGAACCGGAGCGCGGTGCGCATCCCCGAGCTGGACCGCCTCATCGAGCGGGGCGGCGCCGCCACGGACCCGGACGAGGCCCGCCAGGTGTGGGCCGACTTCACCCGGGTGCTGCAGCGCGAGCAGCCGGTCACCTTCATGTTCTGGCTGAACGAGCTGGCTGCCACCCGCAACGAGGTGTCCGGGGTGACCATGGATCCGCGCGGCGAGCTGCTCACCATGCCGCAATGGACGCTCGGCGGATGAGCCAGGGCCGGTGACGCACCGCCGACGCGCCAGGGCGTATGAGCCGCGGCCGATGACCCACGGCCGCTGATGGGGGCGTACGTCCTCCGTCGGCTACTCGGTGCCATCCCCCTCCTGCTGGGGGTGGCCACCCTCATCTTCTTCATTCTGAACCTGGCACCAGGCGACCCCGCCTCCCTCTACCTCAATCCCAACATCCCCGCGGACGTCCTGGCCCAGCTGCGTTCCAACCTGGGCCTCGACCAGCCGGTCTACGTCCGCTACTGGAAGTGGATGCTGGCGTTCTTCACGGGGGACTGGGGCTACTCGTTCGCGCACAGCAGGCCGGTGGCGGACATCCTGCTGGAGGCGCTGCCCAATACGCTCATGCTGACGGGCGTGGCACTGGTGCTGGTCTTCTTCTTCGGCGTCATCATCGGCGTCTACCAGGCGGTGCGGCAGCACTCCGTGACCGACGGCGCCCTGAGCGTGGCCTCCCTCTTCTTCTACTCCATGCCGTCCTTCTGGCTGGCGCTCATGCTCATGCTGGTCTTTGCGCTGAAGGCGCACGAGTGGGGCTGGCCCATTTCCCTGCCGCCCACGGGCATCACGAGCGTGGACTATGACTTCATGAGCGCCGGCGAGCAGATCAGGGACCGCGTGGCGCACCTGGTGCTGCCGGTGGCCACGCTCACCCTGGCGCTGGCCGCGGGCGTGGCGCGCTACACCCGCGGGCAGATGCTCGAGGTGGTGCGCCAGGACTACATCCGGACGGCGCGCGCCAAGGGGCTGGCCGGGCGCACCGTGATCATGAAGCACGGGCTGCGCAACTCGCTCATCCCGGTGATCACGCTGCTCGGCCTCTACATCCCCTTCCTCTTCAGCGGCGCCGTCTTCGTGGAGATGATCTTTGCCTGGCCGGGCATGGGCCGGGTGATCGTGGAGGCCATCTTCCAGCGTGACTATCCGCTGGTCATGGCCACCAGCTTCCTCTTTGCCGTGATGGTGGTGATCGGCAACCTGCTGGCCGACGTGCTCTACGCCGTGGCCGACCCGCGCATCCGCTATGACTGAGCGTCCCGAGGCGTCCGGCCTGGCCCGCGCGCGCGGCGGCCGGCGGGAGGAGGCGTCCGGCCGGGCCCGCGCCCTCACGCTGGTGCTCCCCGGCGCGGGCCACATGGCGGCGGGCGCGGCGGTGCGCGGCGGCTGGCTGCTCTTCGGCTGGCTTGCGCTGGTGGCCGTGGCGGTCCTGGCGCGCGGGCGCATCGCGGCCGCCTTCAGCGGCGGCACGATGGAGGACTGGGTGGCGCTGGCCACGCTCGTGGCCATGCTGGTGCTCGTCTGGGTGTGGGCGCTCCGGGACCTGTTCGCCATGGGTCGCCCCACCGACGATCGCGGGGACTCCCAGTGGTCCATTGCCTCGCGCCGGCTGCGCGGCAACGGCCTGGCCATGACGGGCCTGGGGCTGGTGGTGGTCTTCTACCTCATCGCGCTGCTGGCGCCCTTCCTGGCGCCCTACGATCCGATCGCGCAGCAGGACATTGCCACCACGGGCTACCTCCCGCCGGGGGCCGACTACTGGCTGGGCACCGACCAGTTCGGGCGGGACGTGCTTTCGCGCATCCTCTACGGGGCGCGCATCTCGCTGGCCATCGGCTTCGTGGCCACGGCCATCAGCGTCACGCTGGGCACGCTCCTGGGCGCGCTGGCCGGCTACTTCGGCGGCAAGGTGGACACCGCCGTGATGCGCTTCACGGACATGGTGCTGGCCTTCCCGCGCCTGGTGCTGCTCATCCTCATCGTGGCGCTCTTCAGCCCCGGCATTGCGGTCATCATCCTGGTGCTGGGCCTCACGCAGTGGCCGGGCACCACGCGCATCGTGCGCGGCGACGTGCTCTCCCTGCGCGAGCGCGAGTTCGTGCAGGCGGCCCGCGCGCTGGGGCTCGGGCGCACGCGCATCATCCTGCGCCACATCGTGCCCAACGTGCTGGCGCCGGTGATCGTCACGGCCACGCTGGGCATCGGCAACACCATCGTGCTGGAGGCGGGGCTGAGCTTCCTGGGGCTGGGCATCCAGGCGCCCACGCCCTCGTGGGGCAACATGGTGGCGGCCGGCCGGGACAACCTGCTCGGCGCCTGGTGGGTGACCACCTTCCCGGGGCTGGTCATCGTGCTGGTGGTGCTGGCCTTCAACCTCGTGGGGGACGGCCTGCGGGACGCCCTCGATCCCCGGCTGCGCTCATGAGCATCCTCGACGTCCGGGAGCTGCGCACCGTCTTCCGCACCGACGCGGGCACGGCCCGCGCCGTGGACGGCCTCTCCTTCTCCGTGGCGGAGGGGGAGATGCTGGGCATCGTGGGGGAGAGCGGGTGCGGCAAATCCGTCACCTCCCTGTCCGTCATGCGCCTGGTGCCCACGCCGCCCGGCGAGATCCTGGAGGGCAGCTCCATCCGCTTCCGCGGCCGCGAGCTGCTGGAGCTCTCCGAGAAGGAGATGCGCGCCGTCCGGGGCAATGACATCGGCATGATCTTCCAGGAGCCCATGACCTCCCTGAACCCCGTCTTCAAGGTGGGGGAGCAGATTGCCGAGACGCTGCGCCTGCATCGCGGCATGAACCGCAAGGAGGCGCGCGCGCGGGCCGTGGAGATGCTGGAGCTGGTGGGCATCCCGGCCCCCGCCGAGCGCGTGGATGACTATCCGCACCAGCTCTCGGGCGGGCAGCGGCAGCGGGTCATGATTGCCATGGCGCTGGCGTGCGAGCCCGACCTGCTGATTGCCGACGAGCCGACCACCGCGCTGGACGTCACCATCCAGGCGCAGATCCTGGAGCTGCTGGCCGACCTGCGCGAGCGGCTGGGCATGGCCGTGGTGCTGGTCACCCACGACCTGGGGGTGGTAGCCGAGGTGTGTGACCGCGTGCTGGTCATGTACGCCGGCCAGATCGTGGAGGAAGGGCCCGTGGAGGCCATCTTCCGCGATCCGCGCCACCCCTACACCGAGGGACTGCTGCAGGCCATTCCACGCCTCAGCCACAGCAGCGAGCGGCTGGCCGTCATCCCGGGGATCGTGCCGGCGGCCACGGACTGGCCAACCGGCTGCCGCTTCCACGATCGCTGCCCCTACGGCTGGGAGCTCTGCGTACAGCAGCCGCCGCCCCTGCTGGAGGCGCCCGACGCGCGGCGCTCCCGCTGCTGGCTGGAGGAGCATCCCGAGCGGCGCGCGGAGGTGCGGCGGGAGCGCGGCGGCTTCGGCACCGATCCGGCGCTGGCGGACACGCCGGCCGAGGCCGCCCACGATCCCGCCCTGGCGGACACGCCCGCCGAGGCCGCCCACCGGGATCCGAGCGCGCTCGGGCAGGCGCCGCCGCCCGGGCCGCTGGAGGGGGAGACGTGAGCGCCGCCGCAGCGCCGCTCCAGGTGAGGCCGGTGGTGCCGGATGCCACGGAGGCGCTGCCGCCCGCCAAGGGGGACAGTGACACGCGCGGACTCACCCCCGGTGAGGTGCCGCCCCCCGAGAACACCCTGCTGGACGTGCGCGAGCTGATCAAGCACTTCCCCATCCGGCGTGGGCTCTTTGCCCGACAGGTGGGCGCCGTACGGGCCGTGGACGGCGTCACCTTCCGCGTGCGCCGCGGGGAGACGCTGGGGCTGGTGGGCGAGTCGGGTTCCGGCAAGACCACCACCGGCCGGGCCATCCTCCGGCTGGACGAGCCCACCTCCGGGGAGGCGTTCTTCGAGGGCGTGGACGTCTTCGGCATGGACCACCAGGCGCTGCGCGCGCTCCGCCGCCGCGCGCAGATTGTCTTCCAGGACCCGTACGGCTCGCTGAACCCACGCATGACGGTGGGGGACACGCTGCGCGAGGTGCTCAAGGTACACGACCTGGCCCGGGGGGCGGACGCCGGCCGGCGCGTGCGGGACCTGCTCCAGCGCGTGGGCCTGCCGGCCACGAGCGAGCGCCGCTACCCGCACGAGTTCAGCGGCGGGCAGCGGCAGCGCATCGGCATCGCGCGCGCCCTGTCCGTGGAGCCGGACTTCATTGTCTGTGACGAGCCCGTCTCCGCGCTGGACGTCTCCGTGCAGGCGCAGGTGCTGAACCTGCTGCAGGATCTGCAGGGCGAGCTCGGCCTGTCCTACCTCTTCATTGCCCACGACCTCTCCGTGGTGGAGCACGTGAGTGATCGGGTGGCCGTCATGTATCTGGGCCGCATCGTGGAGCTGGGCAGCGCGGACGCGGTGGTGCGCTCGCCGCGCCATCCGTACACGCGCGCTCTGCTTTCCGCGGTGCCGGTGCCGGAGCCCGGCCAGGCGCGCGATCGGATCGTGCTGCAGGGTGACGTGCCCAGTCCCTCGAATCCGCCGCCCGGCTGTCCGTTCCACCCGCGCTGCCCCCATCCCCTGAAGGACGCGGACTGCGCCCGCATGGTGCCGCCGCTGGCCGAGAAGGAACCCGAACACTTCGCGGCCTGTATCAAGGAGCCTGCGCTCGTCCGGCTGGAGGGCCCGAAGCGCGGCGCGTGAACGTGTCCCCGACCGGCAGTCGACGATGCGTGGAAACGCCGCCGGCAGGTTGTATACACGGGGCGGCGCGGGCCTTGACACCCCCGGAAGGCTCCGGTACCTTCGCTCGGTTTCCTGAGCCTCGAAAATCGCTTCTTAACCGCCGTTGTAAGGCGACGGTCACGTCCCACGGAGGTCACTTTGGCCAGTTTCAGCACCCCCATCCTTGCGATTCTCCAGGCGGAAGCGCTGGAAGGCGCGGACCTGTCGATTGCCGAGTGGATCGCCAAGACCTGGAACGACGGCGGCTGGATGATGTACTTCCTGGGCGCCACCGCGCTGCTCGGGCTCGTCGTCATCATCTGGAAGCTCTTCGACCTCACCGCCAAGTCCGCGCGCACCACCAAGTTCCTGCGCCAGGTGGATGACCTCATTGCCAAGGGCAAGATCGACGAGGCGCTCAAGGCTTCGCGCGAGTCCAACTCGCCCGCCGGCCGCATCCTGGCTGCGGGGCTGGAGCGGCGCAACGAGGGCACCGAACGCGTGATGAAGGCCATCGAGAACGTGGGCCTGATCGAGATGGCTTCATTGGAGCGCGGCCTGGTCTGGCTGGCCACCGTTTCCAACGTGGCCCCGCTGCTGGGCTTCCTGGGCACGGTGATCGGTATGATCGTGGCCTTCCAGAACATCGAGCTGGCCGGTGAGGTGGAAGCCTCGCTGGTGGCCGGCGGCATCAAGGTGGCGCTCATCACCACCGCCACCGGTCTGGTGATCGCCATCCCCGTCAACATTGCGCACAACTATTTCGTCTCCAAGATCGATCGTATGGTGATCGACATGGAGGAGTCGGCGCAGAAGATGGTGGACGCCCTCCATGCGCAGGGCATCTGACCTTGTGAGCCGGCGTACCGCCCGCAGCATGTTGGAGGGCCGCCCACTGGGCGGCCCTCTTGCGTTCCGGGGCCTGGCCGCGGGCGCGGCACTGGCCGGCGCGTTCGTGGCGGGCGCCTGCGGCGGGGGGACGATCGAGCGCACGCTGGACGCGGCCGCCGTGGGTCCCGCCGCGCGCCCGCTCGCGGTCTATAGCCGGCTGGGCTTCCTGGCCGGCCCGGCGCACTTTCCGGTCGTGGCGTCCTTTGCCACCGTGGCGGGTCCCGCCGATTCCACGTACGTGCTTTTTGCCATGTCCCTGCCGAACAGCGCCCTCCGCTTCCAGCGCGAGGAGCGCTCCTTTGCCGCGCGCTACGAGGTGTCACTCGTCTTCCGGCGGGACAGCGTGGAGGTGCGCCGCAGCGAGCGGGAGGAGACGGTGCGCATCCCCGCCTTCGCCGAGACCGCGCGCACCGAGGAGAGCGTGGTCTTCCAGGACCTGGTGGCGCTGGCCCCGGGGACGTACGAGGTGACGGTGGTGGCCGGTGACCGGAACAGCTCGAGGGGGTTCGACGCGCTGGACACCCTGGAGGTGCCGGCCTACGGCGCCGGCGCCACGGTGCTCACCCTCCCCGTGTCGGTCTACGCGGCGGAGCCGCGCGCCGACCGCGCCGCGCACCCGCGTCTGCTGGTGAATCCCCGCCGCACCGTACCCTACGGCGCGGAGGCGCCCCGGCTGTACGTGGAATGGTATGGCACGCCGGCTGCGGACTCGGTGGGGGTGCGGGTGCTGGATGAGGAAGGCCAGCCGATCTGGCGGGGCACGAGCGCCCTCAGCGTGGACGAGGGCGCCGTGCGCCATGCCCTGATCACCGTGGACGCCGACGCCCTGCCGCTGGGGCGGCACACCGCGGAGGTATTCCCGCACGGCGTGGCGGGCAACCAGGCGAGCGCGCCGCTACTGCTCACCATCTCCGATCAGTGGATGGTGGCCAATTTCGAGGAGGTGCTGGAGTTCCTCCGCTTCATCGGCACCAACGAGGAGCTGGACTCGCTGCAGGCGGGCACCCCGGCGGAGCGGCGCGAGCGCTGGGAGGAGTTCTGGCGCATCCGCGACCCGCTGCCGGCCACGCCGCTGAACGAGTATCGCGAGGAGTTCTTCGAGCGTGTGCGCGTGGCCGCCGAGCTCTTCGGCGAGTCGGGCCGGCCCGGGTGGCGGACGGACCGGGGCGAGGTCTACATCGTGCTCGGCCCGCCCGATGAGTCCTACGAGCGGTTCAGCGACCGTGACATGGGCGCGCGCCCCGACGTCATCGAGTGGAGCTACCTGCGCGTGGGCCCGGGCGGCGGTGTCCGCCTCATCTTCTACGACCGGTCCGGGCTCGGGCGTTTCGAACTCACGCCCGAGTCCGAGATGGAGTTCCGCCGCGTGGCCGAACGCCTGAAGCCGCGCCGCTAGCGCCACAGGAGTAGCATGGCCGTAGGCAGCACGCTTTCCCTGCTCGTTCTTGTTGCGGCCGGAGCCTCGGCCACGCCGACCCTCGGAGCGCCGACCCTCGGAGCGCCGACCCCCGGAGCGCCGACCCTCGGAGCGCGGGCCATGCCGGCCGCCGCGGCCCCGACCATGTCCATGGCCGCCGGCTCCCATGCGGAGGTCCCGGACTCCGCCCGCACCGCACTGGCCCAGGGCCGCTACTTCCGCGCCGCCACCATCATGCGCGCCTACCTGCGGCCGCGCGCCGACAGCCTGCCCGTCGCGCTCCTCACCGCCGCCGAGGCGGAGGCCGGTTGGGGCGACTGGGCCGAGGTGGAGCGCCTGCTCGACGGGCGGGCGTGGTTGGACACGGCGGAGGGCGCGCGCGGCTGGCATCTGCTGGGGCGCGCGCGGCTGGCCACCGGTAACCTGGCCGGAGGGCGCGCCGCCCTGGGGCGCTACCTGGAGCTGGCTGCCGATACGGACGCCACCGAGCGCGGCCTGGCCGAGCTCCGCCGCGCCCGCGCCGCCGCGCGCGCGCAGGATCACGAGGCGGCGCGGATGGGCTACGAGCGCGCCGCCGCGCTGCTGCCCGCCGCGGCGGGCTGGATGGGCGTGCTGGCCGCCGAGGCGTCGGCGGCCACGGGGGACACCGCGGCGGTGCGCGTCCGGCTGGACGCGCTGGACCGTGAGCTGGCCTGGGACTGGGCGTGGCGCACCCGTGTGCGCGCCTACAGCCAGGCGGAGGATGCGGACGCCGCGGTGGCCGCGGCGCTGGACGCGGCCGGGCGGTTGGCCACCGCCGGCGCCCGCGCCGAGGCGCTGGCCGTGGCCGGCGAGACGCAGCTCGCGCACGGAGACAGCGCCGCCGCGCGCCGCACCTTCCTGCGCATCCTGGAGGACGGCCGCGGCACGGCCGCGGGTGTGACCGCCGCCCGCCACCTGGGTGAGCTGGGCAACCTGGACGTGCGCCAGCGCCTGGCGGTGGGAGAGACGTGGCTCCGGCACGGCAACGCGGCGCGCGCCCGCCCCGCCATCGAGGCCTACCTGGCTACCGATCTGGGAAGCCCGCAGGAGCGTGAGGAGCTCCGTCTGGCGCTGGGTCGGGGGCTCTTCAACGCCGGCGAGTACGGGGCGGCCGAGCCGCTGCTGACGGGCGTGGCCGAGCGCCAGGTGCTGTCCGCCAGCGTGCGGGCGGAGGCGCTCTACACGGCCGCCCGTGCCCGCTACCGTGCGGGTGGCGTGGCCGAGGCGCGCCGCACGCTGGGCCGGGTGGCCGAGCGCTTCCCGGGCCAGGACGGCGCCGCGCGCGCGCTCTACCTGCTGGCCGACCTGGACCAGGACGATGGCCGCTTCGAGGCGGCGGAGCGGAATTTCCGCCAGGCCACCGCCGTGCCCGCCGACGTGGAGCAGGTGGGCTTCTCCTGGATGCGGCTGGGCGGACTGATGCTGGAGCGCGGCCGTCCGGTGGAGGCGCTGGGCGCGTTCGAGGGCTACCGCTCCGCCTTCCCCACCGGGCGCCGCTGGCAGCAGGCCACCTACTGGGCGGCGCTCATCCATACCCAGCAGGGAGACAGCGCCACCGCCCGCGGCCTGCTCAGCGAGGTGCGGGCGCGCGATCCCTTCTCCTACTACGGCGGCCAGGCGGCGGAGTTGCTGGGCGTGGCGGTGCTGGACGTGCCCCTGGCCGCCGCGCCGCCGCGCGACCCGGCGCTGGAGGAGCGCCTGCGCGCCGGCTTCGCCGCGGTGGACCTGCTCAGGCGCGCGGGGCTGGACGCCGAGGCCGCCTTCGAGTTGGAGCGCGTGCGCCGGCGCTTCGCCGCGGATCCGGCCCACCACTACGCCCTGGCCGAGGCGCTCATCGGGCGGGGCGCCAGCGCCGCCGGCATTGCGCTGGCCTGGGACATCTACCGGCGCGAGGGCGCCTGGAATCCGCGCCTGCTACGCATCGTCTATCCGTTCCCCTTCCGGGACATCGTGGTGGCGGAGGCGGAGGAGCGCGGGGTGGACCCGTTCCTGGCGGCGGCGCTCATCCGGCAGGAGTCCATGTTCAATCCGCGCGCGCTGAGTCCCGCGGGGGCCATCGGCCTGATGCAGATCATGCCGGAGACGGGCGCTACGCTGGCCCGTGGATCCGGCGTACGTCGCTTCGATCCCGACATGCTTCGGCGCGGCGAGTTCAACGTGCATCTGGGCATGCGCTACCTGGCCGAGCAGCTGGCCGAGTATGAGGGGCGGCTGCCGATCGTGCTCTCCGCCTACAATGCCGGACCCACCCGGGTGAAACGCTGGCGCACCTTCCCGGAATTCGATCACGACGAGCGCTTCACGGAGCGCATTCCGTTCACGGAAACACGTGATTACGTGAAGATCGTGCAGCAGAACGCCCGGATGTACCGTGCCCTCTACATGTACTCTGATGTAGGTACGACTCCCGGGAATCGCTGATTTTTTCCTTGACACCCGGAAACGCGCACTCCTACCTTGGCTTCCTGCAGGTCTGTTGGTTCTGCGGGTTTTCGTCCAATCAGGAGGCAGTTCGATGGCCAGGGGGAAGGTGAAGTGGTTCAATGACGCCAAGGGGTACGGGTTCATTGAACAGTCGGACGGGGAAGACGTGTTCGTTCATTTCTCCGCGATCACCATGGAGGGTTTCAAGACCCTCGCGGAAGGCGAAGAGGTGGAATTCGAGGTCCGCCAGACGGACAAGGGCCTCCAGGCGTCCAACGTAGGTAGGGCCGCCAGCGCCTGACCCCTGTCGCCACGCCACACCAAGCTACACCATGCCACGCGCACGAGCCGCGCCCCGCTGGTCCGCCCGCGGGGCGCGCTGCGCTTGCGGTGCTCCGGGCCGCGGTCCATCACCACGGAGTTCTTTCATGCGACGTCCACGCCTCCGCCTTCCCCGCGCCGTCCTCCAGCTCCCGCTCATGCTCCTCGTTCCAGCCGCGGCCGCGCCGCTCCAGGCGCAGGCCGACCGCCTGGTGGCCGGGGAAACGCTGCGCATCGGCAGCGCCGATGACACCACCTACGCGTTCGACTGGGCGTCCAGCATCCGCGCCGGTGCGGAGGGCGCCATCTGGTCGGCGCACACCAACGAGCAGAAGCTGCGCGTGTGGAGCCCGGACGGCGCGCTGCTCCGGGTGATCGGCAGGGCGGGCGACGGCCCGGGCGAGTTCCGCAGCATCGGCGCCTTCGGCTGGCGGGCCGACACGCTGTGGACCTACGACAACCGGGAAGCCCGCATGAGCTTCTTCGATCGCAATGGCGCCTTCCTGTCCTCCCAGAACATCCGCTTCTCGGTGGACGGTCCCGCCGGGCCCACCACCGTGCAGGCCGGTCGCCTCCTGGCGGACGGGACCCTCGCCGGCAGTACCAGCGCGCCATCGCACCTGGTAACCAGCGGTGAGATCACCGAGGTGCATCTGCTGCGCCTCAGCCGGGCGGGGGAGCTCCTGAACGTCATCCAGGCCATCCCGCTGGAGAGTGGCACCCTCGAGATCAGCAACCCGCGCAATGAGACCGGCCCCCGCAGCTTCAGCAGCCAGCCGTTCAGCGAGCGCCCCCTGAATGTCCCGCTGGCCGACGGCTCCGGTTTCGTGGTGGTGGAGCGGCCCTACCACCAGGAGGGGCGGGAGCCGCGCTTCAGCGTGGCGCTCCTCGACCTGGACGGCCGGGAGGTGTGGCGCCGGTGGTTCACCTACGTGCCGCGGCGCGTCACCGCCGAGGAGGTGGACTCCATCGTGGCGCCGCTGGTGCGTCGCGCCACCGCGCCGGCGGGCGGGGGGCAGTTCCCGCCCATCTTCGCGTCGGCCGCCGCGGCCGAGGAGGTCATCCGCGAGCGGCTCGTGCTGCCGGATTTCCATCCGCCCGTGAAGAACGTGGTGGCGGGGCGCGACGGCTCCATCTGGCTGCAGCGCGAGACGCCCGGGTTTGGCCGCACGGGCCGCTGGAACGTGCTGGACGCCGAGGGGCGGATGACGGCTTCCCTCGCGCTGCCGCGCGAGCTCCGCGTGGAGGTCGCCGACATGGATCACGTCTGGGGCACCGTGACGGATGAGTTCGACGTGCCGTATATCGTGCGGTACCGGTTGGGGGTGCCTGCTGGCACGCTCTGAGAATTCCGCATGAGATCGTTGCGGCACAACGATTCTGCGGTATATAGTATACAGTATACGAGAAAGTTGTTCTGCGGAGCCGATGTTGGGTTGAGAATCCCGGGCATCCCACCACAGCTGCCCCGGTGAGCTGTGCGGATCGCCGGCAGCCGTTGCCGGCTACCCCAGGCGCCGGCACCGCTGGCTGCGCCAACCGCCATCGGAGGCTGCGCATCACCCGCCCGCCGGCTAGTTTCCCCCGCTCGCGCCACGCACACCCGCCAGCATCCGAGGCCCCATGGTTGACGTTCCGGCCAAGACCCGGCCGCGCCTCTTCCTGATCGACGGCTACGCCCTCATCTACCGCGCGTTCTTTGCCATGATCAACGCGCCGCTGACCACCTCGCGCGGGGAGAACACCTCCGCGGCGTTCGGCTTCACGCGCTTCCTGCTCAAGATCCTGGAGGAGCACGAGCCGGACTACCTGGGCGTGGTCATGGACGCGGGCATGAGCGATCGCGAGAAGCTCTACCCCGAGTACAAGGCCACGCGGGAGAAGATGCCCGACGAGCTGGCGGCCTCCATGCCGCGCATCCGCCAGCTCATGGAGGGCTTCCGCGTGCCTGTGCTGGAGCTGGAGGGGCAGGAGGCCGACGACGTCATCGGCACGCTGGCCACCCTGGCGTGCGACGCCGGGGTGGAGAGCGTGATCGTCTCCGGGGACAAGGACTTCTACCAGCTCATCTGCCCGGACATCGCGCTGCTGAATCCGGGGCGCGGCGGCCCCCACGGCGTGGACGAGGAGTGGGTGGACACGCGCAACGCCGCCGAGCGGCTGGGCGTGCCGCCCGAGCGGATCATCGACTACCTGGCGCTCATCGGGGACAGCTCGGACAACGTGCCGGGCGCGCGCGGCATCGGCCCCAAGACCGCGCTGAAGCTCATCCAGGAGTATGGCGGCGTGGAGGAGATCCTGGCCGCCGCGCCCAACCTCAAGGGCAAGCGGGCCCGCGAGGCGCTCCAGGAGCACGCGGAGAACGTGCGCCTCTCCCGGCAGCTGGTGACCATCCGTAAGGACCTGCCGCTCGAGCTGGACCTGGAGAAGCTGAAGGTGGTCGAACCCGACCGCGGCCGCCTGCGCGACCTCTTCATGGAGCTGGAGTTCCGCACCCTGGCGCGGGAGTACGCGGAGGGCGCCGAGGACGCCGCCGAGCCGCTCGAGGAGCGGGACTACCGCCTGGTGCGCGAGCCGGCGGAGGTGGCGGAAGTGGTGCGCGCCGCCCGCGCGGCCGGGCAGGTGTGCGTGGACTGCGAGACCACGTCGCTGGACCCGCTACGCTGTGACATCGTGGGCATCAGCCTGGCCATCGAGCCGGGCACCGCCTGGTACCTCCCCTTCCGCCATACCCGCCCCGGCGAGCTGGACCTGGGGGACCACGCCAGCGTGAACCTGCCGCCCCTCACCTCGGCCGAGATGCGTCCGCTCGTGGGGCTGCTCGAGGACCCGGAGGTGGGCAAGGTCGGCCAGAACCTGAAGTATGACATGCTGGCGCTGCGCCGCGCGGGTCTCGCGCTGCGTGGCCTGGCCTTCGACACCATGCTGGCCTCCTACGTGCTCGACCCGGGCCGGCGTGAGCACGGCATGGACGCCCTTTCGCTCACCTTCCTGAACCACCGCACCACCACGTACAGTGACCTGTGCGGCAAGGGCAAGGATCAGGTGCCCATAGCCGAGTGTGACGTGGAGCGGGTCAAGGACTACGCCTGCGAGGACGTGGACGTGCCGCTGCGCCTGAAGGCCATCTTCGAGGAGGACCTGGAGCAGGCCGAGCTGCGCAAGCTCTTCGATGACATCGAGATGCCGCTCATCCCCGTGCTGGCCGAGATGGAGTGGGCCGGCATCGGCATCGACGAGGCCTTCTTCCGCCGCATGCGGGAGAAGCTGGGCACCGAGCTGCAGCTCATCCAGGAGGAGATCTGGAAGATCGCCGGGGAGGAGTTCAACATCAATTCCACCCCGCAGCTGCGGGAGATCCTCTTCGACCGCCTGGGACTGCCCGTCATCAAGAAGACCAAGACGGGCCCCTCCACGGACGTGAGCGTGCTGGAGGAGCTGGCCGCGCAGGGCCACGAGCTGCCGCTCCAGCTCATGCAGTTCCGCCAGGTGGACAAGCTGAAGGGCACCTACGTGGACGCCCTGCCGAAGATGGTGAACCCCGACACGGGCCGCATCCACACCTCCTTCGCGCAGACGGTGGCCGCCACCGGCCGGCTCTCCAGCGTGGACCCCAACCTCCAGAACATCCCCATCCGCACGGAGATGGGCGCCGAGATCCGCAAGGGCTTCGTGCCCGCCCCCGGCCACCGCTTCGTCTCCGCCGACTACTCGCAGATCGAGCTCCGCGTGCTGGCCCACCTGGCCGGCGACCCGGCCTTCGTGGAGGCCTTCCGCGCCGGGCGGGACATCCACCGGGAGACCGCGGCCGTCATCTTCAACGTGGCCAGCGAGGACGTCAGCCCGCAGCAGCGGGACGCGGCCAAGACGGTCAACTTCGCCACCATCTACGGCATCGGCCCCTTCATGCTGGCGCAGAAGCTGGGCACCGGCCAGGCCGAGGCCAAGGCGTTCATCGAGCAGTACTTCGAGCGCTTCGCCGACGTGCGTCGCTGGCTGGACGAGCAGATCGAGAAGGCCAGGCAGCAAGGCTACGTGGAGACCATCACGGGCCGACGCCGCTACGTGCCGGAGGTGCACGCCAAGAACTGGAACATCCGCCAGTTCGGCGAGCGCGCCGCCACCAACGCCCCCGTGCAGGGCTCCGCCGCGGACATCATCAAGATTGCCATGATCGACCTGCACGCCGCCCTCTCCTCCCCGGACCACGAGCCCGGCATCCGCATCCTCCTGCAGGTGCATGACGAACTGGTGCTGGAGGTGCCCGAGGACCGCGTAGACGAGGCGCGCGAGCTGGTGGTGGACCGGATGGAGAACGCCGTGGCGCTGGACGTGCCGCTGGCGGTGTCCACGGGGGTGGGGGCCAACTGGTTCGAGTGCAAGTGAGTTCGCGGAGGGTGTTACACGTGTAACAGGTTCGTTTACTCTTGTCAGAAGTACAAAAAGGGAGCGGGAAGTCCGCTCCCTGGCCATGGCCTCGGAGGCGTATCCGGAGGCGCATCCGATCTTCATAACTCTGGACCCCACGCCGCCGTCGCGGCCCTTACCCGGGCGGCTGGAATGGCGCGCGGCGTCCGACTGGTTGCTGGACAGGTGAAAAGGAAACACGCCGTGAGGTGGGGTGACAGCCAGCTCTTCTCGATATCGCTGAGTGGCGGGAGGTGGGTTGATGTGCAGAGTTTCGCTGGAACCGGCTTTGTCGATCACTTATGGCGCCTATGTGAGCGACAAAGAAGCTTGCCGCGAATCCGTGAGCGATAAACCGTCACTTCGCCCACGTGCGCCGCTGGCTGGATGAGCAGATCGCAAAGGCCCGCCAGCAGGGCTACGTCGAGACCATCACCGGTCGGCGCCGCTACGTGCCCGAGGTGTACGGCAACTGGTTCGAGTGCAAGTGAGTTCGAGAAGGAATTACACGTGTAACAAGCCCTCCGGGCTGCTGAACCGGGGGACAGAAAACATGCCGTGAGGTGGGGTGACCCCTCGTACGTCGTAAGCGACGTCCCCCGTCCAGCCTCGCGCGTACACTCTGCGCGCGCGGCGCCCGCACGTACGTCGCGGCGGGCAGCCGCAACGTTTACTTTGGGACCGACGGGCGTCCACGCCATCGAGCGATGCGGCACGCCACCTCGTGATCGCACCCATTTCCAATCACCCCCGACGACGGGAGGCGAACTGCGCCATGGCGGGTCGAAAAAAGAAGGCAGGCGGCAACACGGGCAACGTGTCCGACTACCGGCACGACGACGCGAAGCGGCTGAACAACCCGCCCGCCGGGCTGGCCTCCCAGGGCAAGACCCGGGAGACGCCGAAGCTCCACTACGCCTACGACCCCCACCTGCCTCCCGTCCTCCGCTCCGACCCCACCGGCTACTGGGACCGCGCCGACGCCCTCCTGGGCCAGGCCATGGACGGCCCGCTCACGGAGGAGGAGACCGCCGAGCTCCGGGACATGCTCCGCCAGCGGGAGCCGTGGCTGGAATGGACGGGGAAGCGGGAGGCGCAGGAGTTCGTGGTAGACCCCGTGGCGCTCCACATCCACGAGCGGGTCTCCACCCAGGCCATCCTGTCCGCCGTGAAGCGGGAGGACGTGCAGAAGGATCTCTTCGCGGACCCCAAGCAGGACTACCGGGAGGCCGTCCGCTTCTACGAGCACGACGTGGACTGGGCCAATCGCATGATCCTGGGGGACTCCCTCCAGGTCATGGCCTCCCTGGCCCACCGGGAGGACCTGGCCGGCAAGGTCCAGATGATCTACATGGACCCGCCGTACGGGATCAGGTTCGCGTCAAACTTCCAGCCGGAGATCGGGCGCCACCCAAATCGCGACACGGATCGTGCCCGTGACCTGACCCGTGAGCCCGAGATGATAAAGGCCTTCCGGGACACATGGCATCTGGGTGTGCACTCCTACCTCGCGTACCTTCGCGACCGGCTGATGATGGCACGGGAGCTACTCGCGGACAGCGGCAGCATCTTCGTACAAATTGGTGATGACAATCTCCATCGGGCCAAGGCAGTTCTGGACGAGGTGTTCCAGCCGGAAAATTATGTTGTGACGTTCATCGTACAGAAGAAGGGCAGTCAGAAGGGCGACTTCGTTCAGCCAATCAATGACTATCTGCTCTGGTACACGCGAAACAAGGAAGTCGCGAAACAGAAATTTCGACGGTTGCATACGGTTAGACGCGACCACGCACGCGTCGGTAAGAGCTATCGCTTCGCCGAACAGGCTACCGGCGCGGAAGTGCGAACAAGTGACGCCAACGAAGAGGACCGCCCTTTTGCATCTAATCCGCTCACGAGCGGCGGAGAGCGGACCAATCAGTCACTTCCGTACGGTTTTCGGGGTCAAACCTATAATCCGGGTCGGGGTGCGTGCTGGAAGACGACTGCCGTTCCGACTGACGGCGGCCTCTCAGGCATGCGAAGGCTAGATCTTTCGGGGCGTCTGTTTGTTGGAAAGAACCAGCTTCGGTATAAGAACTTCATTGACGACTTCCCAGGAGTCGCGATAACCAACTTCTGGACGGGGCTGGGTGGCGCTCCCAATCCGAAATACGTCGTCGAGACAAACCCAACCATCATCGAGCGCTGCCTCCTCATGACCACCGACCCCGGTGACCTCGTCCTCGACCCCACCTGCGGCAGCGGCACCACCGCCTACGTGGCCGAGCAGTGGGGGCGTCGCTGGATCACCATGGACACGTCGCGGGTGGCCCTCTCGCTGGCCCGCCAGCGCCTCCTCACTTCCACATTCGACCACTATGCCGTCGAGGGTGACGACGCGTCGGACGGCAAGGCGGATCCGGGCCGTGGCTTCAAGTACAGGACGGTCCCGCACATCACCCTGAAGTCCATAGCCCAGAACACCGCCCTCGATCCCATCTTCGAGCGCCACCAGAAGGTCCTGGACGCCCGCCTGGCCGAGCTGAACGCCGCTCTCCAGCAGCACGTCACCCCGGACCTGCGGAAGAAGCTGGCCCGCAAGCTTGTGGACAAGCAGAAGGCGGAGGGGAAGCGCGCCATTACGGACGCGGACACCCGTCGCTGGAAGCTGCCGGAATCCGAGTGGCAGGAGTGGGAGGTCCCCTTCGACACGGACGAGGACTGGCCCGCGCCCCTCCAGGAGGCGCTGACGGCCTACCGGAAGGCATGGCGCGCCAAGATGGACGAGGTGAATGACACCATTGCCGCCAGTGCGCCGCAGGAGGAGCTGGTGGACCAGCCGGACGTGGAGAAGGGTGTTACACGTGTAACAGGCCCGTTCACGATGGAGGCGGTGATGCCGGCCGAGCTGTCCGAGGAGGGCGGCTTCGGCGGCGGGCCGGAGGAGGAGCTCGGGACCTTTGACCCGGAGGCCGAGGCGGCCAACGCCGAGGGCTACGTGGACCGCATCCTCCGGCTGCTCCTGAAGTCCGGCATCCGCTTTCCCGACAACCGCACGCAGCTGTTCGAGCGGCTGGACCGGGTGGAGGCCGGCGTGGCGCTGCAGGGAGAGGGAGAGTGGGCAGGAGCCATGGAAGGTGACGAGCCTCGTCGCATAGTAGTGTCCCTTGGTCCTGAGCACGGGGCCGTCAGTGCACCACAGGTGGAGGAGGCGCTCCGGGAGGCCAACCGCCGCGGCGCGGATGACATTGTCTTTGCCGGCTTCTCCTTCGACGGCGCCGCCCAGGCCGCCATCCAGGATGACCTGCACCCCCACGTGCGCACGCACCTGGCCCACATTGCCCCCGACGTGCAGATGGGGGACCTGCTGAAGACGGCCGCGGACAGCCAGCTCTTCACTGTCTTCGGTCAGCCCCGCACGACGCTGGAGAAGCAGGGGGAGGAGTACGTGGTGGAGATGGAGGGCGTGGACATCTACGACCCGGTGGCCAACACCATCCATCCCACCCGGGCGGACCGGGTGGCGGCGTGGTTTCTGGACACGGATTACGACGGCCGGACGTTCTGCATCACCCAGGCGTTCTTTCCGGATCGCACGGCGTGGAAGAAGCTGGAGCGGGCCCTCCGTGGCACTATCGACGAGGAGCGCTTCGACGCGCTGTCCGGGACCCGGTCGTTGCCGTTCCGGGCGGGGGAGAAGAAGCGGGTGGCGGTGAAGGTCATCGATCCGCGGGGGAATGAGGTCATGCGGGTGCACCGGCTCACGGGAGAGGACTGAGGTGCCGCTTGCTCGCGGGGGTGGCTCCGGAACCAGCTCCGGGCCCGGAGCAGACGCTGCCGAGGCGGGCGAATACGGTGCGCTCCTGCGCGGGTTGAAGGAGAGGATCAGCGGAGCTTCGGTGCGGGCTGTGGTAGCGGTGAACAGGGAGTTGGTGCAGCTTTACTGGCAGGTCGGCAGGGACATCCTTGCTCGGCAGGACGCGGTCGGCTGGGGAGGGAAGGTGGTCGACCGCCTCTCCGCCGACCTGCGCAGGGCCTTTCCGGAAATGACGGGATTCTCCGGGCGAAATCTGCGGTACATGAGGGCGTTTGCGGCGGCCTATCCAGACGAAGCAATCGTGCAACAGGCTGTTGCACAAATTGCCTGGGGCCACAACGTGGTCCTGCTCGACAAGCTGGAGAACCGCGAGGATCGCCTCTGGTACGCTGCCCAGGCTCTGGAACACGGCTGGAGCCGCAACGTGCTCGTGCACCAGATCGAATCCAGGCTGCACCTCCGGCAGGGCAGGGCCATCACCAACTTCGACGCTACGCTGCCGTCGCCGCAATCGGACCTTGCCCGCGAACTTCTGAAGGATCCCTATAATTTCGGATTTCTGGGACTCGAAGCCACTGTGCAGGAGCGCAATCTCGAACGAGGTCTCCTGGCTCATCTCAAAGATTTCCTCCTCGAGCTGGGGCTGGGCTTTGCGTTCGTGGGGAGCCAGTACCCGCTCGACGTCGAGGGAAGCGAGTACCGGCTGGATCTGCTCTTCTACCACCTGCGCCTGCGCTGCTACGTGGTGATCGACCTGAAGATGGGCCGCTTCGAGCCGGAGTTCGCAGGCAAGATGAACTTCTACCTGGCCGCCGTGGACGAGCGGATCCGCCATCAGGATGACAACGCCAGCATCGGGCTGATCCTCTGCAAGGAGCGGAACCGCTTGGTGGTGGAGTATGCTCTGCGCGGCATGAGCCAGCCCATGGGAGTGGCTGAATACCGCCATACGGCAACGCTTCCAGAAGGTCTCGAAGGAGCACTTCCCACGGTCGCGGAGTTGGAGAACGAGTTGCGTACGACAGAGTCAGTCGAGTCGGCGGAGGAGGAGACGTGACCAGGAAGGCCAAGGTCATCCCGACCACGCCGCCCGTCCAGGCGGTCTCCCGCCCCATCCTCTGCTGCCCTTACGAGGAGCCCGCGGAGCACTGGGTCTACGACGCCGAGGGCGCGCCCCCCACGCGCGCACCCGGACGCAGGCCCGCCAGCTACTTCTACACCAGCCGTCGCACCGGCGCCGCGCAGCTCGACATGATGGCGGAGGAGAACCGGGACGAGCTGGAACTGGTAAACCTCCTGCGCGCCGATGTGAAGCGCTGGCGGGAGGCGGGCTATCCCGGTGCGGAGCAGGTCACACGGACGCTCCTCCGCCACTGGGCCAGCGCCGACCTGCCCCGCCGGCTGTTCTTCTGCCAGCGGGAGGCGGTGGAGACCCTCATCTACATGCGGGAGATCCTGGAGGCGGGGAAATCTCTGCCCTGGCGGAAGCTGAACCTCTCGCGGGAAGACTTCGGTAGGCTCAAGCTCGGCGAGCGGCCGGGGTTCGTGGAGGGTGAGGAGGCCTGGTATCCTCGGCTGGGGGATTCGCCTGCGGGCGGCCCCGAGTTGGTGCGCCTCGGCTGTAAGATGGCCACGGGGAGCGGCAAGACCGTGGTCATGGCCATGCTGATTGCCTGGTCCTTCTGCAACCGGGGCCGGCGGCGGGCGGACCGCCGCTTTGCGGATGCGGTCCTGGTGGTGTGCCCGAATCTCACGGTGAAGGAGCGGCTGCGGGTCCTGCGGCCCGAGGCCCGGGACAACTACTACGAGGCCTTCGACCTGGTGCCCTCCTCCCTGCTCACGGAGCTCCGCCAGGGGCGGGTGATGGTGGAGAACTGGCACCGCTTCCTCCCCGAGTCCCCCCACACCGAGAGCGGGTCCACCTACACGGTGGTCAACAAGGGACAAGAAGGGCCGGAAGCGTTCGGTCGGCGTGTGCTCGGGGACCTCTACGACCGTGGTCCCCTCATGGTGCTGAACGACGAGGCGCACCACGCCTACCGGCCCGCCCCCACGGGTGAGGACAACGTGGGACGGGAGGAGCGCAAGGAGCGGGAGGAGGCCACCGTCTGGGTGGAAGGGCTGGACCGGCTGAACGCCGGCGCGGGTGTGTCCTTCTGTGTGGACCTGTCCGCCACACCGTTCTACCTGGCTGGGAGCGGGTATCCGGAGGGTTCACCCCACCCGTGGCTGGTGAGCGACTTCGGCCTGGTGGACGCCATCGAGTCGGGGATCGTCAAGATCCCACGGCTCCCCGTGGCCGACCAGAGCGGCCGCCCCGAGCCCAAGTACTACGCCCTCTGGCGGCACATCACCGCAGACCTCCAGCGTGCCGAGTTGGTGCGGGGGAAGCCGAAGCCGGAGGTGGTGTGGCGGGAGGCGGAGGACGCCCTCCTTACCCTGGCCGCCCAGTGGAAGCAGCGCTTCGAGCAGCTCCAGGAGGCCACCGGCCCGGGGGTGGACCGGACCCCGCCCGTGCTCATCATCGTCTGCGACAATACCCAGGTGGCCGAGATCTTCTTCCGCAAAATCTCCGGTGAGGAGGTGGTAGACGAGGCCGAGGTGGAAGATGAGGACGCGGACGAGGTGGCGGATGCGGAAGACGCCGCGCCGCGTCGTCGCTTGGGAAAGAAGCAGGTGATCCATTACGGAAAAGGAGACGTCTTCCCGGAGCTCCTGTCGAACACCGCCGCCGAGCCTCTGCGCACCATCCGCATCGACTCGAAGCTGCTGGAGGAGGCGGAGTCCCGCGTGGAGGCGGGGAGCAGGGCCGATGCCGCCGAGCGGCTGCGGGAGATCGTGGCCACGGTGGGGCAGGTGGGGAAGCCGGGAGAGCAGGTGCGCTGCGTAGTCTCGGTGCAGATGCTCTCGGAGGGGTGGGACGCCAACAACGTGACCCACATCCTGGGGCTCCGGGCCTTCGGCAGCCAGCTCCTCTGCGAGCAAGTGGTGGGCCGTGGCCTGCGGCGCATGGACTACGTGCCCGACCCGGAGACGGGGCTCCTCACCGAGGAGTACGTGGATGTGTACGGGGTGCCGTTTTCGCTACTGCCATTCCGGGGCCGCGCCACAGACGCCACGCCCGTGGATCCGCCGCCACAGAAACACGTCAGGGCCCTCCCGGAGCAGGCGCATCTGGCCATCCGCTTCCCCATGGTGGAGAGCTACGCATTCGCGTTGCATCGCAACGCCATCCGTGCGGACGTGGACGGCATTGCTGCGTTGCGCCTGGATCCCGTCGAGGCGCCGCAGGCGGTGTTCGTGAAGCCGCAGGTGGGGACCGGCGGCAAGCCAGGGCTCGGCGGCGGGTTCCAGATGGAGCAGCAGAACCGGCAGGCCTACTATGACAGCACGCACCTGCAGACCATCCAGTTTGAGATCGCCCGTGAGGTGGTGCGGCGTATCCTGGGGGCCCAGGACGGCGGTGCCGGTCGCGGGGCCGCCCACCAGCTCTTTCCCCAGGCGTTCAGCATCGTCCGGGCGTACACGGAGCGCCGCGTCGACTTCCGCGGCTGCGACCCGCGTGAGATCGGCCTCGACCGCTACGCCGGAGAGATTGCCAATCGAGTCTTTACAGCCATCCGGCCGGATGAGGCCGCGGGCGAGCGGAAGCTCCTGCCGCTACTGAATCGGTACCGGCCCATCCTGGATTCGGGGAGCGTGGATTTCAAGACCGTGAAGCCGTGCTTCGAAACGCGGCGGAGTCACGTCAACCTGGTCGCGGCTGACACCGGCTCCTGGGAGCAGGCAACGGCGTTCGCCCTCGAGGCCTCGGACCGCGTCTCGGCTTACGTCCGTAACGATCACCTGGGGCTGCTCATCCCCTATGAGTTCAACCGGCTGGCCCGCAGCTACCTCCCCGATTTCGTGGTGCGGCTCGCCGACGGGACGCACCTGGTGCTCGAGGTGAAGGGCTACGAGCGTGAAGAGGATCGCGAGAAGCACACCGCCGCCGAACGCTGGGCTGACGCCGTCACCAACTGGGGCAGGCTGGGGCGCTGGCGGTTCGGAGTGTGCCGCGATCCGCAGCAACTGGACGCCTTCCTGCCCGACGTACTGGCGGCGGCGGGGTAGCCGCAAGAAGGCGCACCTGAAGTAGACGTGTTAATATCCGTAGCGTATTTTAACATATCGCGCGGACATGTTACACGTGTAACCATGTCGATCGGCCCGTCCTGGGTCGTTCCGGCCCCTGATCGCGAAAGAGCAAGCTGTGACGTTCGAACGAAGCCGTCCGTATAACGACCTGCCGCGGCTGCCACCGCCCGTCGAGCTGGAGACCAGGGCGGTCCTGAAGCGCGTGATTGCCGCGCGCACGGCCCTGGCGGATCTCAAGGGCGTAGGCGCACGGATCCCTGACCAGGCCCTCCTCCTCTGCACCATCGGGCTCCAGGAGGCCCGTCTATCCAGCGAGATTGAAAATGTCGTGACCACCAGTGATCAGCTCTACAAGGCGCTGGCGGACGACGAAAGGACGGCGGATCCGGCCACGAAGGAAGTGCTGGCCTACGGGCGGGCGCTCGACCAGGGCTTCCGCGCGATCCGGCAGGAAGACCGGCCGCTCACGACACGGCTTTTCGAGGAACTGGCTTCGACCATCCGCGGATCGGAGACGCGGGTCCGACGGGTTCCCGGGACGCGCCTGGCAACGCCAGCCGGCAAGGTGATCTACACCCCACCCGAGGGGGAGGCACGGCTGCGTGATCTGCTGTCGGATCTGGAGAAGTACCTCTACATGGAGGACGATCTCGACCCGCTGGTCCGGCTGGCGGTGATGCATTACCAGTTCGAGGCTATCCACCCCTTCACCGATGGCAACGGGCGCACGGGTCGCATTCTGAACATCCTTTTCCTCACCGAGCGGAACCTGTTGGACATCCCGGTGCTCTATCTCTCCCGCTATATCCTGGAGCGCCGTTCGGACTACTATGCAGGTCTCCGCGCCGTGACTGAGAGGGGCCGCTGGGAAGCCTGGATCCTCTACATCCTGGATGCAGTGGAATCCACTTCCCGGCACACGGAGAACCGGATTCGCGCAATTCGGTCCCTCATGGATCATTGGATTGAACGCGTGCGGTCGGAGCGACCAAAGATCTACTCCCGGGAACTCATCGAGATCGTGTTTCGAAATCCGTATACAAAGATCCGATTCATCGAGGAGGCCGGCCTGGCTACGCGGCAGACGGCCTCAAAGTACCTTCAGGCCCTGGCTGAGATGAATCTCTTGGCGGCAGTGCGGAGCGGCCGTGAGATCTACTACCTGAACACCGATCTCCTGCGCATTCTCGCTGAATAGGTTAAAAATACCGCGTATTTTAACACGTTTAAACGACGTGTTAACGCGCTACCCATTTCAAGTCCTGACCAAGTCAGCCACCCGGCGGCCACGCCCGCGCCCCGAATTCCGCCCCATCCCGCCATTCACCTGCCCCACGACCGGACGCATCCTGTGTGTGCGTCAGGCGACGGCGCCACATCCCGGTGCTTCGCCTGGCGTCCGCTTCCGGCGCTCCCGAACGCTGCCGGACGGCTCCCTTACACGCTGGAGGCTAGCATGGGCCGCTCGATCAACAAGGTGATCCTGGTGGGCAACGTAGGCCGGGACCCGGACATCCAGACCACCGCCGCCGGCACCAAGGTGGCGCACTTCTCCATGGCCACGAGCCGGCGCATCCCGCGCGACGGCGAGCAGGAGGAGCGCACGGAGTGGCACCGCCTCACGCTCTGGGACCGCCTGGCGCAGATCGCGGAGGAGTACATCCGCAAGGGTGACCGGATCTACGTGGAGGGGCGCATGGAGTATGACTCCTACGAGAAGAACGGTGTGACCATCCCCACGGCGGAGGTGCACGTGCGCGAGCTGGTCATGCTCGGGGCGCCGAACGGGCGGGCCGCCGCCGTGGACGCGGCGGACGGGGTGGAGCCGGAGCTGGAGGAGGTGCCGGCCTGAGGCGGCGCGGCTGACACAGCGCGACTGACGCGCCCGGAAGTGCCGTCGGGGACGGCGGTCGGTCAGGTGCCGGCCGCCCTCCCCGCCAGCCAATGGCGGCCAGCGGTTGAGGTGGTCGGCGGCTGGATGCGCCGGGAGGCAGGCGCCTCGCCGCCGCCCGCCCTACAAAATGCTGTGCAGGTCCGGATGCGCCGAGAGCAGGATCACCCACTCGCCGCCGCGCTCCAGCGGCCGCCAGGCGTCCACGCGCAGGATGTCCCAGAAGAGGCCCAGACCGGCGCCGGCGCTGGCCTTCCACCGGTCGGTCGGACCGGGCGCTCCCGGTACGAGAATCAGTTCGCTGTCCAGCTGGTCGTCGGGCAGCCAGCCGGTCGTGCCCGCGGCGGCCAGGGCGCGCAGGCGCAGCCACGGGGCCCAGACGTCGCGGGCCGCTACCACGTCGGCCAGGGCGAAGGCGTCCCCGAAGAAGGCGCGGTGGCGGAAGCCGGGCAGCGTGTTGGGCCCGCCCAGGTAGAAGCGCCGTTGGAGGGGCTCGAGCCCGAAGGCCGCGCCGCCCGCGAGCCGCAGGCGCGCGTCGAAGGCGCGCGACGGCGTGCGGTAGTGGAGCGCCCCCTCCCCGGTGGGGCGGCCGTACGTGTGCTCATCCATGCGCCCCACCTCCACCTCACCGTGCGCCTCCCAGACGAGGCCGCTCGCCACGGGCGCGGGCCGATCCAACCGGATGTGCGCGGCCGTGAGCGTCCCCTCCGTCACCGGCCAGACGCGCCGGAAGGCGGCGGAGTCATCCAGGAGCGCGTGCGCTTCCACCCGCTGCATGGAGCGGTGCGCCTCGGCGCTGACGCCGAGCGTGGCCGCCCAGCGTCCACCGAGTGCGCGTTCCCAGGGGCCGCCGAGCGTCCGGGTGTAGCCAAGCTGCCCGCCGCTGGCCAGGTAGGGGTCCAGGTAGTCCTCCCCCAGCACGGCGGCGGAGAGGGTGTTCATGACGCCTGAGAGCGCGGGGCGCACGTGGGTGTCCCGCAATTCGTTCAGGTAGCCCGCCGCGCTCATGCGCGCGCGCTCGCCCGCCCGGCCGTCCAGCGCCAGGTCGAGCGACGGCTTCTCCGCGCCGAAGGCGTAGCCCAACGTGAGGTCCGCCCGGAAGATAGGCCCCAGGGCGTAGGTGGCGCCGGCCCCCAGCCGCAGCCCCTCGGCGCGGTTGTAGCGCAGCGCGCTCGAGGCGTCCGGGAGGTTCAGCCGCAGGCGCGGCAGGCCGCTCAGGTAAGAGACGCCGAGCAGCTCGGCCGCGTCCTCGCGCAGCGTGCCGAAGGGGTCCGGCGGCTCCAGCCCGTGCTGGTTCAGATCGGCGTAGAGCTCCTCCTCGAATGCGTACGCCTCACGCTCGAGCTCGGGCACGGCGGCCACCGGGTAGCCGTAGAAGACGCTGGCCGGGAGCTCCTGGTTGAACTCGTAGCCGGTGACGTGCAGTCGGCCGCGGATCACGGCGCCGGCGGCAAAGTCCAGCTCGGGGATCTGCCGGCGGATCTCCACCGTCTGCTCGCGCGGCAGCCAGTAGCGGCCCTGCCAGAGGCCGTTGTCAAGCGAGATGTTGATGTAGTCCAGGCGCCGGTCCACGTAGGAGGCCGGCGTGAAGGTGAAGGTCATGCGCACCAGGTCGGCGGTGGCGCGGTCCACGAACACCGAGCCGAGGATGGCGGGCGCATCCGCCCGCTTCGGGCGCACCTGCACCTCGTAGGCGCGCACCTCCTCCTGCCCGGGCAGGCGGATGGTCAGGGAGTCCACCAGCCGGTAGTCGTAGACCGAGTCGGCGCCCGGCGCGGCCGGGTGGACCACGTCCCGCACCTCGTCGCCATCGCCCACCACGATGCGGTCCCCGAAGCCGTTCTGCACCACGGTGAGGTGGTCCAGGTGGTAGTGCATGCGGTTGGGCAGCTGGCTCTCGTCCCGCATGCCCACGATCTGCTGCTTGGTCTGGTCGGGGGCGCGCCAGAAGAGCCGCAGCGCGATCTGGTCCGTCTTGACCAGCGTGCGCTCCTCGGAGTCGCGGCGGTCCAGGTAGAAGTAGACCCAGCCGCCCGCCTCGGCGGCATAGTCGCGCAGCAGGGAGTCGGCGCGGGGCTGTTCCCGGCGGATGCGGGCGCGCTCGATCAGCTCCATGGCGCGGGGGCCGTTCCAGGCGGCCGGCGCCTGCGCCGCCGCCTGCGCCGCGGGAGCGGCGCACGGCAGGCAGAGGAGGAGTGCGGCCAGAAGGCGCGCCGGGGAGGTCACGGGCATCGTCGCTTACATCCGGGGTGTAGAAATGCGGAGAGCCCGCCGTGGCCGGCGGGCTCTCCGTGTCCTGCGCGGCGCCGATCGCGCGTCAGTGGGCGCTCCAGAAGGTCTCCAGCGCCTCACCGTCGGGGCTCTCGCGCAGCTTCTCGAACGCGCGATTGCGAATCTGGCGGATGCGCTCGCGGGTCACGCCCAGCAGTGAGCCGATCTCCTCGAGCGTGCGCTCCTCACCGTCATCCAGGCCGTAGTAGAGGTAGAGGATCTTCTGCTCGCGCTCGGTCAGGTACTTGGAGAACATGCGGTCCAGGAACTCCCGCTGGGCCTGCGACTCCACGTTCTCCTCGATGTCCTCCGCCTCGGCGCCGGCAAAGCGCTCGCCGAAGGAGGCGCTGTCCCGGTCCCCGCGGTCGATCGGGGCGTCCAGGGAGAGCTCGGAGGCGGCCACGCGGCGCAGCGCCCGCACGGTCTCCACGGGCTCCTGCATCTCCTCGGCAATCTCCTGGTCCGTGGGTGAGCGGCCGAGGAGCTGGGTGAGCGCCGTGTCCGTGCGCGACAGCTTGACCAGATTGGAGTTCTGGTTGAGCGGGATGCGCACGGAGCGGGTCTGTTCCGCCAGCGCCTGCAGCACCGTCTGGCGGATCCACCAGACAGCGTAGGAGATGAATTTGACGCCCTTGTCCGGGTCGAACTTCTTGACGGCCTTGAGGAGCCCCTCGTTGCCGATGCAGACCAACTCGGAGAGCCCCAGGCCCCGCCCCTGGTACTTCTTCACATAGGAGATGACGAAGCGGAGATTGGCCGTGACCAGCCGCTCGGCGGCCTCCTTGTCACCCGTGCGCGCGCGCCGGGCAAGCTCACGCTCCTCGGAGGCCTCCTCAATGAGCGGGTACTTCTCCACGTCGAAGAGGTACTGGTCGAAGGAGTCGAGGGCGCGTGAGCTGACGAACATGGATCGAGCCATACCAGGATCCCGTTAAAAAAGGAAAAGCAGCCAGCGCCGGGGGTTGCGGGCGCTCGCTGCTTCAATGCGGGGGAAAGCGTTGGGTGTGATGATGTTCGTACCGTTCCGCACCCGGCTCATCCCCGTCTAGGTGTGAAGTTCCAGTCGGCTCAATATAAACGGAAATCTCGAAGCATGTAAACCCCTTTCTTCCACGCTACCCCTCCGCCTGCTGCAGCTCAGCGGCCGTAAGTGCCGGGTCCGGGCCGTCTTTCAGCAGGAAGATGAGGCAGCCACCCTCGGCCCCGTCGAGCTCCAGGACGTCCGCCCACACCCCGGGCCGCACGCGCACCTCGGTGGCCAGGGGGACCTCCGCGCGGCGCACGCCCCGCCAGGAGCGGTACAGGAAGGCGCGCGCGTCCGGCTCGATCACAAGCCAGCCGTTGCGGTAGGCGCTCACGCCCTTGAGCCCCTTCACGGCCGCCCGTACGGTGCGCGGGGCGCCGCTGCCGAGCGGGGACTCCCGCACGAGCCTGCGGAGCGGCCGCGGCAGGTCGGCCGGCGCGCGCCACTCGGCGCGCCCGAAGAAACCCCGCACACGGGCGTTGAGACCCCGCAGGCCGAGCACGGCGGAGCGCCAGAAGCGCGGCCCCACCAGCAGCACCAGGAGCAGTGCCCCGCCGGCCACGGCGATGGCGGCGGCCGGCCAGATCAGCGCCGCCGCCGCCAGGGCCAGGGCCAGGACGTCCTCGGCCAGGCTCAGCAGGGCGTTGCGGCCGCGCCAGGGCTGGGCGTTCAGGAGGAGGCGCAGACCGGCCTTGCTGCCGTGGGCCGCCAACGCGGTCACGCCCGCCACCGTGGCGCCGCCCAGCGCCCACGGCCAGCCCAGCCCCTGCAGGGCCAGCGCCGCGAGCAGCGCCGCCGCCGCCGGCCGCACCAGCGTGTGCACGGCGTCCCAGGCGGAGTCCACCTGGGGAATCTTGTCCACCACGAATTCGACAATGAAGAGCACGCCCGCCAGGCCCACCACCAGGCCGTTCTCCAGGCCGCGGATCTCCATGGGCAGGCCGCCGAACCAGCCCAGCCGCGCCGCCAGGCCCAGCAGGAGAAGGGTGCCGTACAGGTTCAACCCGCAGGCGAAGGCCACCGCCAGGAGCTGACCGAGCAGGATCGCGAAGGGTTCCAGTGCGGGCATGGGCCGAACGTACCGACGGGGGGCCGGAACGCGAAAGAGCCCGGCCATGTGGCCGGGCTCTCTCGCTCCTGCGGTGCACCTCTCTGAGGCGCCCTGACTGCTACTTCTTGATGACCGGCAGGCTACGCTGCAGCGGCTGGAATACGCAGTCCGTTGCGCTGAGCGGCACATACCAGTACTGGATGTCCGCCATCTCGTCGTGCAGATCCCGCTCCTCGGCCAGGATCTCTCCCAGGTCCCCGGTCATGCGGGCGTCACGGAGGGAGTTCAGTGCCTGACGCACATCCATCGCCTCATCCGACTCCACATAGATCGGATAGCCGTTCACGTTGCCCACGAAGGTGAGCTGATCGGCCTCCACCGCCCTGGCGGAGCCGTACGGGATGAACTCCACACGGTCCGGCCCGACCTCCATGACCAGCGGCTGGCCGGCCACGTACCAGTCGGCGTTGCGGGCTACCCGCACGTTGCCGAAGGCGGTCCGCAGGGCCACACGCTGGCCGCCCTGCATCACCAGTGTGTCACCACTCTGGATCATGCGGATGGCCGGCTGCATGCGCACACCCGTGCCCGACATCGGATCCACGACGCAGACCATGATGTTCTCTTCCGCGGGCGGCGGGGGCGGCTCCGGCTCGGGCTGCGGCGCGGCCGGCGGCGGCGGGGGAAGCGGCTGCACGGCCACCATCTCCGGAGCGTCCACACCCAGGAGCATCTGCAGGCCGACCTGGCCGGACAGCTGATGCACGATCTTGCTCACGATGGCGTCACCATCCGTGAGGTTGAAGGTGGTCGGCGTGCCCGGCTGCGGCGCGCCTTCGTAGACCTGCGGCTTGTAGATGCGGTCATTGGCTTCCAGGCGCAGCGCGAAGCGTGGGCTCATGCGCCAGTCGGCGCCCAGACCCACCAGACCGGCAATCACCTTCTGCTCGCCGAGCGCGAACTGGCGGCCGTTCGAATGCGTCCAGTACGTGCACGACCAGTTCTTCCCCTCCTCGGCGTCGACGCACGTGATGTTGTCACCACCCGGGTTGTGCCAGAAGCCGCCCAGACCGAGCGCCAGGTACGGCAGGAACTCCGCGCCGTTCCAGGTCTCATTCGGCTCCGCGAACCGGAAGAGCAGATCGCCCGTCAGGCTCCAGAGGTTGATGTCGTCGATCTGGAACGCCTCACCGTCGATCGGACGCTCCGAATACGTACCGTTGGCGCGCAGACCGAGCTTGGGCTTCAGCCAGAACGTGAGCTGCGTGCCCGCGAGCCAGCCCGCCTTGAACCTGACATCCTCCCCGGCAGCATCATCAGCCAGGCCGGTCTCGCTGCCCCCGAGCATTGCCGAGTACCACGAGGCACCGCCGTTGACGCCGAAATCGGCCTTGTACTGCTGAGCCCAGACCGGGGCCGTTGCCAGGGGCACCATCAGCGCCGTGGCAAGAGCCACCCTACTGAACTTCCCCATGTTCCCTCCTGTCGATTCAGTCATGCGGACGAACGCACCAACGGTGCGCCGTCCGGCCCGCAAGAGCATTGAGTACGGGTCCGGGCGATCCGTTTGCAGGAACCTTGCCACAGTTTGCGAATCGGTCCCGGAGTACACCTTTTTGCGGTCGTCACGGAGCACGCATAACAAGGGAGGCATTGACTCCTCCGAAGCCAAAGGAATTGGAAAGTGCCAGGCGTGGCCGTACCGCGCGTCCCCCGGCGCGAACATAATCCAGGTTACAATCCTCGTCGCCAGCCTCGAAATTGAGCGTGGGCGGCGTCCACCCCCGCGCCATGGCCAGGCAGCACACCGCCGCCTCCATGGCCCCGGAAGCGCCCAGAGCGTGTGCATGATACGCTTTTGTGCCGCTCACGGGAACCGCATAGGCGCGCTCACCGAGCACGTGCTTGACCGCCAGGCTCTCGGTGCCGTCGTTCAGCGGGGTGGAGGAGCCGTGCGGGCTCAGCAGGTCCACCTCGGCCGGATCCGCGCCCGCCATGGCCAGCGCGAGCCGCATGGCGCGGGCGGCCTGACTGCCGTCGGGGCGGGGCGCCGTCATGTGGTGCGCGTCGTTCGTGGTGCCGTACCCCGTGACCTCCGCGTAGATGCGTGCGCCGCGGGCCAGCGCCGCGTCCCGTTCCTCGAGCACCAGCGCGCACGCCCCCTCGCCCATGACGAAGCCGTCCCGGTCGCGGTCGAAGGGGCGGCATGCGGCCGCGGGGTCATCATTGCGCGTGCTCATGGCGCGGATGAGGGCAAAGGCGCCGAAGCACAGCGGCGCCAGCGGCGCCTCCACGCCGCCCGCTACCGCCGCGTCCACGTAGCCCTCCCGTATCAGCCGGAAGGCCTCACCGATGGCAATGGTTCCGGAGGCGCACGACATGGCGTTCGTGGTGTTGGGGCCCGTGAAGCCCAGGGCAATGGCCACAGAGCAGCTGGCGGCCCCGCCGAAGGTGGTCAGCGCCACGCGCGGGTCCACGGCGCGCAGCCCCCCCGCATGCAGGAGCCCCGCCTGCTCCTCGGCGTACGCCGTGCCGCCGAGCGCCGAGCCCATCTGTACGGCCACCCGGTCCGGGTCGAAAGCCTCCGCACCAACCCCCGCGTCCGCCAGCGCCAGACGGGCGGAGGCCACGGCGAACAGGCCGTAGCGGTCCAGCCGGCGGGCGTCCTTGCCGTCCACGAAGTCACGCGGCTCGAAGTCGTCCACCTGGGCCGCGATGCGGGAGCGCCATGGCGTGGGGTCGAAGCGGGTGATGCGGCGCACGGGGGAGCGCTCCCGCTGGAGCCCCGCAAAGAACCCGTCCGCCCCGATGCCCACCGCGGTAATCGGACCCAGGCCCGTGATCACCACGCGTCGCGGGCCGCCGTTAGGGCTGAGCATGGCCATCTGCCCTCCGCTCTGACTCGGCGGCCGCTCTGCGCTCCGCCTCCCGCGCCACGCCCGCCAGGGTGCGGCCCGCGATGACGCTCACGAAGACCGGTGCTATGACGGCACGCCACGCCACGCCGCCGATCAGCGGCCAGGGCGGTCCAGGCCAGGCATGCACGATGCGGACGTGGGTGGTGTTGGCGTCCAGCGCCTCGAAGCTCCACACCACGTCCATGCCCGTGGTGATGCCGTCCACGTGCCGGTAGCGGACCACGGGCTCGCGGGCGTTACAGGTCATCTCGGAGACCCACCAGGTTGGGTAGCGGAGCGGGCCGGCAAAGTCCCGCCAGGCGGCCATCTCCACCAGGCCGTGCCCGAAGGCGTCCCGCCGCCGGAAGGCCACACGCCGGTAGTGCGGCAGGATCTCCGGCCAGCGCTCCACGTCAGCGGCAACCTGAAAGCAGGTGGCCGCGGGGGCGCCCATGACGCGCTCGTCGGTGATGGCCGTGGGCATGCTCATCGGAGCAAGCTGAGCGCCAGCCGCGGGCGCAGCAAGGCGGAGGGCGGCCGGAGGTCACCCGTGACGGCCACCAGCGCCTCCGCGGCGCGGGGCGCCGCGCCCAGCCGGCGGAGCGCCGCGTCGGCCAGCCGCGGACGCGCCAGCACCGCCTCGACCAGCCGCTGCACGCGGCGCGCGCCGCCCACCGTGCGCCGCCGGAAGCGCGCGTAATGGTCCAGCGCGGCGGCGTCCGTGCGGCCGCGGGCCAGTGCCGTATCGAGGGCGTCGGCCAGTACCTCGGCGCTCACCAGCGCATGGTGGATGCCCTGGCCGGTGAAGGGATCGTAGTAGCCGGCCGCGTCCCCCACGAGCACGCCGCCGGCGAAGGTGGTGCGCTTGCCCGGCACGTCGAAGGGGCCGGACGCCAGGAGCGTCCCGCCGTCCGTATGGCGCTCGAAGTGGAGCGCGTCCACCAGGGCGGCCAGCGCCGGAATCCCGCCCAGCGTCCGGCGCAGAAACCCATGGGCGTCCGCGGCCACCTCGCGTCCTCCGTGGGCGCTGTCGGTCACCAGGGTAAGATTCCAAGCGACGTCCGTGGCGCCGCGTCCCGCGCCATCCTCCACCGGCGCCAGCCCGCAGCAGCGTCCGGGGGCCAGGTACATGCGCCCCAGCCCGTCCTCCCAGGGCAGTCCACGCACATGCGCCGTGAGCGACAGCTTGCGCAGCCGGCCCGCGCGCCCCACGCCGCCCAGCCGGCGCGCGAGCGGTGAGCGGAGACCGGAGGCGTCCACCGTCCACGCGGCGCGGTGTTCGGCGCGGCCGTCCGCGGTGCGGGCGCGCACCCCCACCACCTGGTCCCCGTCCAGGAGCGGCGCCTCCACCGTCTGGCCCTCGAGCAGTTCGGCGCCGGCGGCAACGGCCGCGGCTGTCAGGACGGCGTCCAGCCGGGCGCGGCGCACGGCCAGCGCGTGGCCCACGTCCTCCGCGCCCTCCGCCGCCGCCGCGAAGCCGGCCTCCATGACGTGGCCGCCGGGGGAGATCACGCGCCAGCCGCGCAGCCGGGCCGGCGCCAGCGCCGTCACGGCATCCAGCAGCCCCAGGCGCGCCAGCGTGCGGTTGGCCTCGGCGCTCAGGCAGTCGCCGCAGGGCTTGTCACGCGGATGGGCGCCCCGCTCCAGCACGCGCACCGCGTAGCCGGCCCGCGCCAGGTGGAGGGCCGTGACCGAGCCGGCCGGCCCGGAGCCCACCACGAGGACATCAGGGTTTCTCATCCTGCCTTCCTTCCGTTCCGCCCGCCGTGAGCACCAGGCGCTGGAAGAAGCGCCGCCGCACCCTGGGCTCGCGCAGCCCGGCGCGGCGGGCGTCCGCCAGCAGCTCGCCCGCCGTGAACGCCCGCAGCACCGAGAGTGGTCCGTCGTGGCGCGTCAGCGGGTTGCCGCGCCACAGCGTGGCGGCCAGCAGCCGGGCCCCCATGAGGTTCACGCGGCTGCGGCGCAGGTCACTCACGATCACGAACCGGGCCACGCGCCCCGCCTCACGGAGCACCCGCAGGCGGAGGGCGCCGTCGAAGTGGTGCAGCGTGAGGGTGAGGAGCGCCGCGTCGAAGGCGCCGGCGGGGAAGGGCAGGCGCGCGGCGTCGGCCCTGGCCACCTGGAGTCCCGCGGCGCCCGCCAGCGCCGCGGTCTGCGCGTGCAGGTCCACCGCGGTCCAGCGGAGGGGCCGCTCGAGCGAGCGGCTCAGGGCCAGCGGCACGTCCCCCGCGCCCGTGCCGATGTCCAGCAGGTGGAGGGCACCGGTGCCGGGGAAGGTCTCGGCCAGCGCCAGCGCCACGGAGCGCGTGCCGCCGAGCCAGCGGTTCACATCCGCCACCTGGGCCAGGCTGTGCGCCAGCACGGCGGGGTCGTGCGCGGGGGCGTCCAGCAGTTCCGGCGCGTTTTCCCGCCGCGCGAGCGGCCTCACGTGTCCGCCGGCTCCACGTGGACCACCACCTCGGTGGCGCCGATGGCCTCCGCCACCCGGCGCTCCACCACGTCCGCGATGCGGTGGCCCTCGACCACCGTGAGCGCGGGCGCCACGGTCACCGTGAGCTCCACGAAGACGGCGCCGGCGCTGCCCCGTGAGCGGATGTCGAAGCACGCGCGGACGCCCTCGGTGGCCAGCGCGGTGGCGCGGATGGCGTCCTCCTCCACGGCGCGCTCGTCCACCAGCACGGGCACCGCGCGACGCAGGATCTGCCAGGCGGCGCGGGCAATGATGGCCGCCACCACCAGGGTGAGCAGAGCGTCGGCGGCGGGATAGCCCAGCGCCACCAGGCCCAGCCCGCCCAGTACGGCCAGCGACGCGTACACGTCGGCGCGCGTGTGCGCCGCATCCGCGCGCAGGAGCTGGCTGTCCAGCTCCCGGCCGCGCCGGTCCTCGTACGTGGAGACCACCAGGCTCACCACGGCCGAGGCGGCCATGACCCCCACCACGAAGGGTCCCACGACGGGCGGCTCCCCGCGGCCGGCCAGCCGGCCCAGGGCCGACTCCACCAGCTCGAAGATGCCGATGGAGAGGAAGGCCACCACGGCCAGCGCACCCAGTGTCTCGAACTTGGCGTGGCCGTACGGGTGGCGCTCGTCGGGCGGCTGCGCGGCCACGGCGGCCAGGGCCAGCGCCACCACGTTGTTCCAGGCGTCCACCGAGGAGTGCCCCGCGTCGGCGAGCACGGCCAGCGAACCCGAGGCCAGACCCGCCGCAGCCTTGGCCAGCACCACGATCACGTTGGCCGCCAGGGTGAGCAGCAGGACGCGCCGGACGCGTTGCCCGTGCAGCGCCGGGTGAGCGCCGGGCGGCCGTCTCACCGTCGCTCGGCGGCAGGCACGGCCGCGGGCGTGCCCGCCAGCGCCGCGAGCACCGCGCGGTGCAGCCGGCGGGCGGAGTCCTCCACGCGCGGCAGGATCGCGGGCGGATCCAGCGTCAACCAGTTGCGGCCCTCGTAGAGCACCCGGCCGCGCACCACGGTGAGCACCACGTCACTGCCCCGTGCCGCGTGCACCACGGCCGCGGCCACGTCGTGGACGGGCCGGGTGTGCGGCGCCTCCAGAGCTACCGCGCACAGGTCGGCGTCCTTGCCGGCTTCCAGGCTCCCCGTGCGCTCGGCCAGTCCCAGCGCTTCGGCGCCCCCCAGCGTGGCCATGCGCAGCACATCAGCGGCGGGGAATACGCCCGCGTGGCGCAGGCGGGTGCGCTGCACGAGCTGGGCGGTACGGGCCTCCTCCAGGATGTCCATGCGGTTGTTGGCGGCCATGGAGTCCGTGCCGAGTCCCACACGCACACCCGCTTCCAGGAGCTCGGGGACGGGCGCCGTGCCGTGGCCGAGCCGGGCGTTGGCCACCGGGCAGTGCGCCACCGTGGCACCCGCGTCCGCCAGCCGACGACCGTCATCCGGGTGAACGCGGACGCAGTGGATGAGCAACGGCCGCGCGCGTAGTACGCCCAGCCGGTGCAGCAGTGCGGCCGTGGAGTGGGCGCGCGGCTGGACCGTGATGCCGCGGGCGCGGAGCCCGGCCGCGAAGGGCCCCGCGGCGCGCACCACCAGTTCCTCCTCCACCTGTGCTTCGGCGGTATGGACCGCCAGCGGCAGCTCCTCCTCCAGGGCCAGGCGCGCCGTGGCGCTGAAGAGCTGATCGGAGACCGTGTAGGGGGCGTGGGGGGAGACGCCCACGCGCACCAGGTCCGTCTCCAGGGCGCGCATGGCCAGCACGCGCTCACGCAGCTGCGCCACGGCGCCCTCCGCCTGCGCGGGATCCGGTCCGAACACCTCCCGGTAAACCACGCCCCGGAGCCCCGCGGTGCGCAAGGCCCCCAGGGCCGCTCCGGAGTCTTCCGTGGCGCCCAGGGTGGTGATGCCCGCCGCCACCGCCTCCACGCACGTCCACAGGGCACCGGCCGCGAAGTCCTCCGCATCCAGCTCGGCGGCCACCTTGGCGCGGCGCAGGAGCGGGATCCAGCTGTGGAAGGGCAGGTCCTCGAGCAGTCCGCGCAGCGCCACCAGTTCGGGATGCGCATGCGTGTTGACCAGACCGGGGAGGAGCGCTGCCTCCCCCAGGTCCACCTCGGCCGCATCGGGCGGCGCGGGCACCGTAGCGGCCGGGCCCACCGCCGCGATGCGGCCGGCGGCGTCCACCAGCAGCGCGCCGTCGGCGATCGGCTCCGCGGACACCGGCACGACCCAGCGTGCCAGGTAGCGGGTGGGGCGCGGCTCGCTCACCGCCGCTCCTGGAACTGGAAGAGGGTGGTGGCGGGGCCATCGGGGCGGGAGCGCAGGAGCTGCACTTCCCCGTCGCGGCGCGTCAGCCCCACGATCTCGGTGAACGAGAAAGTGATGCGCGCGTCGGAGAAGCCGGCACCCTGCTTCAGCGGCCAGGCCAAGTCCAGCCGGAAGGTGGAGCGGCTGCCCGCGGGGAAGGCGGCGCGGAGCCCCGTTCCCACCGAGCCCTGCCACCCCGAATCCGTCCCGTACGGCACGTCTCCCGGCCACATCCGGCCGGCGTCGGCAAAGGCGGTGAGCCCCAGGTCCAGCACGTCCCGGAACGGCCAGCCCAGAAAGAAGCGGTCCTCCAGCCCCACGACCACCCGCCGCCCGCCTGGAAAGCGGTCGGGATGCAGCCCGCGCACGGCCCGGAGACCGCCCAGCGTGAGCTGGAAGGGCGTGCGCGTGTGCCAGGCGCCGAGGCCGGCCACGCGAAGCAGGAAGGTATGGCGGTCCCATCCGGTGGGTCGCAGATAGGCCAGCAACTCGGCTTCGCCGTACAGGTCCTCCCACTCCGGCCGGGAGGCCGGCGCGGCCAGGTTGCGGCGCACATCGCCGCGGGCGGAGGCCACGAGCAGGGCGTCACCCGCCTCCACGGCCGTGTAGAGCGAGAGGGTTGTGATCAGGTCATCGTCGTTTTCCAGCGACGGCAAGGAGCGCCCGAGCGCCAGCCCCACCTCCGCCCCCAGGCGCACGTCCTCCTCACCGCGCATGCTGTCCAGGCCGGTGCGCTTCACCCACCAGACGTTGCGGTGGCCCAGCAGCAGGAAGGCGTGGATGGCGTTCAGCGGGTAAAGCTGGGACGCCACGGGGCCGCCGAGGGCGCTGTCGGCGGGTTCGAGGTCGTTGTAATCACCACCGATCGCGCGCTGCGGCAGGCCCGGGTAGGCCAGCTCCTGAAAGCTCACGCCGGCGCCGAGCATGCCCACGTTCCCCTGTGAGCCCACGCGCCGCACGGCCGAGAGCTCCAGGTACTTCTCACGCGTGGGCGCCAGCGTGCGGTCCGCCGCCAGCTCTGGATCGTCCACGACCACGTAGTCGAAGAACTGGTCGCTGCGGCTGAAGAACGCGCGCCCGGACCAGCTGCTCACCTCACCCACGAACGGGTAAGCGACGACGCCGTTCACGAACGTCCCCGCACGCGTCCGCCCGCCCGCGCCCCGCAGGTCCCAGCGTGTGCCGGCCAGCTGCGGCGTATAGTAGGAGACGCCGTAGTCGCGCCTGGCGTCCCGCTGGAAATAGAAGAGCCCGAGCTCGCGTCCAGCCCCGAGCAGGTTGGATTCCGTGACGCGCACGCCCTCCACGCCGAAGCCCTCGTCACCGCCCGCGAAGCGAACGTCCACCTCGGTGCTCCACTCGTCCCGCGTATCCACCGTGAGGTTCCAGGTGCCGTTGGCCATGCGCTCGGCCTCCACCTCCGCGTGCGCCAGGAAGTCATAGTTGCGGAGCAGACGCGCCGTCTCCTCGACCAGCCACGGGTCGTAGCAGTCCCCTGGCCGGATGAGCAGCTCACGCTGAATGAATTCAGCCCGTGTCCGCGTGTGCAGCGTGTTGGCCAGGCGGTACGCCCAGTCGAAGCGCTCATCCAGGTCGGGATCGCCAAGGTCGAAGATGGAATGATTGTCCACGAAGACAATACCGATCCGCCCCGCGGGGCAGGCGGCTTCCGGTTGCACCTGGGCGCGCGCCAGGGCCGGTGTGAGCAGCGCCAGCCCGAGCGCAGCCGCGCGCGTGAGACGTGTTCCCGCGCGTGCGGCGCGGCCGCCTACGCAGCTTGACACGACCTTCCGGGCAGGCCTAAGCTGCGCCCGCTGTGCAGCGTTCGGCGGCGTCACCGTGCCCGCATAGGGGCTACGGGGAAAGCCGCCGAACCTTTCTGACAGATCCGGAACATCATCCCGCGTTCGTGGCGGGTTTGAATCATAGGCATCGAATCGAGGCACGTGTGGCCGAAAATCCTTCCACCGGAGACCTGTCCCGCTACGGCCTGAGGCCCACGGGTGAGGTGCACTGGAACCTGAGTCCCGCTGAACTCGTCGAACGCGCCGTGCGCGCAGGCGAGGGCCAGCTGACCCGGGATGGTGCCTTCGCCGCCGTCACCGCTCCCCACACCGGCCGGTCCCCGAACGACAAATTTGTGGTGCGCCAGGGCGCCAGTGAAGAGCGCATCTGGTGGGGCAACGTGAACGTCCCGCTGGACGCCGACAAGTACGAGGCCCTCAAGGCCGATGTGGTGGAGCACCTCTCGGGCCAGGAGCTCTACGTCCGGGACGTCCACGCCGGCGCGGACCCCGCGTACCGCCTGAAGGTGCGTTCCATCTCACCGAACGCGTGGCACACGCTCTTCGTGCACAACATGTTCATCCAACCCTCCGCGGCGGAGCGAGCCGCCTTCGAGCCCGGCTTCACCATCCTGCACGCGCCCGAGATGACGGCCGATCCCGGCCGCCACGGCACGAGGTCCGGGACCTTCGTGGTGCTGAACTTCGACGATCATACCGTCCTTATCGGGGGCACCCGCTACGCCGGTGAGATGAAGAAGTCCATCTTCACCGTGATGAACTACCTGCTGCCGCTGGAGGGCGTGCTGCCCATGCACTGCTCCGCGAACGCGGGGGCCGCCGGGGACGTGGCGCTCTTCTTCGGCCTCTCCGGCACGGGCAAGACCACGCTGTCGGCCGACCCCGACCGTTTCCTCATCGGAGACGACGAGCACGGCTGGTCGGATCGCGGCGTCTTCAACTTCGAGGGTGGCAACTATGCCAAGGTCATCAACCTGTCCGCCGACGGCGAGCCGCTCATCTACGCGGCCAGCCGGCGTTTCGGGGCCATCCTGGAGAACGTGGTGCTGGATGAGGAGACGCGGGCCGTGTGCTTCGAGGACGGCAGCATCACCGAGAACACGCGCTCCAGCTATCCGATCGACTTCATCAGCGGGGCCGTGCCGAGCGGTGCCGGCGGGCATCCCAACACGGTGGTCTTCCTCACGGCGGACGCCTTCGGCGTGCTGCCGCCGATTTCCCGACTCACGCGTGAGCAGGCCATGTATCATTTCCTCTCCGGGTACACGGCCAAGGTGGCGGGCACCGAGCGGGGCGTGACGGAGCCCAAGGCGGCCTTCAGCGCCTGCTTCGGGGCGCCCTTCCTGCCGCTGCACCCGTCCGAGTATGCACGCATGCTGGGCCAGAAGCTGGAAGAGCACGACGCCCAGTGCTGGCTGGTGAACACCGGCTGGACGGGCGGCGCCTACGGCACCGGTCACCGTATGAAGCTGGCCCACACGCGGGCCATGGTGCACGCCGCGCTGTCGGGTAAGCTGAAGCACGCTCCCACGCGTGAGGATGAAGTCTTCGGCCTGCACGTACCGGTGGCGATCTCCCATATCCCGGCTCAGGTGCTCGAGCCCCGTGCCACATGGGCGGACAAGGCCGCCTATGACGAGCAGGCGGCCAAGCTGGCGGGGATGTTCCGGGAGAACTTCAAGCAGTTCGAGGCCGAGGTTTCGGACGCCGTGCTGGCCGCCGGCCCGAAGCAGCCGGCGTAGTACCGCCGGCGCCCCGGGTCGGCACGGACCCCCTGCCCGGGGTGGCGGATCCTGCTATGGCGGCATCCGCCGCGCCCGTTACCTTGCGCCCATGACCGAGGTTGTCACGCCGTGAGCACGCCGGTGGTCCTGCGGGACCCGCTCTGGAACACCATTCGGCTCTCCCCCGAGGCGGTGCGCATCGTGGACGCGCCCGCGTTCCAGCGCCTGCGTCACATCAAGCAGCTCGGGCACGCGCACCTGGTGTACCCGGGCGCTACCCACACCCGTTTCGACCACGCCATCGGTGTCTACCATCTGGCCGTGCGCGCGCTGGCCGAGCTGCACGACCGGGACGCGCTGGGCGGCGTCGACCCGGTGGAGCGCGCCTGTGTGCCGATCGCCGCGCTGCTGCACGACATCGGCCACTACCCGTTCAGCCACGCCCTCGAGGAGTTGCAGGCGGAGCGCATACCGGGCCATCACGAGGCGCTGGTGGGCCGCTTCCTGGCCGAGCCGGAGGTGGCCAACGCGCTGGAGGCGGTGGCCGCCGATGCGCCGGCCCGCGTGGAGGCGCTCATCCGGGGCCGCTCCACCTCCCCGCTGCAGGGGCTGGTGAGCGGCAGCCTGGACCTGGACAAGATCGAATACCTCAAGCGGGACGCGCGCTTCTGCGGGGTGCCCTATGGTGAGGTGGACGTGGATCGGCTGCTCCAGGCGCTCATGGTCCTGGAGGATCCCGCCACGGGCGTGCGCGAGATCGGCGTCCACGAGAAGGGTGTGGCCGCCCTCGAGTCCCTGCTGTTCTCGAAGTACCAGATGTTTCGCAACGTCTACTGGCACCATGCCGTGCGCGCCGCCACGGTGCTCTACAAGCGGCTGGTGGGTGATGCCCTGGACGCCGGGCTCATCCAGCGTGAGGAGCTGGTGGGCGCCACGGACGAGGCCCTCATGTTCCTGCTGGCGGAGCGGAGTCGATCGGCCACGCCCGCCGGCGCGGGTGACGCGGGTGACGCGGGTGACGCGGGTGACGCGGGTGACGCGGGTGACGCGGGTGAC
>JBBDRO010000028.1:0-2164 GCA_040905425.1 Gemmatimonadota bacterium | reverse complement strand
GCGGCAGGGCGCGCCGCGGGCCCCCGCATTGTCGCCTACCTGGACGCCATGCGCAACCGGCGCCTGCCCAAGCGCGCAGCGGAACTGGCGGCCGCTCATCTGCCGGGCGGCGGGCCGGGCGACTGGCTGGAGACGGACTCGCCGTTCAAGCGGTCCGTGGAGGAGGGCATCGCGGCGGAACTGGGCCTCCGGCCAGGCGGGGCGTTCCTGGACTATCCCGCCAAGACCGCCATGTTCGGCCTCGAACTGCTGGTCCTGCGCCAGGATGGCGCCGTCGTGCGCGTGGGCCCGGGCGGTCAGGCCGGCCTGATCGGGCTGCCCCGCGTGGCCGACGAACTCTACCGCACCGCCCGTGTGCTCCGCCTGTTCACCCTGGACGAGCGGCGCGTGGTGGCACCTGAGCGGCTGGCGGAACTGGCGGTGCGCTCCGAGGCGGAGTTGACCACGGCCCTGGAGGCGGGACGGACGCTGCTGGCCTGAGCCGCTGTCCGCTCCGGCCTGGCCGGCTTGAAACCCTGACCGCCCTCACCCGTCATGCAACCCTGCCGGCCCATCCGGGTAAGCACCTAAGTCCCTGACAGTCCATGGCTTGCGGCGTGGCTCGCCCTGTCGTTTGCCGGCTCATGCAGCACCCTTACAGCAGGACCCGGTATGAAGAAGTACCTCTCCGCCCGACACATCCGCACGCTCGCGTCTCTCCTGGTCATTGCCTCGGTGGCCGTGGCCTGCGCCGACGCCACGGGTCCCGACAGCGGCGACCCGGCCTACGCCAAGCGAGGGCCCGCCCAGTTTGAGGTCTGGTGGCCCACGGCGGGCGCCGTCCTTAGCGGCACGCAGCCCTTCAAGGCGCGCCTGGAGGATTGGAAGCTCCAGCACTACGACATGCAGTGGGCCGTGGACGGCGGGACACCCACGTACATGGCTGACAACTGGGATGACGCGCCCCACAAGGAAGCCGCGGTGGACGTGGACAGCTGGAACTGGAATGGCAGTGGGCCTTACGCAATACGGTTCACGGCACGCGATCGGAAGGGCAAGCTGCTGGCCGACACGGTGATCCAGGTCTACGTGGAGGCGGGTTCCACCGAGGAGCCGCCGCCGCCCCCACCGGATTCGACCGACACGACCGGCAACCCGCTGGCGAGCGCCCCGCTCTGGGTGGATCCGTACTCGAACGCCATGCGTCAGATCCAGGAATGGCAGGACGCGCGGCCGGCCGACGCCGAGCAGTTGGAGAAGATTGCCTACCAGCCGCAGGCCGTCTGGTTCGGTGACTGGAGCGGAGACATCCGGGCCGCCGTGGACGCGAAAACCACTGCCATTACCAGTGCGGGCGCGCTGCCCGTGTACGTGGCCTACAACATCCCCGTCCGCGACTGCAGCAGCTACTCGGGCGGCGGGGCCACCAGCGCCGACGCGTACCGCGCCTGGATCACCGGCTTTGCCGAGGGCATCGGCTCACGCGCCGCGGTGGTGGTGCTGGAGCCCGACGCGCTGGCCGGGTTGGATTGCCTGGACGGCACGCGCCAGGCGGAGCGCCTGGCGCTCCTGGCCGAGGCCGTGGCCATCCTCAAGGCCAATGCCGGCACGGCGGTCTACCTGGACGCGGGCCACTCGGCCTGGCACTCGCAGGCGGAGATGGCCCGGCGCCTGGGCAGCGCCGGCATCGAGGCCGCGGACGGCTTCAGCCTGAACGTGTCCAACTTCCAGACCACGACCTCGAGCGTCACCTACGGCCAGGGTATCTCGGCCGCGGTGGGTGGCAAGCACTTCGTCATCGACACCAGCCGCAACGGCCTCGGTCCCACGGAGGACAACCAGTGGTGCAACCCGGACGGGCGTGCCCTGGGCTATGGCCCCGGTACCGCCACGGGCCACGAGGAGGTGGACGCCTTCCTCTGGATCAAGCGCCCGGGCGAGTCCGACGGCACCTGCAACGGTGGGCCGAGCGCCGGTTCCTGGTGGGCCGACTACGCGCTGGGCCTGGCGGAGCGGACGCCTGCGCTGATCGCGTACGGAGGATGACCCGGGGCATGCGCGCGGTGCGGGTCACCCTGACCACGGGGTGATCCGCCGCGGCTGACCGGGCCGTGCGTTACGGCTGGGGCCTAACAGCCCGTGGTAAAAGTCGAGCTGATTGGTAGCGGTCAGCGGTCCGGCCAGG
>JBBDRO010000027.1:261-9748 GCA_040905425.1 Gemmatimonadota bacterium | reverse complement strand
GTCCACCGGTCCCAGGTGCAGGAGCTCGAACATCCGAAAAAAGGCGCGCTCCGCCTCGAGCATGCCGTGGATCAGTGACACCTCCGAGCCCGCGCATACAAAGCTCAGCTCCGCGTTCCGCTGAATCAGGTCCCGCAGGTGCCATTCCGCGGTCTCGCCGCCGAACCGGCGCACGGCCTGAAATTCGTCGAGCACCACCGCAACTCGCTCTTCCCGCTTACCGACAAGGCTCGCGAGTCCGTCGACTACCTGTTCGAGTGAGCGACGCTGCTGCTCCTCCGGCGCCGTCCGTCGCTGCACGCCGAAAATTATGCGCGGGGCGCCGGTCACGTCATCGAATGTCAGCGCCACGTGCGGCGCTATGGAGGAGGCGAATTCGGCAAGGCGCTCACGGGCTCGCTGACGGGAGAGCGAGTGCAGGAGCCGGTTTGCCACGTCCACCATACCGCTCGCTGTGGACAGGTCCGCTCGCACGACCAGCACCCCATCGTGCCGCGCGCGAGTTGTGGCCACACCGATGGCTGAACTCTTTCCCATGCGCCTGTGCCCCAGGACGAGCAGGCGAGTCGGCTCGCGAAGCGCCGCACGGATACGCCCGATCTCCTCCGCCCGATCGGTGAAATAGGCACCGGAGACATGACTGCCGATGCGGAATGGACTGGGTGTCATTGCTCGTCATATTGCGAGTAAGAAATATACGACTCGTAAATTTACGAGCAGACCTGGCCGTAAGCAACCCAGAGCGGGCAGTGGGATTGCACCGGCGTACTGTATGAGTTCAGGATAAGGTCGGAAAACGGGACCAAGAGCGTCATCCAGTCGAGGAGACACGGGCGGATGGGCAGGGTCGGGCACTTTCGGAAGCAGACGCGGAGCGTTGGAAGTGAAGAGAGGATATCCCCGCCAGGTCCCGACGTTGAGTAACATGTTCTCACTCCGTGGATACTGCTGCTGCATAGCGTGCCTCGTCGTGCTGCTCACGGCCGTCGCGGCGTCCACCGGACGCGCCTCGCCGCTCGCCGCCCAGACCAAGCTCGGCGATGACGTGGCGTGCGCGGCGTGCAGCATCGAGCTCGTACCCCTGGCCACGCTCGGCCGCCTGGAGGATGAGGCCACACTTCGGTGGACCTCTCCCATCGTGCCCCGTCCGGGCGGTGGATTCGTAGCGGGCATGTTATACGACCCGGGCACCCTGGCAGCCTACGACGCAGCAGGGCGGCTCGTGCGGGTCTTCAGCCGGGAGGGAGACGGACCGGGTGAGCTGCGCACTCCCGGACTCTTCCTGCACATGGCCTTCGTCGGGGACACGCCGAACGCGCTCACCCGGCTTCGACGTACGCTGTTCGCTGGCGACGATTTCGCGTATGTAGGCTCCCGCCCCATCATCGGCAGCCTGCACGATGCGTCGGTTCTCCGGGACGGCGCCGCCGTGCTGGCGCCGCAGACGCCTGATCACGTGCTTGTGGTGGATCCGATCGGCGATCTGGTGCGGCGTGCACAGGTCGAACCTCCAGGGTCGGGTGCATTCGTGGTTGCACCGGGCCGAAGGGGATTCTGGTTGGTAGGCCGCAAGGGAGATTTGCGGGAGTATTCTGCAGATGGGGCGCCGATCCGGCGGCTCATGGCAACGCTGGACCGGGTCCAGGCCGCCGTGGCCGCGGAGTCCGATGGCCAGGCGTACCTCAACACGATCTGGGAGGATGATGCGGGTCGCCTGTGGACGGTCATCCTTCTGTGGCAACCCGCCGCCGCGGAACGCTACGACGATCTGCGCCAGCGGAACATGAACGAAGTCTATCCCGCGGTTCTGCGGGTGTACGATCTGGAGACAGGCCACCTGCTGGCCGAGCGGCATCTCGAGCGTTGGGCCCGCTTCACCGGCCGGGACGGCACCCTCCACACCACACGGGAGGATGCGAGCGGCTTGATCAAGGCCGAGATGTGGCGGGTTGAATTGCGGGGGGAGCCGTCCCGGTCCACGTCGAGGTAGAGGTGGCCCAGCCCTCTCCCTAAGGCGCCACGTCATGAAACGTCAGCACCGCGTTCCGCTCCTCACTCTGCCGCATGGTCCACTCGGAGTCGAAGAGGATGAGCGGGTGCTGGCGGGCGTCGTAGACCAGGCTGCGGCCGGGGGCGTTGCCCACCAGTCGGATGTCCGCCTCGGGGCCCGTCACCCAGCGGGCAAAGCGGTAGGGGAGGTTGTCCAGCTGGGCCGTGACGCCGTACTCGTTGTCCAGGCGGCTCAACAGCACGTCGAACTGCAGGCGGCCCACGGCGCCCACCAGCGGCTCGGGGCCGGAGTGGGTGGTGGCGTAGAAGACCTGGGCGGCGCCCTCCTCGCTGAGCTGGCGGAGGCCCTTGTCCAGGTGCTTGCGGCGGAGCGGGTCCTTGACCACCACGCGGGCAAAGTGCTCGGGGCTGAAGCGCGGCATGCGCTCGATCTCCACGAAGCCGTCGGCGCTGAGCGTGTCCCCGATGCGCAGGGAGCCGCGGTCGTGGATGCCTACCACGTCGCCCGGCCAGGCCTCCTCCACGGCCTTCCTCTCCTGCGCCATGAACTGCGTGGGCTGGGCCAGGCGGATGCTCTCGCCGGTGCGCGTGATGCGCACGCTCATGCCGGGCTCGTAGCGGCCCGAGGTGATGCGCAGGAAGGCCAGGCGGTCCCGGTGGCGCGGGTCCATGTTCGCCTGGATCTTGAAGATGAAGCCGGAGAAGTCCTCCCCGGAGGGCTGGATCGGGCCCTCGGTGGACTCGCGCGGCCCCGGCGGCGGGGCCATGCCCAGGAAGTGCTTGAGGAAGGGCTCCACGCCGAAGTTGGTGAGCGCGCTGCCGAAGAAGGCCGGCGCCAGCTCGCCGCGCAGCACGGCGTCGTGGTCGAAATCGGCGCCGGCCAGGTCCAGCAGTTCGATCTCCTCGACGAACGTGGCGTGAGCCTCGTCGCCTAGCAACGCACGCACCTCGGGATCATCCAGCTCGGAGACGCGCACGCGCGCCTGCTTGGCGCCGTGGTGCCCCTCGCGCTCGAAGAGGTGGACGGCCTTGTTCAGCCGGTCGTAGACGCCCACCAATCGGCCGCCCTCGGTGATGGGCCAGGTGATGGGGTAGCAGTGCAGGCCGAGCTCCGCCTCCACGTCATCCAGCAGTTTGAGGGGCGGCTCCCCCGCGCGGTCACACTTGTTGACGAAGACGAACATGGGCAGGCGGCGGCGGTGGCAGACGGCAAAGAGCTTGCGCGTCTGCTCCTCCACGCCCTTGCGGTTGTCGAGCAGCATGACGGCGCTGTCGGCCGCCACGAGCGTGCGGTAGGTGTCCTCGGAGAAGTCCTGATGCCCGGGGGTGTCGAGCAGGTTCACGCGGTTGCCCTGGTAGTCGAACTGCAGCACGCTGGAGGTGATGGAGATGCCGCGCTCCTGCTCCATCTTCATCCAGTCGGACGTGGCGTGGCGCGCGGCCCGGCGGGCCTTGACGGAGCCCGCCAGGTGGATGGCCCCGCCGTACAGCAGCAGCTTCTCGGTGAGCGTGGTCTTGCCCGCGTCCGGATGGCTGATGATGGCAAAGGTGCGGCGCTTCGCGACCTCGTCTTCTATGGATTTCTGCAGCGTCTGGCTCATGATCCCGGTGTACATCCTGAATAAAGCGCGGCCGCTCGTGGGTACGGGCGGCCGCGTGCGCGTGGCTTGCCGGCGTGGTGTACCCCCGAGGGGGCGGGCGGTTCACGGCGGCAGAATCGAGGGGCAGGGCGGGCGGTCGACCTGGCCACCGTGGCATGGGGCCCTCTCCCTGCTCGAGCAGCTCAAGTGCCACGGGCGCAACCGTCCGGAGGATGTCCAGCGCTTGGATCTGGTTCGACCCCTGGATGTAACGCCGGCCACGGAGCGCTTTCAGGCGTCAGATCCAGGCGCGACTCTGACGGAGCAGGGGCTGGTCAGGCATTTCTGCTCGCCCGGCGGGAGTGACGCGTCCGGAGCGACGGCCAACGGGTGCGCGACGCTCGGAGCATCCGTGCCGTTCGGCGCGTGGTTGAGCCAAAATATTTTATACAATATTTTGGCGGCAGCGCGCGACGGAATTCCGCCGGGTCCGAGCATTCCGCCACCCCGGCCTCCCCCCGCTGCAGTATTCGACCGTCCCATCGCCTGCCATGCTGTATAACTCCGGATCCTGCGTTTGAGGCTTGGGAGCTTGCGAGCCGTCCCGAGGCGGCATGATCTCACACCATCCCCGCCAGCAACGCCGACGCCAGCCCGATGAACGCTCCCAGCACGTAGCCCAGCTTCACGATCAGCTTGAGCTCGCGGTCGGTGACGCTCCTGATGAGGTGCTCCACCTTCTCCATGGGGAAGTCGTCGATGTTCTGCTCCACCTTTGCGGCAATGTCCACGCGTGCCGCGATGCCCGGCACCTGCTCCTGGAGCCAGCGCCAGAGCGGCTGGGCCAGCGCGCCCTCCACGCGGGTGGGTGCCGTGGGTGGAATGTGGTCGGCCAGGCGGCCCAGCGGGCGGGTCAGCACGGCGTTCACGGCGCGCTCCGCGCCCTCCCGGTAGAAGAGGGCGGCGCGCTCGCTCCGGGCCGCGGCCACCACGGCGTCGGCCATGCGCTCGGGCGGGATGTGGCGGAGCAGGTCACCCCAGGTGCGGCGCTCGGCGGCGGTGAGGGAGGCGCGCAGCTTCTCCACCAGGAAGGCGCGCGTCTGTTCGTCGCGAGCCATGGTGAGCACCCAGGTCTGGGCGGTGGCCTTGGCGTCCTCTACGGCGGGCGTGCCGGGCTCGCCGAGCACCTCACTCACCGGCTTCTCCAGGAAGTCCACGATGGCGCCGTTCACGCCACGCGCCATGGCGTCCCGCACGGCGTCGTCGCGCAGCAGGTCGGCGATCTTGCCCGCGCCCTCCTGCTCGATGGCGGCCAGCACGCGGTCCACCGTGTCGGGCGTGATGATGAAGGCGGCAAAGATGCGCTGGTGGAACTTCAGATCCTTCATGAAGCGGTCCAGGATCTCGTGCAGCGCCTTCTCCACCACCTTGCGCGCCTGCGGGTCCTCCAGCATGCGGCCGAGGCGCTCCAGCGCCATGGGCAGGTACCCGGCAATGCCGCGCTCCACGGCCGCCACCATGCCGGCCGGCAGCAGGTCCTGGAAGGTGCGGCCCGGCCGGAGCAGGCGGGTCGTGCCGCGGTCCAGGTAGTCGTGCACGGCGTCCGCGAAGTCCTCCCCCTCCACGGCCTCCACCAGCCAGGTGCCCGCCGCGCCCACGATGGCCTCCTCGCGCTCGGGCGTGAGCAGCTCGGCCAGCGGCCGCTCGCGCATCTCCGCGGCCAGCTTCTCCGCCCAGCGGTGCGCGGCGGCGTGGAACTCCTCCCCGTCCAGGTACTCGTCCAGGCGCTCCAGCAGGTGCTCCGCCACGTCGTCGAGCAGCGCCCGCAGCTCCGCGGCCAGCTCGGGCGGCAGCATCTCCTCCAGCGAGCCCCGCCGGGACTCGAAGACCGCCGCCACGAAGACGGCCAGGCGCTCGTCGAAGGCGGCGCGGAAGGACGGCTCACTCAGCGTCCGGCCCAGATCCTCACCGGTAAGCAGTTTGGTGCCCACGGTGCGGCCGATGGCGCCGGCCATGCGCCCCTGGTTCTTGGGGATGGCGCCCTGCAGGAAGCCGAAGCGGATGCCCAGGAAGCGCGGCGGCTCGTAGGGGTGGAAGAGCATCCACACGGCCAGCGAGTTGGTCAGCCCGCCGGCCATGGCCCCGAAGGCCATGCCGAGCAGGATGCGCACGAGGACGTCGTTCAAGAAATCTCCTGAAGAAGGACAGGCCGAACACTAACACGCGCGCGATCGTTCGGCATGGTCCGTCGGCATGGTACCTACGCCGCCGCCGCGGGTTCGGTTGCGCCCCCCTGGCCGCCCGCCTAACTTCGCGCCCTGCCTCCCGAGACCCCTGAAGACCCACGTGACGCTGCGCAGGAGCGGGTGATGAAGCTGCACACCAAGATCCTCATCGGTCTGGCCCTCGGCGTTGTCTTCGGCGCGGTGGCCAACTACTTCCAGCTGGAGTGGCTGCGCGTGCTGCTGGGCTGGACCGAGCCCATCGGTACGGTCTTCATCCGGCTGATCACCATGATCGTGATCCCGCTCGTGGTGGCCTCCCTCATCCTGGGCGTGGCGGCGCTGGGTGACCTGGCCAAGCTGGGGCGCATCGGCGGCAAGACCGTGCTGCTCTACATGGCCACCACCGCGGTGGCCGTGTCCATCGGTCTGGCCGTGTCCAACATCATCAAGCCCGGCTCGCGCATCGACCCCGCCACGCGCGACGCCATCTCCGCCCAGTTCTCCGACGAGGCCGCCGGCCGCCTCACGCTGGCCGCCGAGAAGCCCAGCGTGGTGGAGACGCTGGTGAACATGGTGCCGCGCAACCCGTTCGAGTCGGCCACCAACGGAGACCTGCTGCCGCTCATCATCTTCAGCATCATCTTCGGCGCCGCCATCAGCGTCATCGGCACCGAGCGGCGGGAGAACATCCTCACCTTCTTCAACGCCATCAATGACGCCGTCATGGTCATGATCGACTGGATCATGAAGCTGGCGCCCTACGCCGTCTTCGCGCTGGTGGCGGTCGTAGTGTCCGAATTCGGCCTGGATCTGCTGCGCTCCCTACTGCTCTACTCGGGGGTGGTGGTATTCGGCCTGCTGCTGCAGGCGTTCGGCACCTACGCGCTGGTGGTCAAGTTCCTGGCCAAGATGAACCCGCTGGACTTCTACCGCCGCATCATCGAGGCGCCGATCGTGGCGTTCTCCACGTCCAGTTCCAGTGCCGCGCTGCCCGTGACCATGGAGACGGCCGAGGAGGAGCTGGGCATCTCCAAGGAGGTCTCCTCCTTCGTGCTGCCGCTCGGCGCCACCATCAACATGGACGGCACCGCGCTCTACCAGGCGGTGGCGGTCATGTTCATCGCGCAGATCTACGGCGTGCCCATGGGCGTGGGCGAGCAGCTCACCATCGTGCTCACCGCCACGCTTGCCTCGGTAGGCGCCGCCGGCGTGCCCAGCGCGGGCATCATCACGCTCATCCTGGTGCTCCAGTCCGTGGGGCTGGCCGCGCACACGCAGGCGGGCATCGCGCTCATCCTGGGCGTGGACCGCATCCTGGACATGATCCGCACGTCGGTGAACGTGACCGGTGACCTGTCGGTGGCCAGCGCCATCGCGCGCAGCGAGGGGGAGACGCTGATCCGGCGGCCCAAGGATCACCCGATCGAGCTGAAAAAGGCCCTGTAGGCCGCAACGCCGTGCCGCTGGGGAGTGCTTTCTCCCTGGCGGCACACCGGGGAAGCGACGTCCCCTCGCCGGCTCCCACGCCCCGCCGCACCTGCGCGGCGGGGCGGAGCGCCCGGCTTTGCGCGGGAGACGGCCTGTCATGATGCGAACTCCGGCGATGTTACCCGCCCTGTGCCCCCTCCTCCTCGTCCTGTCCGGCTGCGCCGGTGAAGCGCCGGCCGCGTCCGACGAGCCCCAGCCTGCCCCGCACAGGGAAGCCTTGGCCGGGGTGGAGCCAGTCCGCCTGGAGGCCCGACCCCCCGTCGAGAGGCAGCCTGTGGCGGAGTTGCGTACCGCCGACGCGCCCCGCTTCGAACTGGGGTGTGCCGACGGCGCGGGGTGCGACCTGAACGGCGTGGCGTCGGTGGCCGTGGTGGGCGCCCACCTGCTGGTGGCCAACGCCCGCTCACAGGACATCCGCATCCACACGCTGGACGGCGCGCATGTACGGACCCTGGGCCAGCGAGGCCAGGGCCCGGGAGAGTACGCGGCTATCACGTGGATGCGCCCCCGGGGCAGCGACGCCTTCGACGTGTACGACCCACTGCTCTACCGCACCACGCACCTGACTGTGGAAGGGACCGTCACAGGCACCCTGACCGTGGCGGAGCGGGGCGACTTCGGGGGGCAGTACCATCCCCCGTTCGAGAATGGCGGCCAACTCGTTTCCGTGAGCAGCCGCCGAGGCGCGAACCCGATCGGAGCGTGGTTGGATTCCACGGGCTACTACATGCTCTCCAACGGAGGGGGAAGCACGCCGCTTGGCTGGCTTGGCGCCACCCCTCGCTACCGGTATCGGGTGCCTGGCACGAACGCCGCCTGGAACCTCACCGTGCCCCACGTCGGCGAGCACCAGTTGGCGGTGTCGTCGCGATTTTTCGTGGTCGGCGACCCGGCAAGCGGCCGGCTCGAGGTGTGGTCCCAGGACGGGCGCCCCACACGGGCCGTGACGCTCGCCGCGCCCGCGGCCGCGGAGGTCGACGTGACGTTCGACGATTTCCTGGAGCACATGGAGCGGCGCCACACCGGGATCGGCCGGGACATCATCGAGGAGGTGTGGCCGGAGCTGGACCTGCCGTCCCACGCCGCCCACTTCGGCCACGTGCTGGTGGATGAGGAGGAGCGCATCTGGGTCTCCGACTACCCCGCCCTCGACGCCCAGCATCTCGACTGGCGCGTCCTCACCACGGAAGGTGTCCTAGTGGCCCGGGCACGCACCCCCGCTGGCTTCGGCCAGGCATGGGTGGCGAACGGCCTGTTTCTCGGGCTGTGGAGGGATGAGCTGGACGTGGAATACGTGCGGCCGTACGAGTTGCGCGGGCGGTAATACCGGCATCGAAGGCGCGACCTCCCGTGCGTGGCGGCCACTCCGCCTTGGGCGCCATCACCCCGGGCGGCCTACTCCTCGAACAGCTCCGCAACCGCGAGCCGCAGGCCCGGTAGCACCTCGCCGCCGTCGAGGGTGTCACCCCGCCTGAGGAACACGGGCTCCGCGGCGGGTCGGTGCACGGTGATCTCCTGCGTGCGGGGTTGGACCACCCAGACGATCTTGGCCCCGGCCCCGAGGTAATCCTGCACCTTGGCCTGGATCTCCGCGGCCCGGTTGGAGGGTGAGACGATCTCCACGGCCAGGAGGGGGCTACCTTCGATGAAGCCCGATGGCAGGAGCGTGGGCGGCCGCGGCACCACCGCCACGTCGGGGCCACGGACGGTGTCCGGATTCCGTTCGAGGACGAAACCCATGGGGCCGACACAGGCCAGAGGTAGCTCAGCCTGGCCGATATGGGCGCTCAGGGCCGCAAGGATTGCGCTCTGGAGCTTGCCATGCACGTAGCCCGGCGGCGGTTCACGGACCAACCGCCCCTGGACGAGCTCGGAGAAGGGCCAGTCCTCCTCCGGGAGCTGGAGGTATTCCTCGAGGGTCAGCAGCTTGTCGGACGGAGTTGGCATGGTGGCCATGCCCTGCTTCTCCTTGCTGGTGAATCTCTACTGTAGTGGGGCCCGGTCGCGGGGACCATGGCTGGATGGGACACGCACGGCTCACGCCCCTGCTGCCGGCAGGGCGTGGGCGCGTACGGGTTGTTCGGAGTTTCTTGGCCGTGTACCGTACAACGATCTGTACGTTGTATCAGCCCACCGGCGCGCGGCGCAGAGCCGCGAAGCACACCGGCGGGGGGGGGGGGGGGG
>JBBDRO010000027.1:0-251 GCA_040905425.1 Gemmatimonadota bacterium | reverse complement strand
CCCCCCCCCCCCCCCCCCCCCCCCCCCCCCCCCCCCCGCGCCCGGTGAGTGGACGGGGGACCGTCGCTTAGCTCAGGAATTGCCTCCCTTGCCCCGTGCGGCTCGGGGCTGCCGCTTTTCCTCCTCGGCGCCAGGCTCCTCCTCCGCGTCCGATTTGACGTCACGCCCGCGCTTCTTCCGGTCCGATTTCCGACGCGCGTGCTTCTTCCCGTGCAGCGCCAGCGCCAGCACGTCGTCCATGCGGTCCACGA
>JBBDRO010000026.1:0-50674 GCA_040905425.1 Gemmatimonadota bacterium | reverse complement strand
CCCTACCCCCCCACAGCCCCGATCATATCGAAGATCGGCAGATACATCGCCACGATCATGCCGCCCACCACCGTGCCCAGGAACACGATCATCAGCGGCTCCATGGCGGCCAGCATGGCCTCCACGGCGGCGTCGACTTCTTCGTCGTAGAAGTCGGCGATCTTGGAGAGCATCTCGTCCAGGCCGCCGGTCTGCTCACCCACGTTGATCATGCTGGTGACCATAGGCGGGAAGACGCCGGAGGCTTTGAGGGGCTCGCTGATGGTCTCACCGCCGGCGATGCTGGCTCTTGACTCCATGATGGCGTCGTGCAGCACGCGGTTGCCTGCGGTGCGGGCGGTGATCTCCAGGCCGTCCAGGATGGATACGCCGGAGGCTACCAGGGTGCCCAGCGTGCGGGTGAAGCGGGCGATGGCGGCCTTGCGCTGCACGTTGCCCAGGATGGGCATGTTCAGCAGCAGGCGGTCCAGCACCAGCTGGCCGTTGGACGTCTTGTAGTACTGCCGGACCGCGAAGCTGACGGCAATGATGATGGCAATCATGTAGAACAGATTGCTCTGCAGGAACGCCGACATGTTGATGACGATCTGCGTGGGCAGCGGGAGGGGGACGCCCGCCTGCTCGAACATGACCTGGAAGGTGGGGATCACGAAGATGAGCAGCACGGCCACGGCGCCGATGGCCACCGACAGGATGACGCCCGGGTAGATCATGGCGCCCTTGATCTTGCGCTTCAGGGCGTCGGCCTTCTCCAGGAAGGTGGCCAGGCGGAGCAGGATGGTGTCCAGGATACCACCGGCCTCACCGGCGGCCACCATGTTCACGTACAGGTCGGTGAAGGTCTTGGGGTGATCGCGCATGGCGTCGGCCAGCGTCTGGCCGCTCTCCACGGAGTAGAGCACGCCCTCGATGACCTTGCGCAGCGCCTTGCTCTCCGACTGCCGGGCCAGGATGTCCAGGCTCTGCACCAGCGGCAGCCCGGAGTTGATCATGGTGGCGAACTGGCGCGTGAAGATGACGATGTCACGCGTGCCGATGCTGCCGCCGCCCAGCCCGGCGAAGGCGCTCTTCTTCTCCTCGATCTTGACCGGGATCCACTTCTGCTTGCGCAGGTGGGCCATGAGCTCGTCACGGTCCTTGAACGAGCCCTCACCGGCCTGGACGTCACCGGACGGTGTGCGTGCCGTGTAGACAAAAGTGGCCATCGGGTCCTACCGCGCGTTGTGGGTTGAGGCGCGCGGGAGCCGGCGCCGCCTCGTCGCTTACTGCCTTGCAGTGGTACGGGCCCGTGCCGTGCGGCCCGGTTACTTCTCCTGGCCCGGAATGGGCTCGCCCGCCATGCGGAGCAGCTCGTTCGGGTCGTGGCTGGACGCCAGGGCGTCCTCGAGCGTGATCTCACTCTGCACGTAGAGCTGGTAGAGCGCGTCATTCATGGTCTGCATGCCGTACTTCTTACCGGCCTGCATGATGGAGTAGATCTGGTGGATCTTGTCATCCCGGATGCAGGCGCGGATGGCCGGCGTGCACACCATGATCTCGCAGGCGGCCACACGGCCGCTGCCCTTGGCGCGCGGCAGCAGCGTCTGCGTGATCACGCCCTCCAGCACGAAGGAGAGCTGCGCGCGCACCTGGCTCTGCTGCGTGCTGGGGAAGACGTCGATGATGCGGTTGATGGTCTCCGCGCACGAGTTGGTGTGCAGCGTGGCGAACGCCAGGTGGCCCGTTTCCGCAATGGTCAGCCCCGCGGCAATGGTCTCCTGGTCACGCATCTCACCGATCAGCACCACGTCCGGGTCCTGCCGGAGTGCGTACTTGAGGGCGTCCTTGAAGCTGTTCGTGTCCGCGCCCACCTCGCGCTGATTCACGATGCAGTTCTGGTGCTTGTGCACGAACTCGATGGGGTCCTCCACGGTGAGGATGTGCCCCTTGAGTTCCTTGTTGATCTTGTCCAGCATGGCGGCCAGCGTGGTGCTCTTGCCCGAGCCCGTGGGGCCGGTGACCAGCACCAGGCCGCGCGGCCGCTCGGCCATCTTGGCCGTGATGGCGGGCAGCTTGAGCTCCTCGAAGGTCAGGATCTTGAAGGGGATCTGCCGCACCACCATGGACACGCAGCCGCGCTGCTTGAAGACGTTGCCACGGAAGCGGCTGAGGTTCTGGATGCCGAAGCTGAAGTCCAACTCATCCTCCACCTCGAAGCGCTTCTTCTGCGCCTCGGTGAGGATGCTGTAGGCAATAGCCAGCGTCTGCTTGGGGTCCAGCTCCACCTCGATGGAGGAGCGCGTGATCTCCCCATCGATGCGGAACATGGGGCGCTCGCCTGCGGTGATGTGCAGGTCGGACGCACCCCGCTTGACCATTTCGTCGAGTAGCGCGCGCAGATTCACGGCGCTGGCCTGCGGGGCCTGGCCCGGCATGGCGGTTCCTGCGGAACTCATTGTGCGGCGGTCTCCTTGATGACTTCTTCCAGTGTGGTAACCCCTGCCTTGGCCTTGATCATGCCGTCCATGCGGAGTGTAATCATGCCGTCCTTGAGTGCCTGCGCCTGCAGTTCGTCCGTGCCGGCGCCGTGCATGATGAGGCGGCGCAGGTCGGCCGTCATGCCCATGACCTCGTAGAGGCCGGCGCGGCCCTTGTAGCCGCTCCCGCCGCACTTGTCACAGCCCTTGCCCTTGTAGTACTGCGCCTTGGCGTCCTCACCCTTGATGCGGCCGGCCTTGAAATACTCCGGCGGGTAGGTGGTGGGCTCCTTGCAATCCTTGCAGATGCGGCGCAGCAGCCGCTGCGCGGTGATGCAGTTCAGCGCCGCGGCCACGTTGAAGGGCTCCAGGCCCATGTCGATCATACGCGTGATGGTGCTCGGCGCGTCATTGGTGTGCAGCGTGGAGAGCACCAGGTGGCCCGTGAGGGCGGCCTTGATGGCAATGCCGCCCGTCTCGATGTCACGGATCTCACCCACCATGATGATGTTCGGATCCTGGCGCAGGAAGGCCTTCAGCGCCGCCGCGAACGTCATGCCGATCTCGTTCCTGACCAGCACCTGGTTGATCCCGTACTGGTTGTACTCCACGGGATCCTCGGCCGTCATGATGTTGACGTCTTCCGTGTTGATCTTGGAGAGGGCCGAGTACAGCGTGGTGGTCTTACCCGAACCCGTGGGGCCGGTGACCAGCACCATGCCGTAGGGGTTCATGATGGCGTCCATGAAGACGCGCTCGGCGTTGGGCTCGAAGCCGAACTTCTCCAGGTCCAGCGTCAGGTTGCCGGCGTCCAGGATACGCATCACGATCTTCTCGCCGAAGATCACCGGCAGCGTGGACACGCGGAAGTCCACCACCTTGGTCTTCATCTTCAGCTTGATGCGGCCGTCCTGCGGCACCCGGCGCTCGGCAATGTTGAGCTGCGCCAGGATCTTGATGCGGGAGGTGATGGCCGCCTTCATGCGCATGGGCGGCTTCATGATCTCCATGAGCGCGCCGTCGATCCGGTAGCGCACCCGGATCTCCTTCTCGAACGGCTCGATGTGGATGTCGGAGACGCCGCGCGTCACCGCGTCGGTGAGCAGCCCGTTGATGAGCTTGACCACGGGGGCGTCATCCACCTGCGCCGTGAGCGCGGCCACGGAGACGTCCTCGTCCTCCTCCTCCACCAGCTCCACGTCATCATCGGCCCCCTCGATGGCCTCCATGAGCTGGGCCAGGTGGTCATCATCGTCCACCTGGTAGTAGTTCTCGAGGTGCTTCTTGAGGGTGTACTCCCCCACGATCACCGGCTCGATGTCGTGCCGGGTGATGAAGCGCAGGTTCTCGATGGCGTTGGCGTCCGTGGGATTGGCCATGGCCACCGTGAGCATGCGCCCCACGCGCCGTAGCGGCAGCACCACGTGCTTGAGCGCCACGTCGGCGGGGATCAGCTTCAGGATCTTCTGGTCGACCGTCACGCGCTCCAGGTCCACGGCGGGCACACGATACTGCTTGGCCAGCGCGCGGGTGAGCTCCGTCTCGGCGATCGCCCCGATCTTGATGAGGCTGTAGCCGATCCGCGTCCGGTTCTCCTTGGCATCCGCCAGAGCAGCCGTCAGCTGCTCCTGCGTGATGAGGCCTTCCCGGACGAGGAGGTCTCCGATCCTATCGGGTGTGGCTGCGGCGGTCGTTGCCATTCCTGTACTACGCGACCTCGCGTGGGGGAATTGAGTTCGAGAGGAAGCAAAAAGTTACCGCGAAGCAGGTTACGCGGTCAAGGATTGGATGCCTCAGCGGCCCAGATGGGGTCGCAGCCGCTCCAACGTGGTGGCGCCGATGCCGGGCACCCGGAGGAGCTCCTCCGGCGTACGGAAAGGGCCGGCACTGTCTCTGTAAGCGACGATGCGCGCCGCCAGCGCCGGCCCGATGCCGGGCAGGCGCTGCAGCTCCGTCACCCCCGCGGTGTTGGGGTCCAGCCTCTCCCCTTCGCCGAGCGGCGTGCCGGCCCGCTCGGCGCGCACCATGGCCGCGCGGCTGGAATCCGCCAGCGCGGGCACGTCCAGCTCCGGGGCGGTGAGCTCGAGCGGGGCCGGCCGGCGTGCGTAGCGCACGCCGCCGCTGGCCAGCAGCAGCGCCACCACCAGCGTGAGGGCGCGGGTCTCGTCGCGGGAGAGGCGGAGCATGCCTCACGGTGCGCGCGCGGGGCGGGCACGGCCATGGGCGGGTGGGCCACACCGCCGCCCTCAGCCGCCCCGGTAGATCAGTTGCAGCAACACGCGCCCGACCACCTCCAGCCCCTCGGGGCCCACGTTCTCCAGGTTATCCTCCTGGGTGTGCCAGAAGCGGTTGCCCGGGCCGTAGTCGAAGTCGATGATGTTGGCCGTGCGGATGCCCGCGTCGTTGAGCGCCAGGTGATCGTCCGAGATGGCGCCCTGGTTGCGCATGGGGAAGTAGCCGCCCAGCCCCATGTCGTGCGCCAGCCGCCAGATGCGGTCCACCACCTCGGGGGCGCGCTCGCGCGAGTAGTCCTCCTGCGGAAAGCGCGGCTCCCGGTCCCCCACCATGTCCACCAGCACGCCGTAGAGCGGCCGGTAGCCGGCGCCGGGCACCGGGTCGGCCGCGAAGTGCTCGGCGCCCAGGTACATCTCACCCGGGCCGAAGTCCTCCCCGTCCGTGAGCAGCAGGTCCACCCCGATGGGCGGCGCATGGGCCGCCAGCACCTGCGCCAGCGCCAGCAGCACGGCCACGCCGCTGGCGCCGTCGTTGGCGCCCGGGATGGGCCGCTCGCGGTCCTCCCGCCGGCCCTCGTTGTCCGCCGTGGGACGCGTGTCCCAGTGGGCCGCCAGCAGGATGCGCGTGGGGTTCTCGGGCGCAAAGCGCGCGAAGACGTTGGCCATGGAGATGGGCGCACCGCCGGCGTTCGGCGTGTGCTCGAAGCGCTGCACCACCACCGTGTCCGCCCGCGCTTGCAGGAATTCCTCCATCCAGGCCAGCTGGGCGCGGTGCCCCTCGGTGCCGGGCGCCCGCGGCCCGAAGGCCACCTGGTGGCGGAGCAGTGCGAAGGCGCTGTCCGCCGGGAACTCGGGGGCGTCCACCAGCGCGGCGGTGCCGCCCATCTGGCCGGCGCCGCCGTTCTGGCAGGCGGCCAGCAGCAGCACGGTGAGCGCGAAATGTCTCATGTGACCCTCTCCTAGCGGATGCCGGGCAGGCCGGGCGCGCGCGTCTCGGGGAAGCGGCCGGCCGAGAGGCGGAACTGCCCGAAGAAACCGATGGAGAACTGGTTGGACCCCGTGGCGGTGCCCACGTTGTTCTGATTGGCGTTGTGACTCAGGCGCACACCCACCATCAGGTCCGATAGGTTGGTGTCCAGATTGAAGTTGATGCGCCGGGTGTTCAGATCGATATAGGGCACGCACGCCTCCGCGTCCACCGCGGCGGCCCGCACGCGGCACTCGTCGGTGCTCAGCCACTCCACCGTGAGGCCGGGGTTGAGCGACCCGCGCAGCCGCTCCCGCCAGCCCTCGGGCGGCATGAGGGTGCCCCGCAGCTCCAGGCTGTGCTGCGCGTGGGCGCGTTCCGTGCGGCCCGTCGGCTCGCGGCCCGTGCGGTCGGTCAGATTGCCGCGGTAGCTCATGATGATGCCCTGCCCCAGGGTGAGGCGCAGGGTGGGCGTGAGCCGCGTGGACTCGGCCGTGCGCGGCGGGTCGCCCACCCGGCCGAGCACCGTGGATTCCAGCGTTTCCTCGTAGCCCATGCTGGCGCTGGCCTGGCGCAACGTGCCGCGCAGCCACTCCGGCACGGGGAGCTGGGCGGCGTTCAGCGTGAGGGAAGGCCACGTCTCCCTGGTGCGCTCGCGCAGGCCGCCGCGCACGTCCAGGCTCTGGCTCGTGGCCTCGCTCCGGCGCACCGTGAGCGCCAGGGAGGCCGGCAGGTTCACGCCGCCCTGCACCTCGAAGAGGCGCTCGTCGGTGGCCAAGCTGGCCGTGTCCCCGTTCAGGAAACGGAAGTGGTCCAGGCCGCCCAGGCCGAACTGGTAGATGGCGTCCGGCGCGTTGGTTTCCTGCTCGTAGCGGGAGGACAGGCGGTCACGCCACTGCAGGCGGACGTCCTGCACGGCGCCGAGCGCGCGGTGCGCCAGCGCGGCCGGGCCGCCCGCGGCGCTGTCGGGCGCGCCCAGCAGGGCGTCCGCCACGGCGGCCGGGCTCAGCTCCAGCCGGCGGTCGATGGTACGGTCCCCGTTGAAGCGGCGCTGGAGCTCGGCCACCGTATCCGCCCCCTCGACCACCTGCTGGAAGTTGGCGGCGTCACGGCGCTGCCCGAAGCGGTGATCGAAACGGTAGCTAGCGGCCAGCCAGGAAAAGATGCGTGGCTCGTAGCTGAAGCGCGTGGCCAGGCTGCGGTCCACCTCCCAGCCCACGTCCATGCCGGCCAGCTCGCCGCGCGCCCGCGCCAGCGCCTCGCGCGTGCTGGCCACCGTGGCCGCGCGGGCGGGGTCGAGCAGATCCCGGGCGGTACGCAGATCGGCGCCCATGCTGAGCGTACTGAAGGGCCGGAAACCAATGCCCACCTCGGTGTTCAGACCCACGCGCGGTGACTCGGTGGGCTTCACCAGCGAGTCCTCCGCGGTGGTCAGGATCCGGTTGAAGCGATAGGAGCGGGCGTTGCGATCCTCGTAGGAGCCGCCGAAGGAGAGGTCCGTGGGGCTCCAGCGGAAGGGTGAGGCGGCAATGCGCTGGAACAGGCTGCTGGCCTGGATGAAGCCGGGCAGCAGCGCCCGCACCACGCCCTCCACGGGCGCGGGCACCGGGTCCAGCGTGCGCGCCGCGGGCTGGCGCCGGTAGCTGAGTCCGCCCGTGAGGCCGTGCGCCTCCGCGCGCTGCGTGAGGCCCTTGTTCTCGGCGGTGTTGTAGCGCAGCGAGAGCGCCATGCCGTCCACCAGCAGGGAGAGCAGCGGATGGGCCAAGGGGGCCTCCCGGCGCAGATTCACCACCACGTCCGTGTTGCTGCTGCCCGTCTCGCGCAGCCCCTCCAGCTCCCCGGCCAGCACGTCCCCGCCCTGCAGGAAGTAGGGGTCGTCGGCCGTGCGGGCGTGGCGCACGCTCACGGGCAGCGCCACTCCCCAGCCGGCCGGCAACATGCGCCCCAGGTTGGCGGTGCTGGAGAAGGCCAGATTGCCGTTGGTGACGTAGCGAGCGTCCTGGTTCAGCTGCCGGAAGCGGGCGCCGCGGTTGTCCAGCGAGAGGCGGACGTCCATGAAGTCCCCGCCCTGCACCGTGAAGTCCACCTGGCCCGCGCCGCCCGGCTCCCGGTAGGGAGCATCCAGGCGGATGTCATTCAGCCACACCTCACCGGTGGCCGGGAAGCCGGCCGCGTTGTGGACGGCCAGGGAAAGCTCGCGCACGGCGGCCAGGTTGGGGGCCCGGCCGCGCTCCTCCAGCACCACCGCGTGCGTGCCGGCCTCGTTCCAGAGGGTGTCCTGCGTGGCCAGCGGCCCGCGCACCACCAGCCGCTCCTCGGCCTGGCGGCGGAGCTCCAGCCAGGGAGCGAACTCGATGACCAGCTCCGGCGTCCAGTCCCCGGGCACCACCGCGCCGCCGGTGGCCGGATTGAGCGGCGCGCGGTACAGGTAGAAGTTGCGGGCGTCCGTGCCCACCTTCACCAGCAGCGTCTCGCTGCCCTCCGGCCCCCAGTCCCCCTCCCGCGCCACCGCCCACAGGCGGAGCTGGCGGTAGTCCAGGAAGTTGCGCGGCGTCTGCGGGTAGCGGAAGTAGACCTCCGCCCGCTCGTCGGCGCCCAGCTCCTCGTAGCGCAGGCGCAGGCCCTTCTCATTGAACTCCACGCCGCCGGCGCCCACGCCCTGCGTGGGATCCTGCAGCTGGTCGATGACGCCGGGCGGCGAGCTGTAGGCGCCGCCGTCGGTCAGGCGGCCGGCCGGCCCCACCTGCACGCGCGCGGTCGAGGCGCTCAGGCCCTCCTCGTCGTCCAGCAGGCCGCGGCGCACGCCCGTGACGTCCCGCTTGGCCCAGCGCGAGCCCACGATGCGCGGCCGGGCAATGGCCGCGTTGAAGCCGCTCGAGGCGCCCTGGTGGTCCCCCGCCACGGTCATGCGCAGATGCTTCACGAAGCGCCAGGTGGCGTCCGAGGCACCGTTGACGGGCGTGCCGGTGGAGCGCAGGGGGATGCGGTAGAGGCGGTAGGCCGTGCCCGTCTCCGCCGTGTCCCGCGCCAGGTAGGGGGAGCCGGGGCCGAGCTGCACCACGTAGCGGAAGTAGGCGCCGTCCGTGGCATCCAGCACCCCGTTGCCGTCCAGGTCTTCGGTATCCGGCACGCCGTTGCCGCGGGTGCAGTTGGCCGCCGGGTGGCCCAGCGGATGCGCCTCCAGCGGCCGCACCTGGCACGGCTGGTCCCAGAGGCCGCGCGCATCGGCCGTGGTGCCCCACACCTCGCGCTCCGCCAGGCGGGCCTCCTCGTCCAGCACGCCCAGTCCCCAGGGCCGGCCGTCCTCGTAGGTGCCGTTCGTGGCGCCCTCGGGGGTCAGGTAGAAGGCGTCCTCGCTCACGCTGCCCAGGTCCAGGACCAGCGCCATGGGGCGGGCCGAGTTCACGTACAGCTCCAGGTACTCGGCGCGCGACAGGTCCCGCCCCGTGCTGGACAGCACGGTGGTCATGGAGCGCCAGCGCTGGCCCGCGGGCGGCGCGCCCCGGCCGCCCATGGTGAGCCACAGCACCGATTCGCGCTGCGCGGCGCCCGCCACCTGGATGGCCCGGTCGATGTTGCCGGGCAGCTCGCCGCCGGCGGTGCCGCCGCCCTGCTGCACCAGGTGCTGCCAGACCAGGCTGTCCGCGCTGGCGGCGTCCATGCTGAGCGGCAGGACGCCCTCGGAGCCGTCCCGGCTGCCCGGCACCGAGCCCAGCTTCCAGTCCTGCGCGTTCACGCTCAGCCAGGTGGCGTCCGTGCCCTCGAAATCGTCCAGGTAGGCGGCGCCGCGGGAGTTCGGATCGGGCGCCGAGAGGGCCGCCTCACCCGAGAGCCGCACGCTGGATTCGCCGGCCAGCCGGAGCCCCGGCAGCGCCGAGAGCAGCCGGTGCAGGCCCGCTCCTCCCAGGTCCAGGTCCGCCTTCACCCCGGCCACCAGCGCCGCGCCCGGCTCGGTGCCCAGCTCCGGCCGCGCGAAGATGTTCTTCTCGCTCTGGTAGAGCCCCACCAGGTCCACCGTGCCGCGCCGGCCCACCTGGTAGGTGGCGTTCATGCCGAAGACGCTGGTGGGTGCCAGGTCGAAGAGCGCCTGCTGCTCCAGGGTGACGCGCAGCTCCGCGTCCGGATTGGCCGCGAACAGCGCCGCCGCGTTGCGCAGCGTCACCATGCCGATGGTGTAGTCGATCTCGTAGTCCACGTCCCGCACGAGCGGCCGGTTGCCCAGCACGATCCGCTCGCTCCCCTCGCGCATGCCGAAGGTGCCCAGCGAGAAGGTCTCTCGCAGCCCCTCCACGTTGGTGCGGAAGCGGAAGTTCAGGCGGAAGCGGCCCGAGCCCTGGCGCGTGACGGGGTCCGGCTCCGTGTAGATCTTCGCGTTGCCGTCGCTGCCCAGCGCTGCGGCGGCCTCGGCGGCCGTCAGGTTGCGGCTGGGTGGGGGCGCGCGGAACGGCTCCAGCGTGGGGAAGAAGACGAAGGTGCCGCTGATCCCCTCGCGGCTCGCGGAGACCGGATCGGCGCCGCCCGGCTGCCAGATGAGCGAGCGGTCCAGCCGCTCCAGCGGCGCCTGCTCGTCCAGGCCGAAGAGCTGGATGAAGGAGGTCTGCTGGCCGTTGGCCTCGGTAAAGGTCCGGCCCGCCGAGAGGCCGCCGAGCGAGATGTCCAGCTCCAGCGTCTCCACGTCCACCTCGGTGCCCCGCACCCGGTAGACGCTATGCATCTCGAAGGGCCAGGTGGGCTGCCCCGGCTGGTGCACCGCCTGCGCGCCGCGCACCAGGCGCAGCTCCGGGGTGGTGCCCGCCGGCGCCGACTCCGCGTTCAGGTGGCCCACCGTGTCCCCGGCCGCGGTGACGTAGGCCACCGCCAGCGCCTCGTCCGGGCGGAGCGGTGCCCGCAGCGCCAGCCACAGACCGCTGGAGTGGAGGTAGTAGTCCTCGCCCGGGGTGAGGCGCCGGAAGAGCCCGCTGTGGCGGTTCGTGGAGCCCGCCGGCAGCGCGTCGGCCAGGAAGAAGCCCAGCGACGCCTGCTCCTGGGCGTTGCCCGCCGAGTAGCGCTCGTCCACGAACACCTGCAGCGTGCCCCCGGCATCGGGGCGCACGGTGGCCGGCGCGTCCTCCGGCACCAGGCGCAGCGGGTCCAGGTGCGGCGCCGGCCCGAGCGAATCCGGGTGGGCCAGGTAGAAGAACTGCCCCCGCGCGTAGTCCGCGTCATCCAGCTCCAGCTCCTCGTGCTGCACCAGCGACTGCTGCGCCCCCGCGCCGCCCAGCTTGAACTCGCGGGTGGTGACGTCCCCGCGCTGCTGCGCCCACACCGCCTGGAAGTCCATGGGCCCCAGCCGCCCGGCGCCGCGGAAGCCGAAGTTGCCCGCCGGGATGCCCTGCCCGATAAAGCGCGAGGCCGGCAGCCGCAGCGACACGTCCCCCACCTCCACGCGCTGCAGCACCTCGTCCTCGAAGCCCTGGTACCAGACGTTGATGTTCTGGCTGCCGAAGTCCTGGCGCGTCTGGTTGTAATCCACGTCCAGATGGATCCGCTCCGAGACGGTGCCGCCCACGCGCAACGAGAAGTCCACCGTGGGCTGCAGGCGCGGAATGAGCCCCGGATCACAGTTGAACGGCGTGGTCGGGTCGCACGGGCTGTAGCGCGTCCAGGAGCCGCCGAAGTCCCCCGTCCCCGTCACCTCCATGCCCAGGTCCGCATAGCGGCTGAGCGCCTCACCCAGGAGCTCGTCCGTCACCTCCACGCCCGGCTGGTCCACGCGCAGCGAGTCGCGCGCCGCCCGCAGCGAGTCGCGGTCCATCGGCAGGATCAGCCACCGCACCGTGTCGGCCGCCGCCTGGCCCGCCGCCACGAGCGAGTCCCCCGCCGCCAGCGAATCCCCCGCCACCAGCTCCTCCGCCAGGATCTGATCCCCCGCCCCCGATTGCCGTCCCACCGTGCTATCGGCCACCCCCGCCGGCTTCATGTAAGCGACCCGGAGCGCCCGACGTTCGCGCTCCAGGATCTCCTCCAACCGCCCCGTCCGCGCCTCGACCCAGCCCAGGAAGCTGAGCGGCAGGAACACCCGCTCCATGCGCTCCGCCGCGCTCCCAGGGAAACGACCGAGCGCCACCGGTGTACCTGCCAGGGCCCGAACGCGCCAGGCGTCTGCGCGGATGCCCGGCCGCACGGCAACGGCAGCGGCGGCAGTGGCGCTGTCCGGGATGGCACGGGCCTGGAAACGGACGGGCGGCGCCTGCGCGGCCGCGGGCGTGAAGGACAGCGCGGCGAGGGCGGCGGCCAGCGTCGTCGCCTGCAGCAGGGCACCTGGGAAGCGGGCACGCAGCAACGCCTCGGACCGCCCGGCGAATGCCCGGGCCCGCAGCCCCGTTGCACGGCCACCGCCGCCGGGCTGATCCCGCAGCCCCGTTGCACGGCCACCGCCAGTTGCCCGCACGCCTGCGCCGGGCCCCGCGACCGGGGGCCGCCACGCCAGCGGAAGCGTCCGGATGCGTGCTGCACTCATAGGGGCGGACGGCGCCGGGCGCCGGGGTTGTGCGGAGTAAGGTCCCGCGTGCGGTTTGCGGGCCAGCAAGTTCTAAATATACTAACGACTTACACGCCTCTCAACTGACGAACGCCGCACCGATGCGCATTCTGACGCGATACCTTCTCCGCGTACACGCGGCGCCCTTCGTGTTTGCCCTCACGGCACTCACGGGACTGCTGTTCATCAACACCGTGGCGCGCCGCTTCGAGGAGCTGGCCGGCAAGGGCCTGCCGCTCAGCATCTACTTCGAGGTCTTTGCGCTTTCCATCCCGCACATCGTGGCGCTCACCACGCCCATGGCCGTACTCGTGGCGGTGCTCTACGGCTTCAGCCAGCTGGCCGCGGACAACGAGATCACGGCCCTGAAGGCCAGCGGTACGAACCTGCTCACGCTGCTCATCCCCCTGCTCGTGGCCGCCGGCATGCTGACCGGCTTCATGGTCTGGTTCAACGATCGTGTGCTGCCCGAGACCAACCACGAGCTCAGCCTGCTGCTGGCCGACGCCAACCGGAAGAGCCCCACCTTCCTGCTGAAGGAGCAGGTGGTCAACCTGATCCCCACCAGCCAGGCGGGGCGCCGCTACTACATCCAGGCCGCCCAGATCGACCGGGGCACGAACGTGCTCGAGGACGTGGTCATCTACGACATGAGCGAGTCCACCCGCGCCCGGACCATCTACGCCGAGCGCGGCCGCATGGACTTCAACCAGGACCAGACCGACCTGCTCCTCACCCTCGATGAGGGCTGGGTGCAGGAGGTGGCCGAGTCGGACCTCACCGTCTACGACCGCGTGTTCTTCGACCGGCAGCAGACGGTGCTCGAAGGGGTGGGCGACGAGCTGACCCGCAATCAGGAGGGGCGCAGCCGCGGCGACCGCGAGATGTCCATTGCCATGCTGCGCGCCCAGGTGGATACGGCGCGCCAGGAGCTGGCCGTGTTCCGCGATTCCGCCGCCGTAGTGGCCCGCGCCGCGCTGGACGACGTGCTGGCCGGGGCGGACGCCTACCGTGGCGGTATCCCCGCGGCCGCGCAGGCAGGGCGCGTGAACCTGGCGGACGTGCCCGGGGCGGCGCGCGCGCTGGCCCGCGGCCGTTCGGCCGGTGAGGAGGACGCCCTGGTGCGCCGCGTGGCGCTCGATCTGGACGTGCTGAACGCCCAGGCGCAGCACGCCCAGCGGGAAGTCAATCGCAACAGCGTGGAGATCCACAAGAAGTGGGCAATCCCCTTCGCGTGCATTGTCTTCGTCCTGCTCGGCGCACCGCTGGCCGTGCGCTTTCCCCGGGGGGGAGTGGGCATGGTGATCGCCATCTCGCTGGGCATCTTCGGGATCTACTACATGTCGCTGATCGGCGGCGAGACGCTCGGTGACGACGGCGTCATCGCGCCCTTCTGGGGGCCATGGGGCCCGAACCTCATCTTCTTCCTGATCGCGCTCCTGGCGCTGGCGCGCATCGGGCGGGAGACGTCCACCTCACGCGGCGGCGGCTGGGATGACCTGGTGGCCAGCATCAAGGCCGCCGCGTTGCGGCCCCTGCGACCGCTGCGCAGGGGAGCACGCTGATGCGCCGGGCAACCACGCCGCTGCGCCGGGGAGCACACTGATGCGCCGGACAACCACGCCGCTGAGCCGGGGAGCACGCTGATGCGCCGGACAACCACGCCGCTGAGCCGGGGAGCACGCTGATGCGCCGCCTCGACCGCCTGGTGGCCCGCGAGTTCATCCGCCTCTTCGTGCTCTTCACGGTGGCGGCGCCCTTCCTCTTCATCCTGGGGGACTGGACCGACCGCATCGATACGTACTCGAACCGCGGCATTCCCCTCGCGGACCAGGCGCTGAGCTACCTCTACGCTTATCCGCTCTTCATGCTCTGGTCGCTGCCGGTGGCCGGGCTCATTGCCACGGTGTTCACCGTAAGCAACATGACGCGCACCTCTGAGGTCGCGGCCGCCAAGGCGGGGGGCGTGAGCTTCTGGCGGCTCTTCCTGCCGCTGCCGCTGTTGGGCCTTGTGGCCACTGCGCTCGGCCTGGGGCTCTCGGAGGTGGTGCCCGTCACGCAGTCGCAGGCGGCCGAGCTGCGCGGTGATCGCGCCGGGCAGGTGCAGTCGCGCAGCAACTTCCACTACCGCGCCCCCGACAACTGGTTCTATCGTGGCCGCCGCATCACCGGGGACACCATCTACTTCTTCCACGGGGAGCTGGAGGGGGACGGGGCGAGCATGCCCACCGTGGATCTCGTGGCCCGGCGTGCCGTCTACGACAGCGCGAGCAGCCGCTGGACGCTCCACGACGGCTTCCAGCGCGAGTGGGTTGGCGAGGGCGTCGTGGAGAGTATCCCGTTCGATTCCGTGCAGCCGGAGAACCTCACCTACACGCCCGACGAGTTCCTGGCCACGCCCAAGGAGCCCGACGAGATGCGCTACGCCGAGCTGAGCGCCTTCATCGAATCGCTGAAGCGTTCCGGCACCGAACCCCTCGAGCTGGAAGTGGAGCGCGCCATGAAGCTGGCCATACCCGTGGCCACCTTCATCATCATCCTCTTCGGGATGCCCATGGCCACCACCTCGAGTCGTGGCGGACCCGCCTATGGGATCGGCATCTCGCTGGCCGTGACCGTGGTCTATCTGATGCTCTTCAAGGTGACCGAGGCCCTGGGAAACACCGGCACCATCTCGCCCGATCTGGCGGCCTGGGGGCCGAACGCGCTGTTCGCGGTGGCGGCCGTGGTGCTGATGACCCGCGTACGCACCTAGGGCAGGGGCGCACCCGAGCCCCGGGGCGCTCCCAGGCCCGGGGCGCTCCCGGGCCCAGGGCGCACCCAGCCCCGGGGCGCGTCAGCTGCCCTCGGCCAACCACGCCGCGGTCATGGCTTCCGTAAGCTCGCCCTCGTAGATCATGACTGCCGGCCCCACGAGAGTGAGCGCGTAGTCCTGAGCTACGTCCACCTGGACGCTACCGCCGGGCATACGCACCTCCACCGCCCCGGCCTCCACGAGGCCGTTGCGCACCGCCACCGCGGCCACGGCGCACGCCGAGGAGCCCGACGCCAGCGTCTCGCCGGCCCCTCGCTCCCAGATCCAGGCTTCCAGCAGACGCGGTCCAGCCGCCCGGGCCCACTGCACATTCGTTCCGGCGGGAAAGGCCTCGTGCGTGCAAAGCGCCGGAGCCCGCCCCACAAAATCGTCCCGTTCCAGCCTGTCCACCAGCACTACGCAGTGCGGATTGCCGAGGGAGAGCGGATGCACGGTCTCGACCCCGCCCGGCAGCGCCAGGGGCACCCCGCCCCCCACGTCATCCTCCGCTCCCTCCGCTCCGTCCCCTTCTGGCGCTCCTGCCGCTCCTGCCGGCGTGAAGCCTGCCGCCCGCGCGCTGAACGCCGCCCGGCCCATCTCCACCCGGACGATCAGTGCCCCGCTCCGGCCTTCGTCGGGGCCCTCGACCCGCATGCGCACGGTGTCCCGGGCCAGTTCGACGTCGAACCACGCACCGGTTTCCACCGCGCCTCGCGCGTGCAGCCAGGCCGCGAAAATGCGCAATCCGTTGCCGCTCTTCTCCGCCTCGGTGCCATCCGGATTCACGATGCGCAGGCGAAACGGTCCTTTGGGCCGCATCGCCAGATCCGCCACGAGAACGCCGTCCGAGCCTGGCCCGCGGTGGCGATCGCACAGCAGGACGGCCCGCGCGCCGGTCAGTGAATCGGGCAGTTCCGCCTCATGCACCACCAGATAGTCATTCCCCAGCCCATGCCCCTTCGCGAACCTCAGTCGCCGCATCCTGCCCCCCGGTCTTTGCGTGGCCACCTGCGGGGGAACCGACCCCGCCGTGAACACCACGCGTATGATCCCGCCGCAACCAATCCGCCGCTGCGCCCATCGAAACTGGTGGTAGAGCTCCCTCGTAGGGCGGTTCGATGAGCACGTACCACCATTGGAGATCCCTTGGCATGAACCTGACGAAGCAGATCGCGCGCCGCCTCGGCCCTTCACTCCGCACCTGTATCGCGGCGGGCACGATGGTCGGCGCGATAGCGCTTGCACCCTCCGTTTCCGCCCAGCAGATGGCTGCCGACGCCGCGACCGCGGACTCCGGTTCCGCACCCATGCGGGCCGGGCAGCCGGTCCCCTTCCTCATGGCCACGAAAGTAGCCGGCGCCGCGCCCGACCTGGACGGCCGCCTCGACGACGCCGTCTGGGAAAGCGCCCAGATCGCCGGAGATTTCGTGCAATTTCAGCCCGAGGCCGGCAGCCCTGCCACCTTCCCCACCGAAGTCCGCGTGGTGTACAACCACGAAGCAATCTACGTCGGTGTCCGCATGTATGACACGAGCCCCGATTCGATCGTGGGACGCCTGGCCCGCCGGGATAGCGACGTATACTCCGACTGGGTTTTCGTGGCCATGGACAGCTACGGCGACCGTCGCACGGGCTTTGCCTTCGGCGTGAACCCAGCCGGTGTGAAGCGTGACATCCTCCTCTATGACGACGTCATGGAGACGCACGACTGGGACGCCATCTGGGATGTGGCCGTGTCCACCGACGACCAGGGCTGGACGGCCGAGTTTCGCATTCCACTCTCCCAGCTTCGATTCTCGACCGACGGCACCCGCGCCTGGGGCTTCGAAGTGCGCCGTGACGTAGCGCGCCTGAACGAGTCCAGTGTGTGGGCGCCGCTCGACCCCGACGTGAACGCCGTGGTCTCCCGCTTCGGCGAACTGCGCGGGCTCCAGGGCCTGGAGCCATCCCGCAGCGTGGAACTGCTGCCCTATTCGCTGGGCCGCGTGGACCGCGCCAATGGCAATCCCGACAACCCCTACTTCGAGCGGACCGATCCCACCGGCGGCTTCGGGGGCGACATCAAGGTGGGACTGACGTCCGACATCACCCTGAACGCCACGATCAACCCCGATTTCGGTCAGGTCGAGGCTGATCCATCCGTGGTGAACCTGAGCGCGTTCGAGACGTTCCTGCCCGAAAAGCGCCCGTTCTTTGTAGAGGGCGCCGACATCTACCGCTTCGGCATCGGCCTGGGCGATGGCGACCTGGGCAACGAAGGGCTCTTCTACTCACGGCGGATCGGCCGGGCCCCGCGCGGCGCGGCGCCAGACGCGGCTGAATGGTCGACGGCGCCTTCGCAAAGCACGATCCTCGGTGCCGCCAAGCTGTCCGGTAAGACCGCCGGGGGCTGGTCCATCGGGGTTCTCGAAGCGGTCACGCAGGCCGAGGAAGCACGCTGGACAGCTGCCGACGGCACGCGGGGCAGGACCGTGGTGGAGCCGTTCACGAACTACACGGTCGGCCGGGTGATCCGCGATTTCCGCGCGGGGCGCAGCGCACTCAGTCTCATCGGCACGGCCGTGAACCGGCGCATCGATGATCCGGCCATCGATCAGCTGCACACGGGCGCCTATACCGTGGGTGCAAGCGCCCGGCATCGGTGGGGCGGCGAGTCCGGCACCGACTACACGCTCAGCTCGAGCCTCGTAGGCAGCCATGTGCGCGGAAGCGCGGACGCCATCAGCGCCACCCAGCGCGCTCCCGCCCGCTACTACCAGCGGCCGGACGCCGACTACAAAGAACTCGACCCCACGCGCACCACGCTCTCCGGGTGGATGAGTTCCACGGAGGTGGGCAAGGTGGGCGGCGGTAACTGGAGCTACCTCACGGCCTTGAACATCCGCGCTCCGGGATTCGAGGTGAACGACCTGGGATATCAGCAGGACGCCGACCAGATCCTCCACGTGGGATTCGTAGGCTACCGCGACAACACGCCGGGCAACTGGTTTCGCAGGTGGGGCGTCAACCTCAACGGTTGGAACTCCTACACGTTCGGTGGCGAGCACATGGGCGTGGGTGGCAACGTCAACGGCAATTTCCAGCTGCACAACCGCTGGGGCGGCCACTTCGGCGTCAACCCACAGAGCTCCGGCCTGTCCGTCAGTGCGCTGCGCGGCGGCCCGGCCATCCGCACCCCGTCTGCCGTAAACGGCTGGGGGGGCCTCTACAGCGACGACCGCAAGTCGCTGCAGGGCAGACTGAACCTCAACTGGCGTATCGAGAACGAGACCGGCGGGTCGAATTATTCGCTCAGCCCGAGCGTCAACCTCCGCCCCTCGGACCGAGCTCAGGTCTCCCTCGGGGCCAACTGGTCCCGGACGAACGCAGGATGGCAGTGGGTCGGCCGCCGCACCGCCTACGATGAGAGTCACTTCTTGTATGCCAAGATGGACCAGACGGTGCTCGGGCTGACGGCGCGCGTGGCCTATACCTTCACGCCCACACTCTCGCTGGAGCTCTACGCGCAGCCGTTCCTGGCCGCCGGGGACTATGATGGCTTCATGGAGGTGAGCGATCCTCGTGCGGAAAGCTTCGCCGGGCGTTTCCATACGTATTCGGAAGCTCAGATCAGCAGCCATCACGATGACAGCGGCAGGCGAGTCTACGCAGTAGACACCAACACGGACGGCACGGCTGATTTCAGCTTCAATGACCCCGATTTCAACGTCAGTGAGTTCCGCTCCAACGCGGTCCTCCGGTGGGAATATCGGCCCGGATCCTCGCTCTTCGTGGTGTGGACACAGGGCCGCGACACGTCGGCGCGGCAGGGCGACTTCGACATCTCGCGCGACGTGGACGCGCTGTTCGGGCGCCGGGCCGAAAACGTGTTCCTGATCAAGGTCAGCTACTGGCTCGGCCTGTAGTAGCGCGCGAAGCTAGCGGAGCCGCGAGGGGGAGGGCGCCGGTAACGGCGCCGCCCCCTCGTCGCTTATGAAAAGGGGAGGCGGGGCGACTGAAGGACGAGAGCACGGTAATGTGAAGATGGGACACCTGAAAGGAGGCAACATCTCCCCCTCGACACGCCCTGCCTATGTGCGCGGGAATTGTTGGTGGCGCAATGGGCCATTCCGGTGCCCCGCTGGTCACCGATCTTTCTGCCATGACTACCCCTCCTCCGCCCCATCCCGACCCCCCCGACCGGCCGCCTCCGAACCCCTCTGATTCGGAGGCCTTCCTCACGCATGCCGAGGCTCTGCGCGACCATGAGCGACACGAGCGCATGGCCCGCATCGAGCGGCGGCGGCCTGCTCCCCTCACCCCGGCCCAGCTCGCTCGGCTGGAGCGCCAGCGCGAGTTGCCCGTTATCCAGGACGTTCGCGACCGGCGCTTTTCGCGTGGGCCCGCGTGCCCCCGCTGTGGCTCCACGAAGGTGATCCGCTGGGGGCGTTTTTCGGGTCGGCAACGCTATCGTTGCCACGGCTGTCGGCGCACGTTCAGCGACCTCACCGGCACTCCGCTGGCCTACACCAAGCGCCTGCGCCTCTGGCCCGCCTACTGTGCCTGCATGCTCGACGGGCGGTCCGTGCGCGCGAGCGCTCGGCGGGTGGGCATTCACAAGGATACGGCCTTCCGGTGGCGACACCGGATCCTGGCTGCGCACCTTGCCGCACCTCCGCGACCTCTGCGTGGGATCATCGAGCTCGGCGAGACCGCGTTTCCCTATTCGACCAAGGGTCAGCACCGGGCGGAGGGGTCGCACGCAGCGGGTCGGATACCGGGCCGGCCCGCGGAGCATCTGGTGCGCGTGCTGCTGCTGGTCGACCGGACGGGTGCACACTGGTCCGGGGTGATCGGCGAACGCGGAAGATTGGTGGAGTTCCATGAAGGTCGCTGGTACCGTTGGCGTCTGCCGCTCAGGCAGATCTGCCGTGGGCACGGCGTGGAAAGCGCCTTGCGAGAAGCCGTCCGGGGAGATGCGGTGCTCGTGGCGAAGCAGGGTCGGTTGAGCAAGTATGCGGCGGTGGCGCGCCGCTTGGGGATGCGCTACCGACAGGCGTGGGGAAGCTCGTCGCTTGAACCGCTACCGGCGCGGCGAGGGACGGTGCGTGGGCGGTTGTCCGAGTCGCTGGCAGTGACCCAGGATCCGCTTCATCACCTGGCGCACGTTCGCTCCTACACGATGCGGCTTCATGCGTGGATGCCTCGATTCCGGGGCGTGGCCACCAAGTACCTGGAGAACTACCTGGTGTGGTACGAGATCGTGGATGCCACGCGGCGCGGGCACTTCGTGGGGGAGCTGCTGACGTGGGACGTGCGCGGACCGCCGAATACGATGGGATGAGGGTGTGGAACGTCCTGTCTAGCCTTTACGCCACACCAACATTTCCTGCGGACATGAATAGAGTGTTTGGGAGGGCACAACGTAGATGCGTACACGGCACCGAAAATCGCCTTCGTTGGCCCATTCCACCATCCTGGCCGCTGCCGCCTCGGCTGCCGCTGCCGGGTGCGCAGCTTACGCTCCCGGGGACGCTCCGAGCGGCTGACCGCCGGCGTTCTCGACCACTTCCCTCCGCGAGGGCGGCGCGAAGCCGAAGCGTTCGCCGTCCACCTCCACTTCGGAGAGGTCGGCCAGCGTCTGGATGCCTTCGATGCCCTCGAAGACCCTCAGGGCGAAGGGCACCTTGCCGAAGGGGGCGCTCACTTGCAGGCCCTGCACGGCGTGGCGCACCTCGGCGAACATCTCGCGGGCGATGGCGATGCCTTCCTCCAGGGCTGCCTCCTTGCCGCGGGCGGTGGCGGCGTGCATGCGCTCCAGGATGGGGGCGGGGACCGTGACGCCGGGCACTTCATTGGCCAGGAACTCGGCGTTGCGGGCACTCACCAGTGGCCAGATACCGGCCACGATGGGGATGCGCAGGTCGCGGCGCTCGAGTTCCGAGATGAAGGCGAGCAGCTGCTCGGCGTCGAAGACGGGCTGCGTGATGGCATACTCGGCGCCGGCCTCCACCTTCCAGTAGAAGCGGTTCAATTCGTAATCCTGGTCCAACGCGCCGGGATTGACGCCCACGCCGATGGTGAAGCTGGTGGGCTCGCCGATGGCGTTTCCGCCGGGGTCCAGGCCACGGTTCAGGCGCGAGACCATGTTGGTGAGGCCGATGGCGTCGATGTCGAAGACCGCGGTGGCCTCGGGGTAGGGGCCCATCTTCGGCGGGTCCCCGGTGATGAGCAGCAGGTTGCGGAGGCCGAGCGCGTGGGCGCCGAGGAGGTCACTCAGCATGCCGAGCAGGTTGCGGTCACGGCAGCAGTAGTGGACCACGGCCTCGATGCCCACCACCTGCTCGACCAGGGTGGCGGTGGGGAGGACGCCCATGCGCATCTGGGCGCGGGGGCCGTCGGGGACGTTGACGCCGTCGAGGCCTGCCGCTTTGAGCAGGCGGACGCCCGCCAGCATTTTGGCGGGGGTGATGCCCTTCGGGGGCACGATCTCCACGGTGGTGACCAGCTCGCCGGCCGCCAGCTTGCGGCCCCAGCGCGAGCGCTCGGCCAGCGGCTTGGGCTCGCGGGGGGCGGCGCTGGACAGCTCTGTGTGGACGCCGGTCACGGTGCGCCGGGGGTGCAGGGCGTGCACGGCGTCGGCCATGAGCTTGGTGTGCTCGGGGGTGGTGCCGCAGCAGCCGCCCACGAACTTGACGCCCGAGCGGATGAGGCGCTGCGCGAACTTGGCCATGTACTCCGGCGAGGCCATGTACATCTTGCGCCCGGCCACCTCTCGGGGCAGGCCGGCATTGGGCTGGGCGGAGAGCTTGCGCTCGGTGCCGGCGGCCAGATGCTCGATGGCGCTCAGGATGCCCGCCGGGCCGACCGAGCAGTTCAGCCCGATGACGTCCGCGTCCCAGGCATCGAGGCGCGCGGCCAATGTCTCGGGCGTGGTGCCGAAGGCGGTCTTGCCACCCTCCTGGATGGTCATCTGGGCGATCACGGGCAGGGTGCCCACGTCACGCGCGGCCAGCAGCGCCTGCTCGATCTCGTCCAGGGAGTGGAAGGTCTCCAGCAGGATGCAGTCGGCGCCGCCGGCAATGAGGGCTTCGATCTGCTCGCGGAAGAAGCCGCGCGCCTCGTCCAGGGAGGTGGGGCCATACGGCTCGATGCGAATCCCCAGCGGGCCCACGGCGCCCGCCACCAGCGCCTGCTCACCGGCGGCCTGGCGCGCCACGCGGGCGGCGGCCTCGTTCAGCTCGGCCACGCGGTCCTCGAGGCCGTACTCGGCCAGCTTCACGCGGTTGGCGCCGAAGCTGTTGGTCTCGATGATCTCGGCGCCGGCCTTCAGGTAGGCGCTGTGGACGCCGCGCACGAGGTCGGGGTCGCGCACCGAGAGCTCGTCGAAGCAGCGGTTGATGTAGACACCGCGTGCGTAGAGCATGGTGCCCATGGCGCCGTCGAAGACGTGCGGTCGGTCATCGTGGATGAGGTCCAGCAGGGTGTGGCTCATGGGCTGAAGTACTTGGCGTCGGGATGGTGGACCACGATGGCCGCCGTGGAGAGTTCGGGGACCAGCGCACCCGCGGTGGTGAGCTCCATGCCGAGCGCTTCCTGCGCGCCCAGCAGCTCGAAGACCAGCTCGTGCTGCAGGGGTTCGGGACAGGCCGGGTAGCCCCAGGAGTAGCGCAGGCCACGTCCGGCGCCCAGGCCGAGCTCCTTTCTGATCAGCGCGTTCACATGCTCGGCGCCCGCCTCGGCCAGGCGCACGCCGAAGCCGTGCAGGTAGTAGCCCTCCGTGTACTCCCCTTCCTTCATCATGGCCTCGGAGCGCTCCAGGATGAGGTCGCCGGTGGTGACTACCTGCAGCGCCACGACATCGCGGGCGCCCTTCCGGTTCTCCACGAAGTAGTCGGTGAGGCACAGGCCGTCGCGATCCGCCTGCCGGGGGAATGGGAAGCGACCTCGCTCCACGCCGGGGTCTGCCGCGTCGAAGATCACCAGCTCGTCACCCTCGGCGGCGGCGGGGAAGTAGCCGTAGACGGCACGGGGGTGGTCCCAGGTGCCCTCCAGGGCGTCCGCCTTCATGCGCGCCAGGCGGGGCTCGTACTCCTCGCGCACGATGCGCTCGTACGCTTCACCCTTGGCGTTCTTGGCGCCCCAGTGGAGACGGTAGAGCGTGTTCAGATCGATGTGGTGGAAGAGCTTCTCCCAGGGGAGCCGCTCGATGACCCGGCGGCCCTGAAAGGGAGCGGCTGGGACGAGCGCCGGATCGCGCTCCGGCCGGGCGCCGCCCGCTGGCCGGCTGGCGCGCGCCTTCGCCTCCAGGGCCTCGCGGCGGGCCACGCCCTCGCGGATGTCCGTGAGCCGCTCGGCCGTGAACGCCCCGCGACGCTCCGGATCGGCCAGCACCTCCACGGCCGCCAGCCCCTCGAAGGCGTCCTTGCAGTACCACACGCCGTGCTCGTAGACCTGGTCAGCCTCCCGGTCCAGGTAGGCGGCGTTGCGGATGAAGGACGGGTTGATGGCGGCTCCGCCGCAGAGCACCGGGTACTTCAGCCCGCGCGTGGCCAGCTCCTGCACGCAGAGGGGCATCTGCTTGGAGGTGGAGACGAGTAGCGCCGACAGGCCGATGGCGTCCGCACCCACCTCCTGGGCCTTCTCGATGATGGTGTTGACGGGCACCTGCTTGCCCAGGTCGTGCACCGTGTAGCCGTTGTTGGAGAGGATGGTGTTGACCAGGCTCTTGCCGATGTCGTGCACGTCGCCATAGACGGTGGCCAGCACCACGATGCCCTTGCTCTGGCCCTCCACCTTGTCCAGGTACGTCTCCAGGCGCGCCACGGCCCGCTTCATAACCTCGGCGGACTGCAGCACGAAGGGCAGGATCAGCTCCCCGGCGCCGAACTTGTCACCGACCTCCTTCATGGCCGGCAGCAGTACCTGGTTCAGCACGTGCACCCCGGCGGCGTGATCGCCGCCGTGCTCGGCGATGGCGGCGTCGACCGTTTCCTCGATGCCGTCCTTCTTGCGGTGCAGGATGCGCCAGTGGGCCGCCTCCTCGGGACTCATCCCCTCGGTGGGGTCCACGTCCGAATCCTCGTCGGCCGTGTGGCTCTCGTAGAACGCGATGAAGCGGGACAGGGCATCGTCGCTTCGATCGAAGATCAGGTTGTCGGCCAGCCGACGCTGCTCGTCGTCGATCTCGGCGTAGGGCGTGATGTGCGCGGGGTTCACGATGGCCATGTCCAGGCCGGCCTCCACGCATTGGTGCAGGAAGACGGAGTTCAGCACGGCGCGCGCGGCCTTGGAGAGGCCGAAGGAGACGTTGGAGACACCGAGCGAGGTGAGCACGCCGGGCAGCTCGCTCTTGATGAGGCGGATGCCCTCCAGCGTCTCGACGGCGCTGCGGCGAAATTCCTCGTCGCCCGTGGCCAGGGTGAAGGTGAGGTCGTCGAAGATGAGGTCGCCGCTCTCCAGCCCGTACTCGTTGACGCATATGTCGTGGATGCGGCGCGCGATCTCCACCTTGCGGGCGGCCGTCTTGGCCATGCCCTCCTCGTCGATGGTGAGGGCCACGAGCGCGGCGCCGTGCTCCACGGCCAGCGGCACTACGCTGTCGATCCGCGCGCGGCCGTTTTCCAGGTTGATGGAATTGATGACCGCGCGGCCGGGACACTTCTCCAGGGCGGCCTGCACCACGTCCGCCTCGGTGGTGTCCAGCACCAGCGGCGCCTCCACGCCCTGGCTGAGCAGCTTGACCACGGCGCTCATCTGGTCGGCCTCGTCCTGGCGCTCGGTGAGCGCCACGCAGACGTCCAGCAGGTGGGCGCCGCCCTCCACCTGGCCGCGGCCCACCTCCAGGATGCCGTCGTAGTCGTCGGCCAGGAGCAGGCGCTTCACGGCGCGCGAGCCCTGGGAATTGACGCGCTCGCCGATGAGGGTGGGCGGCGGGTCCTGGGCCAGGTCGAAGGCGGTCATGGCGCTGGCGGCCCGGGGCACCACGCGCGGGGAACGCTTGCTGGCGCTCAGACGCGCGCCGCCCGCGGCGGTGCCCTGCCCCACCCGCTCCACCACCAGCCGCATGTGCTCCGGCGTGGTGCCGCAGCAGCCGCCCACCACGGCCACACCCTCGTGCTTCACGAAGTGCTCGTGCGCGTCGGCCAGCTGCTCGGGCGTCAGCGGGTAAACGGCCTCCCCACCCTCGTTCAGGGGGATGCCGGCGTTGGGAATGACACTGATCGGCAGGCGCGCGTTCTCACTCAGCCAGCGCACGGGCTGGCGCATGTGCTCGGGACCGGTGGAGCAGTTCAGCCCGATGACGTCGGCCCGCATGGCCTCGATGATGGTGGTGGCGGCGCCGATGTCCGTGCCGAGCAGCATGCGGCCGGTGACGTCCAGGGTGATCTGCGCCTGGATGGGCAGGTGCACGCCGGTCTCCTCGCGGGCACGGCGGATGCCCACGATCTGCGCCTTCACCTCCAGGATGTCCTGGCTGGTCTCGATGAGCAGCACGTCCACGCCGCCCTCGATGAGACCCACCGCCTGCTCGCGGAAGACGTCCACCAGCTCGGCGTAGCCCACGCTGCCCAGCGTGGGGTCCGAGGTGGCGGGCAGGAAGCCGGAGGGGCCGATGCTGCCTGCCACGAAGCGGGGGTGCGCGGCGGTGGCGAAGCGATCGGCCACGCCGCGCGCCAGGCGGGCGGCGGCGCGGTTCATCTCCAGCACCCGCTCGTGCAGGCCGTATTCCTTCAGCGTCAGCCGGTTGGCGCGGAAGGTGTCCGTCTCCAGCACGTCGCAGCCCACCTCCAGGAAGGAGGCGTGCACGCTCTCCACGGCGTCGGGGCGGGAGAGGACCAGGTGGTCATTGCAGCCCTCCAGCGCCTCCCCGCCGAAGTCGGCGGCCGTGAGCTGGAGATTCTGCAGGCTGGTGCCCATGGCGCCGTCGAAGACGAGGACGCGGCGGGTCAGTACGTCGGTGTAGCTGGGGCGGCCCATGACTCTCGATTCAGCGTTCGTGAGCGGGGCCGGAAACGCGAAGCCCCGCGGTCAAAGTGCGGGGCGGAAGGGCCAGGCCACACGCGGTGCGCGGGCGGGGCGGCGATCTTTCCCGGCACTTTAGACCTTTGAATGGCGGCAACGCACGTCGTTGCCTGCCCGGCGGTGGCAAGCGGCCAGCAAATCTCCGCCGTACGACATGGGTGTACGGTAGGGGTGGGGTGTTGGTAGTGTCAAGACGAGGGGTGCCGGCTTACAACCCGTCCGCCTCGAAGTCGATGCCGAGATGCTCGAGGAGCCGGTTTTCGAGATCGATCTGAATTGCCGGGTCCTCTAGCACGCCGCCACGCTCGAGGAGGCGCAGTTTAGAGATCGTGCGGACCTGCTGCGGCATGAGAATGCTTTCTTGGCCGGTGCCGAGGAGGTCGGGTGCCAGGACCTCAAAAGGGTAGACCCGACGCTTTTTGCCCTTTCGCTTCGTCATCGGGACGACCGTGACGATGTCGAAAATGTGATTGAAACCGTCGTTCGAAACCACGACGGCCGGCCGGCGATCACCGGCCTGTTCCCTTCCTACGGCCGGCTCCAGGTCCACCCAATAGATCTCCCAGCGGCGAACGGGACCCTGATGCGCCATCCGTCTCAGCCCCCGGCTTCAAGGCCGTCGCTCACCGTAACGCTGAACGCTTGGCTGGTGCTGCGCATATCTGCCATGAAAACCGGGTCCTGCGCTGCATCCTCATAGGCAGAGTAGATCCTGTCACGGCGCAATTCCTTCAGGCGACGGAGCAGGGCATTTTCGACGAAGGCGTTCTGGCTCTCCGCAGCGCCGTTCTCGACCGCCTCCTTCACCGCCTCCGCGACCGACTGGCTGACCTGCCAGCCCACCTTCCTGGGGCGGTCGCCAGCAACTCCTCCCCTCCTGCGGACGGAAGACATACCGCTGAACGTTGGCGCGCTTGCCGATGCCATTTTCAATCCTCCTGGGGGAGTTTCACCTAACCAACTTCGCTCCCAAGGGGGGTTCCGTCAAGTGGTGGTCTTTATGGTAGCACAAAATCACCACGCCAGCGGATTCACTTCAGCCGCTGCCCGCACTCACGGCCAGCGACCGTTGCCCGGACGCCGGGCGGCGCTCGGTCGAGGGCACCCACGCGGCGGGGATGCGCAGCGTGAAGGTGGTGCCCTCCCCCGGGCAGCTGGCCGCCGTGATGGTGCCGCCGAGCAGCCGTGCCTGGCGCTGCGCCACCGACAGACCGATGCCGGTGCCGCCCGCGCGGCGCGCGGAGGACTGATCCACCTGCCAGAACGGTTCGAAGATGTGCTCCAGGTGCTCGGCCTCGATGCCCGCGCCCGTGTCCCGCACCTCGAAGACGGCCATGTCACCCTCCAGACTGGCCGTGAGCGCCACCACGCCACTGTCGGTGAACTTGACCGCGTTGGATAGCAGATTGAGCAGAATCTGGCGCAGGCGGGTGGCGTCCGTCACCAGCGTGACCCCATCCCCCGGCGCCTTGGCGCTGAAGGCCACGCCTTTTTCGGCGGCCACCGGCTCCATCAGGGCCGCCGTGTCACGAACGAAGTCGGCCAGCGCCAGGCGGCCGGGGTCCACCTGCTCGCGTGCCTCGTCCAGACGGGCAAAGGTCAGGATCTGCTCGATGATGCCGAGCAGGTGCCACGCCGCGCCCCGCATGCGCTGCACGTACGTGAGCGCCTGCCGGGGCACCGGCTCGGCCATGCCGCCGAGCAGCAGGTCGGCGTACCCGGTGATGGCGGTGAGCGGGGTGCGCAGCTCGTGGGACATGACCGCCAGGAAATCCGCCTTCGAGCGCGTGGCGGTGTGCGCCTCCTCGAGGAGACGCGCATTCTCCAGCGCCACCGCCACGCGATTGGCCAGTTCGCGCGCCAGCGCCAGCTCCTCCTGGCCGAAGGGCCCCCGCTCCGGACCAACCAGAAAGGACAGCAGGGCCAGCGTGTGCCCATGCGCCCGCAGCGGCACGACGAGCGCCCCGTGGCAGCCGTAGGCACTGAGCACGCCGCCGCCTGCGGGCCCGTTGAGGGTGAGTGCCTCCCCCGCCAGCGCCGCCGCGAGGACATCGTCGGGCCAGACGGGCGCGCCAGCGGCACCATGCACCGCCTCGGCCAGCGCCGCCGAGCGCCGCCCGGCGTGCAGCGTGTGCAGGCGCCGGGCGGCGCCGTCCTCCACGACGTCCACGAGGCAGACGCTGCCGAGCGTGGGCAACGCGCAGTGCGCCACCCGACTGAGCGTGGTCTCCAGGCCCAGTCCGGCAGCCAGCACCGCGCCCACCTCCGCCAGCACGCGCTGCTCCCGCTCGCCGCTCTTCTGATGGGTCAGGTCCACGAGCACCAGCACCCAGCCCGTGGGCTGGCCCACACGCGCATCCAGCGGGGAGACCGTCACGAGCGCAGGGATGGTATGACCGTCCCGATGGCGGAGCTCCGCCTCGGCGCCCGGCTGGTGGCGTGCCTCCGTGAAGGAAAGATCCGGCAGTACGGTGGTGAGGTCGGAGCCCACGGCCTCCGCCCGGCGCCAGCCCAGCAGCCGCTCGGCGGCCCGGTTCCAGTACGTGATGGTGGACCCCGGCGAGCAGCCCACGACCGCCTCGCCCACCGCGTCGAGCATCCGCGCGTGCAGGACCACCTCATCGCGAACACGCCGCTCACGGGCGCGACCCTGCCCCACGTGCCAGTGCAGCCGCGCGGCCAGCACCGCCACGGCCAGCGTGAGCGCGGCCTCCCACCACGCGGCGTGGAGGGCCAGCACCACGCACGTGAGCAGGCCTGCGGCCACCACCAGCACGGCCAGGGGACCCGTAGAAAGTGATTGTCGTGGATGCGCGCGCATCGCCGGCTCCGCTGGATCGGGAGTGGCCGCGGGGAGCGGCCGTGACGCCAGCGTCGGCGTGGATCGATGGACGAGGACCAAGCTGCGCTGCCCGGCTGCCGATGGCAAGCGGCGGCTCAGAGCGCCAGGCCGGTGGGCAGCTCCCCGGTGAGCAGCTCGCGTCCGTTCGGGGTGACGAGCACGTCATCCTCGATGCGCACGCCCACGCCGCGCAACCCCGCCGGCGCGGCCTCGTCGTCCGCGGGGATATAGAGGCCAGGCTCGATGGTGAGGACCATGCCCGCCGCCAGCGGGCGGGGCTCGTCGCCGCGCACGTAGTCCCCCACGTCATGGACGTCCAGCCCCAGCCAGTGTGACGTGCGATGCGGGTAGAAGCGCCGTAGCGCGTCGGCCTCCGCCGCCTCCTCCGGCACCTCCGCCAGCACGCCCAGCTGCACGAGCCCCTCGGCCAGGGTGAGCGCGGCCAGTGCGTGGAGCTCCTGGACGGTGGCGCCGGGCCGCACGGCGTCGACGGCCGCGTTGTGGGCGGCCCGCACCACGGCGTGCAGCTCCGCACGCGCGCCGTCCACGCGCCCCACCGCCCAGGTGCGCGAGACGTCCGCGCAGTACATGCCGAGGCGGGCGCCGGCGTCCACCAGCACCAGCTCGCCGGCCCGCATCACGTGGTCGTTGGCCACGTAGTGGAGCACGGTGGCGTTGCCCCCCGCGGCCACGATGCTGGGGAAGGCGGGCCCGCGCGCGCCGCGCGACCGGAAGCCGCTCTCGAGCGCCGCCTCCACCACCCACTCCCCCACGCCGGGGCCCACGGCCGCCGCGGCCGCCCGGCAGGCCGCCACCGTGAGGGCGGCCGCGGCACGGATGGCCGCGATTTCACCGGGCTCCTTCACCAGGCGGAGCTCGTCCAGCAGTACCCGGGGCGAGACCAGCGCGCGGGGGCCGCGGCCGCGCCGCGCGTGACTCCGTTCGCCCGCCTCGAGCACGGCCCGCACGGCGTCGTCCACTGCGGTGCGCCCACTCCGCAGCGGCGCGTAGAGGCGCTCCGTGCCGGCTACGATGCTTGCCAGCCGCTCGCCCAGCTCCTCCAGCGGGTAGGCGGCGTCCGCGCCGAAACGCTCCAGCGCCGCCTCCGCACCGCCGCGCACACCGGTCCAGCGCTCCCGCTCCGGATCCCGCGGGCGTACGAACAGCGTGTAGGGCGCCTCCTCCCACGCCGGGCAGAGCACCAGCACCGCCTCCGGCTCCTCGTAGCCGGTGAGGTAGAAGAGGTCGGCGTCGGGGAGGTAGCGCACCTCGCCGTCGCGGCCGTGCACCAGCTCGGGACCGGCGGGCAGCACCAGGGCGGCGTCCGGCCCCAGCAGCTCCAGGACCCGCGCCCGGCGGCGCGCGCAGACGGCGGCCTGCTCCAGAGCGCTCATGGGGCCGGCCGCCGATCCACGAGCCAGTCGAAGCGCGTCTCCAGGACGAGCTGCGCCTGGTAGTCCCCCCCCGCCCCGCTCAGGCCCGCCTGCTCGAAGACCTGCAGCCGGACGCGCCAGCGCTCGCCGGCCGGCTCGGGGAGGAAGGCCGGCGGGATGCGGATGGTCTCCGGCGGCACGCCGTCCGCGCTCACCCGCACGGATCCGGTGCCCCCCACCACGGTGACGAACCACGACGTGCGGTCCGGCGCGGGCGTGGTGGCGCCGGCGGGAGGCCGCACCCGCACGACCACGTCCTGGCCGGCCACCACCGAGAAGGTGTCCGGCGCCACCGGCCGGTAGGGATACCAGACGATGGACGGTGGCTCGCCCACGCCCTCCACGACGGGCGCCCGCCACGCCACGGGCCCGGCCGCGTCGACCCCGCCGGCCGCCGCGAGCGGCAGTTCGCTCTGGTAGTCCAGGGCGGTCTCGGTGATCCGCGTGGGTGCCACGGCCGTGTCGAGCACGAGCAGTTCGGGCGCCGGCACCGCGCGCAGGAAGCCGGTGCCCGCGCGCCCCGGCACCAGGCGGCCGTCCACGAGCAGCGCGGCGCCATCCACCACGCGGATGGCGCCGTTGAAGGTGGCGGGCGCACCGGCACCCGCGAACTCCGGCGCCACGAAATCCATGCAGCCCGCCGCCGGCAGCGCCAGCAGAGCCGCGCACACGACGCGCGCCGCGCGGGCAGACGGGCCGGGTCGCTTACGCCTCATCGGGCCATGAAGGTGGCTTCCAGCTCCCAGGGCCGGTCCGCCCACTCGGGGAAGACGTAGCCCAGGGCCTGCAGGAGCTGCGCGCCCAGGTTTACGTCCAGCCACGGCTCCAGGCGCGCCAGCCCCGGTGTGCGCCGCAGCACCCAGTCCTCCGCGGGATCGGTGAACAGACCGAAGATCTGGTCGTGCTGCACTACGTGCGCGCGCTCGTGGGCCAGCGCGCGGTCCAGGAAGGCGCTCCCGAGCACCGGGATGTCCGCGGCGAAGACCACCCCGCTCTGGGTGACGCCCGCCGCGTGGGCCCCGGCTTCACGGTCCAGCAGCTTGCCGTCCGTCAGGAAGACCGGGGTGCCGGCGGAAAGCGACGCATCCCAGGCCAGCGTCACTTCCTCCTCCACGATCCCGTACACCGTCCAACCCAGCGCCATGGCATCCACACGGAAGCGCACCGGGCGGGCGGCGTGGGGGGTGACGTAGAGCCGGCCGAGCCCCACCGGGAAGACCAGCCGGTCCAGCGCGCCCACGCCATCGGCTGCGTTGCGGGAGAGGCTGGTGCCCATTGCCGCTACCTGGCGGCCGAGTAGCCCGGCGCCGTCCCAGCGCTGCCCCGCCATGGCCTTGCCGCCGTACACCAGGACACCGCCCGCCGCGCCCACCGTGAAGGCCTGGCTGAAGTCGCGGCCCTGGACGGCGGCCCACACGCCCGCGGCCAGCCCGTGCAGGGCGGCGTTCGCGCCGGCCGCGGCCACGTGGCCCGTCCAGCGGGGGAAGTCGATGCGGCAGGGGTTGTCCGGGTCCTCGGGTACGGCATTGGGCAGGCACTGCCCGGCCACGCCGGCCGGCAGCAGGAGGAGGGCCGCCGCGACCAGCGCCAGCGGCAGCCGGCCGCTCACGCCATGGCCTCCACGATGGCCTCCTCGACCCGCGGGATGAGCTCGCCCCAGTCCGCCTCGGCCGTCTTCGTGACGGTGACGAAGTCCTCCACCATGAAGAGGGACTGCACGCCCGGCAGCGCGAAGAGCGCGCGGCCGACCGGATCGTCGGCGGCCTGCGCGGCGCTGTAGTAGGACTTCGAGGCCTTGCCCTCCACGACCGGCCGGTCGGCGGTGAACTTGCCCGCGTTGGGATTCGGCGTGGGCTGGAAGCGTACGGTCGGTCGACTCATTCGGCGGTTGGTTCAGGGGGCGGCGGCGGGCGTTTGGGCCCGCCCCGGTGCACGGGCGAATCAGGGCGCAGGCGGATGTCGTCGGACTGGTCATCGGCGGCGCGCACGAAGCCGCGCAGGATCTGGCCGGCCGCCTCGGGGATTGCCCGGGAGGGATCCACCGCCGGGTCGTAGGAGGTCAGGCCCAGCGCGCCCAGATGCAGGTGCTGCCCCACCCCCTCGATGGCCTCCACCACCTCGGCCGCCGTGAGGCCGCCCGGCACCGAGAGGTGGTTGGCCCGCCCCTCGGCGGGATCCAGCACGTCCAGGTCCACGTGGATGTAGGCACGGTCCACCCAGGGGCCGAAGGCGCTGGCCACCTCGGCCATGAAGGCGGCCGGGCCGGCCTTGCGCAGCTGCTCCACGCTGACGTGGTGGATGCCCCACGCGGCCAGCGCCTCCACCTCGGGCGGGTCCAGGTCACGGGCGCCCACCAGCAGCACGTCGGTGGCGGCCACCGGCGAGTAGCCCGGCACCGCGCGGGCCATGGCGTCCCAGGCGTAGCCCATGAGCGTGGCCAGCGCCATGCCGTCCAGAAAACCGCTGGTGGTGGTGCTGGGCGTGTTCAGGTCACCGTGCGCGTCGAACCAGATGACCGCCGTGGCACCGGCGCCGAGCCCCGCCACCGTGCCCAGCGCGCTGAAGCAGTTGCCCGCCAGCACGGTGGGCAGCCGCCCCGCGTCCCAGGCGGCCGCCACCGCCTCCGACAGGCGTCGCGCCAGTTCGAAGGTCGTGGCGATCTCGGCGGGCACCTCCGAGCGGCTCTCCAGACGCTGCGTCTCCAGGCTGTGGATGCGCCCCCGGCTGCCGGCGCGGGCCAGCCCTTCGATCAGGCCGGACTCCACCAGCCGTGCGGGGCCCCGCCCCATGCGGGTGGCGCGCAGCCCGGAGTCATAGGGTACCAGCAGCAGATCTACTTCCACGGCACCTCCGCCCCGAGCCGCTCCAACAACGGCTCCAGCTCGCGTGCCTCCCGCCCCGGCTTCGGGCCGCCCTCCGCGCTACGCGTGACCAGGCCGCGCTCCTCCGCGCACGCCAGCGCGGCCGCGCTCCCGCCGCGGTGCAGCGCCGCCAGCACGTCGGCGGCCGCCGCGGACAGCTCCACCCCACCCACGTGGTAGTCCAGGAACGCCTCCCAGGCGAGCGGCACCCAGCGGGCCACGATCTGCTCTCCGATGGTGCGGGCGTACGCGCGAATCTCGAATTGCGCGTGCGCGTGCATGCGCAGCTCCAGGAAGTGGAGCAGATTGTGGAGGTCCACCTTCCAGTAGGCCTCCGTGTAGGTGGACAGCGGCAGGTCCTTGCGCGCCTGCTCGCGGGCCACCCCCGCCTCCAGCCGCTCGTCGTAGATCTCCCGGGCAAAGCGCTGCAGCTCCCGCTCGCGCTCGCTCAGGCGGGCGCCGGTGGCGGCGTCCAGCGCCGCGCCGCTGCCCTGCTTGTTGTCCGCCGACTGGGAGCGCCACTCTTCCGGCGGGGTGGCCTGCGCCGCGTCGATGGCAATGGAGTAGCGCGTGGAATACTCGTTCACGTTGGCGGTGCGGTGGCGGATCCACTGCCGCCACGTGTCCATGGGCACGCGCACGTGCAGTTTCACCTCACACATCTCGAAGGGCGTGGTGTGGCGGTGGCGCAGCAGGTAGCGGATGAGGCCGCGGTCCTGGCGGACCGTCTTGGTGCCGGCGCCGTAGGAGACGCGCGCCGCCTGCACGATGGCGTGGTCGTCACCCATGTAGTCCACCACCCGAACGAAGCCGTCATCCAGCACGCGGAACGGCTGCCCGAGCACGTCGTCCAGTCCGGGCACCACCGGCCGGCTCACGCGCTCGGGCGTGGCATCGGCCGCCGGGGCGGCGGGAGCTTGCGTGTCGGCCATGACCATCTCCCTGGAGTTAAGCGACGAGGCCCGTGGACTCACCGGGCGCGCGACGCATCCGGCGCCCGCCCGTTCCCGGGCAAGGTGGGGGTGGACGCCGCCACTGTCCAGCGGTACGGCCCCGGATCCGTGCGGCGCAGCACCCGGCCCGGCTTCTCTCCCGTGAGGGAGGCGCTGCGCAGCACCTCCACGCCATTCACCAGCACGTACTCCACCCCTACGCTGAAGCTGTGGGGGTCGGCGAAGGTGGCCCGGTCCTGCACGCGTTCCGCGCTAAAGACGGCCAGGTCCGCGAACATGCCCTCCGCCACCAAACCACGCTCCGGCTGGCCCATGCGCCAGGCGGGCAGGCTGGTCATCTTGCGCACCGCCTCCTCGAGCGTCAGCAGGCCTTCCTGGCGAACGTAGCGGGCCAGCACCCGGGCGTGCGCCCCGTAGGCGCGCGGATGCGGATGCGCGTGGCCCGGCACGCCGAAGCCGCCGTCCGAGCCCACCATGACCCAGGGGTGGACCAGGATGCGGCGCAGGTCGGGCTCGTCGATGACGTGCCACACACCGCTGGCGCCGCCGGCCAGCTGGATCTCCTGGCCCAGCGCCACCGCAAAGTCCAGCGTGGGCTCCTCCCCGCGCTCGGCCGCGATGTCGGCGAAGGTCAGGCCGTTCCAGGCCGGGCTGGCGCCGTAGGAGGCAATCTGGATGCGCGCCAGGTCTCCGCCGCCGCGCTCCTCCAGGATGATGGCCCGCATCTCTTCCTCGATACGCGCCCGCTGCTCGGGATCCGCCAGCCGCTCGCCGAGCGACTGCCCGCTGGCCAGCGCCCACGACGGGAAGAGCACCGCCGTGCCCGTGGAGGTGGCCGTGTAGGGGTACTGGTCCATGGTGACGTCCAGCCCCTCGGCGCGCGCCCGGTCCATGAGCGCGAGCGTCTCGGCGGCGCGGCCCCACTGCGGCTGCCCCATCAGCTTGTGATGGGTCACGTTGGCGGGCAGCCCGGCCTCGCGCGCGATGCGCACCACCTCGGCCACCGCATCGAAGACGCCCTCCCCCTCGTCGCGGATGTGGGAGCTGTAGATGCCACCGCGCGCGGCCGCCACGCGCGCCAGCTCGATGACCTCCGCCGTCTCCGAGTACGTGCCCGGCGTGTAGCGGAGCCCCGTGGAGAGGCCGATGGCGCCCTCCTCCATGGCGCGCGCCACGCGCTCCTTCATGGCCGTGAGCTCGGCGGCCGTGGGCGCGCGGTCGTCATTGCCCATGACGGCGCGGCGGATGGTGTTGTGCCCCGCGAAGAAGGCGGTATTGGGCGCGAAGCCAGCGGCCTCCAGCGCGGCGATGTGCTCGCCCAGCGGCCACGGCATGCCGCCGTCCGCGGCGTAGATGAGCGTGGTGACGCCCTGGCGCAGGAAGCTTTCCGCCAGCGGCCGCGTGTCCAGACCCTCCGCGTGGGCGTGGGCGTCCACGAAGCCGGGCGCCACCACCAGGCCGGAGGCATTGATGACGCGGCGCGCCCGCTCGGCGGGGATACCGTCCCGCGCCACGGCCACGATACGGTCCCCGGAGATGGCCACGTCGGCCGCGAAGGCGGGCGTGCCCGTGCCGTCCACCACAGTGCCGCCGCGGATGAGCACGTCATACTGCTGGGCCGCCGCGGGCGCGGCCAGCGGGCCGGCCGCCGCCAGCGCCAGCGCCAGCAGCAGGGCCCGCAGCCCGCGCGCGCGTGTGATCGCCCGCGCGCTGGACGCTCTCACAGTACGGCGCTCCCCGCTCAGAACGGGTCCTCGGGTTCGTCCCACGTTTCCTCCCAGAATTGCTCCTCCTCCGCGCGCGCCTCGTCCAGGTCCAGCGGCTCGTCCAGCTCCACCCAGCCCCCCTCCTCGATGCGGCGGATGTCCTCGTCGGCCAGCCCGCGCCGGCTCTCCCGGGCCTCCTCCACACGCCGGCGGGCCGCCAGCCCACCCGCGATCACCAGGGCGGCGGCGGCCAGGAAGAGGATGGAGGTCATGCTGCTGGGCTCCTGAGGGGTACGGGGGAAATGTGGCGAGCGGGGAGGGGGCGGGCAACGGGTGAGCATGACCGCCGCCGCCCCCCGGCGCTCAGGTGGGTCGCGTCTCCTGCTCGTGCTGCGCCTGGTGCTCCAGGCAGTAGCGAACCCAGGGAACCAACTCCAGGCGCTCCAGCACGATCTCCTTGTTGCACTCCTCGCAATGGCCGAACAGCTCCGGTGTGCGGTAGAGCCGGCGCAGGGCCTCGTCGATGTCGTAGAGGCGCTCACCCTCCTTGCCCAGGAGCATGAGGTCCTTCTCGGCCTGCTGGTTGGCCGTGCCCTCGTCGGCCAGGTGCTGCGGATAGTTGCTCAGCTCGCCGGCCATCTCCGCGTCATCGGCCACGTCGGCGTCCAGCTCCCGCAGATCCGCCAGCGCCCGTTCGCGCTCCGCCTGGAGACGCTGCTCAATCTGCTTACGATCGGCTTCCTTCATGCTCACATTCCCGTTCGAGTGGTGTGGCTTGCCGTGCCCCCCGTCCCCGGGGGTGGCACCGGGGTGCCCACCGGCCCCCGCCGCCGCGGCTGCGGCGGCGCTGCGGCGGTGTCCGCGGCCACCGTGTCCGCGACCGCCGTGTCGGCGCCCGTCGTGCTGGCGGCCGCCGTGTCCCGGGCCCCGGGGAAGCCCGCTCCGCCGAGTCCCAGACTGTCGGCCGCCGCGCTGGCCGCGGTGTCCACCGCTTCGGGACGCGGCAACAGGAACCCGGGGATGGGGAAGCGGGCGGCACGCCGTGCCTCGAAGTCACCGTCCCCGTCCGGATCCCACATCTCCATCTCCACGACGCTGTCCCGGTCCAGGTCGAAGAGCCGCTTGTGCGGTCCCTGCGCCGTGAAGACCTCGATGACCCGACCGCCGGATGCCGTCTCCCACATACGGGACGTGAGCGCCACCGGCCGCTCGGGGTCCCCGCACAGCACGTGGCGGGCACCCACGCCGCGGAGCATACCCAGGTCCGGCGGCGGCAGCCGCGGCTCCCGGAGCTCCGTGGGATAGAGCGGCGGCCGGGCCGGCGTGCGCTGGGACACCAGCGTGGTATCATAGTGCAACGTCAGGTTCCCCGCCTGGCGCCCCTGACCCGAACCCTCCAGCACCCAGAAAAGTTTGGCCCGCGCCAACGACCCGGCGGCCTGTGCGGGCGCCGGCACGAACTCCGGCACCCCACCCGCCTGCAGCTGGCACGTCCAGTCGGGCAGCCAGGGCTCCAGCCAGAGCGTGTCCAGGGGCGGCAGCCCGCGCACCGTATCGTCCACGGGCAGCAGGCGCGGCTCCAACTCGAACGCATAGCGGGTCAGCGCCTCGCCAAGCGGCACGTCGTAGGGATACGGCTCCCCCCGGCGGTCGACCAGCCGGAAGCGAGGGGGCACGTGCACGCGGAGGCGCGCCGCGGCGCCCGGCCGCGGACCGGCGTTGCGCACGCCCAGCACGAGCGGCACCCGCCCGGGGTTGGCGGCCGCGCGCCGGGCCGAATCGGGCACCTCCACGGAGAGGGCCGTGGCCCACGAATCGTCCCCCGCCCGGATGACCAGCTCCATCCCACCGAGCGAATGGTCGGGCACTTCCAGCAGGAACGCCGCGCCCAGGAGCACGGCCACCAGCAGGGCCGCCAGGGCGGTAGTTCCGCCGGGCCGTACACCACTCCGTCGTATCGCGTTGCGCCACATGCCAGGAGCTACGAGCACGCCCCGTGCCGCGGCGGCCTACCCCTTCGGCGGGAGGGCTCACGGTCCAGCCGGCAGTGCCTGTCAGGGCACGTACTTGAGCCCGCTCCCCGTGATGAAGAGGACGGTCTCCTCGTCCGGCTGCAGGAGCCCGCGCTCGCGCAGCGCCGGCAGGGCGGCCGCCGTCGCCCCGCCTTCCGGCGCCGCGAACACGCCGGTGTCGGCGCCGATGGCCAGCACCCACTCGGCCATGGCCGCGTCGGGGACGGCCACGGCCGCCCCGCCGGACGCGCGCACCGCGTCCAGGATGAGGAAGTCCCCCACCGCCTGCGGCACCCGCAGCCCGGCCGCGTACGTGGTGGCGTTCTGCCACGGCTCGGCGTCCGCGGCGCCCGCCTCCCAGGCGCGCACGATGGGGGCGCAGCCCTCGGCCTGCACGCTGATCATGCGCGGGCGCGCCGCGCCGATCCAGCCCAGTTGCTCCATCTCGTCGAAGGCCTTCCACATGCCCACCAGCCCCGTGCCCCCGCCCGTGGGATACACGATGGTGTCGGGCAGGCGGCCACCGAGCTGCTCGAAGAGCTCGTAGCCCATGGTCTTCTTGCCCTCCACGCGGTAGGGCTCCTTGAGCGTGGAGAGGTCGAACCAGCCGTGCTCGGCGGCGCCTTCCGCCACCCGCCGGCCGGCATCGGTGATGAGGCCGTCGATGAGCTCCAGGTCGGCCCCCAACGCGCGCATCTCCTCCACGATCACGCGCGGCGTGTCCGCGGGCGCCACCACGTGGGCGGTGAGCCCGGCGGCGGCGGCGTAGGCGGCCGTGGCGGAGCCGGCGTTGCCGGCCGTGGGCAGCGCCACCTCACGCACGCCGAGTTCGCTGGCCCGCGAGACGGCCAGGCAGAGGCCGCGTGCCTTGAAGCTGGCCGTGGGATTCAGCCCCTCGTCCTTGAGCCACACGCGTTCCATGCCCAGGCGCGCCGCCAGGCGGGGCGCGTCCAGCAGCGGGGTGTAGCCCTCGCCCAGGGAGATGCGGTGCGCCGGATCGCGCACGGGGAGCACCTCGGCATAGCGCCACAGTGTAGGCTCCCGCCCATGCAGCGCCGCCGGCGTGAAGTCCGCCTGTATGGCGTCCAGGTCATAGCGAGCGTAGAGGGGTTTGGCACAGCAGGGGGAGAGGCGGTGCAGGGTCTGGCTATCGTACTGCTTGCCGCAGCGCGTGCACTCCAGGTGCGTGGCGCCGGGCATCACGGAGGCGGTCATTGCCGGTCACTTGCCAGGGTCGAGCGGCCGCGGCGCAGCCGCGCCGGCGGCCCGGCGCGCCCGACGCGCGCCGGTGCCGCTCAGTGTGGGCGGTGCGTCCGCTCACGGCAAGGCGCGGGGCAACCTGTCCCGCCCGCGCTCTGCCACGGCCGCGCCGACCGCCGCCCTAGCGCATGTCCGACATGGTCTTGCCCGGCCGGCCGTAGTGATCCCCACCGATCGGACGGGCCTGCAGGTACGCCGCCCGCAGCGCCCCTTCGTCCATGTTCGCCAGCGCTCCCGCCCGCACCGCCAGGCGCCGCGGCGGGCGGGTGCCCTCCGCGGTGCGGAACTCCAGCACCTCGTCCCTGTCCGGCTCGTCCTGGCCACCCTCCTCCGGGCGGGGCACCGCGCGCACCTGCCACTCGCACCCATCGGCTTCCAACGTGCGCCACGTCATCACGGCTCACCTCCTGCAGAATCGTCCCTGATGGGGCCACGCACGGCTAGAAGTGTACCCGCGCGCCGAGCATCACCCCGGGCAGCGCCCGCGCGCCCTCCACGGCGCGCCGCTCCTCACGCGCCAGGAAGCGGTCGGCCACCGCGCGCCCCACGTGCCAGCCCCATGCCATGCCCACGAAGGTGTCCGAGGTCCAGTGGGCCTCGTCGCGCACCCGGGCCATACCCATGGAGCCCGCCAGCGCATATATGGCCGGCTCCACCGCACCCCACTCGAAGCGGTTGGCCAGGAAGGAGGCGCAGCTCATGCCGTTGCCCGCGTGCCCGCCGGGGAAGGAGCGCATCTCCCAGGGTCCGAAGCCCGGCACGTCCCAGACGCGCGGGCCCCGTCCCGTCTCCGGGCGCGCCCGGTTCACCAGGTTGGCCAGCGCCACGCGGGACAGCGTCGTAGCCAGGTTCGCGGTGACGCAGCCGAGGCCGGCGTCGCGTAGAGCGTCCTTCTCGGCCAGTACCCCCACCAGCCAGACCAACGCCCCTGTGCTGGATATGACGTGCGTGCGGCCCACCAGGTTGAGGGGGCTCTCGTGGCCCGCCACAGCCAGCCAGCCAACGTAGGGCGCGTCCGCGTGAGTGCGGAGCCAATCCTGGATGGCGCCGTCCGCCGCATAGAGCCCGGCGAACACCGCGCCGTGCGCCACCAGGCGCAGCGCGTCCTCCGCGTCGGCGCGGAAGGGGGAGGTCCAGACGTCCACCACGTCATCCGTCAGGTCATCCAGGTCATCCTCCCAGGCCCGCTCCTGGCCCGCGGCGGGCGCCGCCGCCAACATGCATAGCCATAAGGCGAGCGCCGTCCCGGCCGGCCGGAGCCGGCGTGCCACGTCCCGCGCCATCACGTGCTCCTCATCTCGTGCAGGGTGTCACCAACCGGGGCGGCGGGAGCAAGTTCCACGCCGGGCGCGGGCACCCCTGGAGAGGCGGCAACCTTGGAGGTGCGAGCAACCCTGGGGGCGCGGCGGGGATCAGAAGGGCACACGTCGGGAGGAGCATGAATGAGCAGGAGCTGATCCGGCGGGCCGGGCAGGGCGATGACGCGGCGATACGCGAGCTCTACCGTCTGCACGCCCCGCGCGTCTACGCCGTGACCCGCCGGCTGGCGGGGTGCGATGCCCTGGCGGAGGACTACGCCCAGGAGGCGTGGGTGCGCGCGCTGCGCGCGCTGCCCGGTTTCCGGGGTGACGCAAAGTTCTCCACCTGGATCCACCGCATCGCGGTGAACGCGGCGCTGCATGGACGGCGCTGGCGCGAGCGGCGCGTGCGCCACGAGATCCCGCTGCCCGTGGCCCTGCCCACTCACGGCCGGGCGGAGGGCACCGAGCTGCGCATGACGCTGGCGCACGCCGTGGATCAGCTCCCCGAGGGCATGCGGCGCGTCCTGATCCTGCACGACGTGGAAGGCTACACGCACGAAGAGATCGGCGAGACCCTCGGCGTGGCCGCGGGCACCTCGAAGAGTCAGTTGTTCAAGGCACGCGCCCGCCTCCGTGAGCTGCTCACCGAGCGGGCCGAACCGGATGATGGAGAGGCGAAGTATGTCCCATCTCACGCTTGAGACCCTGGCGCGGCTCGTGGATGAGCAGCCCGCGGAAACAGAGGCGGCCCACCTGCGCGGCTGCGCTCACTGCAGCGCCGAACTGGAGGAGTTGCACGGCACCACGACGGCGCTCGGCGTGCTACCCGAACCCGCGCTGCCCGAGCATGCCTGGCCCGCCCTGGAGCGGCGCCTGCTCGATGAGGGCCTCCTCGGCGGCGGCCGCGGCGCGCGGCGCTGGCCGGCCGCGCTGCTCCGCCTGGCCGCCGCGCTCGTGGTCTTTCTTGCGGGTGCCGCCTCGTCGGTGCTGCTGCTGGACGGCAGCCAGCCGGCACGGCTGGCCACGACCGATACTCCGGAAGCGACCTTCGCGCCGGCCGCGTCCCCGCCGGAAGACGCCGCGCCCGACGCATCCGCCACCCCCGCGGCCGTCGACCCCATGGACGCCACCCCCCGGCCGGGCTCCGCGGCAGCCGAGAACGCCGCCCGCCTGGCCGCCATCCAGGAGGAGAGCCGCAGCGCCGCGGCCGGTAACGCGGCGGGGCGCGCCGGGCCGCGAGCCGCGCCTGCCGGCGCGGGGCCGCAGCGCTACGCCAGCTTCGAGCCGCGTTCGGTGGAGGAGGCGGAGGCGTGGCTGCGCCTGGCGGAGCAGAACTACGTGAGCGCCCTCACCCTGTACGCGGAGCTGGCCGGCGAGCCACGCACGGGCGACGCCATGTCCCGCCTGGCGGCGCTGGAGGCCATCACCCGGACCACGGGCGCGGCGCTGGACTGGGCGCCGGCGGACCCCGTCATCAACGGCTACCACCTCAGTGCGGTGGCCGAGCGCGATGCCACGTTGCGGCAGATTGCCGCCACGGCCACGAACAGCTGGTTCTAGGAGCAGCACCATGAACACGAGACGAGCGCTTCCCGTAGCGGGGGCGGCCCTGCTGGCCCTCACCCTGGCCGCCACCCTGGCCGCCACCCTGGCGGCTCCCGCCGCGGCGCAGGAGCCGGAGCGGGTGTGGATCCGACCGGCCATGGCCGGCGGCTGGATCGGCATCAGCTTCGAGCCGGGGCGCCGCGCCGAGGGCGCCCAGCGCCCGGTCGTGGTGATCACCCGGGTGGTGGAGGGCTCCCCGGCGGAGGCAGCGGGCCTGGAAGTGGGTGACACGCTGCTCAGCGTGAACGGCCTGGCCGCGAGTGAGGAACTCATCGGCTCGCTGGCCGCCTCCCTCTCGCCGGGCGACGAAGTGGACGTGCTGGTGCGGCGCGCAGGCGGGGAGCGGCGCATAGCGCTCACCGCTGGCGAGCGGCCGGCCGCCTACGTGGCCCTCTCCCCGAGCATGGGCATCGTCTCCTTCCAGACCGACTCCATCATGGGGCGGGTGCGCATCCTCATGGACTCGGCGGCGCACAGCCTTTCCATCCGCCGCCTGCCGGAGGTGATGGTGGAGCGCCTGCCGAGCCGCTCCCTGGGGAGGTTGGGCGTGCAGCTGGACACGATCCGTACCCATCTCATGGAGATCTTCCCCGACTCGAGCAACTTCAACTTCCGGCTGCGCGTGCTGAGCGGCGACAGCACGCATCGCGTGTTCACCGCCGACAGCATGGCGGACCGCTTCCGCGGCATGCTCCGCGTGCAGCGGGACAGCATGATGGGCGACTCCGCTCACTTCCGCGTCTTCAGTCAGAGCTGGGTGAGCGATCAGGACCCTGGCAGCGTCCGCGTTTTCTTCCCCGACTCCGCGCGCCACTTCGAGGGCACCCTGTTCGAGCGCGCGGCCCCCTCCTGGCGCTTCTTTGGAGAACGCGCCGTGGCCGGCGCCCATCTGCAGGAGGTGAGCGGTGCGCTGGCCGAGGCGCTGGAGCTGGGGGCCGACGAGGGGCTGCTGGTGCTGGAGGTGCCGGACGCCACGCCCGCCTACCGCGCCGACCTGCGCAGCGGCGACCTCATCGTGAGCGCCGCCGGGCGCGGCGTGGCCACCGTGGCGGAGCTGCGCCGCGCCATCGAGCGCGCGCCCCGAGACGAGCCGGTGGTGCTGGAGGTGCTACGCAAGCGGCAGCGCGTGCGGGTGACGCTGCCGCGGGACTGATGCCACACCGCGTGTGCAGGGGACCGGCGCCTGACCGCCGGTCCCCTCACTCCCCCAGCAGCCGCTCCGCCGCCCGCTCGCCGCTGCGCACCGCCCCCTCCACGGTGGGCGCCACGCGGTAGCCTCCCGCCAACGCCACGCCCGCCGGCAGCCAGTCCTCCTGGAAGCGCGCCAGATGCGCCACGTAGCCCGGCGGGAAGAGCGTGTAGCCGTCCGGAAAGGTGTAGTGGCGCGCCCGCACCACGCGCTCCCGCACGCCGGGCAGCGCGGCCTCCAGGGGTCCCAGCAGCGCCTCCACAGCCGCTTCGGATGACGCGGCGGTCAGCTCTTCCGCCCGCGCCGGAGCGGGCATCAGCACCAGCGCAGTGGAGCCCTCGAGCCCGGCCTTGTTGCCCTGCACGGTGGCGGCCACCAGGGCCCGACCCGGCATGCTGGCGCGCGGGAAGGAGAGGCCGAACCAGTCCACGCGGGCCGGTCGGTCGAGTACCAAGCCCACCGTGGCCGAGGAGCGCGTACGCACGCCCGCCAGCCAGCCACCGAGCGCGCCGTCCGCACCGAGGAGGCGGGCCGCGACCGGCGCGGGCACCGCCACCACCACCCCGTCGAAGCGCTCCCCGCCCGCCGCGCCGCCATCCGCCTCCACCCGTGCCCCCTGCCCCTCGGGCCGGACGCGCCGCACCTCCACCCCGCTCCGCACCTCCAGGCCGCGCGCCACCAGCTCCGCCACCACGGCCGCGGCCAGGGCGCCCATACCCCCGCGCGCCCCGTAGACGCGCACGTCCATCCCCTCGCGCGCCAGTCCGTGGTAGAAGGCCGCGGCCGTCTCCTCGGGGGTGGCGCCGTAGTAGGCACCCAGGAGCGGATAGGCCAGCAGCTCCGCGAAGTCGCCGCCCCCCACGTGCTCGGCGCCCCACGCCGCCACCGATACATCGTCGTGGCGCGCGCCGCCGGTGCCCAGCGGGTCGTTGGCGTCCAGCCCCGCGGCGTGCCGCTTCAGGAAGGGCAGGTAGCGCGCGGCCAGGCGGAGCTTCAGCGTCACGGGCAGCGCACCGGAGGCGCTCATGCTGACAATGGAGCCGTAGGTGATGGGATGGACCCGCCCGCCGCGCCAGAGCGCGTCCTTTCCGGGGGCGCGCACCAGCAGGCCACCTGCACCCGTCCGGCGGACGAGGTTCAGGAAGCGGGTATAGCTGTCCGCCACGAGCTGGACGGCCGGGTCGAGCAGGGCGCCCTCCAGCGCGTCGGTGCGCAGCAGCCCGCCCGGCGCGGCGCCCGCCTCGAGCAGCGTGACCCGGCGGCCCGCCTCCAGCAGCCGTGTAGCCGCGGCCAACCCGGCGGGCCCGCCGCCCACCACGGCCACGTGCGCGGGGCGCCCCTCAGCTACGGCGTTCATGCCTAATCATAACCGCGCCCAAAAAAACGGGCCCACGGATCGCTGAGATCCGGGGCCCGTAGGTGCTGCGGGCGGCGCGCGGGGCGCCGCCGATCTATGCGGCCGTCCGCCTCCCGTAGGGAAGCGCCGGCGCGGGGCGGACCTTGCCGCCCCATATGAACGCGGCAATGGCGGGGCGCCTGGCCGGCTCGTGACGATCGTGAATGACGATCCCCACGGGCTCCGGCTCGCGTCGGCCCGCTGCCGCTGCGTGCGGCGTGTCCATGATGATGCTCCGGTACGCTGTGCCTGATGCGGATCGGTCGGGATCCGTGGCGCCGGCCTCGTCGCGGGCGCGCGCCATAACCAGGGCACGGCGTGTACCAGAACCTCACAAACCGCCTAAGCTGTTGTTATGTAAGGTCTTGCGAGGACTTGCCGCCGTCCGCGCCGGCGGCGTCCGTCCTCTCCATGGGACGCTTCACCGTGTCAGATCGACGCGCATTGCGCCACTGGCGGAAGTCGGGCAGCCCCAGGCGCCGCATGAGCAGGGCGTCCACGGCGTCGCGCAGCAGGATCTCGGTGAGGGGATACTGCCCGTCCGGGGTGGTGAAGAGCTGCTCCACGGCCTCGTCCGCCAGGGCCAGGAGCTCCTCGCGGCTGAGGGCGGACTTGTGGTCGTCGATCTGCTCCTCGACCCACTCCTGATACTCCTGCCGCGGCGTGCTATGCGGTGCGCTCATCGCCTGAACGTTACCGCCTGTGCCGGCACGCACACAAGGCGTCCGGCCGGGCCGCACGGCACCGCCCGGGCCGGGGCGCGCGTGGGTGGGAGCTCCGCGCGCGCGTTCGCCTCCACGACGGCGTCGAAGCCCGCCGCGCCGAGCGCCCGCACGGTGGCGGCCGCCGCGGCGCTCGTGGCGTAGCGGCCCACGCGCACGCGCACCAGCTCACTCTCGGGCAGGCGCACCACGCGAGCGGTGAACCCGGCGCGCTCCAGCCGGGCCGCCACGGTGCGCGCGCCGGCCACGGCCCGGAACGCACCCACCTGCGCCGTCCAGCGGCCGTCGGGCGTCTCGCGCACCGGCGGGTCACCCGTGCGTACCGGCGGGTCACCGGCGCGTACCGGTGGATCGGCCGCACGTACGGGTGGGTCGGTCGACCGTGCGGGGGGCTTGCCGGCCTGCGCCGCTACCGGCGTGGCACCCGTCCCCGCTCCGCACGCCGCGGCGCGCTCCGCCTGCGCCAGCGGCCGGAGCGCCCCGTCGGCGGCCGCCACGGCGCGGCCGGCCGCCTCACAGGCCAGCGCGGCGTGGCCGTCCGCCCGATGGGCGCGCGCCAGCCAGAGCAGACCGGTGGTGCGGGCCGCGGTGCCGGGGTAGTCGCGCACCAGGCGCTCCAGGTAGCCCGCCGCCCGGGTGGCCTCCGCCGCCGTGAGCGCGCCCTGCCCCAGGCGCAGCAGCGCGTCGGCGGCCTCGGGTGCGGCCGGGTAGCCGTAGACCACGCCCATGTAGGCGGCCTCCGCCGCTTCCCGGTCGGTGGCCAGGCGCGCCTCCAGCAGCAGCGCCCGGGCGCGCAAGCGTGCGTGGGCGCCCGCCTCCTCCGCGGCCCGCCAGTCCGCCAGGCGCGCACGCGCGTCGCTGATGCGGCCGGCCTGCAGGAGCGCCTCCACGCGCGCCAGGCCGTCCTCCTGCGCCGCGGCCGGCGCCGCGGGCGTAAGGGCCAGCAGCACGCCCACCAACAGCGCGCCGCCCGCCCACCCCGGGGCGCCCGCCGCACGCCGCCCGCCCGCGGCCGTCCGCCGGCCGCGCGCCGTCCGCCGCCCGCCCGCCCGCCTCACGCCGCCGCCTCCGCGCCCACCTCCCGGCGCAGCAGAAATTCCTCCAGCACCTGGCGGTCCGTGAGCGACGCGCTCTTGAGCAGCCGGTCGGCGCGCAGCAGATCGTCCAGCGCGGCGTCGATCCCGGCCATGTCCCAGGCGCGCGCCTGCTGCGCCAGGCGGCGGCCCACCCAGCGCTGGTAGGGCGGCAGGGCGGCGTCCAGGGCGCGCTGCCCGCCGGCCACGGCCAGCCCCAGGCGCAGGAAGTGGGTGCCCAGGCCGATGACCAGCCCCACGCCCGTGTCCGCCTCGAGCAGCACCGGCAGCCGGGCGCGCGCCTCGGCGAAGCTGCGACCGCCCACCCGATCGAACCAGTCCCAGCGGTTCTCCGAGGGCACGTTCTCCACCACGGCCGCCACGTCCTCGGCGGTGATCACCCCCCGCTCGCCGATGTAATCCACCAGCTTCTCCAGCTCCTTGACGAGCGGGCCGAGCTGGCCGCCGAGCGCCCCGGCCAGGGCGCGCGCGGCGGCCGACTCGAGCTTGACCCCCGCCCCCTCGGCGCGCGCCACCAGCCAGCCCGGCACATCCCCCGGCGCCAGCGGCGCGCACTCCAGGCTCACGGCCTGCTTCTTCAGCGTGGTGTAGAACTTGGCCTTGCTCTTGTCCGGGATACGGGCCAGGAGGATGAGCGCCAGTCCCGGCGGCGTGGCGGCGGCGGCCTCCTCCACGGCGGCGCGGGTGTTGGGTGCGCCGGCCAGCGCCTGGACATCGCGCACCACCACCACGCGCCACTCGGCCATCATGGGTGGGGTGGCAAGGACGGAGGCCAGCGTCTCGGGCGCCAGCTCACCGCCGCGCAGCTCGTCCAGGTTGAAGTCCCGCGTGGCGGGGTCCAGATGCGCCTCCACGAGCGTGGCGGCCACCTCCTCCTGGAGGTACTCCTCGTCTCCCCAGAGAAAGAACACGCCGCCGCGCCGCCCCTTGTCCAGGGCGCGCTGCAGGGTCGGGATATCGGTGGGTGGCATGGGCTACTCGCGGGCTCGGGTGCCGCGCGCCAGGGCGGGAACGGCTCGGGCTATTCGTATTCTACGCTGAGGCGCGTGCTCACGCCGGACACCCCCGGGCGTCCCGTGGCGGGCGGCGCCACGATGACGGGCGAACTCGGCCCCGGCAGTGAGTAGCGCGGGTCGTCCGGGTAGGGGTCCACGGCGGAGAAGAGCAGCCCTCGGGGCGTGCTGACGTACCACGGATCCAGCGCCGGCCGCGTGACCGCTTCGGCCGGTGCGCCGACGGGGGACGTCGCTTGAGAACTCTCCACGGAGAGCGGCGCCGCCACGGGTTGCGTGAGCCGCTCCATGAGCCACGGACTCCACGCGGCCAGCGCCAGGAAGGCGGCCACGGCCACGATGCCGGCCATGCCGGAGGACGCGCCGCGGAGACCGCCGGCCCGCTCCTCGCGCACGTGCAGCAGGCGGTGCTGCAGGCGCAGCGCGAAGTCGTCGGCGACGTCGATGGTCTCCACCCGGCGGAGCTCCTCCAGCGAGCGGCGCACGGTGCGGTCGTAGTCCGCGCACGCCGGACACGCCCGGGCGTGCCCGCGCAGATCGTCCGCGCGCTCGGCGGGCAGGTACCCGTCCAGCAGCTCGGTGTAGTCTTCCAGGTAATCCCGACAGGTCATGCGGCGTTCTGCTCCCGGCCCAGGAAGGGCGCCACGGCGCCCACATCATTGCCAGTACTACTGGCCTGGAGCGGGGAAGTTCCCCGGCAGGGGCAAGGGTGCCATCCGCCGGCCTCACTGCAGCCCCAGCGCCAGGGCCAGCACCACGCTCACCACGCCCAGGCCGAAGAGCATGCCCCAGAGCGGCAGCACGAAGCGGATCCAGCGGCCGAAATCCACGCGGGCGGCCGCCAGCACGGCCATGAGCGCGCCGTTCGTGGGGGTGATGAGCTCGCACAGCCCGGCCCCGTACTGGTAGGCCAGCACCGTCACCTGGCGGCTGATGTCGAGCAGATCGGAGAGCGGCACCAGGATGGGCAGCGTGAGCACCGCCTGGCCGCTCACGCTGGGCACCGGCACGTGGATGAGCGTCTGCACGCCCATCATGCCCACGGCCGCCACCGGCGCCGGCAGCCCGTCCAGCGGCTGGAAGAGGCCGTGCACGATGGTGTCGATGACGCCGCCGTCGGCGAGCACCACGAAGATGGCGCGGGCCACACCGATGAGCACGGCCGCGAAGGCCATCTCACGGAAGCCCTCCGCATACGCGCGGGCGGTGCCGTCCAGGCCGAGCCGCCCCACCAGCCCCGCCGTCACGGCCATGAGGAAGAACAGGCCGCTCATCTCGTGGAAGCCCCAATCGCGCGTCATGGCGCCCCACACGTAGATGCCGAAGGTCACGGGGATGAGGAGCAGGATCAGCGTGTGTGCGTGGTAAGCGACGTCCGCGCCGCCCGTCACCGGCGCGCGCTCGTCCGCCGAGGCACCCGCATGCGCCGTGGCAGCCGCAGCCGCCGTTGCGCCCTGCGGTGCCGTTGCGGCCGCAGCCGCCGTTGCGCCCGGCGCCGCCGTTGCGCCCGCGGCCGCCCGGGCGCGGCCCGCCGCGCGGGTGCGCCGTGCGTGGCGCATGAGCGCCACGCTCCAGATGGCCACCGCCACCAGCAGGAAGCCGATGCGGTACGCCCCGCCCGAGAGCGGCGGCAGCTGCGCCAGCTTCTGCGCGATGCCCACCTGGAACGGATTGATGGGGCTGAAGGCCGAGCCCACCATGGCCGCGCCCATGCTCATGGCCACCGCCATGAGCGGGTCCAGCCCCAGGCGCGCGGTGACCAGCAGGAGCACGGGGATCAGCCCCACGAACTCCTCCTGCATGTTGAAGAGCACGCCGCCGGAGGCAAAGAGGATCACGGCCAGGGGGATCATGAGCAGGTCCTGGCGCCCGAAGACCCGCAACGCCCGCTCGATGCCCGCGTGCAGGGCACCCGTGCGCTCCACCACCACGAAGGCGCCGCCCACCAGGAGGACAAGGAAGATGATGTCGCCGGCCTCGGTCATGCCGCGCGTCAGCGCCACCAGCGCGTCGAAGGGCCCCACCGGTTCGGCGTCGATGGGCTGGAAGCTGCCCGCCACCACCACCTCGCGGCCGGTGGCCGGGTCCGCCGCCCGCTCGTAGGCGCCGGGGGGCAGCAGCCAGGTGAGCAGGGCGGCCACGAGCACCGCGCCCACCAGGAGCACGAGCGGGTCGGGCAGACGAAGCCGGAAACGGGGGCGTGCGCGCATGTCACCCAAAATGCCACGCGGGCCGACCCCCTGCCAGGAGGCCGACCCGCGGACCTGTTCGTGCGGGACGCGCGCGCCGTCCCGGATCGTCGATGGCGGCGCCGCCGCCCCCCGGTGCGGGCGGGGCGGCGCACACCGCGCAGACTAGTCGAGCATCGGCGCGATGATCTGCGCGAAGTTGTTGCGCGCGCGGTTCAGCCGGCTTTTCACCGTGCCCAGGTTCACGCCCGTGATGTCGGCAATCTCCTCGTACGTCTTGCCCTCCATCTCGCGCAGCACGAAAACCAGGCGATGGTGCTCGGGCAGCTGGGCCACGGCCTTCTCCACTGTCTCCCGCAGGTGCCGCTTGCGGTACAGGTCATCCGGCCGGTAGGTGTTGTCCTCCCACTCCAGCGGCCGGTGGTCCGCATCCCAGTTCTGCTTGAGCGTCTGGAAGAGCACCAGCGGGTTGCGCGACCGGTTGCGCAGCTCGTTCTTGGCCAGGTTCCCCGCGATGGTGTAGATCCAGGTGGAGAACTTGCGCGCCTGATCGAAGCGGTGCAGGTGCCGGTAGACGCGCACGAATGTCTCCTGGACCAGGTCCTCCGCGCGCTCACGGTCACCGATGGTGCGGTAGACGAAGTTCACCAGGCGCTGGTTGTAGCGCACCACCAGTTCGTCGAAGGCGCGCCGCTCGCCGCCCAGGATGGCCGCCACCACGCCGCTGTCATCCAGCTCCTTGAGCCGGGCTCGCGCCGGGGAGGCCACTGCGTGCTCGTGTGCGCCGAATGCGGACATGGTGTCTCCTGATTTCTCCGGGAGCGCGTCGCCGCGCCGGTGCCGCGGACGCCGCCCGTCGGGGCAGCGGTGCGGCTCGCGGCCTCTCTAAGGGCAGGTTCCGGTCCGGGCGTGCCCGACGCGGTGCCTTGACCGACAAGTGGCACGAACACAACGATTTAGGTGATTTCCAGCGGTGGCGTGGCGGATGGGCTGGCCGCGACGAGCGTCCACTTTCGGGGACACCGGCCCGGTCCAGGCGACCCCCTCAGGGGACGGGTAGGCCGTTCAGGCGGCGGCCGGCGCAACCCCGCACCGCCCGCCGCCCGCCCGCCGCCCGCCCGCC
>JBBDRO010000025.1:37121-51171 GCA_040905425.1 Gemmatimonadota bacterium | reverse complement strand
GCAGGTTGGCCACGTTGGCGCAGGCGATGAGCAGGACCAGCGCCACGGCTCCCAGAAGCAGCAGGAGGGTGGCCCGCACGTCCCCCACGAGATGCTCGCGGATGGGCTGGACGAACACCCCCGAGTCCGCCTCGTCTGGATTCTCCCTGCCCAGCGTCGTGGCAATGCCGCTCATCTCCGCCTGCGCCGCTGCCATGTCGGCGCCAGGGGCAAGGCGACCCACCACGCGCAGAAAGAACGCCCCTCTGACGGCGCGGAGATCCTCCGGCAGTGCCAGCGGCGTCCACAGTTCCGCCTCCCCGGGGAAGTCCATCCCCGCCGGCATGACCCCCACCACCTCGTAATCCTGGCCGCCAAGGCGGATCGGCGTGCCGAGCACGCCGGGGTCGGCGCCGAAGCGCTCGGTCCAGAAACCGTGCCCGAGAATCACCACCCGGTGATTGCCGGGGACGTCCTCCCCCGGTGCGAAGGTGCGGCCCAGGGCCGGCGTCACGTCCAGCACCTCGAAAAAGCCGGGCTCCACCTGTCCGCGGGGGATGCGGACGGCCTCGAAATCACCCGTGAGGTTCACCTGCCCGCCCGTGAACCCGGCCATGGCGCCGAAGGTACGGCTGCGCGCCCGCCAGTCCTCGAATACGGCCCATGAGGTGACGTCCGTACGGGTGGTGAACCTGCTGTAGTCGTGCCAGACCATGGCCACCCCGTCCGCGTCCGCGAAAGGCAGCGGCCGCAGGAGCACGCCGTGCACCACGCTGAAAATGGCGGTGTTGGCACCGATGCCGAGCGCCAGGGTGAGCACCGCGACCAGCGCGAAGCCCGGCGCAGCTGCCAGCCGGCGCAGCGCGTAGCGGCCGTCCCGCCGGAAGTCCCCCAGGGCCCCCGCGAGCCTGCGCCGCCGCTGCGTTCGTTCGCCGATGTCGCGGCAGGCGGCGGCCGCTCGCGCGCGGTCCCCGAACTCCGCCTCGGCGCGGCGGCGGGCCTCCTCAGCCCCGATCCCCTCGGCCTGCTGGATGCGCTCCGTCAGCGTCTGCAGATGGAACTCCAGTTCGTCGTCCACGTCCCCACCCACATCGGGCCCGCGCAGCCGCTCGTAGCGGCGCCACATCGGATCGCGTCCCATGGCTCAGCCCCCCGCCGGCGCGTCCAGGACGCGCGTCATGAGGGCGGCGTAGCGCTTCCAGCTGGCCTTCTGCGAGCCGAGCTTGCGCCGGCCCCGCTGCGTGAGGTGATAGAACTTGGCGCGCCGGTTGTTCTCCGAGAGGCCCCACTCGCTCTCGATGAAGCCCCGGGCCTCCAAGCGATGGAGCGCCGGGTAGAGGGCGGCGTCCTCGATGCGGAGTTCACCGTCCGTTGCGGCGCGCAGCCAGGCCAGGATGTTGTAGCCGTGCTGTGGCCCCGCGGTGAGCGCCTTCAGCACCATCACGTCCAGCGTGCCCTGCAGTACGTCCATCTCACGACCCATGCACACCTCCACTAAATGACTTAGTGAAAGGTGCAACCCGTCCACTAAACAGTCAAGGGGAGCCCGCGCCGGCGGGTAGCGGCAGCTCGGGGCGCACGGAACGGCGTACGACGCGCGCCGCCCGGCCGGAAGCCGGGCGGCGCGCGCGGGACGATGACCGGCGTCGTCGCTTACGGCTGTGGCGTGCGCAGTGCGGGTCCGCTCATGGGGAATGCTCGTCGGCTGCCAGCGGCTCGGTGGCCGCCACGAAGCCCGCCAACTCGTCCACCACCCGGTGCAGCCTCTCCGCCTCCCGACCCGTGATGGTTTGGAGGATGGTGCGCAGGACCAGGTAGAGGACGGGCAGGATGAGCGGGAAGAGGAGCATGCCCGTCACGCTGCCGTCGTTAGCGGACGCAAAAAACCCGATGAGTGATACCGTGGTGCCCAGGATGCCAGCGGGCAGGTAGGTGACCACCGCCGCGTTGGCCAGGTCGGCGGTGCCGTATATGGCCGTGCCGCCCTCCCGTGGGGCCACCGTCACGTGCCGCTTGCCCACCTCCCCGGAAGCGCTCCACTCCAGGGCGCCGCCCACCTCGGACACCTCCCCGTGCGCACCCATGCCCTTGCGGATGAGCGCCACCATCTCGGCCGTCCGGTCCGGCCGCGGGGTGCCGCCGACCGTACGCTCGAAGCTCAGCCGCAGGGGAGCCCCGAGCACGAGGTTCGGCCTGAACGCGGCGGGACCGGTGACGGCACGCACGGCGTGGTCGAGCCGGGCGGGGTCAATGCCGACCTCCGCCCCGATGGCGTGGAGCTCGGTGAGGCTCAGTCCCCTGCTGCCCCGCGGTCGGGCCAGGGGGGATTCCTCCACGGCCTTGCGCAGGATCTCCTTGACCTGGCGGTCGCTGAACCTTGGCTCCACGCTGGCCGTCCTACGCGTTGCCGACCAGCTGGCGCAGGACGTAATGCAGGATCCCCCCGTGACGGTAGTACTCCACCTCGTTGGGCGTGTCCAGGCGCACGCGCGCGGTGAACTCCGTGACGTTGCCGTCCCCGGTGCGCGCGGTGACGTGCACGTTGCGGCTGGCCAGCGCTTCCGCGAGCCCCGTGATGCTGAACGTCTCCGTGCCGGAGAGGCCGAGCGCCTCCTGGCCCTGCCCCTCCTCGAACTGCAGCGGCAGCACACCCATGCCGATGAGGTTGGAGCGGTGGATGCGCTCGTAGCTCTCGGCGATGACGGCACGCACGCCGAGTAGCGCGGGGCCCTTGGCCGCCCAGTCACGTGAGGAACCGGTGCCGTATTCCTTGCCGGCAATGATGATGGTCGGCACGCCCTCGGCCCGGTAGCGCTCGGCGGCGTTGAAGATGGTGGTCAGCTCGCCGTCGGGGAGGTGGCGCGTCATGCCCCCTTCCACGTCCGGGTTCAGGCGGTTGCGCAGGCGCACGTTGGCAAAGGTGCCGCGCATCATGACCTCGTGGTTGCCGCGCCGCGAACCGTAGGAGTTGAAGTCCCGCGGCTGTACGCCGTGCTCCTGGAGGTACTGCGCGGCGGGGCTCCCCCGCGCGATCGAACCGGCCGGCGAGATGTGGTCCGTGGTGACGCTGTCACCCAGCAGCGCCAGCAGCCGCGCGTCGAGGATGTCCTCCACGGGCGCGGGGGTTGCCGGCATCCCCTCGAAGTAGGGCGGGTGCTTGATGTAGGTGGAGTCCGCCACCCACTCGTACTGCTCGGAATCGGGCACGGGGAGGGCGCGCCACTGGTCGTCCCCCTCGAACACCGACCCGTACTGACGCGTGAACATTTCCGGCTGCACGGCCGCGCGGATCACCTCCGCGATCTCGGCCTGCGTGGGCCAGAGGTCCTTGAGGAAGACGGAGCGGCCGTCCTCGTCCGTGCCGAGCGGCTCGTTGTAGAGGTCCACGTCCATGTGCCCGGCCAGGGCGTAGGCCACCACCAGCGGCGGGGAGGCCAGATAGTTGGCGCGCACGTCCGGATTGATGCGCCCCTCGAAGTTGCGGTTGCCGGAGAGCACGCTGGCCGCCACCAGCCCCGCCTCGTGGATGGCCGCGCTGATCTCGGGCGCCAGCGGGCCGCTGTTGCCGATGCACGTGGTGCAGCCGTAGCCCACCAGGTTGAAGCCCAGCTGGTCCAGGTAGGGCGTGAGACCCGCCTTCTCCAGGTAGTCGGTCACCACCTTGGAGCCCGGCGCCAGGCTGGTCTTCACCCACGGCTTGCGGGTGAGCCCCCGCTCCACGGCCTTCCTGGCCACCAGCCCAGCGGCCACCATCACCGAGGGGTTGGAGGTGTTGGTGCAGCTCGTGATGGCGGCGATCACCACCGAGCCGTCCTGCAGCTTCAGCTCCTGGCCGGCCACCGTGGCGGTGGCGGTGTTCAGGCCCTGCGCGGTGGCCACGCCGCCACCGGCCGCGTCCTGCTTACCGACACGCAGGGAGTCCAGCGAGCCCAGGAAGGAGCGCTTCACCTCCGACAGGTTGATGCGGTCCTGCGGACGCCGCGGCCCGGCCAGCGCGGGCTCCACGGTGGAGAGGTCCAGCATGAGCGAGTCCGTGAACTCCGGCTCCGGCGAGTCCGCCGTGTGGAAGAGGCCCTGTTCCTTCATGTAGGCCTCCACCCGCGGCACCGCCTCGCCCCGGCCGGTGAACTCCAGGTAGTCGAGCGTCACGCGGTCCACGGGGAAGATGCCGCAGGTGGCGCCGTACTCGGGCGCCATGTTGGCAATGGTGGCGCGATCCGCCAGCCGCAGCGTGGGCAGCCCTGGCCCGTAGAACTCCACGAACTTGCCCACCACGCCGCGCGCGCGGAGCATCTCCGTGACGCGCAGCACCAGGTCGGTGGCGGTGGCGCCCTCGGGCAGCTCACCCTCCAGCTTGAAGCCCACCACCTGCGGGATGAGCATGGAGATGGGCTGGCCCAGCATGGCCGCCTCCGCCTCGATGCCGCCCACGCCCCAGCCCAGCACGCCCAGGCCGTTGATCATGGTGCTGTGGGAGTCGGTGCCCACGAGCGTGTCGGGATAGAGCTGGGCCGGCTTGCCGCCCCTGGCTTCCGTGGCAAAGACCACGCGCGCCAGGTATTCAAGGTTCACCTGGTGCACGATCCCCGTACCCGGCGGCACCACGCGGAAGTTCTCCAGGCTCTGCTGCCCCCAGCGCAGGAAGGCATAGCGCTCGCCGTTGCGCTCATACTCGCGCTCCACGTTGTGCAGGAAAGCCATGCGCGTGCCGAACTCGTCCACCTGCACCGAGTGGTCGATGACCAGCTCGGCCGGCTGCAGCGGATTGATGCGCGCGGGGTCCCCGCCCATGGCGGCCATGGCGTCCCGCATGGCGGCCAGATCCACCACCGCCGGCACGCCCGTGAAGTCCTGCAGCAGGACGCGGGCGGGCGTGAAGGCAATCTCCCGGTCCGGCTCCGCCTGCGGATCCCAGTTGGCCACCGCCTCGATGTCCCCCACGCTGTCCGCGCTGCCATCCCCCATGCGCATGACGTTCTCCAGCAGGATGCGCATGCTGTAGGGCAGGCGGCTCACCGGCAGGCCTGCTTCCTCCAGCGCCTGCAGGCGGAAGATCTCGTACGCCTTCCCCTCCACGGTCAGGGTGGCGCGTGTGTCGTAGCGGTTGTCCTGGGCCATCTTCTATATCCTCGCGTGGCGTGTGCGGGCGTGCTCGAATGATCCATCCAGCCTGCCCATAATGGGGTCTGGCCCGCCGTCGGGCTACCCGCCCGGGCATTGCTGCACGGGGCGTTCCGGGAACGGTGGTTGCGTTGGCCGCGCTGCAACTATCACTATCGTTGTAAGCGACGACGCCGCGCACCCGCCGGCGCGCGATCACCCTTCCGGAGAAGCGCATGCTACGTCCCGTGCCGCCGGCCCCACCGCCACGCCTCCTGCTGGCCGCTGCGGGTGTCCTGTGCGTCCTGGCCGCGTGCGCCAAAACTTCACCGCCGCTCCCCTCGGCGGGCACCATGCGCCACTTCCCCATCCCCTGGGAGAACGCCTTCCCCAGCGACGTGGCGGTGGACGCCGAGGGCCGGCTCTGGTTCACCGATCGGATCACGCACGCCGTGGGTATGTTCGACCCCGCCACGGAGACCTTCACCCGGCTCGAGACGCCCACGGAGAAGTCGGCGCCCTACGGCATGGTGGCGGCACCCGACGGGACGCTGTGGTTTGCCCTCAGCCGGGGCGGCGGCCTGGGGCATCTGGACCCGGGCGAGGGCGTGATCCGCGAGGTGCCGCTGGCGGGGCTCCGCCTGGGGCCGAACCTGGTGGCCTGGTCCGAGGGCGCGGTCTGGTTCACCGCCCGGGACGAGCGCGCCTTCGGCCGCTACGATCCGGCCACGGGCGCCACGGCGGTGTGGACCGGGCGTGTGCCGGGCAAGCCCTACGGCATCGCGGCCACCCCGGACGGACAGGTGTGGATCGGCATCTACGACGGCTCCCACCTGTACCGCGTGGACGAGCATCAGGACTCCTTCACCGTGATCGACGTGCGCGAGCGTGTCCGCTCGAGCCTGTCCGAGGAGCGGCTGGCGCAGTTGCCGCCCGAGGTGCGGGAGCGCGCGCGCTGGATCCAGCGCGCCGCGGGCATGCGCCGCATCGCGGCCGCGCCCGACGGCAGCCTCTGGGTGGCGGAGTTCGGCCGCGGGCGGGTGAGCGGCGTGCGCCCCGGCACCGGCGAGTGGTGGCGCATTGCCACGCTGGACCAGCCCTCCGAGCCCTACGGCATCACGGTGGACCCATGGGGCCGGGTGTGGTTCGCGGAGAAGGGCAACGGTGCGCTGGTGGTCTGGGACCGCGCCGGTGCGCAGCGGCGCACCCTGCGGCTGCCCGTGGCGGGCGGTACGGTGCGCCACATGGTGGTGGACGCGGAGCGGGCGCGGGTGTGGCTGCCGCTCTCGGACGTGGGCGTGATCGCGCTGGTGGAGCTGGGCGGCGGCTGACGGGGCGCTGGACACCTCCCGCACGCTCAGCCAGTTTGCCGGGGACGCATCCACCTTCAGCAGGCAACGGCGCCATGACGCAGCCCCCTCCTCCTCCCCCAACGGTGCAACTCGACGCCCTGCTGCCGGCCGAGATGGCCACGCGGGCCGAGGAGATCGGCGCCCGCAAGGCGGCCATGGATTTCACGTCCATGTTCGTGCTGGCCGTGCTGGCGGGGGCCTTCATTGCGCTCGGCGCCGTCTTTGCCACCTCGGTGAGCGCGGGCGCGGGCGGCGTGCTCCCATACGGGCTGGTGCGCCTCCTGGCGGGACTGGTCTTCTCCCTGGGCCTCATCCTGGTGATCGTGGGTGGGGCGGAGCTGTTCACCGGCAACAACCTCATCGTCATGGCCTGGGGCCACGGTAAGGTGACCACGGTCCAACTGGTGCGGAACTGGGGGATCGTGTACCTGGGCAACTTCGTGGGCGCAATGGGCACGGTGGCCCTCGTGTTCGCGAGCGGGCACCACACCATGGGGGACGGCGCGGTGGGCATGGCGGCGCTCGGCACGGCGGCGCTCAAGGTCCGCTTCACGTTCTTCGAAGCAGTGGCTCTGGGCATCCTCTGCAATGCGCTGGTCTGCCTGGCGGTCTGGCTGACCCTGAGCGCGCGCACCACCACGGACAAGATCCTGGCCATCGTCTTCCCGATCACGGCGTTCGTAGCCGCTGGCTTCGAGCACAGCATTGCCAACATGTACTTCGTGCCCGCCGGGCTGCTCGTGAAGGCGGGGGCGAGCACCGAATTCTGGCTGGCCGCGGGCACCAGCGCGGCGGCCTTCGGGGAGTTGACGTGGAGCGCGTTCCTGTGGCGCAACCTCCTGCCCGTCACGATCGGCAACATCATCGGCGGTTCCCTCCTGGTCGGCGCGGTCTACCGCGTGGTCTATCTGCGCGGAGCCGCACCGCGGCCGGTCCGGCCAGGAGCGTCGGCCCCACCGGCGGGCGCGCGAGGAGGCGCCTCATGAGAGGCCGCACCGCCCGCCGTACCCACGGCTTCACCGAGTCGGTGATTCGTGACATGACCCGCGTGGCGCGGGAGACCGGTGCCATCAACCTGGCCCAGGGGTTTCCCGACTTCCCCGCTCCGGAGGTGCTGAAGGAGGCGGCGTGCCGTGCCATAGCTGATGACGTGAACCAGTACGCCATCACGTGGGGCACGCCCCGCCTGCGCACCGCCCTGGCGGCCAAGTACGCCCGCTGCTACGGCATGGCGGTGGACGAGGCGCGGGAGGTCACGGTGACCTGCGGCGCGACGGAGGCCATGGCGGCGGTGGTCCTGGCGCTGATCGACCCGGGTGAGGAGATCCTCATCTTCGAGCCCTTCTACGAGAACTACGGACCCGACGCCATCCTGTGTGACGCCCGGCCCGTCTTCGTGCCGCTGGCGGCGGACGGGGCGCTGGACCTGGACCGCCTGCGCGCCGCCGTCGGCCAGCGTACACGGGCCCTCATCCTGAATTCCCCCAACAACCCCACCGGCCACGTGCTCCGCGCCGACGAACTCGAGGCCGTAGCCGAGCTGTGCCTGGAGCACGACCTGCTGGCCATCACGGACGAGATCTACGAGCACATTCTCTACGAGGGCACGCACGTGCCGCTGGCCTCGCTGCCGGGGATGCGGGCGCGAACGATCACCGTGAGCGGCTTCTCCAAGACCTTCAGCGTGACGGGGTGGCGCGTGGGCACCATCGTGGCACCGGCGGATCTCACGGCCGCCATCCGCAAGGTGCACGACTTCCTTACCGTGGGTGCGCCCGCGCCGCTGCAGGAGGCGTGCGCCGCCGGCCTCGAGCTGCTCGGAGACAACTACTACGCGGGGCTGGCCACGGCGTACCGGGAACGGCGCGACGCGCTCGTGCCCGCCCTCCAGGAGGCGGGCTTCCGCTGCGTCCCGCCCCGGGGAGCGTACTACGTAATGGCGGACTTCTCCGAACTCTCGGAGCGCGACGACGTGAGCTACGCTACGTGGCTGGCGGGGGGCGGCGCGGAGGGTGCGGCAGGAGGACCGGGGGTGGCGGGCGTGCCGGGCTCCAGCTTCCATCACGAGCCAGGGGGCGGCCGCAGCCTGCTGCGCTTCGCGTTCTGCAAGCGCGTGGAGACGCTGCGCGCGGCCGGCGAGCGTCTGGTGGCCGTGGCCCGGGAGGCCTGAGGCCCGCTAGGCCTCCGGCAGTTCCACCACGAACTCGGCGCCCTGGCCCGGCTGGCTCTCCACCCGCACCCTGCCCCGCATGGCCTCCGCGAAGCGCCGCACGATGGCCAGGCCCAGGCCGGTCCCGCCCACGCTGCGCGTGAGCCCTCCCTCGGCCTGGTAGAACTCGTCGAAGATGCGCTCCTGCTGCTCGGGCTCGATCCCCGGCCCGGTGTCCTTGACGCGCAGCTCCACCATCCCGCCGCCGTTCGCGGACCACTTCACCTCCACACCACCCTGCTCGGTGAACTTCACGGCGTTGGAGAGCAGGTTCACCATGATCTGCATGAGCCGGGTGCGATCCGCCACCGCGGTGACACCGTTGCCGCTGGTGTGCGTGGACAGCTCCAATCCCTTGGCCGCGGCCAGCGGCGCCACCTGGTCCACGGCCTGTTCCACCACGTCCTTCAGCACCACCGGCTCCAGCTGCAGATCCAGCTGGCCGGAAGCCACCTTCGCCAGATCCAGGATCTCATTGATGAGACGGAGCAGGTGGCGTGACGTCTCGGAAAGCCGCTTGAGCATGTGGCGCTGGGCATCGTTGACCGGCCCCTTGACCTCGAGATCGAGCAGGTCCGTGTAGCCCATGATGGCGTTCACGGGCGTCCGCAATTCGTGGCTCATGATGGCCAGAAACTGGTCCTTGGTCGCGGTGGCCTCACGGAGCCTGCTGTTGACCTCCTCCAGCAGCGCCGCCTGCTTGCGCAGCTCCTGGTTGGTGTGGCGCAGCATGCCGGCGTACTGCTGTTCGTCGGTTACGTCGCGCACTACCATGGCCGCGCCTGACGGACCGCTGCCGTCCGATTCGATGGGCGCCGCGGTGGCGTAGAGCACCCGTTCGTGGCCGTAGGGGGAACCCACCCGGAGGGTGAAGCGGTGCACGCGCTCGCCCCGGAGCGCACGGGCGATCGGCGACTCCGCGGGCGGCAGCGGACGGCCATCGGCGCCGGCTATTTCGAGTTCCTCCAGCCAATCGCTCACCTCCCGATGGTCCGGCTCCCCGCCGAGCAGTTCACGCGCCGTCTCGTTGTAGCGTTCCACCCGGCCGCCGGCATCCGCCAGCACCACGCCATCCGCCATCTGATCCAGGACCGCGCCGAAGCGGCTGGCCTCCCAGGTGGCGCGCGCACTCACCGCCTCGAGGGAGGCATAGAGGTCGGCGGCGCGCAGGAACGCGGAGGCCTGCGCCGCCAACGCCCGCGCGAACGCCACGTCATTGGTGCTGAATCGATGCCCTGGACGATAGACCTCCCAGAGCGCCACGCCCATCAGGTGGCCCGCCACCTTGAGGGGAATGCTCACCCAGCCAGTGGCGCCACGCACTCCGTGCGCCGAGCTACTCACGTGCGCGGGGGTGGCCGCATCCTCGACCACGTGCGGTTCGCCCGTGGCCACCGCCTCCGCCAGGGGCGGCAGCATGGCGGCTGGCACGTGCACCTCGCGGATGTCCTCCTTACGCAGGTGCTCCAGCTGCGGCCCCAGGTCACGCAGGATGAGCCGCTTGCGACCGACCAGCGCCTCACCTTCGTCATCGAACGTGTAGATGGAAGCCGTGTCGGCGTCGAGCGCCTCCGCCACGGTGCCCAGGAGGAAGTCCATCACGTGTTCGGGGTCCAGCGAGGTGGACAGCCCCTGCGCCGCGTCATGGGCAGCCTCCAGCTGGGCGGACAGCGCGCGCGCCTCGCGGGCGGCTCGCCGCGCCTCCTGCTCCGCCTCCTCACGACGGCGGATCTCGTCCCGTTGCAACTTCACGGTGCGCCGGAGAATGACCAGAATGGCAAAGAGCGCCAATGCCAGCGCCATGCCGGTTACCCAGGTGGCCACGCGGGCACGTCCCAGCAGGGTGCCGTCCGGGGGCACGTAGGCCAGCCGAACGATCCAGTGGCCGTCCGCCACGCGCACCGTGCGCTCCACCAGCGGCCAGCCACGGGGAATGGGGACGTTGCTCACCTGCTTTCCGACGGGGCCGTACAGAGCGTAGTAGCTGTTGCGGAGCGAATCGCTCTCGAGCGAATTGAGGGCCGCCGAGAAGATGGCGGCTGGAGCGATCTCGGCGGCCAGCAGCCCGATCACGGTGCTGTCCGTGCCACGCACGATGGGATCGAAATAGATGACCCGGCGCAGCCCCCCGCGTTCAATGAGCACGGTGGCGGCCGGCCGCTTCGTGGTGAGTGCCCGCAGGAACGGGTAACGCACCACGGTATCGGTCGCCGGATCGAGGCCGCGGCGGCCGAGCAGGGCGGCCGGGCCGGCGCTCGTCTGGCCCTCGATACCCACCTCGGAGATGGCGTCGAGGCCGGTCAGATCACCCGTGACGCTGTCCACCGCGGCCGAGAAGGTGGCCTGGGAGACCGAATCCTCCACCGGCGTGAAGCGCAGCTTGGGTGCGGTGAGCGAGCCGATCCGCTCCGCCATCACGTTGCCGATGGCATCCGCGATCGTGGATGCCCCGGCTTCCGCCCGGGCTTCCGCGCGCTCAACGGCCGCCACCTGCCCCTGCCGCCATTGGCGATCGATGAGGTATGTGGCAATCAAGACCAGTAGGAGCACGAGCCAGGGCAATGCCCGGCCGCGCCGACCGACAACCCAACTCGACATCGGCTCCGGGAAGATATGGGAAGGAGGTATTTTCACCTCCGTAGGCGTGACGAGAACAGCATGAACCATACCCGTTGCGATCCACCCGGCCTGGACCGGGCGTGCACCACCAGGAGGAGCACCAGGGCCAGGGCTTCGGCGGCCACGACCGGAGGATCGGGGGGCACCGCCGGATGGCCGCGGATCCAGCGGCTCAGCGCCAGCAGGATGAGAGCGGCGGCCAGGCCCGCCAGGGGCGCACACCGGGTGCCGGGAGCGCCAGTCACGACCCGCGTCAGGCAACGCGTCAGAGCCCTGACCAGGATGATGGAGGTGACCACCGCAGCGGCAAGATGGAGCCACGAGGCCGTGCTCCAGAGCGCTGTAACACCGGATCCGAGGCCCCAGGCGTCCAGGGTGAGGGCAAGCCCTGCGCACGCGGCGCACGCACCGGTGAGTCGGCCGGAAACAGGGGGCGGGAGGGTCTCTGGCATGCCCCGCAGGATGGGGCCTCGCGACCCGGCTCGCCACTACTTGCTTGCGCCGCGCCCCGCCACGGGCACAATTTGTCGGCTGTCAGGCCGATGCCGGCACCGTCGACTCCCCGCGACGGGCCATCTCTAAGAGGAGAATCCATATGAGACGACCCGTCCTCGCGCTGCTCACGGCGCTGGCGGCCGTGCCCACCGCGGCTACCGCCCAGTTTCCCGTGCTCCAGGCCGAAGCGCCCTGGGGACCCCGCCTGCGCGTGACGCCCTACGCCGGTGTGGCCCCTGGCGTCACCCGTACCGAGGAGCGGCTGAGCTTCCACAACACCACCGCTGCGGCAACCTACGACGAGGTGGATACATCGCTCGGTTCCGGCGTAGCCACCGGGCTGTCCATCGAGGGGCGCGTATGGGAACGCTTCAGCCTCATCGGCTCGGCGCTCTGGGTGCGTCGCGGAGACACCCGGGAGTACTCGCTGGCGGAGGGTGAGTTCTCGGAGTTCCATGGCAGCGACATGTACATCGGCAAGGCCGGTGTGGCCATGCGCCTGCGCGAGCAGGAGGAGGAACTCCAGTTTCGCACGGTATCGGCCGCGGTGTTCGTGGCCCCCGCCCTGGTGGTGGACGATCCGCGCGACCACGTGTTCTCCCTGGCGCAGGATCGCATGACCATGTTCGGCCTGAACTTCGGCGTGGACGCCGAGGTGCCGCTCTCCGACCGGCGCTTTGCCGTGCAGCTCGGGCTGGAGGATTTCGTGCTCTGGTGGGATGATGAGATCCTCAGCCAACGGGCGGATGATATCAACCAACTCCGTGGGCGTGACGTGTCCAGTTTCGTGGCAGCGGAAACCAGCCACATGTGGCTCATCCGGCTAGGCATGAGCTTCCGTTTCATGTAGCGTCGGGCCGCTTCCTCCGCCCATGGAACGGATCGTCATTGGCGTGGCGGGCGGCAGCGGATCGGGCAAGACCACGGTAGTGCGCGGCATCGTGGATGCGCTGGGGCCCGATGCGGTCACGGTCCTGCACCATGACGCGTACTACAAGGACGCCTCGCACCTGCCCGCGGAGGAGCGGGCCGACATCAATTTCGACCACCCCGACGCACTGGAGACCACGCTCCTGGTGCAGCACCTGGACGCCCTGCTCGGTGGTCAGGACGTCGAGGTGCCGGTCTACGACTTTGCCAACCACACCCGCACGCTTACCACCCGACGGGCCGGCGCGCGCAACGTGATCATCCTGGACGGGCTGCTCATCCTCTGGGATGCCGAGCTGCGCGGCCGCATGGACATCAAGGTCTTCGTGGACGCCGACGCGGATCTGCGCTTGATGCGGCGACTGCAGCGGGACATGGCGGAGCGGGGCCGCACCGCCGAGTCGGTCATGGAGCAGTACGCACGCTCGGTCCGCCCGATGCATCTGGAGTTCGTGGAACCGAGCAAGCGTTGGGCGGACGTGATCCTGCCCGGCGGGGGACACAACCGCGTGGGTGTGGACATGCTGGTGACCAAGGTGCGGACCATCCTGGAGGGCGCCTAGCAACGCCCCGACGGGTCAGCTCACGCCACCGGTTCCAGGCACGCCGGCACGTCGTTGGCAGGCGCGTTCACCAGCTTGGACACCTCGTACGCCGTGAGCTCCGCGCCCTCGTCCCGCGCCATCAGGTCATCCAGCGCCGCGGCGGCATCCGTATCCGGATCCAACCAGCGCGCCCGGCTATCCGGCGGCACGATCACCGGCATGCGGTCATGGATCGGCCGCACGAGCGGACCGGCCGCCATGGTCAGAATGGTGAAAGTGTCCAGGTGCGGCTGATCCTCCGGAGCCCATCGCTCCCACAATCCGGCAAACGCCATCGGGGCGCTGTCACGGCGCGTGATGCGCATCGGGATCTTGCCGTCGGGTCCGCGGCGCCACTCGTAGAAGCCGTCGGCAACGACCAGGCAGCGGCGGCGTTTGAAGGCGGCGCGGAAGGCCGGCTTGACGGCCGCGGTTTCCGCGCGCGCGTTGATCATCCGATTTCCCACCGATGCGTCCCTGGCCCACGAGGGGACGAGTCCCCAGCGGAGCTCCGCGATTGCGGGCCCGCCGTCCCCCAGCGCCACGACCGGCGCCCGCTGCGTGGGGGCCACGTTGTAGCGGGGTCGCCAGGCGAACGGGATGTCCCGCAGGTCGAAGGCATCGCGAACGGCCTCCTCGCCGGCCACGATGGTATAGCGTCCACACATGCCGGCAAGGTAAGGCGGGGCGGGCGAGGGATGCCAACAGTGCCAGTGGACGGTCCGCCACCAGCCAGGCCGCCTGCCGTACCGGCTTGCCACACCGGCTTGCCACACCGGCTT
>JBBDRO010000025.1:0-37021 GCA_040905425.1 Gemmatimonadota bacterium | reverse complement strand
GCCGCACCGGCTTGCCGCACCGGCTTGCCGCACCGGCTTGCCGCACCGGCTTGCCGCACCGGCTTGCCACGCCTCTCGCCGCCGTTCAGCTTGCATCACGGTGCCAGGAGGCATGTGGACCCAGCATCGACGGAGCTGCATGGCGGTTTGGGAAAAGGTACTGACGCAGCTCGCTGCCGCGGCCCGACCGGGAATACGGCAGGCGCGGCGGCAGGTCACCCGCACCCTGGGGCTGCCGCCCGGCGACCATCATATCGTGACGTATCGGGGGTGGGGCGGTGCGGCGGGCCTCTTCGTCCAGGGTCGCGTGCTGCGGGGTCGGCCCGTGGCCGAGGCGGACGCCGCCGACCCCTGGTGGCGAAACGCGTGGAGCGCCTACCGGCGGCTCGGGAGTGACGAGGTGCCGGGCGCACGCGTGCGGCTCAGCGGGGGTGGCACCGAGCAGCAGGCGGTCTCAGACCGCGAGGGCTATTTCCGCGCCTGGCTCCGCCCCGCCGCGCCGCTACCGGCGGACAGGCGCTGGCACCAGGTGACGGTGGAGTTGGTGGAGCCGCGGCCCGCAGAAGGCCCGCCGCCACGCACCGTGGCGCACGTGCTGACCCCCGCCGCCGCGGCTACCTTCGGCGTGATCTCGGACATCGATGACACGGTGGTACGCACCGACGCCACCAGCTTCCTGCGTATGGCCCGCCTGGTGGTGTTCGGCAATGCCCGCACGCGCATTCCCTTCCACGGCGTGTCCGCATTCTACCGGGCACTGCACACCGGGCCGCGGGGTGGCGGTCCCAACCCCCTATTCTATGTCTCCAGCGGACCGTGGAACTTCTACGAGCTACTGGTGGAGTTCATGGAGCACCGGGCCATTCCGCTGGGGCCGATCCTGCTACGCGACTGGGGTTGGACGGGAGAGCGGTCCATGCCTACCCGGCACCGCGTGCACAAGCTGGAAGCCATCCGCCACATTCTGGACAGCTACCCCACCCTCCCGTTCATTCTCATCGGCGACAGCGGCCAGGAGGATCCCGAGATCTATCACGAGATCGTGGGCGCGTACTCGAACCGGATCATGGCCGTCTATATACGCGACGTGGGCGGTATCGGGCCGCGCCGCGAAGAGATCGCCGCCCTCCGGGAGGAGGTGCGGCGTGCGGGCAGTGACCTGGTGCTGGCGCGCGACACCGTGGCCGCGGCGCGGCATGCGGCCGAGGCGGGCTGGATCAATCCGGAAGCCCTGCCCGGCATCGAGGCGGACACGGCCAGCGACGAGTTTGCGGATCGCGAGGAGACGGAACAGGAGGCCGGCGGCTGACGGGCATCGTCGCCTGGAATCTCAGGAGAGCATGGTATCCAGGTTGTACTGCATGTAGGCCACCAGATCGTGGGCCAGGGCCGCCGCGTCGGGGAACTCGCTATCACCCCACTCGTAACCCATCTCCAGATCCACGTGGAAGCGCTCGCGCACGGCGCCCGGCCCGGCGGGGCTCGGGCCCTGCCAGCGCGTCAACTCCGCATAGTTCGCAGAGATGTAGAGCTCCACGCCGGCGTGATGCTGTCCGTCTCTGAGGCGCGTCCGGAAGCCGGCCGTGGGATGCACCAGCGCCTCGGCTCCACTCACACGCCCGACCACGTCCACGGAAAGCCCCGGATGCGTGCTGGTGAGCGCGCGAAAAGCATTCTCCAACTCCGTGACCCGCCGCGCCGTAGGATCCTTTCGCACCCTGACCTCCGTCCCCATATGCCCCCTCCCCGTTGATTGTCTTTGTATACAAGATGTCCGCGGTGGCTGTCCGTGGGCAAGCATTTTCCGCGCCGGACGTCTGCGCCCTAGCCGCCGGAACGGCCGGATCCCCCTCCGCCCCGGGCGGACACGCGGTCCACGAGCACGGCGCCGTCCCCAATGGGGACGACGCCGCATGGCCCGGGCTGGGCCCGCCTACCTGCCGGCGGCGGCAGGGCCGTGATAGATCCCGTTGAAGAGGAACTTGAACGTCCCGTGGGGCTGGGCTCGGAAGGCAATCTCCGGCCCGAAGAGGTAGAGCTGGCCCTGACCCACGGCGGCCTGGAGCGCGGCCACGCCGCCCTCGAGCCGCTCCTGCCCCCAGGCCCAACCGCTGCGCAGCGGCGTGGCGCTGTCATACCAGGCAATGGGCTGGATGCCGGCGGTACGGGCCACGGCGCCCACTTCGAAGACGGGGCTGCCGCTGTAGAACACGTCCACGTGCTCATCCATCCCGGCGGTGATGGGCAGGGAGGTGTCCAGCCGCGCCTCCAGGACCGAGCCCGGAGCAAAGAATTCGGAGCGGGACAGTGGGCGGGCGGCCTCGTCGACCATGTGGTCCCCCACCGGAAGTTCGAGGCCGTCCACGAAGGATTCCGCGGCGTTGCCGATGGCAATCACCGTCCCGCCCGCCTCCATGAACTCGCGCACGCGTGGGAGCGTGGCCTCCCGGGTGAGCCTGCCCAGCCGGTCCCGGTACTCAGCCGGGATGGACGCGGGGTCCGGGCCCCCGCCGCCGCCGGAGCCGAAGGTCATGCCGTTCACGAAGACCAGGACGTCGAAGTCCGCGTTCAGGTTGCCCCCGTCCAGGGTGCCAGGGTAGACCAGCTCGAAGGGGAAGGCAAACTCCTCCAGGATGAGCTGCGTCCAGCCGGTGGGCATGTTGCCGCCGTAGCGGTCCACGAGGCCCACCCGCACTGGCTTCAGAGGCAGTCCGCGGTCGGCCGGGGCGCTGGACAGGCCTTCGAAAACCAGGCCACGGTCGCGCGCCAGGGTCTCCAGATGGGTCCGCACGTTGCCGCCCGCCGGGATGAAGAAGGCGCCCGTGGGATAGGTGACGGCGCCGGCCCGGACCGGTTGCTCGAGCCAGTAGACGTCGTGCCCGGCCCCGAGCAGGGTGTTCAGCGCCACGAACGCGTCATTCACCCGATGATCCAGGACCCAGCCGGCCTGCGCCTGCCCGACCCGGCCCGCGGGGAGCGGCGGCGTGGCGGCCTCTATGGGCTCACACGGGCAGTCGAAGCCTTCCAGCACGCGGTCGAACTTCACGCCCATGGTATAGGCCAGCGTCCAGCCGGAGGCGTCATAGGGGGGCACCGGATCCGCCCCCTCGTAGGGGATGTCATCCGGATGCTCCTGCGGCTCGAACATGTCGAAAACGTGCGGCGCGAACGCCTGAGCCGCCGGTACCACATAAGAGCCCGCCGGATAGTCCGTACCGGCCACCGTAAAGGCACGCGTGGCCATCCGCACCTCGACGCCGCCCTCCAGGAGCGCCTCCATGAACTTGCGCGCGGTGAGGAAATCCGGCTGGTCCGCGGAGAGGATGTAGCCCCGCGGATCACGATCCTCCGGCTTGCGGAGCGCCCGGGCGAACTCCTCCTCCCCCATGCGGCCGCCGCCCAGCTCCGCCTCGGCCTCCTCGATCGTGCGATAGGTGACGGTCCAGCTGTCCTGGTTGCCGCGCTCGATGGCATTCCGACCCATGCGCCAGATGTTGAAGAGCAGCTGGTCCTTCTGACGCGAGGCGTAGTCGAAGACGGCGTAATTGGCCGTCACCGAGTAGTCGACGGACTGGCGGAAATGCCAGACCTGCGGCTCGATGGGGTCCGGCAGATCGCCGTGCGGGAGCTGACGGCCCGGAATGAACGGTATGGTCTGCGGCGTGGGATTGCCGATCGTCTCGGTGAGCAGGCCGATCATGTTCTTGAAGTACGGCGTGGTGCGCAGTCCGCCGTTCCACCACGTGGAGTAGGACGCGCCGGAGCGCATGGTGACGCCCGGCTTACCCTCGCGCAGGAAGCGCTCGTGCATGGCCGAGCCCACCCGGTCGATGCCCAACACCACCAGCGGATCGAAGTTGTAGTTGAACGGGTCGCGGAACGGAGGCGCGAACATCACCGTCCCGGCGGGCCCCGTCTGGTGGTGGTTGTAGACGATCTGTGGGTACCAGGTACGGTAGAGCGCCGTGTTGATGTTCTCCGTTTCCGGCAGGTGCGAGGCAAAGAAATCACGGTTGTTGTCATGACCGGCGTACTTCTCGTAGAGCACGGGGATGCCGCCCGTGGAGCGCTCCTGCGGATCGCTCTCGCGCATGTACCAGTCGGAGACCAGCTCCATGCCGTCGGGATTGGCGTGGGCGGCCAGGATGATGAGATCGTCCAGCAGACGGAGCGTCTCCCGGTCCGTGCGGGAGACGAGCTGGTAGACCGTTTCCATGAGCTGCTGGGCGCCCAGCACCTCCGTGGCGTGCAGCCCGCCGTCGAACCAGACCACCGCCTTGCCCTCCTCGGCCAGCTGGCGCGCCTCGGCCTCCGAGGCCACCTCACCCCGCGCCAGGCGCCGGGCTATGGTGCGGTAGCGCTCGAGCTGGGCGTGATTGGCCGGGGAGGTGATGATGGCCATCACCTGGGGACGGTCGTAGGCCGTCTGCCCCAGCGTGTCGAGCACCATGCGGTCCGACTCCCGCGCCAGCTTCTGCCAGTAGGCAAGGAACTGGGTGTAGTTCGGGAGCACGTAATCCGCGCCGATGAAATGGCCGAACTCCTGCTCGGGCGTGGTCACGCCCGTCTGGGCATGGGCCGCCGACGGCAGGGCCAGGCCCAACAGGATCGCGGCCAGCAGCGTACGGAAGGTGGTTCTGTTCATGGAAGGCTCCTGTTCACGGCGCTCGGTGGTCACCAGCGGGCGACCCCGGTATCGGGAATGGCTCTGGGGTTGTAGGCTGAGGGCCTTAGAATAGCCCGCCGCAGCCACGATCGCCAGCGTTGGGAATGGACCGCTGCCCGCCGCGGTGCGGGCATAGCACGAATCCGGATGGGGCCGACGGATGGCCCATGGAGGCCGTGATGTTCAACCTCATGTTCCAGGCCCACTCGGGCATCCGCTACCTGGTGCTGCTGCTGGGCGTACTGGCCGCCGTATGGGGACTCGTGGCCCTGGCGCGGGGCGCTATGCCCGGGCGCGCCGGGCGGATCCTGGGCGCGTCGTTCGTGGGCATGCTGGACCTGCAGATCGTGCTGGGCCTCATCGTGCTCTTCATGCGCGGCTTCTATCCGCAGCTCTTCGGGCACGTCATGACCATGCTCGTGGCGGTGGCGGTGGGGCACGTGGCGGTCATTGCCTCGCGCCAGAGCACGGCCGCGCGACGTTCGGCCTTGTGGTTGGCGCCGGCACCCTGGGCACGCTGGCGCTCGTGGTGCTGGGCATCCTGGCCATCGGCCGCCCCGTGCTCTGAGGTCGGCTCAACCGTCGTCCGACTCGTACTCCTTGAGCTTCCGGTAGAGCGTCCGGCGATCGATGCCGAGCGCCTCCGCCGTCCGGCCCCGATGCCCGCCGTGGCGGGCAAGGAGATGGAGGATGTAGGCCCGCTCGAGGTCGCGCATGGCCCACCCCTCCTCGGCCGCCCGTTCCAGTAGCGGCCGGGCCTGGCCCTCAGGCGCCGCGGCTGGAGGCGCGGTGGCCCGCCGCGGCGCCCACTGCTGAATTTCGTCGGCATGCTGTTTCATGGTCACCCCCCCTCCCCGCCGCCGAGCACCCGTTCGTGGAAATCGGCCGGCATGCGCGAATAGTCCCAGGGTTCGTCCGGCCCGTAATGGCAGTACGTGCACAGCCCGGCATGGGGCCTGGTGCCGAGCGCCGGCGGAGACGGCGGAGCCCGGCCGCTGGCCATGTAGGCATCGGCGGTCCGCTCCAGAGCGCTGCGCAGCAGCCGGTCGGCCAGTTCCAGGTTGTGCTGACCGCCAGCCTCGCGGACCAGCCCCACCATGGAGCGCGCGGCGTCCAGGTGCCGCACGGCCTCCGCCGACGCCCCGGCGGCCAGCACACGGCCCGCGTCCGCCACGTAGCGGTCCACGACGCGGGTGCGCTCCCGTATACCGCTCAGCCACCAATCCAGGACCTGTCCGTACTCCTCCGTGTGGCACGCCTGGCAGGTCGTGGCCTGCCCCCGCACGGCGTCCTCCGGCCCATCCGCCGGCGCCGGCACGTGGCAGGAGCGGCAGGTGATCCCCGCCAGGAACTTGGCACTGGGCGCGGCCTGGGCGCCGTCGAAGAGCCCCAGGAGCAATCGTTGCTGCGCCTGGTGGACGGTGCCGTGACACGCGGCGCAGGTGGTGGACCCGGCCAGCGGTCCCTCCAGCGCCTGCCCGTGCGCGAGCTGGTGGCAGTCCGTACACACCAGCGCCACCGCCGAGCTGAGCGCGCGCACGTGATGGCTGCCAGCCTCATGGCAGGCGGTACAGGTGACGCCCGCGTGCACGGGATGCAGGTTCTCACCGATGCTGCGCTCCGCCACGGTCCCGGCATCGTCGTGACAGGCGGCGCAGCGCGCTGCGGACACCGTGGTCGTGGGCTCGGCCACGTCATAGTGGCAGCGGATACAGCCGGTCTCCACCCATGGCAGCGTGCTATGGGGCACCGGCAGCCCCTGGCTCGTGAGCGTCACGTGCTGCGGCTGCGTGTGGCACGTGCGGCAGGCGTCGGGCTCCTCCCCGGTGAGCTGGCCGGCATGGCACAGCGCGCACGCGTCCACGCCGGCCGTGAGCGGGGCAGGCCAGCTTTCGTGGGTGTGGCAGCCGGCGCAGGTGAGTGGCACGTCATCCCCCCCGTGCTCCCGGTGGCCGAACGTCACGGTGCCGATGGAGACCACCGCCGGTCCCACGTCCTCATGGCAGCTCGTGCAGGCCTCCCGCGGCACGGCGGAACGCCCCGCGTCGGCACTCCCGCCCTGGTGGCACACGGCGCACGACAGTTCGGCGTGGGCCGCGGCGAAGGCGTCCCCGGGGGGCACCCCGTACGCACTTTCCTCCGCGTCCAAAATCCCGGATGTCGCGGGCGGGGTCCCGCTCTCGCTTCCCCCACACGCCATCAGGGCCAGCGCCCCGCCGATCAGCAGAAGACGGCCCACAGGATCATCCCGATGGTTGCGAGTCCGATACCCCATGCCACGAATCCCAGCACGGTGCCCACCATGGTGAGCCGCTTCGATGGCGCCGGCGCCCGCATGTCGTGGACGGCGCGCCGGCTTTCGGGGCCCACGGCCCCCGCCTCCAGTTCCGCCGCCATGGCGGGGTGCTCCTCCTTCAGGTATTCCAGCGTACCGCGGCCAGTGAACATCACCGCGTCCAGCGGAAATTTGTCCGGGCGCAGATGGACATTGAAGAAGTGGATGGTGAAGAGGAAGGCTGCGGCGATGAGCGCCTCGTAACCGTGGAAGATCGTGGCCACGTTGAAGATCCAACCCGGTAGCCAGGCCCCGAAGAACTCGGGGAACCACAGCACGAACCCGGTACCTCCGATGATGACGAAGCCCCAGACTTCACCAAAGTAGTCCAGCTTTTCCAGGTAGCCGTAACGCCCGAAGGCGGGCTTCGACCCCTTCCCGAAATACCATTTGAACTGCTGCATGAAGTCGCGCGCGTCCTGCGGATGCGGAACCATGGAATCGGAGCCCCACAGGAGCCTCCGGCGGTCCTGCGCCCGCCACACCTTGCGGATCATGTAGACGATGTGGATCAGCGTGTAGGCCACCATGAAGGCCGCCGCCCAGCGGTGGATCAGCCCGGCCCGCTCCACACCACCCCAGAAGCGGACGAGCGGCGCCGAAAACGGGGCGCAGGAGAAACGCAGTGGCAGCCCCGTCAGGATGAGCACGTAGAAGGACAGCATGGCAAAGCCGTGCGTCCACCTGTGGAACAGGTTGAAGCGCCAGACATAGGGGCCGCTGCCGCGCTGCGCGGAATCCAGGGGAACACTCATGGCGCCGCCTCTCCGCCGTGGCCGTCGTGAGCGCCGTGCCCCACGCCGCGGCGCTTGTCGAGCTCGATGCGGATCCACCAGAGCAGCGTGTGCGCGCCGAACACCACCAGGACGAACACGAGCAAGCTGTTCATGAACCAGAACGCGCCATGGATGTAGGGATTGCGATCCCGGTTGAAGGGGTCGGGATGAGTGTCATACTGCACGAACGCCGGGCGGGCGTGCGCGTGGCAGGCACCGCACGTCTCCACCAGATTGGCTGCCGCCACGGTGGAGGCGGGCTCCGCGGCCGGCAGGATGCCGTGTGCGCCGTGGCACTGCGCGCATGTGGCCGCCACGGCGGACCCCAGCCGGGCCGCCTTGCCGTGGTAGGAATCGTAGTACGTGCGGGCGCCATGCTCGTGGCAGGCCGCGCATTCATCCACCGTCGCGGCGGCATAACCGCGCTCGCCGGGGTCGGCCATGTCGTGGGCGCCGTGGCAGTCGGTGCAGGCCGCGCCGCGCCGCCCGCCCGGGGCGCGTGTGCCGCTCAGGACGCCGCTGCCGTGCACGTCCGCGCTCCAGAGCAACGCCTGCTCCGCGTGGCACGCGCCGCAGGTGGCGGCCTGGGCGGCGGGGGCCAGTTGCGAGCTCGGCTCCATGGGCGGGCGCGTGGCGTGATGGGCATGGCAGGCGGTACAGGCCACCTGCCCGCGATGCGGATTTCCCTCCGGCAGGTCGTCGGTGGAATGGCACGCCACGCAGCGCGCCACCACCACGTCGCGGGCCGGATCGGTGCTGGCCGCCGCCACCGCCGCCGCTGGTGCCACGTCATGGATGCCATGGCAGGCGGCGCACGCCACCGCCTGGCCATCCGCGGCGCCGGCGTGCACGCCCTCCTGCCACGCGGCGTCCGCCGCGGTGTGGCAGGAAGCGCAGCCCGCCGTGCTGGTGCCCGCCTCAGGGTGTGGAAAGCGCTGATAGCCCGTGTGGCACTCGGCACAGGTCATGGCGCCATGCGCGGAAGCCGCCAGCGTGTCACTCCGTACGAGCAGTGCCCGCGCCGCGGCCAGCGACGGCACGTGCTGGCGCAGCAGCTCCAGCTCTCCGTGGCAGCGCACACAGCCCGGCTCCTGGGCAAAGGCCGCCGTTGCCGACAGGGCCAGACCCAACGCCATCAGCAGCGCGCGCTGCCGTCGATCCTGCCAAGGCCCCCTCATTCGTCCCCCAGCCCGTGCTTCTTCAGGCGATTGCGCACCTGGTGGCGGCTCAACCCCAGCAGCCGGCCCGCTTCCGTCCGATTGCCTTCCGCCTGGCGCAGGGCCTCCTCCACGAGCTGACGCTCGAGCCGCTCCAGGTCCACACCCTCCGGGCCCAGCTCGAGTTCGGGCAGGAGGGAGCGTCCGGTGTCCTGGCCGCGCAGCTCGGGCGGCAGCATGGCGGCTTCCAGCACCGGCCCGTCGGCGAGCAGCACGCTGCGCTCGATGACGTTGCGCAGTTCGCGGACGTTGCCCGGCCAGCCGTGCCGCTCCAGCAGCTCCATGGTCTCCGGCGCGATGGTGCGGATCTGCCTGCCGAACTCCCGATTGAAGGTGTCCACGAAATGGCGCGCCAGCGGCGCCACGTCACTCCTGCGCTCCCGCAGGGGAGGGATGCGAACGGGAAAAGCGCTCAACCGGTAGAAGAGATCCTCGCGAAAATTGCCCGCGCGTACCTCCGCTTCCAGATCCCGGTTGGTGGCGGCCACGATGCGCGCGTCCACCGAGAGGTCCCGTGTGCCGCCCACGCGGCGGAAAGTGCGGTCCTCGATGAACTGCAGCAGCTTGGACTGCAGGCGCAGGGACAGCTCACCGATTTCGTCCAGGAAGAGCGTGCCGGCTTCGGCCAGCTCCACCAGGCCCCGCTTCATGGTGCGGGCATCGGTGAACGCCCCCTTCTCGTGCCCGAAGAGCTCGGATTCCATGAGCGTCTCGGCCAGGGCGGAGCACGTCACGGCCAGGTAGGGTCCACCGCTCCGCTTGCTCAGCTCGTGGACCAGGCGCGCCACCACACCCTTGCCGGTGCCCGTCTCACCCTGCACGAGAACCGTGGTGTTGCCGGCGGGCGCCACCCGCTCCACCAGCCGCACCACCTCCCGCATGGCGTCACTCTCGCCCACGAAGCCGGCCGGCAGTCCGCCGCGCTCTCGATGCTCCCGCACCTCCCGACGCAGCGCTGTCAACTCCATGGTGCGGGCCAGCGTGGCGTCCAGCCGATCAAATGAGAAGGGCTTTTCCAGGTAGTCGATGGCGCCCAGGCGGAGCGCCTCGACCGCGGACTCCACCGTGGCGTGGGCCGTCATCATGACGCACGCCACGTCTCCCTCCCCCGACAGTTCCTCGAGCAGCTCCGTGCCCTCCCCATCGGGCAGCTTCACGTCCAGCAGGGCCAGGTCGGGACCGTGCTCCCGCGCCAGCGCTCGTGCCTCCGCCAGCGTCGTGGCGGCCGCAACCTCATAGCCCGACCGCTCCAGCCGCTCCACCAGGATGGCATGCAGCAGGGCGTCATCCTCGAGGATCAGGATGCGTGCGTCGGCCATGCCCCCTCCTGGCTGGAATGGCGCACCGCCGCGGTCACCGGCAGGCCGATGCGCACGCGGGTGCCCTGCCCGCGCGACCCGTCGATGGCCAGCGTGCCACCGTGCGCGGCCACGATGCGCGCCACCAGAGGCAGCCCCAGGCCGGTGCCGGACGGCTTCGTGGAGTAGAAGGGCAGGAGTGTCTTCTCGACCGTTTCCGGGGGTATGCCGGGGCCCGTATCGGTCACCTCCACCACCACCATGCCGTTGGTGTGGGTGGTGCCCAGCACGAGGGAGCCTCCCTCCTCCGCCATGGCCTCGACCGCGTTCAGCAGGACATTGCCGAACGCCTGCTCAAGGCGGCGCCGGTCACCCTCCACGGGCGGCGCTCCGCGATCGTAGACGCGCTCGACCTGGATGTTCGAGGCCGCGGGCAGGACGGCCAACTGCGAGAGGGCGTCATCCAGGACGTCAGCCACGTCCACGGGCCGGCTCTCCAGCTCCACCGGCTTGGCCAGGGCAAACAGATCGCGCATGGTCTCACTCAGCTTCTCGAGCTGGCCGTCCACAGCGCCGAGCAGCGTCTGGGCCCGATCCTCCAGCACGTACTCCTGCTCCAGCACCTCCAGGGCGGAGCGGATGGAGGCCAGCGGCCGCTTGAATTCGTGGGCCATTTCCGCGGCCAGTTCCCCCACCTCGGCCAGCCCCTGCTGTTCCTGCAGCATGCGGCCCTGCTCCTGTGCCAGCCGGCGCACGGCCTGCTCCTGCTCCACCAGGTGCGCCACCGAGGCCTCCAGGCGGCCCATCTCATTGGTGCGCCGGGAGGGAGGCCGCTCGGGAAGCGGTTCCGGCGCGTTCACGGCTACCCCGGAGAGCAGCCCGTGCATGCGCTCGATGGGTGCCACCACTTCGCGCTCGAACAGCGTGAAGAGGATGACCGTGATGGCCAGCAGGGAGCCGGCGGTGAGGCCCAGTCCCAGGCGTGCCCCACGATCCATGGCGGTGCGCACTGTGGCCACCGAGAAGCCCACTTCGAAGAGCGCCGCCGCGCCGCCGTCCACGGGGAAGAAGGCGCGTACGGCATCCCCATCCTCCCCGCCGTGCACGCTGCCCTCCGCAGGGACGTCCCCACGGCGGGGAATCCACACTCCCGGCAGGCGCGTGCCCTCCTCTTCGGCGTGCGAGGAAAGCAGGATCGTGCCATCGGCGGTCCACACGCGCGCGTGGGTGATGGGCGCGTCCTCCACCAGGCGGCGCAGGCTGCGGTGGGCCTGCTCGTAGCGGCCCTGCAGGAGCGCCGTCTGGATCAGGCTGCGGGCCGAGTGCCCCGCCAGCAGGGCCTGCTGCTCGGCGGCGGCCAGCGCCTCACTCTTCCAGTAGCGGAAGGACACCTGGGTGAAGACGCCGAGGACGGCCACGGCCACGCCCAGCACCGTAATGGCCAGCTTGGTTCGGAGCGGGAGATCCCGCAGCCTGATTGTCCACCCCAACGGCGTCCCTCCTCCCGGAGCGCCAGGCGCCCTGCCCAGTGCCGCGGGCGTCCACCCGCCTGGATCGGCACAGCATCAATATCCGGGCGAGGCGCCCCAACGTCTGTGGGGAGATGACGGAATCTGGCGTGGGAAAAACCGCAGCCACGTAGGGAAGCGCCCGCCCCGGCCCCCCTTACGTGCGTCCGCCCCACCGGGAGTCCGGTGGGGCGGTGGTGAGACGAATCCGACAGCAGGTGGACCGCGCGAAGGCAGCTCAGGCCACCAGCAGCGCCAGGACCACGAGCGCGGTGGCGTGCGCCACCACGGCGGTGCCCAGACCGCGCGTCCAGTACAGGAAGCCGAAGACCAGGGAGGGTACCATCACTCCCAGGATCACGTAGCCCGCGGCCGCCACCGAGCTGGCGAACCCCACCTCGAGGACCGCCGGCAGGTAGAGCAGCACCTGCACGAGCGCCGCGGCCACCACACCGGCCGCCCCCGCCTCGAGCCGGTCCGCGCCCATGCGCCGGAGCACCACGGCGGCCACGGCCGTCACCAACACGAGGCGCAGCAGTACCTCGCTGAACAGTGCGGCGCCCAGTCCCAGCAGGAGCGTCCCCGCCGCGCCGGCGCCGGCGGCGAACGTATGCGCCCCGAACGGAGCTCCGTGGAACGGCAGCGCCAGGACCGCCAGCACACCACCGGCCGCCATGCCCACGGCCAGGCCGCCGGCCAGGCCGCGCCCGTCACTCACCACGAGTGCGGGCATGGGCAGCGCCAGGCGGCGCAACGCTCCGAGCGCCAGCGTCACCCCGGGACCCACCAGCCAGAAGGTCACCGCCGAGGCCAGCAGCACGGCGCCCGTCTCGGTAACCCGCAGCCGCAGCCCCCAGATCTCCGGGCGGTCGGCCAGGAAGAGCACCAGCAACGCGGCATAGGTAGCCGCCACCAGCACGGTCCCCACGCTGCGGTCCGGCCAGCGCGCATAGGCGTGCTGGGCGCCACGCCAGCCGTAGGCCGCGGCGCTCACCAGCCCTATGACGCCGACCGCCGCGGCCAGCACCACGCCTACCAGGGGCAGCGTGCGGCCGATGTAGAGCGCCACCGTGGCCATGCTCACCCAGCCGGCCACGAGCAGGCCGAGCGCCAGCATGGGCAGAGCGTACACGGCCGCCAGCCCCAGCATCCGCAGCGCCTCCGCGCGACCGACCCCCTCCGGCCGACCCAGGAAGCCGAGCACGGCCCCGTGCCCGAAGCCCAGCGCCGCGCCGATGATGAAGAGGCCCGCGCTGGTCACCAGCAAGCCGCTGCCGGAGAGCCGCCCGGCCAGCGTCATTCCCGCCACCAGGAAGCCGCCCAGCAGCAGTCCGCCCGCCAGCGCCCAGGTCACCGCTATCCGTCCAGGAAGGCCAATCCCGCGCATCAACTCAGCACCGGTGGGCCGCTCGTTCGTCATCGTCGTGGTTGTCATTTCTACCTCCGGGTCTCGGCGCCTATCTGGCGTCCGTTCGCCCCTTACCAGTACAAGGGCGGGACCACGCCTGCTCGAAAGAAGCCAAAGCAATGTATAACAACCACTTATACGGATTCAAGCGACGATGACGCGGCGTCCTTCGTGGCCCGAAACGCGCGTTTTCGCGCGATGCCGCGCGCGATTTCGCGCACCCCCGGATCACCGCTGGCGAGCGCCGGGAGGGTGCGCTGCAGCGTCGCTTACAGACGTAACGAGGCGCCGCCCGGTCCAGCCGGACGGCGCCTCGTGCGCGATGAATGAGTGGCTCAGCCGCCGCCGAGCACCTCCGGCCGCAACTGCGCCACGATGTAGTGCGCCACGGCATCCACCTCGCGCAGGGTCAGGCGCGCCACGCCCCACGTGGGCATGCCCTGGGGGTGGCCCACCCAGACGCGTCGACGGACCGCGTCGGTGTCCCCCTCGTACGGCCACCCGGGCTCCACCAGCGACGGCACGTCCAGGTCCTGCTCGACCACGTACTCCGTACCGCCCCTGCCCAGCGGCCCGTGACAGCGCGTGCAGTGCGCGGCGAACGTGGTATTGCCGACTTCGATGCGTGCGTCCTCGGCGGCCCACGCAATGGTGTCGAAGCGCAGCTGCGCGTACTGCGAATCGGCCACGGCCACCTGTGCCGCACGGTCGGGCGGATGGAACTCGTGCTCCTCGCAGCCGGCGGCGGCGAGCCCGCTCAGCAGAACGCCCATGGCGCGCGCGCGCATGCGCACCTCAGCCGCCCGTGCCGCCGTGGATGGTGTCGTCCGGCATGGTGGCGGGCGGCATGGCGCCGCCGGGCGCGTGATCAGCGTCCCGCGGCATGCTCTGCAGGTCACCGGCTTCGTCGGCGGGCGCCAACTCCATGGCCTTCTGCATGGCTTCCTGCGCGGCCTCCGCGTTGCCCAGCGCCTCCTGGGCCATGGACACCCCGAACCACGCCGCCGCCAGCTCCGGCGCCATCTCGGTGGCCTTCGTGTAGTGGGCCAGCGCGGTCTCGTGATCGTCCTTGCGGTACGCCGCGTTCCCCGCGTCGAGTTCGGCACGCACTTCCGCCGCAGGAAGGGCGCTGGCATCCGCCGGCGCGCCACCGATCGGCGTGGCGTCCTCGGGCTCCGAGCCACAGGCGGTGAGACCGGCGGCGGCCACCACGGCCAGAGCGGTGAGCAGGCTACGGGGCATCATCATACCGGTATCTCCTCGGTCCTCGTGAGCGGCTTTACGCGCGTACCGCGACCCCTGCGGCGCGTCGCGACGTGCGCAAGGATAGTGGTGTAGGCGCCGCGTTGTCTGTCCGCATTTCCTTGAAGGCTTGTGGGGAACATATCGAATTGTCGCATGGCGCGCGGCGATGTACGTTCAAGCGTCATTCGAAGGGACGGGTTTCCGGGGCTGGGAGGCGATACCGGATGCAACGAACGGAAACGGCCGGTCCCGGGGAACCCCCGGGCCTCTGGCTGGGCGGGCGAGCGCAATGAGGGCGCTGCTGGACCGCATGGGCGGCACGCTGCGCAACCTGCCCAGAAGCGTAATGGCCGTCCTGGGGACTCTGGTCGTGGCGGGGGCCGTGGTGGCCGGCATCCTGATGTACCGCACGTACGACTACGTCCAGCACGACAACGACTTCTGCATGTCCTGCCACCTCATGCAGGACCCCTTCTCCCGCTTCGAGCAGAGTGCCCACCGGGGCCTGGGCTGCAAGGCCTGCCACCAGCCCACGTTCGTGGCGCGCAGCCGCATGGCCCTCAGCCAGATCATCGAGCAGCCCGAGACCATCGAGGAGCACGCGGAGGTGCCCAACGAGCGCTGCGCCGAGTGCCATATCGACGGCAATCCGGAGGAATGGACGCTCATTGCCGCCTCGGCCGGCCACCGCGTGCACATGGAATCGGACGACCCGTCGCTGGAGGGACTCCGCTGCGTGGAGTGCCACTCAGCCTCCATCCACGTTTTCACCGCCACCAGTCAGACCTGCGGCCAGGCCGGCTGCCACGAGGATACCACGGTGCGTCTGGGCGCCATGGGGCAGATGACCATCCACTGCGTGGCGTGCCACAACTTCAACCGGCCGGTGGCGCCCGGGACGCCGGCGGACAGCCTGGCCAATGCGCTGCAGCCCCGCCGACCCGAGTGCACGGCGTGCCATCAGATGCGCGCCATGCTGGCCAACTTCCCGGAGGACGAACCGCACGGCGGGTCCTGCGGCGTGTGTCACGACCCGCATCAGCAGCAAACCGCCGCGCAGGCCGTGCAGTCGTGCGCCTCGGCCGGCTGTCATAGCACGCCCGAAACCCTGAGCCCCTGGCATCGAGGCCTGGAACCCGGCGCGCTGGCACAGTGCACCGACTGCCACGCCGCCCATACCTGGAACGCGCCGGGCGTGACCTGCGTGGCCTGCCACGACCCGGCGACGCTGGATCGGCCCAACCGCCCGCGCGGCACGGCGCCCCATCCACCGGCGGGAGGGGAGAGCTTCCATCCGGCGGCGGGCATCGAGCGCATGGGCATGCTGCCCACCGCCACGCTGGCCGCCCCGCTGCTGCGCGGCCTGGGCTTCCTGCTCCAACAGGTGCCGCGTCTGGGTGGAGAGCCGTTCTCGCACGACCGTCACGCCAGCGTGGCGTGTACCGCCTGCCATGGCACCGCCACGGCCCACGGCGCGCTCGTGGTGCGCACCGCCGCCGACTGCCAGGCGTGCCACCACGCGCCACGCATGCGCGACCGGTGTCAGCGCTGCCACACGTCGAGTGAGATCGCCGGCAGGTACCAGGAATCCGTTTTGCTCGACCTGTCCGTCTGGGACGCGCCCCGCAACCGCGCGCTCCCGTTCACGCACGGCTGGCACGAGCAGGTGGCGTGCACCACCTGCCACACCACCCCGGGTACGTTCGCCGCGGCCGTGACGTGCGCCTCGTGCCACGAGGACCATCACGACTTCGTGGGCGGCAGCATGTGCCAGGCGTGCCATACGCCGCAGTCCGCCGAGCCCGGCCCGGTGCACGACCGCGCCGTGCACCTGGGCTGCGGCGGGGCGGGCTGCCACGAGAACGCCGTCGTGGCGCCGCTGCCGCCCACCAGGCCCGTCTGCCTCACCTGTCACGAGGCGCAGCGGGACCACTATCCGGAGCGGCCCTGCGCCGTGTGCCACGCAACCGACTGGTCGAAGGGCGTTGTGGGAGGAGGCAGCCGGTGAGGATGAGTGCAAGGATCGGGTCGGTGGCGGCCATCGCGGCGCTCGTGACGGTGGCGCCCGCAGCGGGCCAGGGCGTGCGTGTCACGGGCGTCAGCACGGCCCGCTACGCCGAACTGGCCACGGCGGTCAAGGACAGCATCCCGATGGAGAACGCGCTCGGGACCGGCACGCTCCGCCTGGCACCGGACGGTTCGGTGGTGCGGTGTACGGAGGGCCTACCCTGGTGCTTTTATCTGGGCGCGGGGCCGCGGCTCTCCACCGTGCCGCTCATGCAGGACCTGCGTGCCAGTGCCTGGGGCTTTGGTCAGGGCGTGCGCGCCTATGCTCATGTCCGCGGTCGCGCCGCGGTGGGCCAGGCCGACGCGCTCTGGCCCGAGGCCGATGACCCCCTGGACGTCCTCTCCGCCTACGTGGAAGTGGACCGCCCCAGCTACCGGGCACGGCTCGGCCGCCAGTGGCAGACCTCCTCGCTCGGCTGGTACAACTTCGATGGGCTGGCGCTGGCCTATCGGCCCATGGACGAGCTCACCGTGGAGGCCTACGGCGGGTGGAGTCTCATGCGCGGCACCAACGAGTATCACGACGACGCCCTGGAGGGCGTGGAGCCATTCTTCCCCTCCGAGCGCGCCTACATCCTGGGTGCGCTGGCGCGCGTGCGTCCCGCACCGGGCATGGCCGGCTCGCTGCTCTACCAGCGGGAGATCCGCACCGATCGAGGCGCCCTCTACTCGGAGCGCCTGGCGGCGGACGCCCGCGTGTCCTTCGGCCGCGGAGCCGTGAGTGGCGCACTGCAGGCCGACCTGGGCGCCGGCTGGCTGAACGAGGCCCGCTTGCGTGCCGACGTCCCGCTGGCGCACGGTTTCTCCGCCGCGGCCGAGGTACGCCGCTACCGCCCCTTCTTCGAGCTGTGGACCATCTGGGGGGTGTTCTCGCCCGTGGGCTACGGTGAAGGGAGCGGCACGCTGGCGTGGGGGCGCGCCGATGAGCTGGGGGTGCGCCTCACGGGTGCCTGGCGGAGCTACGACGAGGCGCACGCCGGGCTGGCGTCGGCCATGCTGCGCACGAACGGCTGGCGGGTGGGTGCGGACGCATGGTGGCGCCCCGCTGAGGCGTGGATGGCCTCGGGCGCCTACTGGCGCCACATCAACTTCGGCGCTGCGCAGAGTGAGGTGGACGCCGCGCTGCGCCGCGACTGGGGGGAGACGGGCTACGTGGGCGCGCACGGCGCGCTCTTCCAGAGCATTCGCGAATTCTCCCTCGGTGAAGGCGTGGTGGCCGGCCTCGGGGCCAACGCCGCGTGGCGGCTGAATGCGGACACGCGGCTGAGCGGCAGCGCCACGGCCTACCGTCACCTGGAGAGCCCCACGCCGGGGACGGTGGACTGGACGCAGGTGCGGGCCACGCTGCAACTGGAGTGGGCCGTGGGCGCGGATCCGGGGATGCGCGGCGGGGGAGGTGGATCGTGAGGGGCGCCGTGACCACGGGCCGGCTGGTGGCGCTGGCGGTGGTGGCGCTCCTGGGGCTGGGAGGCACCGGTCTGTGGGCGGCTGCGCAGCAGGAACGCCAGCCTTTCCCGCACGCGCAGCACGCCGCGCTCTTTCCCACCTGCTCCGGCTGCCACGGCGAGCTGCCCACGGGGCAGGAGTCCATGGGTTTCCCGGACCAGGAACTGTGCGCGGCCTGCCACGACGGCGCCGTGCAGCCCACGGTGACCTGGTCCGGCTTTCAGGACGATCCGGACAACCTGCGTTTTACCCACGGCACGCACCGGGACGCGGCCCGGGCGGGGGGTGACTCGCTCACCTGCCACACCTGCCACGCCGCGGATGGCAGCACGGCCTTCATGGCCGTGGCCGCCGCCGAACCGGCCTGGTGCCTGGATTGCCACGCGCACGAGGCGCCGGAGCACCTGGCGGCGGACGCGGACTGCCGGCAATGCCACATGCCGCTGGCGGAGGCGGACGAGCTGGCCGCCTGGAACATTGCCGCCTTCCCCGAACCGTCCTCACACGCGGCCGAGGACTACGCCTTCGACCACGCGCCCAGTGAAGCGTTCGCGCGCCAACAGTGCGCCGTCTGCCATGCCGTGGAGAGCTGCTCGCGCTGCCATCTGAACGCGGCGGATGTCCCCGCCATCGCGGCGCTCGGCAGCGACCCGCGCCTGCTGGTGGCCTTCTCGGAGCGCGTGGCCGTCTATCCCCTGCCGGACAGCCACGAGGAACAGGGCTGGCTCTATGCCCACGGCCAGGACGCCAACGCGCGCATCCAGACGTGCGCCAACTGCCACGCCGCGGAGAGCTGCTCGCGCTGCCATCTGAACGCCGCGGATATCCCCGCCATCGCGGCGCTCGCCAGCGATCCGCGCGCGCTGGCCGCCTCCCTGGAGCGCGTAGCCGTGTATCCGCTGCCCGAGAGCCACGAGGAACAGGGCTGGCTCTATTCCCACCGCCAGGACGCCACCGCGCGCATCCAGACGTGCGCCAACTGCCACGCGCGACCGAGCTGCAATGCCTGTCACATCGGCGAGGGTGGCCGGGAACTCATCCGCATGCTTCCCGCGGGCCCCGGGGGTGTGCAGATCAGCGGCTGGCGCGTGACCGCGACGCCGGGCGCCCCGGACGCGGCACCGCGGGCCGCCACCGTACGCCACCCCGAGCTGGCGCGCCCCATGGCGCCGCAGCAGGGGGAGAGCCAGCGCGCGGCACTGCTCCACCCGCCGGGCTTTGCCACGGCGCACGGCGGCGCGGCGGCCGCCGATCAGCCGAGCTGCTCCAGCTGCCACACCAGCACATTCTGCAGCGACTGCCACGACGCGCCGGAAAGTTCGGGCTTCCACGCGCCCAATTTCGTGCAGCGGCACGCCACGGACGCCTACAGCCGGCAGACCGAATGCAGCACCTGCCACAACACCCAGTCCTTCTGCAAGAGCTGCCACGAGAGCGTGGGGCTGGGATCGGAGGGCCGCCTGGACGTTGCCTTCCACAACGCCCTGCCGCTCTGGCTGCTGCAGCACGCCCAGGCCGCCCGCCAGGGTCTGGAGAGCTGTGCCACCTGCCACGCCGAGCGGGACTGCCAGCAGTGCCATTCGGCCACGGGCGGCTGGCGCATCAGCCCGCACGGCCCCGATTTCGACCCCACGCGCATGGCCGATCGCAACAAGCTGACCTGCCGCCGCTGCCACATCGCCATCCCGGGCGGCGGTTGAAGCCGGCCGGCGCGGATCACGCCCGGCCGGCGCGGATCACGCCCGGCGGGCGCGGGTCCCGCTCAGCGGGCGCCCCCCTGCCGGCGACCGCGCGAGGCCTATTCCATGGTGGCGAGCACCCGATTCGGGATGCTCATGCCGTAACGCTCCCGGTAGCGCACCTTGCGGGCCACGGCCTCGATCACGGCGCCCGAGAAGTCCCGCTCCTCCAGGACGTCCGCGGCATTGAGCCCGCCCGCGCTGATGGCGTTCACCTCCACCAGCCGGTCCCCCACGATATCCAGGCCCACGAAGAAGAGGCCGTCACTCACCATGCGGGGGCGCACGAGCTCCGCCAGACGCAGGCAGCGCTCGTCCACGTCGGCGCGGGACACTTTCCCCCCAGCGCTGATATTGCTGCGGAAATCCCCCTCGGCGCCCTTGCGGTGCACGGCGGCGTAGCGGCCGTCGATCTCCAGCGGCCGACCGTTGACCAGGAAGAGACGCACGTCCCCCTCACTGGCGTCCGGCAGGTAGGACTGCACCACCACGTAGCCGTCGCGGCCGAGCGTCTCCATCAGCTGCACCAGGTTGGCGGCGTCCTCCTCCACCAGGAAGACGTCCGCGCCGCCGTAGCCCATGAGCGGCTTCAGTACGATGCGGCCGCCGTTTTCCCCGTGGAAGCGGCGCACCTCCTCGATCTGCCGCGTCACCAGCATGCGCGGACGGGCGTCCTCCGGCAGGTGCATGAGGTTCAGCTTGTTCATGGAGTGGTGGATGCTGAAGGGGTGGTTCAGCACCAGGACACCCTGCCGCATGGCCACCTGGCCGAAGAGGATGCCCGCGTCCTGCGCCCAGGCGTTGTCGCCCACTTCCTCCGAGGGGTTGTAGCGCAGCCAGAGCACGTCCAGATCGGCCGTGGTGATGGGCTCACGCGGGGCGTCCGGACCCTGCACTGTCTTCAGGAACGTACGCCCGGTGCGCTTGCCGCCGCCCGGCGCCGCGCGCGCCACGCCACCCACATGCCCGTCCGGGAAGCAGGTCAGTTCCCGCACGCCGATCATGTGCACGCGGTGGCCGGCACGATCCGCCGCCAGCGCCATCACCGTGGTGGCGGCCCTGGGGTGCTCGGTATCCACGTCGTTTACGACGAATGTTATGCGCAACGCGGCCTCAAGAGATCAGAGAAGACAGGGACGGACCACCGCGCGCCGCTTGCAGGCGCTCGGCGGCGTCGGGGAAATCCAGGAAGCGGGGGCGAATGGGCGGGGCGGACAGGATGCCACGCTCCGTGAGTTCGGCCAGCACCGGCACATGGCGGAGCGCCAGCTTGCCCACGTAGAGCGGCTCCAGCTCGCCGCCCTCCTCCAGATACTTCAGCAGCGAGACCAGGCCACGCAGGTAGACCGCGTCCCGCGTGAAGCCGCCGCACGCGTGTACCCGGGCGGCGATGCCGAAGGCCCCGCTGGCGGAGAAGTCGTGCTCGCGATGGAGGAGCCGGTAGGTCTCCACGAAGCTGGCCCCTGACTGCACCGCGGCCGCCGCCAGCACGCGCGCGCCGAGCACCCGCATACGCGCCCGGCTTAGACCTCCCACCAGGTATTCGGCGAAGACGCCCAGCCCCTCCTGCAGTTCGTCGTAATCCGCCAGCCCCGTACGCAGCTGCGCAAGCGGCTGGGCGGCGCCGTTGCACCACGTCAGTACGTGGGTGCCCACCTCGTGGTGGATGAGCGGGTCCACCCGGTCGGCGGAGAGGCTCAGGCGGTCACCCACGAGGAGCTTACCCGCCGAGACCATGAGCCCCACCAGATCGGGACGCACCTGCACGCTCGACTCGAAGGCGCTGGAAGCCTTCCGATAATACTCGAACTCCTCCCGTGCCCGGGCGGCGAAGGCGTGGGCATCCACATACCGCCCGCCCCCACCCGCCGCCTCCGTGGCGCCCGCGGTGCCCGTGTCGTCGCCCGTTCCCACGATGGCGGCGAGCAGATCTTCCGCCCGCGCCACGAGGTCATCATCCACGGTGCCGTAGAGGCGGATGCTGCCGGGGCGGAACGCCGGTGTGTTGCGCTCCGCCAGGAGCGAGATCTGGCGATCCAGCTCCTCCCGCTTGTCGCGCAGGAGAAAGGACAACGCGGGGTCCTCCACCCGCTCCAGCGGCACGGCGAAGAGACGCCGCTTGAGCAGGTCCGGATCGAAGGGGAGCAGCCGGTAATGGAAGTCGGGGTTCCGTTCGCAGCCGCTGACCTGGAAACGCTCCCGGGCCTCGTCCTGATCCACGGGGGAGACCAGCAGGAGCAAGCTGAACTCCTTTTCGATTTCCGCCAGCTCCCGGTCGGCGGCCACCGCTTCCTGGTCGAGCACGCGCGGACCGAGCGCCCGGTAGCTGGCCACGTCAGCGGCGGCCTGCACCCGGACGAAGTCGAAGGCGGCGCGGCGCAGTGCGGCGGAGAGCCGGTCCCGTACCACACGCAGGTACACGGGGTAGGTCTCCTCACCGTCCGCGGAGCGGTACGTGGGCGGAACCGCGAGCCCCAGCAGGAGCGTGCCCTGCTCGTGCAATTCTCGGATGGTGAGCAGCGGCTCGCGCCCCGCCGGGGCCCGCTCCTCACCCCGTTCCAGCAGCACCTCCTGATCGGGAAAGCCATCCCGCAGCGCGGCCTGGAGTGCCGTGGCCGTGGAGGAGCCCTCCTTTTCGGGCGCCCGCACCAGAAAGCGCTCACGGCTGCGTCCGGCCCACAGCTCCAGCACCAGGAAGGCACCGAAGCGGCGGGCCCCGGCCGCCGCCACCCGGCCGATCAGCCGCTCGGCCTCCGCGCTCTCCGGGCCGGCCAGCAGCACGGAGGCCTCACCGCCCAGCAGCCGCGCCGTGCCCTGGTCCTCCTGGCCCGGCTGGCGGTAGACGAAGAGGAAGGGCACCTCCGGTTCGAGCCGGGCCACCCCGCCACCGGGCAGACGCCCGACGGCGCGCTCACCCGCCGCGTAGCGCTCCGCGAGCGCCGTGAGGGCCTCCGTGTCCAGTTCGGTGGTGGGCATTGCTGGCTCCCCGCCTGACGTGTCGGGCTATCCGCGCGCCGGTACAAGCAAGGACCGCGCTAGCGCCCCTCCCGGACGCCCGGCGCCTTGCGCGCCAGCCTGGCGCACCTCTCTTTCCTTCCATGCGACGGTCCCTCAGCCGCCCCCGTGGGCCAGCCACCATCCTGGCGCTACTCCTGTGCGCCGGGCCGCTGGCCGGCCAGGACGTCCTGGTGCTCTCCGGAGGGGGCGCGCGGGGACTGGCCCACGTGGGTGCCCTCCTGGCGCTCGACTCCCTGGGGCACAGCCCGGCGGCCGTGGTGGGGACGAGCATGGGGGCAGTGGTGGGCGCCCTCTACGCCGCCGGCTATGATGGCCAGGAGGTGCGGCGCTTGGTGATGGCGGAGGACTGGGTGGGGGCCTTTGCCGAGCGCCCCGTGATGGCGGGGCCGGCGCGGCGCCCCCGGATCCCGCTGGTGCGTGTGGCGGTGCGCGGGTGGGGGGCCGACGACCCGGGCGCCGGGCTCGTCCCCGACTGGCGTATCAACCGGACGCTGGTGCGCTTCCTCTTCGAGCCGGCCGCCCGCGCACATGGGGATTTCGACCGCCTCCCACGCCGCTTCCGCGCGGTAGCGGCGCGTCTGCGGGACGCGGAACTGGTGGTCCTGTCCGGCGGGGACCTGGCGCTGGCGGTACGGGCCAGCATGGCGGTGCCCGGCTTCTTCGCACCGGTGGACTGGGACGGCGAGCCCCTCCTGGACGGAGGGCTGGCCGACTATCTCCCCGTGGCCACCGCCCGGGAGCTGGGGGAGCGGGTGGTGGCCGTGGACGTCACGCTGCCCTTTGCCGACTCCCTGCCGGTGGGCGCGCTGGACGTGGCGCAGCAGGCCATCCAGCTCTTCCAGGTGCGGGCGCGCCATCCCGCCCTCGAGGCGGACCTGCTGGTCCAGCCCGCCCTCCCATCCGGAACCTCGGCGGCGGTCTTCCCGGAGGACCCCACCGAGCTCATCACCATCGGGCGTGAGGCTACGCTCAACGCGCTGGCCGGGGTGCGGCCGGATGCCGTGACCCCGCGACCGCCCGGACCCCTGCCGTCGAGCGTGACCAACCTGCGCATCGCGGGGGCACCCGCCGGGCTGGCCCGGTTGGCGCGCACGGCCATGGCGCCGGTCCTCGACGGCCCGCTGGATCCGGCGGAGGTCCTGCGCGGCGTGGATCGACTCTACGCTACCGGGCTGGTGGACGGCGTATGGCCCTCCGTGGAGCCAGTGGCCGGGGACAATGTGGCGCTGATCCTCCGCCTGCAGCCCGCCCCGGCCACCATCGCCGCAGCCGCCGCCGCGTACGACCACGACCTGGGCGTGCGCGCGTGGGGCGCCGTGCGCCACGCCTGGCTGGGCAGCGTGCCCGCCGAGGGGGCCCTGTTCGTGGAGACGGGCGAGCGGGATCGGCGGGGGAGCGCCGAGCTGCGCGTGCACCCCTTCACGCGCCTGCCGCTGGCGGTGCACGGCGGCCTGGCCGGGGGCGAGAGCCGCGTGCGCCGGGCGGGTGCGGACGGTGGCGAGCGCTTCGTGCGACGCGTCGGCGGCTGGCTGGGGGTGGAGGCGTTCTGGCCGGGAGCGGGCCTCCACACCGCGCTGTCAGCGCCGGTGGAGGACGTAGAGGCGGAGGAGGGTGCGGACGGGCTCGCGGCCGGCGTCCTCTTCCGGGCGGGCACCCTCCCCCACCTCACCGTCCCCGTGGCCACCGGCTGGAGCGTGGCGGCGGACGTCCGCGGCGGCGAGGTGCCCTACCGGGTGGCGGAGGCCAGGGTGACGTGGCCGCTCCCCACCGGGCGTGATGCCTGGCGGGCGGCGCTGGTGGCGGAGGGGGCGTTGGCGGGCGGCCAGGTGCCCCACGACGTCCGCCCGTCACTGGGCGCGGACCGGCGCGTCCCGGGCCTGGAATGGGACGAGGCGCAGGGCAAGGCGCTGGCGGTGATCGGCGCCGACGTGGCCCGCTCCCTCGGCCGCATCGGCTGGGCCCGCCTCCGGGCACGGGCGGGCAGCGCCCGCCTGGGGAGCTGCGGCCTCCGGGCGTGCGGCCGCGCCGGCGTGCACCTGGGCCTCTTCCACGCCACGCCGCTGGGGCCGCTGGCGGCGGGGGTGGCCCTCAACGACCGGGGGCGGCTGCGCTTCGAAGTGGGGGTGGGGCCGGGTTTCTGAGGTCAGCGCCGGAGCTATGACGCAGCTCTGCCCACGTGGGATACGCCAATCCAGGGATGCGGGGCGTCTCCACGCGCCAACCCTGCGCGGCCGTCCAGGCCTCCCAGGCCTGGATTCTGTCCGCAAGCGCCTCAGGGTGAACGAGGTCGCAGTATCCCCATCGCTGCGCGTGTCTCCGGGACCGGACAAGGGGCCAACCTGCCAGGGCCAGTGCCAGGGCCAGGGTGGTAGGCGCCCGCAGGTCCAGCGCCTGGTTCGCGCCCAGCAAACCGGCTGGCCGCGCGAAGCGGAGCAGCCTTCCCCCGCCTCGCCGTGCGCGGGCCAGGACGGTAGTTCCGCCCTCCTGCTCCATCGCAAGGGAAGCCTCGCGGGCGCCCACCATGATCCGGGGAGGCGGTGTGCCGGGGATCCAGACGAAGTTGAGAGCGTGTTTCCACGACCGCAGCCAGAAGCCGTTGCGGAGGTAGTATCGGACCGCGGCATTCCACGTCCAGTTCACTTCGAACGCCAGGCCGATCCCGTGGGCCTCGAGTTCCTGGCGGACGGTCCGGAGGGTGGCCGCCATGATTCCGCCGCCCCGGCAGGACGGCCGCACGTATACGCTGTACGCATTTACGCAGGGTCCCAGGCAGGTGCGCGCGAGAGCCAGCGTACCGGCCACCTCGCCGCCACGCATGATCCAGTAGCAGGAAATGAACCTGTGTTCACGGGGCCGGGGCAGACGCCCTTCCAGCACCGTGGCCGTCCAGCGCGTCCGCGTCTGCTCGTCCAGGCGGAGCGGATCCGCCACCTGGCCGAGCCGATTCTCGGCATAGGACGCGAGGTTGCAGTCCATCCAGCGCCGCTCCTCTACCTTGCCGCGCACCAGCGGCATGAGGACGCCTCGGGCCCTCAGTCTCCTGTGCACGAGGGCCAGCGCGCGGTCGCGTGCATCCTGTTCCTCCCAGCTCACGGCCACTCTCCGGAAGAGGGCATGCGGGGCGAATCATGTCCCCATCGAAGTCTGCCGTGCATAGGTGGGCGGTGCCATGGCAGAACGTGACAGGATTGCACGAGTGGCAGTACGCGTCATGCCCACCGACGAGGCTCCGCCAGGAAGGCGCCGCCCACCAGCAGCAGAGGCCACGTGGACAGGTCGGCCTTCGGGGAGGCGGCGCCCGGTGAGCGTACGGGGGACGTCGCTTACGAACCGCCGTTGTCCGGTGGCTCCGGTGGCAGCACGGGCCGCTCGCGGCCAACGGTCCGCACCACGCCACCCGGCACCGCTGCCGCCTCCCGATCCACCTCGACCTCCCCCGCCGCAAGGTACCGGAGCAGCGCGCTCGAATGGGCCAGCCCGGCCCGCGCCACCAGCTCCAGCCAGTCCCCCCGCGCCGTCTCGTCGGGCGCCTCGGTGGTGACGCTGAACCAGGTCACGCGCGGGCTCGACGCGCCAGAGCCGGACACGCGCCGCCCCCGCAGCGATTCGTAGACCAGCAGGCCATTGCGGAAGTTTTCCCGGAAACCCTCCCGGTCCTGTTCGCCGTACTTCCGGTAGCGCACGTACATACGCTGGTTCATGGCCTCGATTTCGGGATCCCCGGTGATGGCCGCCGCGATCGAGTCCAGTACGGCGTACTGCGCCTCCTTGATCTCCGGGTAGCGCTCGTCGTCCACCCAGGAGAAGCCGGGAATGAACCAACCGCGCGGCAGCCACCAGTCCCGCTGCCCGCCCGCGCGGGAGCGCACCCAGGCGCTGTAGCCGGCAAAGTACTGCACCCATTCGTGGCTGGGGTAGCCGTGCATGTTGATGTAGATGTCCGGCAGCCACGTCCCCGAGATGCGCGGGCGGGCGTGCGACTCGGGATAGAGCGGATCGCTGCCGCCCGAGCCGGAGGTGGCGTCCACGCCGAGTGCGCCCAGGTAGCCCGCATGCAGCATGAAGTCCGGGTTGTCGAGTTGCATCTCGTAGGCCAGCCGCGCGCCGTCCGGATTGGTGATGGGATGGAGCACCACATTCACATCGCGCAGCAGCGCCCGGTAGGCGGAGTCGGTGGCCAGCAGCTCACCCAGGCGCAGCAGATGGCTGGTGCTCGACACCTCGTTGGCGTGCTGCCGGCCGGAGAGGAAGAGCGTGGGCTTCTGCGCCGTGAGCTTCAGCTCGCTCACGTAGGTCGGCATCTCGGCCGCGTGGAAGTCCGCGGCCCATACTGGCTGCCCCAGGAAGGACTCCGCCACCTGGTAGACGCGGACGCCGGGGAAGGTGGCCAGGCGCGCCAGGATGGAATCGCTCTCGGCGGGCGGAATGGGCGTCTCCCACTGCACGAGGCGCTCACCCGTGTGGCGCCAGTCCCCGGCGTAGAGGCGGCGCGCCGCAGTGCTCAGCGGATTGCGGCTGCGCGGCAGCACGCTCGTGCGGGTGAAGTCCGAAGCCGTGTCTTCCAGGATGAAGCGGAAGCGGAGCTCGCCTACCCGGTCGAAGGAGAGGCGCTGCTCCAGGACCCCGTCCGCGTGCAGCGCGCCGAGCGCCTCCACCATGCCGGCCAGCATCTCCACCGACAGGAAGGTACGATCCACGCCCGCCTCCGAGCTGCGTAGGCGGTACTCCTCGTAGCGGTCCAGGGAATCCACCGCCTCCACCTCGAAGAGGAGGCTGCCGATGCCCGCCTCACCGGCGCGTGCCGAGAGACCGCGCAGCTGCGGCGTCTCCGTACCGGGGGAGGAGAGGCCGTAGCGGCGCACCGTCGGCTCCTGCCCCGCCACGGTCGCGCGCAGCACCAGCTCCGGGGCGGCGCGCTCCTTCCCCGTGAAGGCAATGCGCGCCGTGCCCGGTGCGCCGGTCCCCTCGTGGATCCAGGGCAGGATGCGGCCGGGGTAGCTCAGCCCGCCCACGCCGTAGCGGTTGCCGATGAGGTCGAAGAGCGTGAGCGTCTCGAAGTAGATGTCCTCGTGCAGCGCCTCCAGGCTGGAGATCACCTCCTCGTCCACGCCGATGCGGTAGTTCGGCTCGGAGAGGGTGAGGTCCACCCGGAACTCGTCGAAGTAGGGCGCGTTTCGTCCGGAGGGCCTGCCATCCTGCACGTCCACCACGTAGTCCACGATACGCCCGTAGATGTCCGTCTGCAGGAGGTCCCAGAAAGCCTCGGGATCGGTGCGGATGCGGCGGTCCACCAGCGTCTGCCCGCCACTCTCGGCGGTGAGCCAGCCGGTCGTGACGCGGATCTGCTCGTATTCGGGAAAGAGGTCGAAGAAGGGACGCACCACATAGCGCGGCGTGAAGGTGCGCTCCAGCAGCTCCCGACCCGCCGCGTCGAACGCCCGCACGCGGTAGATGGGATCCGGTGCGCGGGTGGGCGTGAAGGTGATCACCGAGTCTGAAATTGCCAGCTCACGCGCCAGCACGGCGTCCACGGGATAGAGCTCCTGCAGCCACCGCGTGTCCGCCGCGATGGTCTGCCAGCGCACCTCCTCCGACTCCTCCAGCGTGTGATAGGTGATGGCCATGCTGTCCACGGGCAGCTCACGCAGCTCCGGCAGCACGTCATCCACCAGCCACGAGTAGCCCTGCTTGTAGGCGCTCAGCACGTCCACGTCCCAGGCGGCCGGATCGGCGCCGCGCGCACGCAGCGAATCACGGATCTCCGCCACCAGGCGGGCGCGCAACTCGGGCGGCTCGCTCACGCGCAGCTCGACGCGCCCACCCTGCCCCGCGCGCACGGCCGGGTAGACCTGGCTGGAGAGCAGCGCCCGCGCCGTGTCCACCTCCCAGGGGATGGCCAGCTCCTGGGTGAAGATCTCCTGACCCACGCCGAAGCCCGTGGTGAACGTGGTGACTTCGGTCTCCGCCTCCGGGTAGTGCGCCGCCAGCAGCGCGCTCAAGTGGGCCTCCAGCCCAGCCGGCGCCTCCTCGGCCGCCAGCTCCACGGCCAGCGCCTCCACCGGGGCATCCCCCAGGCGCGCCAGCCACTGGCGCAGCTTGAAGACGCCGAGCGCAACCTGCCCCGGCGCCTCCACCGCTTGGAAGAAGCGCCGTACCTCCGTCTCCACGTCCGCCAGCTCGTACTCCCCCTTGCCGTACGTCCACAGATACGGCATGCGGGAAGCCACGACGCCCGTCACCGCCTCGAGTCCACGCGCGTCCGCCGCGCCGATCACGAGTCCGGTACCGCCACCGAAGGCGCGCGGCACCAGCTCCAGGAAGCCCTGGCCGGCGCCGGGTGCGGGCATGTGCAGGCGGCCTTTCTCGCGCAGGCGCTGTGCCTGGTAGCCGTCGATCCCGAAGGCAATCGGAACGCCCGCCGCTTCCGGACGATCCTCCGTGCCCGCGGCGCGCGCCAGCGGCAGGCGGATGCCGGTGCTCTCCAGCCCCAGGCGGGCAGCCAGGTCGGCCAGTTGGGGGGCGGCCTCGCCCCCGCTCACGAAGAAGACCGCGTCCATGCGATCCGGCAGCCCGTCCCCATTCGTGTCCCGGAGCAGCCCGTCCGTGCTGTAGAGGCGGGAGAGGGTGAAGGGCGAGACACTGCCCGCGTTGCCCTCCGGTGCGGCGCGGGCCCGCCAGGGGCGGCGCGGCAGCACGCGCACGAGCGCGGTGGAGTCGGGGGCTTCGAGACGGATGTCCAGGCGGTGCAGGTCGGTGAATTCCAGCTCGGAGAGGGCTAGCGGGCCGCGCGGCCGCGGCCGGGCGGCGCCGCTGTCGGCGGGCGAGGCGGCGGCCGCGGTGTCGGCGGCCGCCGTGTCGGGCGCCGCTACGGGATCCGCCGCGGCGCTGTCGGCCGCCGCCGAATCCGCCGCCGTGGTGTCCCGCCCCGCCAGCGCCGCCGCAGCCCCGCGGAGCGCCGTCCGATCCCCCAGCCGCACCACCAGCGTGGCGCTCACCGGGCCGGCGCGGCCGGCCTCCACCACCACGCGCTGCAGGCGCGCGGAATCGGCGCTGATGCTCCGGCCCGCCAGGAACGCGTCCACCTTGCGGCCCACCGCATCCCACGCCGTGCCGTCCGGCGCCCACACCGCGGGATGGCGCGCCGCTACGTACTCGCCGACCGCCAGCAGGCCCGTGGCGTCATGGCCCACGAGCAGCAGTCCGCCGGCACCCAGTGCGTCGTCCGGCGGCAGCAACGCCACGGCGCCCTGCCCGGGAGCCAGGCCGGCGCGCGCGGCGGCCGCGCCCGGCACGGCGTCCACCCCCACCAGCACCACGGGCGCCGCATAGGTGGCGTCCGGAGCAAAGATGTCGGCCAGCCCCGGCTCCAGCCCGGCCGTCTCGAAGCCCAGCCGCGCCGCCACGTTGGCGGCCGTGGCGGCATGCGCCTCCGTGGCGGCCTGCGGCAGGAGGACACGCGCGGCCAGTGCGTCCACCACGGCGTCGCCGTCACGGTCCAGCACGAGCCAGCCCACGCCGAAGGCATGGGCCAGGTCGCGGGGGGGCGGTCTCCTGGGCGCCGCCGGGGCCCGCCACAAACAGCATGGCCAGCGCGAGCGTGATGGTGAGGACAGGGACACGGGGAGCCATGCGCGGGCCTCCGGAAGACACGGGAATCCGCGCGCGTCGCGGCGGAACGTGGTTCGTCAGGGTGGCCGGCAAGATAGGCGCGCGGCCGCCCGATCGACAGGCATGCTAGCGCCCACGCTCAATCGAAGGTGGCGCACACGTCGGAGGTCTCAGCCGGCCGGTGGACCTCCGTGATGGTCTTGTTCGACGCGGCGGTGCCCAGGCCGACCCGCCACTGATGGTCGATCGAGGGGTCGTCACAACCCCCGACCACCCCACCGCCGAAATTGGAGTCGATCCAGTAGTGGAATTCGTGGTTGGCGCCGTTCTCCAGGACCTCGGGGAAGGTGAAGCCGAAGCCGCGATCACCCGATACGGCAATCTTGCTCTGCTTGGTGGCCACGACCTGGCCACCGCGCACGACGGCCGCGCGGATGTCCTGTCCGCTGTGCGCCGCAATGAAGGTCGGGCTGCCGATGACGACCAGCTCGAAGTTGGAGGGCGGGCTGGTGCCGTCGTCGTCGCCGCCGCAGGCAGCCAGCGGCAGGGTGAGGGCGAGTACAGCGATGGGCAAGGTACGCATGGGGTCCTCCTCGTGACGGGGGAATGGGGTATCGGTCTGCGCGGACCGTGATCGTCCGCTCGCCATGCCTGGCGTCACGCCGGCTCGCCCCCGTTCCCTTCCCGCCACCCCTACGCCCCGCCGATTCCCCCCTGCGCTCCATTGAGCGGCGCCAGACACGGCTCGTGGCGGTCCGTATGGACCGGCCATCCGGAGGCTGCCTGGCGCGACGCCCGGCGTCACACGAGCACTCGCAGCTTCCGGTAGCGCCATTGTGTCGGAGATGCATCCCCCTGTCAAGCCCGTGCCAAGCGCACCGTCGAGCGGAGGTGGAGGCCGGGGCGTTGCCTGAAACGCGGCCCCACCCCACGTTGCGCCACGACCTTTCGACCCGCTGCCCGGAGACGCTGTGCGCTTTCTCCTCCGCCTCCTCGTCACGGCCGCCGCTCTCTGGGTGGCGGTGCGCTTCATACCCGGCATCCAGCACGGTGGCAGCGGCTGGAGCCTGCTCGGCGTGGCCCTGGTCTTCGGGGCGGTGAACGCGCTCGTGCGGCCGCTGCTGGTGGTGCTCACCTGTCCGCTGGTGGTGCTCACGCTGGGGCTCTTCCTGCTGGTCCTGAACGCGCTCATGCTGCAGCTCACCGCCGCCCTGTCGGGCGCGCTGGGGCTGGGCTTCACGGTTTCAGGCTTCGGCGCCGCTTTACTGGGCGCCATCGTGGTCTCGGTGGTGAGCGCGCTGCTGAACGTCTTCGTGGGCGGGGACACGCGGATCGAGCGCCTGGACCGCTGACGCGGATTGCGGTGGTTCCCCGCGCGGCGTGGGCGCAGAGCGCGTGTCACGCCACCCATGCCCGTGGCGCCGAAAATGCAAGGATGGCCCGCGCCGGCGGGGCGAGCCCGCTGACCCGACCGCACCGAGAATGACCGAGACCTCCCTGCGCGAACAGATCGAGCGGATTGCCGCGGATGCAGGCGCCACCGCCGTGGCCGTGGCGCTGCACGACTACGCCCACGCCACCGGCTGGACGCTGAACGCCGAACGCTGGTTCCACGCCGCCAGCACGGTCAAGATTCCCGTGCTGCTGGCGGTGTTCGACGCGGTGGCGGACGGCCTCCTGGAGCTCCAGTCCCGCATCCACGTGCGCAACCGGTTTCTTTCCGTGTACGACGGCAGCCCCTACCGCCTGGCCGCCGCGCGTGACGCCAACAGCGCGGTCCACGAGGCGCGCGGCAAGATGCTCCCCGTGGAGGAGCTGGCGCGGCACATGATCACCACGAGCAGCAACCTGGCCACCAATCTGCTGGTGGACGTCCTGGGCCCGGAGCGGGTGCGGGCCACGCTCCGCCGCCTGGAGCTCGGCGGCATGGAATTCGTGCGCGGCGTGGAGGATGAGGCGGCCTGGGAGGCAGGTGTGAACAACCGCGTCACGGCCCGCGGCCTGGCGCAGGCCCTGCGGGCCATCGAGGAGGGGCGGGCCATCTCGGAGGAGGCGTGCGAGCACATGCTGGACATCCTGCATGGCCAGGAATTCCGCGGCGGCATTCCGGCGGGGCTGCCGGCCGAAACACGAGTGGCCCACAAGACGGGCGAGATGTCCACCGTGGCCCACGACGCCGGCATCGTGTACGTGAATGGCGGTGAGCCGTACGTCTTGGTGGTGCTCACGGAGTGGGAGGAGGGAGCGGGCCAGCGGCAGGGCACCATCGCCGCCATCTCGAAGGCCGTCTACGAACACGTGACCGGGCAGGCGGACGGATGAGCCGCGGGAAGATGCGGGGCGTCGTCGCTTACGAACGCGTGGGTGGGAAGCATGCCTGAGGGTGCGCTGCCGCTACCCATCGTGGACGCGCGCCACCTGGATCAGGACTGGCGCGCCATCCTCCGGCCCGGGGAGCGGCTGGAGGCGGCGGACGGCGCGGCGCGGGCCTTGCCCACCCTCTTCTACCGGGTGGACGCCTGGGAGACGGCGCTCGAGTTGCCGCTCACGCCGAACTTCAAGCTCTGGGAGTTCATCGGCGTGGACGTGCGGGAGGCGCCCGCGCAGCGCTTCTTCCCGCGCTACGTACCCTGCGCGGTGAGCGCGCTGGCGGCGCACCTGGAGATGTTCCGCCAGGCGGCGGGCAGCTACGTGCACGTGGCCGCGAACGGCGGCTACCGCACGCCCGCCCACCAGCTCACGCGGGGCGCTTCGCCGCACTGCTGGGGCACCGCCGCCAACGTCTACCGCGTGGGGGACGACTGGCTGGAGAGCCGTGAGACGATCGAGCGCTACGCGGCGCTGGCACGAAAGGTGTCAGCAGCGCTCTGGGTACGACCGTACGGGAGTGGCGTCGGAGAGGCCGACGACCACCTGCACATCGACATCGGCTACCTGCTGCTGGAACCGCGCCTGGAGCCGGGCGCGCACGCGAGCGACGACGCCCGCCCGGAGGAGGACCGGGAGGACTGACCCGCTTGGCCCGGAAGAAGCTGCACGATCGTTCCCCTGGCGGAGAGCGCCTGCGCCTGGCGGCCATGGGGCTGGAGGCCGAATTCGCCCTGTTCGTGGACGAGCGGCCGGTGCGCCCCGAGAAGCTCTTCGGCTCACCGCGCGGCTTCGTGCGCGCCCCCCTCATGCACCGCGTGGGCACCTCCTACCACCTGCCCACCGGTGGAGCCATCTACTTCGATACCGGCGTCATCGAGATCGCCACGCCCGTGATCGAGATCGCGCGCGGCTGCGCGGCCCGGGCGGGCCGCTCGCTCTGGGAGGGCATCGGCTTCACGCGTGACGAGCTGGACGCCTGGGAGCGCCGCACAGGCCGCAGCGTGCGCCTGGCCGGCTTCAGCGCTCATTACAACATCTCCTTCACCGGCGACGGCACCAACGGGCGCACGGTGGAGGCGCTGGCGCTGCTATTGAGCTACCTGCTGCCGCCGGCGGTCATGCTGCTGGCCACCAATCCGCGCTCCACCGGCGTGGGCGTGCGCCCGCGCGGCGAGCGCATTGAGGTGACGGTGGACTTCACGCCGAGCCCGGCGCTCATGATTGCCACCGCCACCGTGATCGCGGCCGTGGCGCGGACGGTCATGCACTGGCCGTCCTTCGAGCTGGCCGAGCTGGCCGAGCGCGGCCTGCCGGTGATCGACGGCTTCCACCCGGTGCCGCACACCAGCCGGCAGGGCTGGCTGGCGCGCTGGGACTGCTACCCGGCCAGTCCCTTCCGCACCGATCCCGACGCGCCCGTCTGGCGCACCACCGCGGGCGAGCAACTCAGCCTGCGCGAACTCGCGGCACGCACGCTGGACCATTTCGGGACGGCGCTGCGCAACCTGGCGGATCCCTTCACGCGCCGCCTCCTGCAGAGCATACTGCACGGGGATTCGCCGGTGCTGCTGGAGTTGCCCGACCGGCCGCCCGCCTACGAGGACGTGGGCAGGCTGTGCCGCTGGGATGACCTGTTCCCCACCACCTCGCTGGACCGCTCCAGCTACGAGCGCGCGCTCATCCACGCCATTGCGGGGGACCGGCTGCGCGTGGGGCGGAACTGGTACAGGCCGGTGGCCATGCAGGGGTGGTCCCGGGTGGTCTTCCGGCGCGAGGAGGACGGCACTCGCCACCTCTTCTCCATTGACGACCTGGCGGGCCGGCGCGCCGGCTGGCAGCCGGTGGGCCGCCACCACATGACCACGGACGGCGGGAGCGCCCGCCGCCACGGCTGACACGGGGCCGCACGAACGTTGTGGGCGGCCGCGGCCTCCCCCTATCTTTCCTGCACCCCCAACGCCCGGAGGAGGCCAGCCCGCCGTGCACCGCCCTGTCCGCCTGCCCGTCCTGCTCGCCGCCGTCGGCGCGCTCGTGCTGCTGGGCACCGCCTCAGCGCAGATCCGCCAGGGCTGGGGCGGGGGCTGGCGCGCGAACCCCATCCGCGAGGGACTGCCCGAGCGCGGCGGCCACGTCAACCGGGACTTCACCTTCTGCCGGCTCCTCTACCAGAGCGATCGTCGCGAAGCCATGGGCCACGGCTGGAACACGGACTACCCCGTCTCCGACCACAACTTCATGACCCGCTTCGAGGAGCTCACCAACGTCCGCGTCGCGCGCTGGGACAATGGCGAGCCGGGCTACGCCGTGGTGCGCCCCACCGACCCCGAACTCTACGGCTGTCCCTTCCTTTTCGCGTCCGACGTGGGGACCATCAGGCTCTCCGAAGTGGAGGCCGTACGCCTGCGCGACTACCTGCTGAAGGGCGGCTTCCTGTGGGTGGATGATTTCTGGGGCAACGCGGCGTGGCGGCAGTGGGAGCGGGCCATCGGACGCGTCCTGCCCGAACACGACATCGTGGACGTGGGGCCGGACCATCCGCTCCTCTCCGCCCTCTACCTGGTGCACGAGGTGCCGCAGATCCCCTCCATCCAGTTCTGGCGCCGCGAGGGCCGTCGGGTGGAGACCTCGGAGCGCGGCCGCGAGAGCGCCGAGCCGCACCTGCGCGCCATCTTCCACGCCAACGGGCGCCCGCTCGTCATCATGACGCACAACACGGACATTGCCGACGGCTGGGAGCGGGAGGGGGAGGATGACCAGTTCTTCAACTCCTTCTCGCCGGCGGCGTACGCGCTGGGCATCAACATAGCCGTATGGTCCATGACCCACTGAGCGCCGGGGCGCTGGTGGCGGCGCTGGAGGCGGCGGGCGTGACCCACGTGGTGGGCCTGCCGGACAACGCCAGCGCCGCGCTCTTCCACGCCCTGGCCGATCACCCCGCCATCCGCCTGGTCTCCGTGACCCGCGAGGGGGAAGCTTTCGGGCTGGCCGCCGGGCTCTGGCTGGGCGGCGCCGTGCCGCTGGTCAGCGTGCAGAACACGGGGCTGCTGGAGAGCGGTGACGCGCTGCGCGGCACGGCGGCGCGCATGGGCTGCCCGCTGGTGGTGCTGGTGGGCTGGCGGGGGCACGCCCGGACCGCGGCCGCCGGCCTGGATCCGGCTGCCGGCATCCACGAGCGGGAGGACCTCGTGCGCCCCGACGCGGACTCCGCCGCGCTCATGACCCTGCCCACACTGGACGCCTGGGGCATCCCGTGGCACACCCTTGAAAGCGACGTCCCCGCCGCCGTGCGCGCGGCGTTCCGCCAGGCGCGCTCCGCGGCACGCCCCGTGGCGCTCCTCCTGCCCGGTGCCCTGACGTGAGGCGCGCGTGCTGACCACGCCCGAACTGCTCGAGCCGCTGGCGCGGCTCCGCACGAACGAGGTGGTGGTGGCCACCATGGCGCCCACGCGTCCCTGGGGCCGCCTCTCCGACCACGACCTGGACTTCGCCTCGGCGGACAGCGCCATGGGCCACGCGGCGGACCTGGCGCTGGGTGTGGCGCTGGCCCGCCCGGAGCGGCGGGTCGTGTGCCTGAACGGCGACGGCAGCATGCTGATGAGCCTGGGCACGCTGGTCACGGCCGCGGCGGCGGGGGCGGAGAATTTTGTGCTGGTGGTGCTGGAGAACGGCACGTACGAGATCACCGGCAACCAGCCTGTGCCGGGGGCGGCCATGGTGGACTGGGTGGGGCTGGCGCGCGCGGCGGGGTTCCCGGTGGCCGAGCGCTTCAGCCAGGCGGCAGCCTGGGCTGAGGCCCTGCCCCGCCTGCTCTCCGCCGCCGGGCCCGTGTTCGCCGCGGTGGCGATGGCCCCCGGCGAGCAGGGCCCCATCGGGCGGAGCGCGGAGGAGGAGGCGCGCTACCTCAGGACGTCGCTGGCCGACTGGTCGCGGCACTTCCGCGCGGCGCTGGGCGTGGAGGGGTGAGGTCGATGAGGTCGATGAGGTCGGAGCGGGCCTCCGGGCCGGCCGGCGGTGCCTAGCTGCCTGCCGGAGGTTACCTGTTTCACAATGCCCTGAGAATTTTCGGCCAGGGCGCGTGGTTAGGCCATAATACTGTATACTGTATTATTGGAGTCGTTTTTTGAATATAAATCTGGGTGGCTCGATGGCATGATGTTACAACACAACGAATTGCAAGCATTGAGCCTATCGAAACATATGTATTAACGACGGCGGATCCAGGGCATTTTTCAGGGCGTCTCGACAGGTAGCCCCCTCGGCGGATCGCGGCGGATCGCGGCGGATCGCGGCGGATCGCGGCGGATCGCGGCGGATCGCGGC
>JBBDRO010000024.1:5718-52082 GCA_040905425.1 Gemmatimonadota bacterium | reverse complement strand
GCGAGGGCGGCCGTACCGTGGGCGCCGGCGTGGTCACCGAGGTGGTGGAGTAATGGCCAAGACCAAAGGCAACATCCGCATCCGCCTCAAGGCGTTCGATCACGCCGTCATCGACCAGACGGCGTCCGACATCGTCCGCACGGCGGAGAAGACAGGCGCCACGGTGAGCGGGCCGGTACCGCTGCCCACGCGCACCCAGCGGTGGACGGTGCTCCGTTCCCCGCACGTGGACAAGAAGAGCCGGGAGCAGTTCGAGTTGAAGACGCACAAGCGCGTCATCGACATCCGGGACTCCCGGCCGCAGACGATCGACGCCCTCACCAAGCTGGATCTGCCGGCCGGTGTGGACGTCGAGATCAAGGTGGACTGAGGATGGCTGGACTCATTGGGCGGAAGCTGGGCATGACCCAGCTCTTCGACGAGGACGGGGCCGTGGTGCCCGTGACGGTGATCGAGGCGGGGCCGTGCCCCGTCACGCAGATCCTGAACGAGGACGTGGACGGCTATGCCGCCGTGCAGGTGGGCTGGGGCGAGCGCAAGGAGAAGCACTCCACCGCCGCCGCGCGTGGCCACGCCGCCAAGGCGGGGCTGGAGGCGGCGCCGGCGCTGCTCCGGGAGTTCCCGGTGGCGCCGGGCGCGGAGTACGAGCTCGGCCAGCCCCTCACGGTGGAGCTCTTCGAGGCGGGCGAGGACGTGAAGCTCACGGGGACCACGAAGGGTCGCGGCTTCCAGGGCGTGGTGAAGCGCTGGGGGTTCAGCGGCCGTCCCGGTGGACACGGGCACAAGTTCAGCCGGACGCCCGGCTCCATCGGACCCGGAACCGATCCGTCGCGCGTCATCAAGGGCAAGAAGATGCCCGGTCAGATGGGCAACAAGCAGCAGACCCTGCGCAGCGTTCGGGTGGTGAAGGTGGACGCCGAGCGCAACCTGATCTTCGTGCGTGGACCGGTGCCGGGTGCCCGGAACAGCACGGTGCTGATCCGCAAGCTGTCGTAGTGGGGGAGACGATCATGTTGAAGGCACCGGTCATTACTGCCGCCGGCGAGCGCAACGGCGAGCGTGAGCTCCCGGAGCAACTCTTCGACGGTACGGTGCACCAGCCGGCCATGTGGCAGGTGGTGAAGGCCTATCTGGCCAACCAGCGGCAGGCTACCGCCTCCACGAAGGGGCGGAGCGACGTGCGCGGCGGTGGCCGCAAGCCGTGGCGTCAGAAGGGCACCGGCCGCGCCCGGCAGGGCTCCATCCGCGCCCCGCAGTGGCGTGGGGGCGGCAACGTCTTCGGGCCGCGGCCGTGGCGCAACTACACGCAGACGGTGCCCAAGAAGGTGCGCTGGCTGGCCCGGCGCTCGGCCTACAACGCGCGCGCCGAGGACGGCAACGTGTTCGTGGTGGAGAGCTTCGGGCTGGAGGCGCCGAGCACGCGCGCCATCGTGGCCATGCTGAACGCGGCCGAGGTGAGCGGCAACATCCTGATCCTCACCGACGGCCTGAACGGCACCGTGCATCTCTCCGCGCGCAATCTGCCGGGCGTCCAGGTGCTGCCATTCGGCCAGGAGTCCACGTACGACGTGCTGTGGGCGGACACGGTCATCATCGAAGGGGCGGCGCTGGAACGCGCCGGGGAGGTGGCCCATGCGTGAGCCGCGTGACGTGATTCTGCGGCCGGTCGTCACGGAGCGTTCGGCCTTCGACCAGGAGCTGCACCGCACGTACAGCTTCATCGTGGCCAGGGACGCCAACAAGATCGAGATCCGGCACGCCATCCAGCGCCTCTTCGAGGTCAAGGTGGAGGACGTGCGGACGGCCAACTATCCGGGCAAGTGGCGCCGCGTGGGCCGCAGCACCGGGCGCCGGTCGGGATACAAGAAGGCGGTGGTCAAGCTGGCCGAAGGCGACGCCATCGACGTCTACGAGGGGGTCTGATGCCGAGCAAGAAGTTCAAGCCGGTGACCGCCGGCACACGCTTCCGCTCCGTGACCGAGCGCGACGAAGTCACCCGTGACACGCCTGAGAAGTCGCTACTGGAGCCACTGCGGAAGACGGGTGGGCGCAATCATCACGGCCGGATCACGAGCCGCCGGCGGGGTGGTGGCGCACGGCGCTCGTACCGGCGCATCGACTTCCGGCGTGACAAGCACGGTGTGAGCGGCAGGGTGGCCGAGATCGAGTACGATCCGAACCGTTCGGCCAACATCGCGCTCATCCAGTACACGGATGGTGAGAAGCGCTACATCCTGCACCCCCGCGGACTGCTGCAGGGGGATATGGTCGTCAGCGGCGCGGGCTCCGACATCCGCACCGGCAATGCCCTCCCGCTGGGTGAGGTGCCGCTGGGAACCGTGGTGCACAACGTGGAGCTGAAGCCCGGCAAGGGCGGACAGATCGTGCGCTCCGCCGGCAACGGCGCCCAGGTGGTGGCCAAGGAGGGACGCTACGTCACCCTCCGCATGCCCTCCACCGAGGTGCGCATGGTCCTGCGGGAGTGCTTCGCCACGATCGGGCAGGTAGGCAACTCGGATCACGAGCTGCAGGTTCTGGGCAAGGCCGGCGCGTCACGCTGGCGGGGACGGCGCCCCAAGGTTCGTGGCGTGGCCATGAACCCAGTGGACCACCCCCTGGGCGGCGGCGAAGGCCGCACCTCGGGCGGCCGGCCGCCGGTGTCCCCCTGGGGCAAGCGCGAGGGTATCAAGACCCGCAAGAAGAAGAAGCAGACGAACAAGTACATCGTCCGCGGCCGCAAGCGCGGTAAAGCCACCAAGTAAGTAGCCGGAAAGAGCCATGTCGAGATCGACCAAGAAGGGCCCGTACATCGAGGACAAGCTCCTCTTCCGGATTCAGGTGATGAATTCGCGGAATGAGAAGAAGGTCGTGAAGACCTGGGCTCGTGCCTCGACCATTTCACCGGAATTCGTCGGCCACACCGTGGCCGTGCACAACGGGAACAAGTTCATCCCGGTGTACGTCACGGAAAACATGGTCGGCCACAAGTTCGGTGAGTTCGCCCCCACGCGCCTGTTTCGCGGGCACGGTGGCAAGCTGGCCGACAAGCGGTCCAAGGTGAGGTAGCGGCATGCAAGCGCGCGCGATCTCCAAGGATAACCGGCAGAGTCCCCGCAAGATGCGGCTCGTCATCGACGAGATCCGCGGCAAGCGGGTTGGTGAGGCCCTGGCGCTGCTCCGCTTCTCGAAGAAGAAGGCGGCCGAGCAGATCGAGAAGACCGTTCGTTCCGCGGTGGCCAATGCTCGTGACAAGGCGGACCGCGAGGGCCACATGCTGGACGCCGACGAGTTGTACGTAATCGAAGCCTACGTGAACGAGGGACCGCGCCTCAAGCGTTGGCGCGCCGCGGCCATGGGCCGCGCCGCTCCCAGGATCCATCCGACGGCCCACGTAACGATCGTGGTCGACCGCAAGGAGTAAGTATGGGTCAGAAAGTACATCCGCGTGGGTTCCGTCTCGGGATCGTCAAGCCGTGGAAGTCCCGGTGGTACGCCGACAAGGGCTTCGGCGCGCTGCTCAAGGAAGACGAGACCATCCGGAAATACCTGCACCAGCGCCTGGGGCATGCCGCCATCTCCGAGGTGGAGATCGAGCGTAAGCCGTCCAAGATCGTGGTGACGGTCCACACCGCCCGCCCGGGCGTGGTGATCGGCAAGCAGGGTTCCGAAGTGGACAAGCTCCGCGACGAGCTGGCGCTCCTCACCAAGAGTGAGGTGTCCATCAACGTCGAGGAAGTGAAGCGTCCGGAGCTCGACGCGCAGCTCGTGGGGGACAACGTGGCCCACCAGCTTCAGCAGCGCATCTCCTTCCGGCGCGCCATGAAGCGCGCGGTGCAGGGGGCCATGCGGTCCGGTGCGGAAGGCATTCGCATCAAGGTGGGCGGCCGTCTGGGCGGTTCCGAGATCGCCCGCACGGAAGGGTACCACGAGGGTCGGGTACCGCTTCACACGCTGCGCGCGGATATCGACTACGCGCAGTCCACCGCCAGGACCACGTACGGCACCATCGGTGTAAAGGTGTGGATCTTCAAGGGCGAGGTGGTCGAGGACCGCCGTGGCCGCACCTACTCCACCGGCGCCTGAGGAATAGGCTATCATGCTGGCTCCGAAGAGGATCAAGTTCAGAAAGCAGCAGAAGGGCCGCACGCGGGGCAGGGCGCTGCGCGGTGCCGAGGTGTCCTTCGGTGACTACGGGTTGCAGACCACCGAGCCCGGCTGGATCACGAACCGCCAGATCGAGGCGGCTCGTGTGGCCATGACGCGCCACATCAAGCGCGGCGGCAAGGTGTGGATCCGCATCTTCCCCGACAAGCCGGTGACCAAGAAGCCGGCTGAGACGCGCATGGGCAAGGGCAAGGGCAACCCCGAGATGTGGGTGGCCGTGGTGAAGCCTGGCCGCGTCATGTTCGAGCTGGAAGGCGTGAGCGAGGAGATCGCCCGCCGGGCCTTCGACCTGGCCGCCGCCAAGCTGCCCGTGAAGTGCAAGTTCATGGCTCGCTCGGGTGCCGAGGGAGGTGCCAAGTGAACGCCACCGACATCCGGGAAATGACGGACGCCGAGATCCAGGAGCGGATCGAGGAATCCAAGGAGGAGCTGTTCCGGCTGCGCTATCGTAGTGCCACGCAGCAGCTCGAGAACCCTTTGCTGCTGCGCATTTTGCGCCGGGACGTCGCGCGCATGCGCACCATCCTGCGTGAGCGGGAGATGACGAACAATGGTTGAGAATGCCCAGACCGAGCGGGCCGATCGCAAGATGCGCGTCGGTATCGTGGTGAGTGACGGCATGGACCGCACGGTGGTCGTGGCCGTGGAGGGTCGCGTGCGCCATCGCCTGTACCACAAGCAGATGGTACGCACCAAGAAGTACTACGTTCACGACGAGGAGAACGCGGCCCACACCGGTGACCGCGTGCGCATCGTCGAGACGCGGCCGCTGTCAAAGCTGAAGCGGTGGCGGCTCGTCGAAGTCGTCGAGCAGGCGAAGTGAGGCGGGCATGATCCAGCAGGAGTCCAGACTCAAGATTGCCGACAACTCCGGTGCCAAGGAAGCGCTCTGCATCCGGGTGCTCGGTGGGTCCGGGCGGCGCTACGCCTCCGTGGGTGACATCATCATTGTCACCGTCAAGGAAGCGCTGCCCAACGGCACCGTGAAGCGCGGTGAGGTGGCCCGGGCCGTGGTGGTGCGTACCGCCAAGGAGATCCGCAGGCGGGACGGCACCTACATCCGCTTCGACGACAACGCGGCGGTCATCATCAATGACGCGGGCGAGCCGCGCGCCACGCGCATCTTCGGCCCCGTCGGGCGCGAGCTGCGCGAGAAGCGGTTCATGAAGATCGTGTCGCTTGCGCCGGAGGTCATCTGATGGCGGGTCGTGTGATGCGCGGAGGCAGCAAGGGCCGCGCGAAGAACAAGGGCGGGCGGCGCAAGCTGCACGTGCGCCGGGGGGACCACGTGAAGGTGGTCCGCGGCAACGCCGCCGGCGTGGAAGGCACCATCCTGCGGGTGCTGCCCGATGAGAACAGAGTCGTGGTGGAAGGCGTGAACATGCGTAAGAAGCATGCGCGCCCCACCGAAGCCAATCCCGAGGGCGGGATCATCAGCTTCGAGGCACCGATTCACGTCTCCAATGTGATGCTCATCGACCCCTCGACCGGGGAGCCGTCGCGGGTGCGGCACCGGATTGACGAGGACGGGACCAAGGAGCGGATTGCCGCGCGATCGGGCAATCCCATTCCCCGCCCCCAGGCGTAACGGGTAGACGGACATGAAGCCGAGACTGCAGGTACATTACGAGGAGCGCGCCCGGACCCGTCTCCAGGAGGAGTTCGGGTTCGACAATCCGCACCGCGTGCCGCGGCTGGAGAAGATCGTGGTGAACGTGGGTATGGGTGAGGCGCCCAAGAATCCGAAGCTGCTGGAAGCGGTGGTGGAGGAGCTCAGCACCATCACGGGGCAGCGCCCGGTGGTGACGCGGGCCCGCAAGGCCATCGCCAATTTCGGGCTGCGGGAGGGGATGCCGATCGGCGCCAAGGTGACGCTGCGCGGCGCGCGCATGTACGAGTTCCTGGACCGGCTGGTCAACGTGGCCATCCCGCGTATCCGGGACTTCCGCGGCGTGCCCACCCGCTCGTTCGATGGGCGGGGGAATTACACGCTGGGCGTCAAGGAGCAGCTCATCTTCCCGGAGATCGAGTACGATCAGGTGGCGCAGGTACACGGCATGGACATCGTGTTCGTGACCACGACGGACAAGGATAGCGAGGCCATTGCGCTTCTGCGTGCAATGGGAATGCCCTTCCGCGGCGAGACGCCGGTCGTGGTTGGTGGCGAGGAGGCCGCCGCGTAGGCGGCGGATCTCTCACGAATCTGCGAGCGAGAGTATGGCACGCAAAGGTCTGATCGAGAAACAGAAGGGCAAGCCGAAGTTCTCCGTGAGGAAGAACAACCGCTGCACGCGCTGTGGACGCCCGCGGGCGTTCATCCGGAAGTTCGGCATGTGCCGGATCTGCTTCCGGGAGATGGCGCTCAAGGGTGAGATCCCGGGCGTGCGCAAGGCGAGCTGGTAGCCTGGCGCCGCTCCGGTTCCACCGGACGCCGACATATGGGGCCGCACGAGGCGGTCCGATGACCCCTTCTAAAAGTCCGGCGCAGCGCCGGATACTGTAGGAGCGTTTAGCACACCATGATGACCGATCCCGTCGGGGACATGCTCACCCGCATCCGCAACGCCGCCGGCGCGCGGCACAAGCGCGTGGACATGCCCGTATCCAAACTGAAGCGTGAGATCGCGCGTATCCTCAAGGAGAACCACTTCATCCAGGACTTCAAGGTCCTGGACGATGGTCGCCACGGGGTGCTGCGCATCTATCTGCGTTACTACGAAGACCGGCCCGTCATTCGCAATCTGGAGCGCGTCTCGCGTCCGGGCCTGCGCATCTACAAGCGCGCGGAAGATCTGCAGCGTGTTCGTCGCGGGCTCGGTTTGGCCATCGTCTCCACCTCGAAGGGGGTCATGACGGATCGTGACGCCCGCACCCAGAATGTGGGTGGCGAGGTCATGGCTCGGGTCTGGTGAGGAGAGACGACCATGTCACGCATTGGTAAGAAGCCGATTCCCATCCCGGGCGGGGTGACCGTCACGGTCGAGGGGGATACGGTCAAGGTGAAGGGCCCCAAGGGTGAACTCAGCCGGACCATCCGGCCGGAGATCGGTCTCGAGGTGGAGGACGGTCAGGCGCTGGTGACGCGGCCGTCGGATACGGCGCAGCACCGGGCGTTCCACGGGCTGACCCGTGCGCTTGTGGCCAACATGGTGGAGGGTGTGACGGATGGCTTCCGCCGCACGCTCGAGATCGTGGGTGTTGGCTATCGGGCGGAGAAGAAGGGCAAGGCGCTGGTGCTTACCGTGGGCTATTCGCACCAGGTGGAGTATCCGGAGCCGGACGGCATCGCCCTCTCCACGACGTCACCCACGGTGGTGGTGGTGGAGGGGATCGACAAGCAGCAGGTGGGGCAGGTGGCCGCGGAAATCCGCGCCGTACGTCCGCCCGAGCCCTACAAGGGCAAGGGCATTCGTTACCAGGGTGAACACGTCCGCCGCAAGGCGGGCAAGACCGGCGCATAGAGGCTGAACCATGGCACTTAGGACGACCTCCAAGAACCGGCGGCAGGCGCTCGCAAAGCGTCAGGCCCGGGTGCGCCGCAAGATCATGGGAACCGCGGAGCGGCCGCGGTTGGCCGTGCATCGGTCGCACAAAAACATCCAGGGGCAGTTGACGGACGATCTCGAGAGCCGGGTGCTCCTGGGTGTGTCCACGCTGTCTCCCGAACTGAAGGAGCTGCGCGAGGGCCAGGAGGGCAACAAGACAGCCCTGGCCCGCGCGGCGGGCAAGCTGCTCGCCGAAAAGGCGAAGGAGGCGGGCGTCACGCGCGTTGTCTTCGACCGCGGCGGCTACCTCTACCACGGCCGCATCGCCGCGTTCGCCGAGGGCGCGCGCGAGGGCGGACTCGAGTTCTAGAAGGCACAGGATTATGGCAAGAGAACAGCGCGGCGGCGGCCGCCGGGGCCGGGAACAGTCGGACCTCACGGAGAACGTGATCTTCGTGAACCGGGTGGCCAAGGTGGTCAAGGGCGGACGGCGCTTCTCCTTCACGGCCCTCGTGGCCGTGGGTGACAAGGCCGGCAAGGTGGGCGTTGCCACCGGCAAGGCCAACGAGGTGGCCGAGGCCATCCGGAAGGGACTGGAGCAGGCCCGCCGCAGCATGGTGGACGTACCGCTCAAGGACGGCACGCTGCCGCACGAACTGGTGGGCCGCCACGGCGCAGCCCGTGTCATGCTGAAGCCGGCCGGGCCGGGTACGGGCGTGATCGCGGGTGGTCCGGTGCGCGCGGTGCTCGAGGCGGCGGGTGTGACGGACGTGCTCACCAAGAGCCTGGGCTCCAACAATCCCGTCAACGTGGTGCGCGCCACCATGAAGGGGCTGCAGGAGATGGTGACGCCGGAGCAGGCCGCGCGCGAGCGCGGCATCTCGGTCGAGGAACTGGTGGGGGTGCAGCGTGGCTAAGAAGAGCGCGGCGCCGGCCAGACTGCGTGTGACGCAGGTGCGCAGCGGGAACGGCAGGCCCCAGAAGCACCGGGACACGCTGCGGGCCCTGGGTTTCAGGAAGCATCAGAAGACCATCGAGCATAATGACACCCCCGCGATTCGCGGGATGCTGTTCCAGGTCCGCCATCTGGTGGCCGTGGAGCCGGTGTCCGAGGGTGAGGCATAGACCATGACCGACCTGAGCAATCTGCAGCGTCCCGACGGCGCCCACCGCCCTCGCAAGCGGGTGGGGCGGGGTCCGGGCTCCGGCACGGGCAAGACCGCTGGCCGCGGCCACAAGGGCCAGAAGGCCCGTACGGGCCACCACGGCATTCCCGCGTGGTTCGAGGGCGGCCAGATGCCGCTCCAGCGGCGGCTGCCCAAGCGCGGCTTCAAGAATCGCTCGCGCATCACGCACGAGGTGGTGAACGTGGGTGACCTGGCGCGGGTAGAGGCCGATGAGATCACGCCGGAGCTGCTCACCGAGAGCCGCCTGGTGGACGCCAGCCGCGGCCCTGTGAAGCTCCTCGGCAACGGGGAGATCGACCGCAAGGTGACCGTGCGCGTGCATGCCGCCAGCGCCGCGGCGCGGGCCAAGATCGAAGCGGCCGGCGGCTCCGTCGAGCTGCTGGAGAGCTGAGCCGATGGCCAACCCGATCCCGAATCTTTTCCGGGTCCCGGAGCTGAAGAGCAAGATCCTCTTCACGCTCCTGGTGCTGTTCATCTACCGGGTCGGCGCGCACATCACCGTCCCGTCGGTGAATTATCAGGCGTTGCAGATTGCCTTCGGCCAGTTCGAGCAGGGTCTGCTGGGCATCTACGACATGTTCACGGGCGGCGCGCTCTCGCGCGCCACCGTGCTGGCGCTCGGGATCATGCCCTACATCTCGGCCAGCATCATGTTCCAGCTGCTGGCGGCCGTCTTCCCCACCATCGAGAAGATGCAGAAGGAGGGTGAGGAGGGGCGCAAGAAGCTCACGCAGTGGACGCGCTACGCCACCATCGTCCTGGCCGCCCTGCAGGCCTACGGCTACTCCATCTTCCTGCAGCAGCTGAACGCCGGCCAGGAGGGCGCCGCGGCCATCGTGGCCAACCCCGGCGTGCTCTTCGTCCTGACCACCACCCTGATCCTCACCATCGGTGCCATCTTCGTGATGTGGCTGGGTGAGCAGATCACGGAGATGGGAATCGGCAACGGCATGAGCCTGCTGATCTTCTTCTCCATCATTCAGGGTTTCCCGAACGCCATGACCCTCATCTGGGGCACCTTCCAGGCGGGTGGCATCAGCGTGTTCGGGCTGGTCATCATGGGGCTGGTGATGCTCGGCATCATTGCCGCGGTGGTGGCCATGACCATGGCCGCCCGTAAGCTGCCGGTGCAGATCCCGCGCAAGGTGATGGGGCGTGGCCGGGTGCGCGAGGGCCAGAAGAGCTTCATTCCGCTGCGCATCAATTCGGCGGGCGTGATGCCGATCATCTTTGCCCAGTCGATCATCATCGTGCCGGGCACCATCGCCGCCTTCAGCGCCTCCCCGTGGCTGAACATGGTGAGCCAGAACTGGCTCAACCCGGGCGGCTGGCTCTACATGGTGCTGTACGCGGCGCTCATCGTGTTCTTCACCTACTTCTACACGGCCATCATCTTCAATCCGGTGGACCTGGCGGAGAATCTGAAGAAGCAGGGCGCCTTCATCCCGGGTGTGAAGCCGGGCGCGCGCACGTCCGAGTACATCGATTACGTGCTCAGCCGGGTCACGCTGGCCGGGTCCATCTACCTGGCGCTTATCGCCCTGGTGCCGTTCTGGATCATCGGCTGGTTCAACATCCAGGGCATCTTCTTCGGCGGCACTTCGCTGCTCATCGTGGTGGGTGTGGCGCTGGATACGGTGCAGCAGATGCAGCAGCATCTCCTGCTGCGCCACTACGAGGGTTTCATGAAGAAGGGGCGGGTCCGGTTCCGCGGACGCCAGCGCTACATGTAGGCCGGCCAGAGAGCTGGTGTGGCCGACTCGCGCGGCCGTCCGCTGGTCTGGCTACGGGGGGAGCCCGAACCGGATGGGGCGTGTACGTCCCCCCGTGTCGGGCGGTGAGGAGGTGAGGACATGAACGTGATCCTGTTCGGCGCACCGGGAGCGGGGAAGGGGACGCAGGGGGAGTTGCTGGCCGCAGGGCGCGGCCTGGAGCGGCTCTCCACGGGGGACCTGTTGCGCGACGCGGTCCGACGGAAGACGCCGCTGGGCCTCAGGGCCCAGGCGGTGATGGCGGCCGGCGAGCTGGTGCCCGATGACGTGATCCTGGGTATCGTGCGCGATTTCATGGCGGAGCGTCCCACGGCCCAGGGCTTCATTTTCGACGGGTTCCCCCGCACCGTGGCGCAGGCGGAGGCGCTGGATAAGCTTTTGCGGGAACTGGATCGGCCCCTGGACGCGGTGGTGGTGCTCGAGGTGGCTGATGACGAACTGGTGCGCCGGCTCACCGGGCGGCGCTCCTGCTCCAACTGCGGCGCCATCTACCACATGGTCTTCGAACCGCCGGCGGAGCCCGGGGTCTGTGATCGTTGTGGCGGCGAGCTGACGCAGCGTGCCGACGATCAGGAGGATACGGTGAGGCGGCGCCTCGAGGTCTATCGAGAGCAGACGGCGCAGGTGCTCGCGCACTACGCGCGCTCGGACGCACCGGTGCACGAGCTGGACGGCGCCCGGCCGCCGGAAGTGGTACAGGCGGACATGCTGCGCACCCTGGGCCTGTGATCGTTCTGCGGACAGAGGCGGAGATCGACGCCATCGGGCGGGCGGCGGCCGTCCTGGGCCGCCTGTTTCCCGAACTGCGGACGCGCGTCGTGCCCGGCGTGACCACGGCGGAGCTGGATGCCTTCGCGGAGGAGTTCATCCGCTCCCATGCGGGCGCGGAGCCGGCGTTCAAGGGACTGTACGGTTTCCCGGCCACGCTGTGCACCTCCGTCAATCGTGAGGTGGTGCACGGGATTCCGACCGCCGCGCGCCGGCTGGAGGAAGGCGACCTGGTCAGCGTGGACGCGGGTGTGAAGCTGGATGGCTGGTTCGGTGACTCGGCACGGACCTTTGCCGTGGGTGAGGTGGACGCCGATGGCCGGCGCCTGCTGGATGTGACGCACCGGGCGCTGGAAGCCGCCGTGGAGCAGGCGAGGCCGGGGAAACGGCTGGGTGACGTGGGTGCCGCCGTCCAGGAAGTTGCGGAGGCCGCGGGCTTTACGGTGGTTCGCGAACTCGTGGGTCACGGCATCGGTCGCGGTCCACACGAGGAGCCCCAGGTACCCAACTTCGGTAGCCGGGGGCGGGGGCTTGAGCTCAAGGCCGGACTGGTGCTGGCCATCGAGCCCATGGTGAACGAAGGGGTGGCCGACGTACGCACCCTCAAGGACCGGTGGACGGTGGTGACGGCGGACGGACTACGGAGCGCGCATTTCGAACATACGGTGGCGGTGACGGAAAATGGGCCGCGCATTCTCAGTGCGGACGCGGCGTGAGAGTGAAGCTGGCGCGAGGCCTTGAACCGACGGGCCGTTGCGCCTATATTGAAAAGCTGTCCAGTAAACCGGGGGAGCCGGTATGAAGGTTCGAAGCAGTGTGAAGCCGATCTGCGAGCATTGCCGGGTGATCAGGCGCTCCGGCGTGGTGCGCATCATCTGCAAGAAGAATCCGCGGCACAAGCAGCGGCAAGGATAAGAGAATGGCGCGAATCGCAGGTGTGGACCTCCCGCGTAACAAGCGGGTCGAGGTGGCGTTGACCTATATCTTCGGGATCGGGGACTCCACGGCCCGAAAGATCATCGAGGAAGCCGCGGTGAACGCGGACCGTCGGGTGCACGACCTTACCGACGACGAGGTCAACCGGCTGCGCCGGATCATCGAGAATCGGTACAAGGTGGAAGGCGCGCTTCGTACCGAGGTCTCCATGAACATCAAGCGGCTTATGGACATTGGTTGCTATCGCGGGCTGCGGCATCGCCGTGGACTGCCGGTGCGCGGACAGAGGACGCACACCAACGCGCGCACGCACAAGGGGTCGCGGCGCGCCATCGCGGGCAAGAAGAAGGCGCCGCGGAAGTAGGTCCCTCCGCCGGCACCACGCGTGCCGGTGCAGGACCCAGCGCCGCGAGAACCCTCAGCCGAACGGAACGGGATGGCCACACCGAAGAAGGGCGCGCGCACCAAGCGGGCGCGGAAGAATGTAGAAGCCGAAGGCATTGCCTACGTGAAGGCCACCTTCAACAACACGCTCATCACCATCGCGGACTCGCAGGGGAACGTGGTGGCGTGGGGGAGCGCCGGCAAGGCGGGCTTCAAGGGGTCCAAGAAGTCCACGCCGTTCGCCGCCACCGTGGCGGGTGAGCAGGTGGGCCGTGACGCGGTGAACATGGGGATGAAGCGCGTGCACGTGCGCGTGCAGGGTCCGGGCAGCGGGCGGGAGAGCGCCATTCAGGCCCTGGCATCGGCCGGCCTGCAGGTGAAGTCGATCCGGGACGTGACGCCCATCCCGCACAACGGCTGCCGGCCGCCCAAGAAGCGGCGCGTCTGACGAACGGATGCCGGCCGGGTCGACCTCGAGGGGACGGTCCCGGTCCGCAGGATGCGCGGTGTCCGAACGGGCGCCGCAAATGGATGTAAACCGCCCCTCCGTCCGGGCGGGACGAAGTCCTCGATCATGTGACACACTGGAGAGACGGTCAGTATGGCTCGTTATACCGGTCCCGTTTGTAAGCTCTGCCGCCGCGAGGGGCAGAAGCTGTTCCTGAAGGGCACCAAGTGCTACACCGAGAAGTGCCCCATCGAGCGCCGCAACTACCCTCCCGGGCAACACGGCGTGCAGGCCGGCCGCCGCCGCAAGGCGTCCGAATATTCCATGCAGCTCCGTGAGAAGCAGAAGGTCAAGCGGATTTACGGGGTGGCGGAGCGCTACTTCAAGACGCTCTTCGAAGTAGCCGCGCGCCAGCAGGGCGTCACGGGTGAGAACCTCCTCGTGGGTCTGGAATCCCGCCTGGACAACGTGGTCTACCGGCTCGGGTTCGGCGCGAGCCGCAAGCAGGCCCGCCAGATCGTCCGCCATCGCCATATTGAGGTGAACGGACACGTGGTCGACGTGCCGAGCTATCAGGTGCGTCCCGGCGACGAGGTCAAGGTCCGGGCCAAGTCCAAGGACATCCTCCCGGTTCAAGCCGCGCTCGAGTCCAAGACCCGGCCCACCACGGTTCGCTGGTTGGCGGTGGACGAGGCTACGCGCACCGGTCGGATGCTGGAGCGCCCCACCCGCGAGGACATCCCACTCGCGGTGCAGGAACAGCTCATCGTGGAGCTGTACTCGAAGTAGAAGCCAACGGGGGCGTCGGGCGGGGCGCCATCAGGCGTCCCGCCGGAACGCCACTCGATCTGGAACAAGACCCCGGGCCGTGCACCCGCCGATACGCGGATGCGCGGCCGATCACCGGCCACTGGCCGGGGAGGTAAACAGTGGAGCTGGATCTTACAGGACTGGTGCTGCCGCAGCGCGTCGAAGTCGCCAGCAAGTCTGACGACGGGCATTCGGCGCAGTTCGTCATCACGCCCCTCGAGCGCGGCTACGGCCAGACGCTCGGCAACACCATCCGGCGCATCATGCTCTCCTCGCTCCGGGGTTCCGCCGTCTGGGCGTTCCGCATGGACGGGGTACTGCACGAGCATCAGACGGTGACGGGCGTGGTCGAGGACATACACCAGATCATTCAGAATCTGAAGACGCTGGTGCTGAGCCTGGAGGATGACAAGGAGGAGGTGACGCTGGAGCTGCGCGCCACGTCCGCCGGGCCCGTTACGGCCCGTGCCATCGAGAAGACGGGCTCGGTGCGCATCCTGAACGAGGATCACCACCTCTTCACGCTGCAGGATGACCGCGAGGTCAACATGGCGCTGTACGTGAACCGGGGACGGGGTTTCGTGCAGGCGGAGACCCACGAGATCCCCAAGGGCAGCCCGGTGGATCTGGTGCGTGTGGACTCGATCTACAATCCGGTGCTGCGCGCAAATTTCGCCGTTGCCGAGACGCGCGTTGGGCAGCGCACCGATTTCGATCGTCTGAGCATCGAGGTGGAGACCAACGGCAGTCTCACGCCCGAAGAGGCGGTGGGGCAGGGCGCCGAGCTCGCGCGCCGGCACCTGGAGTACCTGCTGCGCTTCGTGGAGCCGTCGGCCGCGTCCACGTCGGTGGCGGGGGCTGTTCGCGTGCCGTCGCCGTTGCGTGACCTGTTCCGCCGGCCGATCGACGAACTCGCCGAGCTTTCCGTCCGCTCCGTGAATTCGCTGAAGAAGGAGAACATCATCACCCTGGGTGACCTCGTGCAGCGCACCGAGGACCAGATGCTCGACATCGAGAACTTCGGCATCAAGTCGCTCGAGGAGATCCGGCAGTTCCTGAACGAGCACAACCTGCATTTCGGCATGAAGCTCGAGGACGGCGAGGATGGGGAGATCTTCCTGGTGGAGGAGTCCGCTACCGAGTCCGCAGAGATCGCCGAAGGCGCCGAGGAGGAGTAGCAGTCCATGAGGCACCGGAAAAAGGGGCGTCACTTCTCCCGCACCGCGGAGCACCGGCGGGCCATGATGCGCAACATGGCGTCATCGCTTTTCCTGCACGAGCGGCTGGAGACCACGACGGCCAAGGCAAAGGAACTGCGGCGCTTCGCGGAGCCGCTGATCACCAAGGCAAAGCGCGGTGATCTGCACGCACGGCGTCTGGTCGCCAGGCAGATCCAGGACCCGGAGGCGCTGGCCAAGCTGTTCGCCGAGATCGGGCCGCGCTACCAGGAGCGGCCTGGTGGATACACCCGCGTCCTGCAGCTCGGGCACCGGTCCGGCGACGCGGCCGACATGGCGCTGATAGAACTGGTCGATTAGTCTCTCCGTCGGGCGAACGAATGACGCCCGACTCCGGCGAGCGAACAACGACCTGATCTGACCACGAGGGAGTGGCGACCGATGGCGAACACGAAGGCGGAAAAGGGCGGCCCGGCTACGATGACGTGGCTGTGGATGGGTGTGGGGATCGCGGCCACAGCCCTGTTTTTCTGGTGGGTTTCCGTGAGCAGCGAGCCTTCCCAGGTGGTCGTGTCGGAAGAGGACGCGGCGGCCCAGGCCGCCGAGGCCGAAGTGCAATCCGTTACGCTGGCCGAACTGGCCGGAAACCCCGGCGAGTACCTGGCGGAGGAGGTCCAACTCCCTTCGGCCACCATCACCTCGGTGATGGGGGAAAGTGCTTTCTGGATCGAGGGTGAGACCGGGCCCTTCCTGGTCGTGAAGGCGCCAGAATTCACCCTGCGGGACGGCGCCGCCGTCCGTAGCGGGGCGGAGGTCCGCATCACCGGTCATTTCTGGGAGCAGTCGCCCGCGAACATCGAGCAGTGGCGTGAGACCGGGTTCATGGCCGGGGGGAATCTGCTCCAGGCCGAATTTGCAACGCACTACATTCAGGCCCGTGAGATCGCTCCGGCCGAGGCTGCGCCCGCGGCCGAGCCGGCGACCACCGGTCAGTAAACCCAGGAGAAGCACGATGGCCCGCGTCTGCCATGTCTGCGGCAAGAAGACCGTTTTCGGAAAGAATGTCAGTCACGCGAACAATAAGACGCGGCGGCGCTGGCTCCCCAATCTGCGTCGCGTGCGCATCTTGACAGCGGACGGGGACCCCAAGCACGTTCGGGTCTGCACGCGCTGCATCTCCGCCGGCAAGATTCGCAAGGCTGGCTAGACTGCGGCTATGCCGGATCGGCGGGCCCGGCACCAGCAGGTGCCGGGCCCGCTTAATTTGCCAGGAACCTGACCCCTCTGAGGAGTAGAAATGGTCGTCGCAGCACCGGCCGCCGCGGCTGCCGCCGACGGGGCGCTGTCGGTCCCCGAGTTCCTTTTCGTTCTCATTGCCATCCTCGTATCGGCCAAGCTGCTCGGCGAGTTGGCGGAGCGGTTCGGGCAGCCCGCCGTCCTCGGCGAACTGCTTGCGGGCGTCCTGCTCGGCGGCTCGGTCCTGGGTGTGGTCGATCCTGGCATCTCCATCATCCACCTGCTCGCCGAGGTGGGTGTGGTGCTGCTGCTCTTCCAGATCGGCCTCGAGACGGATCTGAAGCGGCTGCTCCAGGTGGGCGGCGCTTCCGCCGCGGTGGCGCTCGTGGGTGTGGTGCTTCCCTTCGCGGCGGGCTACTGGGTGGCGCACGCCCTCGGCATGGGGACCCTGCCGGCCGTTGTGGCGGGCGCGGCGCTCACCGCCACATCCGTGGGCATCACGGCCCGGGTCCTCTCCGACCTGGGCCGCCTGCAGGCCAAGGAAAGCCAGATCATCCTGGGCGCGGCGGTCATCGATGACATTATCGGCCTCATCATCCTGGGCGTGGTGAGCAAGATCGTGGAAGGTGGCACCGTCACGGTGGGCAGTGTGAGCTTCGTGACACTGGTGGCCTTCGGTTTCGTGGGTGTGGTGCTGCTCGCCGGCCGCTTCATCGTCCCGCCCGTGTTTGATCTGCTGGCCCGCATCGGCAAGGAGGAGACGCTGGCCACCATGGCGCTGGCATTCGCGTTCCTCATTGCGTACCTGGCCGATGCCGTTGGCTCGGCGCTGATCATCGGCGCGTTCGCCGCTGGCCTGGTGTTGCAGCCGACCCGGCACGCCCATGCCATCGAACACGGCGTTACGCGCCTCAGTCTGTTCTTCGTGCCTATTTTCTTCGTGGCCGTGGGCGCGGCGGTGGATGTTCGCACCTTCGCGGATCCCATGGTGCTCACCGTCGGTGGCGCGCTCATCGCCGTAGCCATCCTGGGCAAGGTGGCCGCGGGCTACGCTCCCTGGTGGTTCGAGGGCAAGAAGCTGGTCATCGGCGTCGGCATGATGCCGCGCGGCGAAGTGGGGCTGATCTTTGCCCAGATGGGCCTCACCACGGGCGTCCTGGATGCGGGCATGTTCAGCGCCCTGACCCTCATGGTGATGGTGACCACGTTCCTGGCGCCGCCACTCCTCAAGACGCTCTTCCCGCCGCTGCCGGACGCCCCGCGGGTGCCACCGGGTGGCGTGGCGGAGATCACGACCGAAGCCTGAGCCGCGGGGGAGGTACGCACACGACCGGAACTCCGGATGGCTCGCCAATGGCGCTTCCGCTGCACGGCGTCCGGGTGGCCGTCACGCGTCCGGAGGACTCCGCGGCGGAACTCGTGGACGGCCTGCGTGCACTCGGTGCAGAGGTTGCCGTACACCCGCTGATTCGTGTGGCCCCGCCGGCGGACGAGGAGGCGGTACGGCAGGCCGCGCGGGGGCTCGCAACCTTCGACTGGGTGGTGTTCACCTCCGTCAACGCCGTCACCGCATTCGCCGCGGCAGCGGCGGCTGTGGGGAGCGTTTTTCACCCCGGGATGCCCCGCGTGGCAGCCGTCGGACCCACGACGGCCGACGCGCTGCGCACAGCGGGCATTGCGGTGGATACCGTTCCCGGCGAATATGCGGGCCGGACGCTGCCGGAGGCGATGGCTGAATCGCTGCCACTGGCCGGCGCTCGCGTGCTTCTGCCCCGCTCGGCCATCGGACGTGAGGAGCTGCCCGCGCTGTTGCGGGAAGCGGGCGCGAATGTGGAGGACGTTGCGGTCTACCGGACGCTGGGAGACCGGGATGGGGCCGCCGCGCTGACGCGCGCGCTGCGGGACGGCGCGCTGGACGTGGTGACGTTCACGTCACCGTCGACCGTACGATGCCTGGCCGAGGTGTGCCCCGTATGGCCGAGCCGCGTGCGGGTTGCCGTGATCGGTCCCGCCACGGCCGCCGCCGCCCGGGACGTGGATTTCCCGGTGCACGCGATGCCCGAAGACTATACCGCGGCCGGACTGGTGGGCGCCGTGGTTCGCGCCGCGGCGGCAGGCCTTTGACAATGAATGGAAGAGCATGATCACTCCCGGGACGAATGATATGACCGCCACCGATGCTACGTCCGCCGATGCGTTGCGAGCCCGCTTCGTGGAGGGGACGGCGCGCTGTGCCGTGGTGGGGTTGGGCTACGTGGGCCTTCCGCTGGCCGTGGCCATGGCGCGTGCCGGTTTCGAGGTGGTGGGGCTGGACGTGACCCAGGCGGTGGCGGACGGCGTGAACAACGGGCGGTCCCATGTAAAGGACGTGACCTCGGCCGAGGTGGCCGCGCTGGTGTCGGCGGGCTCGCTCAGGGCTACCACGGATGCCGGTGAGCTGGTGGACTGTGACGCCATCATCATCTGCGTCCCGACGCCCCTCTCGAAGACCCGTGATCCGGACGTCAGCTATGTGGTGGCGGCCACGGAGGCCGTCGGTGCCACCCTGAGGGCGGGCCAGCTCGTGATCCTGGAGTCCACCACGTATCCGGGCACCACGCGGGAACTCATGCTGCCGGTGCTGGAGAGCGGGGAGCTGCGTGTGGGGCGGGATTTCTTCCTCTGCTTCAGTCCCGAGCGCGTGGATCCAGGTAACGAACGGTGGGGCATCCAGAACACGCCGAAGGTGCTAGGGGGAATCACGCCCACGTGCCTGGACATGGGCATGGCGCTCTACGGGAGGGTCATGGAAACCGTGGTGCCCGTAAGTTCCACCGAGGCGGCCGAGCTGGCCAAGCTGCTCGAGAACACCTTCCGCTCCATCAACATTGCCCTGGTCAACGAGATGGCGCAGGTGGCGGATCGCCTGGGCGTGGACATCTTCGAGGTCATCGACGCCGCGGCCAGCAAGCCGTTCGGCTTCATGAAGTTCGTGCCCGGGCCGGGCATCGGCGGCCACTGCATTCCCCTGGATCCGCACTACCTGGCCTGGAAGATGAAGACGCTCAACTACCGGACACGGATGGTGGAGCTGGCGGGCGAGATCAACAGTGAGATGCCCAGGTTCGTCCTCGAAAAGGTCCGGGACGCACTGAACGAGCGCTCCCGGGCGCTCAAGGGGAGCCGTGTCCTGGTCCTCGGCGTGGCTTACAAGCCCAACATCGATGACGTGCGCGAGAGCCCGGCGCTGGACATCATCCGGCTACTGGAGGAAAAGGGCGCGGACGTCCGCTACCATGATCCGCACGTGCCTGAGGTGCGGGAGGACGGCCTGGTGCGGCGGAGCGTTCCGTACTCGGCCGCTGAACTGGAAGCGGCGGACTGCGTGCTCATCACCACCGATCACGCCGGCGTGGACTACGCGCTGCTCGCCGAGTTGTCCTGCCCGGTGGTGGACACGCGCAATGCCACCAGGGACGTGAAGGGTGCCAACATCATCGGGCTGAGCGGACGTGGCCAGCGCGCCCACGACATGCCTGCAGCCGAGGCAGACCGGACCGCGGAGGCCGTGGCCCACTGAGCCGGGAACCCTCCGGAGTGGTGCGACCTTTGCTAGCAGTACACCCTGCGGTTTACTTTGGGCTGAGGAAGCAGGCTCCGTGCGCCGCCCCCGCGGCCGGGGTGCCCCTCCCCAGCTCCCGTGGCATGCGCATCGAGCCCCACCTCGCCGGTCGTGCGTTGGACCGGCCTGGGGCGTGCGGCGGATCATCCACCAGCGAATCAGGATATGAGCCCTTCTTCATTAGCACACGCACTGGAACGAAGCGGCGAACCCGCGCCCGAGCCGTCGTGGTACGCCTGTTACACCCGCTCCCGTCACGAGAAGCGTGTGGAGACCATGCTGTGTCGGGGCGGATTCGAAAGTTTTCTGCCACTGGTGCCCAGGGAGACCCAGTGGAAGGACCGCAAGAAGGTGGTCGCGTGGCCCCTCTTCCCCAGCTATGTTTTCGGCCGCTTCCGGGAAACGGAGATCCATCGCGTGCTGGGCATCCCGGGTCTGGCCACCGTGGTGCGCTCCAACGGGCGCCCCGTGGCCATCCATCCGGACGAGATCGAGAACGTGCGGTGCTTTGCCAACGCGCTCGTGAATGCCAAGGTGGAACTGGTTGTGCGTCCGTTTCTGGCCGAGGGGCAGTGGGTGCGGGTCAAGGAGGGTCCGTTCCAGGGCGTGAAGGGGGTGGTGGTGGAGCAACGCAACCGGCGGCGGGTGCTGATCGGATTGAAGGCCATCGGCCAGGGTCTGGAAGTGGATTTCGACGTGGCGCTTCTGGAGCCCCTCAAGGGCACATGACAGTCTGCGAACGGATCCATTCACCGCACCGACCACAGAGCAGCGAGCGTCCATGAGTGTGAAGAGCCTTACCCTGCCCCGCGTCCAGACCGCACCCTCCGGGGATCTGCGCGTGGCGGTATATTTCGACGGTGCTTCCCTGTCGGACATGGAGGCCGCCATCCAGGATGGCGTGGCCGAGGGCTTCACCACGAATCCCACGCTGGCCGCGAAGGCGGGCGTCCGCAACTACCGCGAATTCGCCCGCCAGGCGCTGGCGCGGGTCGGCGGCATGCCCATCTCCTTCGAGGTGCTGGCCGACGACCTCGAGGGGGTCGCGCGCGAGGCCCGCGAGATCGGCAGCTGGGGCCCTAACGTGTTCGTCAAGGTTCCGGTCTGCACCACGGCGGGTGTGTCGACGGCTCCCGTGGTCGCCGAGCTCGCTGGCGAGGGGCTACGGGTCAACGTCACCGCGGCCATGACGCTGCGCCAGGTCGGGGAGGTGGCCGATACGCTGCCTCCGGGTGCCCAGGCCATCGTTTCGGTCTTCGCTGGACGCATCGCCGATACCGGGGTGGATCCGTGCCCTCTGATGCGGGAAGCGGCGGAGATCTGCCATGCCGTGCCGGGCCTGCGTCTCCTGTGGGCCAGCCCACGTGAGGTTCTGAACGTCTATCAGGCGGACGCGTGCGGCGTGGACATCATCGTCCTCACGGCGGACCTCCTGGCCAAGCTGACGCTGCGTGGCAAGGATCTGGAGGCCTTCTCCCGGGAGACGGTGGCCATGTTCTACGAGGATGGCCGCAGCGCGGGGTACAGTCTGTAGTGACCGCCGCGGACGGGCCCATCGTCGTGACGGGCGTGGCGGGCTTCATCGGCAGCAATCTGGCGGAGCGTCTCCTGGCGGACGGCTGGCACGTCGTGGGTGTGGATGACCTCTCACAGGGGGTGATCGAACAGGTCCCCGCGGGCGTGGATTTCCACGAGCTCGACATCCGCAACGCGGAGCTGGACCGCGTCTTTCGCGGCGCCTCCGCCATCTTTCACCTGGCGGCCAAGAACTGCGTCTCCGACTGCGAGCTGGCGCCCGTGGAGACGGCGTCCGTGAACGTCGTGGGCACGGTCAATGTGCTGGAAGCCGCGGTCCGGGCCGGCGTGGGGCGCGTGATCTACGCCGAATCCTCGGCGCTCTACGAGGGCACGGACCGGTTCCCGACGCCCGAGGAGGTGCATGCGCCCCGCAGCGTCTACGCCACCAGCAAGGCCGCTGCGCGGGCGTTTGCCATGAGCCACGGTCGCGCACGGGGCCTGGCGCTCACCGCCCTGCGCTACTTCTGCGTCTACGGGCCCCGCCAGGATTATCGCCGCACGGTGCCGCCGGTGATGACCGCCTTCATCCTCCATCTGCTGCGCGGGCAGCAGCCCACCATCTTCGGTAGCGGCCAGAAACGCCGCGATTTCGTGTACGTGGACGACGTGAACGATTTTCACGTGCGCTGTCTGCTGGACGAGCGTACCGTGGGGGGCACGTTCAACCTCGGCGCCGGCCGGGACCATTCGGTAGCCGAGATCTTTGCGCTGGTGGCCCGCCTCCTCGACAGCCCCGTGGAGCCGCTGCGAGCGCCCGACCTGCCCGGCGAGGCGGAGCGTACGTGCGCCGACATCGGCGCCGCGCGCGCGCTGGGGTGGGAACCCAGGGTGCCGCTGGAGGAGGGGCTCCGTCGCTCGATCGACTACATCCGCGCCCATGTCCTGGACGGCGCCGCGGGCGCCGCGTGAGCGGCATCGAGCTATCCGCCGACGAGCCACGGCCCAAGCCGGGCGCGCCGGCGGATCTGGGGGTCCTGGTGCTGGCGGCGGGGCGGGGCAGTCGCATCGCCGGCGTGGCCGGCGCCACCCCGAAGCCGCTGCTGGACGTGGCAGGCCGGAGCCTGCTCGGGTGGAATCTCCGCTGGCTGGCGGAGTGGGGTGTGGGCAGCGTGTGGATCAATCTGCACCACGGCGCGGCCGCCATCCGCGCCGCCCTTGGTGAAGAAACGGAGGGCGTCCGGCTCCGCTACAGTCAGGAGGAGGAGATCCTGGGTACCGCCGGGGGGTGGCGCCGGCTGGCGGAGCATTGGCGCAGCACCAGCCTGGTGGTGTACGGTGACAACTTCATGCGCTTCGACCTGACGTTGCTCCTGGCCGCTCACCGGGCGGCGGCGAGACCCGGCACGGTGGCGCTCTACGACCCGGACCGGCACACCTGTACCGGTGGCTCGGGTGGCCGCGTGCGCGTCACCGGTGATGCCGTGAGCGCATTCCATGAAGGCGGTAATGATGGCCACGGCGCGCACGTGAACGCGGGCGTCTACCTGCTGGAGCCTGAGGTGGCGACCGAGGTCCCACCGGGCTTCGCCGACTTCGGCCACGACGTGCTGCCGGGGCTGGCGGCAGCGGGGCGGCTGACGGCCCACGTTCTGGAAGACGGTGCGTTCTGCCTCGGCCTCGATACGCCCGAGCGCTTCGCGGCCGCGCAGCAGCTGGTGGCGAGCGGCCGGGTGGGCGCATGATCATGACGCGCACGCCCTTCCGGCTGACGCTGGGAGGCGGGGGCACGGACCTGCCGTCGTTCTACGAGAAGCATGGCGGATTCGTCTTTGCCATGGCCATCGACAAGTACATGTACATCATGGTGAACCCGCCCCTCGTGGACTCCCGCATCCGGCTGCACTACAGCCGGAGCGAGACGGTGGATCACGTGGACGAGCTGAGCCATGAACTGGCGCGCGAGGCGTTGCGCATGAATGGCATCGAACGTCGCATGGAAATCTCCTCCATGGCCGACGTGCCGGATGGAACGGGCCTGGGTTCCTCGGGGGCCTACCTGGTGGGGCTGCTGCTGGCGCTCCATCAGCACCGGCGGGATCACGTGCCGCTGGCGGTGCTGGCGGAGGAGGCCTGCCGCATCGAGATGGATGTGCTGGGCAAGCGCGTGGGCAAGCAGGACCAGTACATGGCGGCGTTCGGCGGCATGACCGTCCTGGACATTGCCCGCGACGGCACCGTGCAGGTGCGTACCGTGGAGGTGCCGAGCGGGGCGGCCGAGGCCTTCGCCGCCAACACGCACATCTACTACACGGGGGTGCGGCGCCAGGCGTCCGACGTGCTGCATGCCCAGGACCACGCCATGAGGAACGGCCCGGATTCCGGGCATACCGTGGCGGACGCCCTCCTGCGCATCAAGGACATCGGGCAGCGCGTGCTGGCCGCCGTGGAGGAGGAGGATTACGATCGCTGGGGGCACCTGCTGCACGAGCACTGGTGCGCCAAGCGGCGCCTCTCGCCCCGCGTCTCGGTGGGCGCCATGGACGAGCTCTACGAGCACGTGCGGCAGGAATTCGGCGTGCTGGGCGGCAAGGTGGCCGGGGCCGGCGGCGGCGGCTTCCTCATGCTGTACTGCCCCGCCGATCACCGGCGTCTGGAGCGCTTCATGCTCGAGCGCGGCATGCCGCGCCTGCACTACACGGTGGAGCACGAGGGGACCAAGGTCATTGCCAACCTGGCCGCGGCGCCCGCGGTACGCACGCACGGTCCGCCGGCGCCCTCCTGATGCGGGCCCCCCGGCCCGAGCGGGAAGAGGACGGCGTGTCCGGCGCCAGCCTGGCCGGACGCGCCGTGGTGGTGACGGGGGCCAGCGGCGGCATCGGTCGGGCGTGTGCCGCGGAACTCGTGGCCCGCGGCGCGGTGGTGACCCTGGTGGCACGCGGTGCACCGGCGCTGGAGGCGCTCGCGGCAGAGCTCGCGATGGACCCCGGAGCACCTGCGGCGGACCCTGGACAAAGCGCGGCGGAACCGGGCGAACGCGCGGCGGACTCCAGAGAACGGGCGGCGGACTCCAGAGAACGGGCGGCGGACGTCCCGCCCGCCGCTGAGCGCGTGCTGGTGCATGCGGCGGACGTGGCGGCGCCGGGCGCCATGGACGCCGCCGTGGCGGCCACCCGCGCCCGCTTCGGCCGCCTGGACGGTCTGGTACACGCCGCCGCCATCATCGGGCCGATCGGCCCCGCGCTCGAGGTGGATCCGGCCGCGTGGCTCGAGGCCGTGCGTGTGGACCTGCACGGCACCTTCCTGGCGGCACGGGCCGCGGCCGCAGGCATGGATGCCGCAGGGGGCAGCATCGTGCTCTTCTCGGGCGGGGGCGGCACCTCACCTTTTCCCAACTATACAGCGTATGCCGCCGCCAAGGCCGGCGTGGTGCGCCTGGCCGAAACGCTTGCCATGGAGTGGGCGCCGCGCGGCATCCGGGTGAACAGCCTGGCCCCCGGCTTCGTGGCCACCGCCATGCACCAGGCCACGCTGCAAGCCGGCGAGCGGGCGGGCGCCGCGTACCTGGAGCGGACCCGGGCGGAGCTTGCCGCCGGCGGCGTGCCCCCCGTGCTGGCCGCGCAGGCCGCCGCCTTCCTGCTCTCGGACGAGGCCGCGGGCATCACGGGACGGTTGCTGGCCGCGCCCTGGGACGCCTGGGCCGACTGGCCCTCCCACGCCGACCGGATCGCGGGATCGGATCTCTTCACCTTGCGCCGCATCGTGCCGCGGGACCGCGGCCAGGACTGGCAGTGAGCGGCGCTCCCCTGGGCGTTGTCGTGGTGGGCTGCGGCCTCATCGGCGGGCGCCGCGCCGGCTGCGTGGCGGCCCACGTGGACACGCGCCTGGTGAGCGTGGTGGACCCGGACGGTGCGCGCGCGGCCGCGCTCGCAGGGGAGCACGGCGCCCGGGTGGCCTCCTCCCTGGACGAGGCGCTGGACGATCCGAGCGTGGGCGCGGTGGTGGCGGCCACCCCCAACGGGCACCTGGCCGATGTGGCCTGCCGGGCGCTCTCCGCCGGCCGCCACGTGCTGGTGGAGAAGCCCATGGGCCGCTCGGCCGCCGAGGCGGAGCGCATGGCGGCCGCGGCACAGGCGGCGGGGCGCGTCCTGGCGGTGGGGTTCAACCACCGGCACCACCCGGGGCTGGAGGAGGCGCACCGGCTGGTGCGGGAGGGGCGCATCGGGCGCGTAATCCAGCTCCGCGCGCGCTACGGTCACGGTGCCCGCCCGGGCTGCGAGCGGGAATGGCGGGCGGACCCCGAACTGGCCGGCGGCGGCGAGCTGCTCGACCAGGGGGTGCACCTGGCCGACCTGTTCCGCTGGTTCGCCGGCCCCGCCACCGCCGCGCAGGGAATCGTGCAGACGGCCGTGTGGCCTCTGGAGCCGCTCGAGGACAATGCCTTTGCCCTTTTCACCTTCCAGGGTGGCGCGGTGGGGCAGTTCCACGTCAGTATGACGCAGTGGAAGAACCTCTTTTCCTTCGAGGTGCACGGCGAGCGGGGCGCCGTGGTCGTGGAGGGGTTGGGCGGCAGCTACGGGGTGGAGCGCCTCATCGTAGTGGAGCGCAACCAAGCCGGCGGCGTGCCCCGCATGGAGGAGCGCGTCTTTGAGGGACCCGACGGCTCGTGGTGCCGCGAATGGGCCGCCTACGTGGGCCGCGTGCGTGCCGGCGACGGCAGCGGTGCCGCCGAGGGCGTGGCGGCCATGCGTATGATCGACGCCGTGTATCGGGCCGCGCGTGAGGGCGCCGCCGTGCCGATCCCCGCATGAGCGCGCGCGCCGTCTTTCTGGATCGCGATGGCGTGCTGAACCATGTGGTCATGCGCGCCGGCCGGCCGGCCTCGCCGCGGTCCGTGGAGGAGCTGCAACTCGTCCCGGGCGCCGCTGCGGCCGTCGCACGCCTGCGGGAGGCCGGCTTCCGTACCCTGGTGGTGACGAATCAGCCTGATGTGGCGCGGGGATTGCTCCCCCCCGCGGTACTGGCGGAGATGATGGAGCGCGTGGGCCGGGCAACCGGTGTGGACGACGTGGCCTGGTGCCCGCACGACGACCGGGACGGCTGTGGATGCCGCAAGCCGCTGCCGGGCATGATCCACACGCTGGCGGAGCGCTGGCGGGTGGATCCGCGTCGTTCGTTCCTGGTGGGAGACGGCTGGAAGGACATGGCGGCGGGACGGGCGGCCGGTTGCACCACGGTGCTGCTCAGCCGCCCCTACAACGCCGGCACCCGGAGCACCCTGGCCAGCGCCGATCTCGACGGCGCGGTGAGCGCCATCCTGGAAGCAGCGGAGGGCACGGTTTGAGCGCAGATCAGAACCTGGCAGACGGGGCCGGCAGTCATGCCGCCCGCTACCTGGCGGAAACGGCGGACATCGCCCGGCGGATCGACCCGCGGATGGTCGAGAGCCTCGTGGCGCAGCTGGTGAAGGTGCGCGGGCGGGGCGGTCGCCTCTTCTTCCTGGGCGCGGGCGGTAGCGCGGCCAATGCATCCCACGCCGCGGCGGATTTCCGCAAGCTGGCGGGCTTCGAGGCGTACGCCGCCACAGAGAACGTGGCCGAGCTCACGGCCCGCACGAACGACGATGGCTGGGAAACCGTCCACGAGGCGTGGCTGCGCGGCAGCCGCCTGGGGCCGGCCGACGCCATCTTCGTCCTCTCCGTAGGCGGCGGCAGCCGCACGCCGGCCGTGAGCGCCGGCCTGGTGCGCGCCGTGGACCACGCCCGCCGGGTGGGCGCGGCCGTGTTCGGCATCGTGGGACGGGACGGCGGCTACACTGCGGCGCATGCCGATGTGGCCCTGGTGGTACCCGTGGTCAACGGCGCGGCCGTCACGCCGCACACGGAGGCCTTCCAGGGCGTGCTCTGGCACCTCCTGGTGACGCACCCCGCCCTCCGCACCGGCGCCATGACCTGGGAGTCCGTGGCGGAGGTGGCGTCCCCGTGAGCACCCCGGCCCGCGAGCTCACGGCAAAGGCCCCTCCGCCGGCAGCCGTGCCCGTGGACGAGCGCGTGCGGCAGCTGCGCGAGGAGGTCGACTGGGCTTCCTACCTGCCCCCGCGCGCGGCGGGGTGGCGCTGGCGCGCCGGCCAGGTGGTGAAGCGCGTCCTGGACATCCTGCTGGCGGGCACGGGGCTGGTGGTCCTGAGTCCGGCGCTGGCCGTCATTGCCGTCCTCGTCAAGGCCACCTCGCCGGGACCCGTGCTCTACCCGTGGCGCGTTCTGGGGCACCGGGCCCGCCCCTTCGTGGGCTACAAGTTCCGCACGATGGTGGCGGACGCGGACCAGCAGAAGGCGCGCATGCTGCACCGCAACGAGATGTCGGGGCCGGTCTTCAAGCTTCGGGATGACCCGCGCATCACCCCGCTCGGCCGCTTCCTGCGCCGCTACTCCCTGGACGAGCTGCCCCAGCTCTGGAGCGTGCTGGTGGGGGACATGAGTCTGGTCGGTCCCCGGCCGCCCTCGGCCGAGGAGTTCGCCGCCTTCGCGCCGTGGCAGTGGGGCAAGCTGGCCGTGGTCCCGGGGATCACCTGCATCTGGCAGGTGAGCGGACGCTCCGAGATCTCCGACTTCGACCACTGGGCCCGGCTGGACATGGACTACATCCAGAACTGGAGTCTGGCTCTCGATCTGCGGCTCCTCGCCGCCACGCTGCCGGCGGTGGTGAGCGCGCGCGGGGCGTACTGAGGGGCGCTGGCCATGGTCATGGCCGCGCGGCCGCACACCGTGGTGCAGGTGCACGCCCGCTACCGCCGGTCGGGGGGCGAGGAGGCCGTGGCCGACGCCGAGGCGGACCTCCTGAGCGCGCACGACCATCGCGTGGTCCGCTTCCATGTGAACAACGCCGACTTCGCCGAGCGCTCGGCCGCTACCACCGCGCGCCTGGCCGTGTGGAACCGCGGCGCGGCGGCCGAACTGGAGGCCCTCGTGCGGGCCGAGCGCGCCTCCGTGGTACACCTGCACAACACCTTCCCGGCCCTCTCCCCGGCGGTCGTGCGCGGGGCGCGGGCGGGCGGGGCCGCCGTGGTGGCCACGCTGCACAATTACCGGCTGCTCTGCCCGGGCGCCGATCTCCTGCGCGCCGGCGCCCCCTGCGAGGACTGTGTGGGGCACGTGCCGTGGCGGGCGGTGGTGCACGGCTGCTACGGTGGCTCGCGGGTGGCCAGCGCCGTGAGCGCCCTCACGCTGCAGACCCACCGCGCGGCGGGTACCTGGCGCCAGGTGGACGCCTTTATTGCCCTCACGCCCTTCGCCCGTGACCTCTTCGGACGGGGCGGGCTGCCGGTGGAGCGCATGCACGTGAAGCCCAACTTCCTGGCGGCCGATCCCGGTGCCGGACTGGGCGGTGAGGCCTTCCTCTTCGTGGGCCGGTTGGACCGGCAGAAGGGCGTGGACGTGCTGCTGCGGGCCTGGGCGGAGCTGGAGGCGCCCCCGGAGCTGCAGATCGTGGGAGAGGGCCCCCTTGAAAGCGACGTCCGGGCCGCCAGCATCCGGCATCCATCCATCCGCCCGCTCGGCCGGCTCCCGGGCCCCGAGGTCCTCGAACACATGCGCCACGCGGCCGCGCTTGTGGTACCGTCCATCTCCTACGAGGGCTTTCCCATGGTGATGGCGGAGGCGTTCGCCTGCGCGCTCCCCGTGATCGCCTCCGATCACGGCGCGCTCGCCACCATCGTGGAGGACGGGGTGAACGGCGTGCGCGTGCGCCCCGGGGACGCGGGCGCGCTCGCGGCCGCGGTGCGCCAGCTCGCCGGCCGGCCGGAGCTCCGCCGCCGCCTTGGCGAGGCCGCGCGCCGCAGCTATCTGGACCGCTACGCCGCACCCGCGAGCTACGCCGCCCTGGCGCGCATCTACGGCGCCGCGCTCGCGCGCCGGGAGGAGGGCTGATGCGCCTGGTCTTCCTGAACCACAATCCCGCCTGGGCCGGCACCTTCTTCCGGGCCTATCACCTGGGGCGTGCGCTGCGCGCACGCGGCCACGAGGTGCTGGTGGTGACCACGCACGCCACCGGCCGCTGGCGGGGCGGGGTGGAGCGCCACGGTGGCGTGGTGGTGGCCCACATGCCCGACCTCCTGAGCGGCCGCGGGCGCACGGGTTGGGACCTGTGGAACCTCTTCCACCGGCTGCGCCTGGTGCAGGGCAGGCGCTGCGACCTGGTGCACGCCTTCGACTCCCGGCCGGCCGTCATCTACCCTGCCCTGCGCCTGCGCGACGGCGGCGCCCGGCTGGTGCTGGACTGGGCCGACTGGTGGGGCCGGGGCGGCACCACGCGAGAGCGCTCGGGACCGCTCCTGGGGGCGCTCATCGAGCCCGTGGAGCAGTGGTTCGAGGAGGCCTACCGGCGGGAGGCCCACGGCACCACGGTGATCAGCCGCGCCCTGGGCGAGCGCGCCGCGGGCCTGGGCGTGCCGGCGGGCCGCATCCACCGCTTCCCCCACGGCTGCAGCAGGGAACGCGTGGCGCCCATGGAGCGGGCCGTGGCGCGGCGCGCGCTGGGCGTGGACGCCACGGCGCCGCTGGTGCTCCACCTGGGCGCGCTGGTGCCCGGCGACGCCCGCCTGCTGAGTGACGCGGTGACGACCGCCAGGCGGCGCCACCCGCGCCTGCGTCTGGTGCTGGTGGGCTCGGTCCGTACCCGCCTGACGCTGCCGCCGGACGCGCTGCTGCGCACGGGGCGCGTGGATGACGCGGAGCTCTCCCTCTGGCTCGGCGCCGCGGACGTGTGCGTGGTGCCGCTCCGCGACACCGTGGCCAACCGGGGCCGCTGGCCGAGTAAGGTGAACGACTATCTGGCGGCCGGCCGCGCCACGCTGCTGCCCGCCGTGGGGGACGCTGCCGACGCCATCAGCGCGGCGGGCGCGGGCTGGAGCACGCCGCCCGAGGCCGACGCGCTGGGCCAGCGGATGGCCGAGGTGCTCGACGATCCCGGCGCCCTGGCGGTGGCCGGTCGCGCCGCCCGGGAGCTGGCCGAGGGTCCGCTCGCCTGGACCCATATCGCCGGCGGGGTGGAAGCCTTCTACCGCCGCGTACTGGAGGATGCGTGAGGGGCACCTCCGGCTCGGCGGCATGGCGCTACCGGAGCGGCGTGCCGGCCGTGGGGGACCACCTCCCCGAGGTGGTCGTGGCCGTCGTGGTGGCGCTCGTTTCGGGTTATCTGCTTGTGCACGTGCCGTTCCTGGTCACCGGTATCCTCTTCGGCGGGCTGTTGCTGGCCGCCGTGCTGGCCCGCCCGCTCGTGGTTGTGGCCGTTATGCTGGCCATCGGGCCGATTGACCTGTCCTTCATCACCGGCGGCTTCAAGGACCTCCTGCCCGCCATCGGCGGGCTGGACATGAACGGCATCCGCCTGATCGCGGTGTCCGCGGGGCTCGGTATCCTGGCGCTCGTGGATGGCGCGGTGCTGCGCCAGTTGCTCGGGCGATGGGGGGCGGTCTATGTCCTCTTCCTGCTCTTCGCGGCCGCCACCCTGCCGCGCTCTCTGGCGCTCGTGGACGGACTTCGGCTCTGGCTCAAGATCACCTATCCGCTGCTCATCTTCCTCACCGTGCTCGGTGCGGTCCGTACCCGGCGGGAGCTGGAGGGGTTGGCCGATTGGGCGCTGGCCGGCGGGGCGGTCATCGCGTTCGTGCTGAATCCCCTGTATTTCCTGGGCGGCGCCTACGACGTGACCCTCCAGGGCGGCATGCGCATACGCGGCGTGGCGGGGCACGAGAATCCGCTCTCCTTCTACATGCTGGTCATCCTCGTCGTGGCGTTCACCCGCTTCGTGTCACGCGGGCAGCTGCGTTATCTGGCGCTCTGCGCGGGCGCCGGCCTGTGGATCGTCATGGCCAACACACGGATCACCCTGCTGGCCACGCTCGTGGCGCTGGCCGCGGTGGCGGTGACCGCGGCCGTGGCCGGGCGCAACTGGCGCGCCCTGGGGGCGGCGGCCCTGGTCGGCGCCGCCGTGGCCATACCGCTCGTGCCCGCCGTGCTGGAGCGTTCGCTCGGCTTCGTGCCGCGCGTGGGCGAGCTCACGGCGCTGCTCGGCAGCCCGCTCGCGCTCTACGAGTCCATCAACTGGCAGGGCAGGGAGATCGTCTGGCCCATCGTGCTGGCGGCCTACCTGGCGCAGCCGTGGTTCGGCCTGGGGCTGGGCTCCTCCACCGCCATCGTGCGGGCCAATTTCCCGGCGGAGGCGGGGCAGGTGGTACACAACGAGTACATCCGCCTGCTCACGGACACCGGTGTACTCGGCGTGGCCCTCTTCGCGGCGGCGCTGCTGATCTGGCTGTTCGGGGCGGCGCGGGCGGCACTGCTGCCCGATCGCCTGACCCGTGAGTACGCCTTCCCTGCGGTGGGACTCCTGCTGGCCTGGGCCGTGGTGAGCATCACGGACAACGCCTTCGACTACTACGCGGCATTCACGCAGTACGTGGCGCTGCTCTGCGGCGGTGCGCTGGTGGCGGCCCGCCTGGCCGCGGAGGATCCGGAGGCGGCCCGCGCGGCGCCGGAGAAGCTCGAGGTCGATCTGCCAGAATGGAGTCGGCTAGCGTGAGCATCGTGGACTTTCACAGCCACCTCATTCCCGGGGTGGATGATGGCGCCGTGGATCGGGCGGAGAGCCTGGCCGCCCTCTGTGCCCTGGCGGAGCAAGGCGTCACCGCGGCAGTCGCCACGCCCCACGTGGATGCCGCCATCACAACGGATCCGGACGCCCTGGCGGCGCGCCTGGAGCAACTGGACCGGGGCTGGCAGATCCTCTGCGCGGCCGCCGCGGACGCGGCCGTGAACGTTCGGCTTTACCGCGGCGTGGAGCTGAATCTGGACACGCCCAATCCCGTGCTGGACGATCCCCGCCTGCGCCTGGCGGGGGGCGCCTTCGTGCTCATGGAGTTTCCCTTCATGACCGTTCCGCCGCATGCGGCGCGCGCGGTGCGCCAGCTGCGGGAGCGCGGTGTCATACCCATCGTGGCGCACCCCGAGCGCTACCACAATCTGGACACCGAGCTGCGCCTGGCCGGGGAGTGGCGCGACGCCGGTGCCTACCTCCAGGTGAACGGCGGCTCGCTGCTGGGACGCTACGGCAAAGAGGCGCGTCAGCGAGCCGGTGTGTTGCTCGAGCGCGGTTGGGCGGACTACCTTTCGTCGGATTACCATGCGCGGGGTGACCCGCAGGTGCGCGCGTACGAGGATGTCCTGCTGGAGGCGGGCGCGGAGGAGCAGGTCCACCTGCTGATGCGTAGCAACCCGGCACGACTGCTCGAGGGTCGCGCGCCCATCCCCGTCCCCCCGTACACCGTCAGCAGGACGCTCCTGGACCGGCTGCGCGAGCTGTTCCGGTGAGCGGGTGCGCGGGACGAGCCCGGCCACGACCGCCGAGGGACAGGGCCGGACCCACGAGGAGGCATATGAAGGCAGGCTGGTGCGCCACCCTGATGGCGCTGGCATGGTGGGCGGCGCCCGCCGCTGCGCAGGAGCCCCCGGGGGAGGGCTGGTCCCCCCTGCTGGAACCGCTCCGGCCGGGGGACGCCATCGTGCTCAGTGTCTGGCGTGAACCCGACTGGGAGGGCACGTTCCGCGTGGACACGCGGGGCATCGTGGTGCTGCCGCGCATCGGCCGCATGGACGTCACCGGCCGCACCCCCCTGGAGATCGAGAAGCACATCCTGGACGAACTCACGAAGAGCCTCACTCACACCTCCATCGAGGTGGTCTTCCTGCGCCGCATCGCCGTGCAGGGAGCGGTACGCGAACCCGCCATGTACGACGTGGACCCGACCCTCACGGTGGCCGACGCGCTGGCGCTGGCGGGCGGTACCACGCCGGAGGGGGATGCGGAGCGGATCCAGCTGCTACGCGCCGGCCAGGTGATGCCTGTGTCCATCAGCGAGCGGACGGTCATTTCCGCCTCGCCGATTCGTTCCGGTGACCAGCTCTTCGTGCCGGAGCGCAGCTGGCTGTCCAGGAATCCGGGCACCGTAGCGGCCATTGCCTCAGGCCTGCTCAGCGTGGTCCTCATCCTGGTGCGATGATGATCGCGCCACCGAGCCCCGCCACCAACGGGCGAGCACCGCGCGAACCGCGCCTCCGGGATGTCTGGCAGTTCCTGGTGCGGAACCTGTGGATCGTCATAGGCCTGCCCGTGCTGGTGCTGGCCGCGGCCGTCCTGTTCCTTACGCTGGCCACGCCCGTCTACGAGGCCACCGCCACGCTGCGCATCGACGAACAGCGTTCCAACGTTCCGGTGCTGGACGTCCTGCAGACGCTCTCGTCCGGCAGCGAGATCAATACGGAGATGCTGGTACTGCGCAGCCGCACGCTGGCCGAGGACGTGGTGGATTCGCTCGACCTGCACGTGGATCTGGACGCCGGCCGGGGCGTGGTTCGCAGCCACCTGCTGGAGCGGCTGGGGGCGTCCCGGGCGGCGCCGGCCGCGCGTTACACCTTCGAGCGCATCGCGCCCGACCGATTCGAGTTTTCCGGAGGGCCGCCCCCCGCCCGTCGCGGCGAGGCGGTGGTGGGGACCCCGCTGGTGCTCCCAGGCCTCCGCCTCACCCTGGCGGCGGCGGCTGGCGAGCACGAATCGTTCGAGGTGGTCGTCATCCCGTTTCAGGAGCGGGTGGAAGAGTTCCGCAAGCAACTGGACGTGAAGCGGCCCGAGCGGGAAGCCAGCCTGGTCGAGCTCACCTACGCGGGCACAGATCGCAGCCTGGTGACGGCCGTGCCGAACGTGGCCGCGGGGCGCTTCATCGAACGGCGCAACGCCGAGCGGAGTGGCCAGGCGCGCTCCACCGTGGCGTTCCTGCGCCGGCAGATCGATACCCTGGACACGCAGCTGGTGAATGCGGAGGAGGATCTGCAGACGTTCAAGGAGGAGCAGGGGGTGGTGAACCTGCAGGCGGCGGGGCAGGCGCAGGTGGAGCAGCTGGCCGATTTCCAGGCACAGCGGGAGCTCCTGGCCGCCGAGCGGGACGCCCTCCGCTCGCTGCTCGATGCCCCGCGCAGTGCTCGTCCGGAGTCCGCCCGGGACGTCTTCGGCTTCCCCACGCTGCTGCAGTATCCCGCGGTGGGCCAGCTCCTTACGTCACTGAACGAGCTGGAGAACGAGCGCGCCGAGCTGCTGCGGCGCCGCAGCCTGACGGACGAGGACGTGCGCCTGCTGACCCAGCGTATCGAGGCCGGGGAGGCGCAGCTCGAAGGCATGGTACAGACGTACGTGGCCGGCCTGGATCAGCAGGTGGCCGGCCTGGATCGGCAGCTGAGGGGCTTCGAGGCGGAGCTCGGGGCCATCCCGGCCAAGGAGATCCGCCTGGCTCGCCTGCTGCGCCAGGCGCAGGCGGCCGGGGACCTCTACGACCAGTTGCAGCTGCGCCTCAAGGAGGCGGAGATCCTGGCGGCCATCGACGATCCCACCGTCCGCATGGTGGATGACGCCATTCTGCCGATCGATCCCGTGCGGCCGGACGCGCCGCTGACTCTCGTGCTGGCGGTCATCCTGGGCGTGGTGCTCGGCGTGGGCGGCGCTGCGGTTCGGGAGCACATGGACAACAGCGTGCATACGCGCGAGGAGCTGCACCACGCCACGGGCGGGCTGCCGGTGCTCGGCCTCATCCCCACCATCCCGGAGGCGGCCACGAACGGCGCGGGACGCCGCCGGGTACGGGGCGGCCGCGCCGCGCCGGCCGATTTGGAGCGCAGGCTCGTGACGCATCGGGATCCACGCAATCCGGTGAGTGAGGCGTATCGTAGCCTGCGGACGAATCTCACCTTCGTGCGGCCCGATCATGCGCCGCGCACGGTGGTCTTTACCAGCCCCGCCCCCGGGGAGGGGAAGTCCACTACCTCGGCCAACCTGGCCATCACCCTGGCGCAGCAGGGCGTCAGCTGCGTGCTGGTGGACGCCGACCTGCGCCGCGGCGTACTGCATGAGGTGTTCGGCCAGGCGCGGGAGCCCGGGCTCTCCCAGCTGCTCCTGGAGGACGGCGCGCTGGAGGAGACCATCCGGCGGGTGCCGCTCGACGACGGGCGCGCCCTGGACTTCATCCCCACGGGTACGCTGCCGCCCAATCCGGCCGAACTGCTCGGCTCCGAGCGGATGGAGCGCCTGCTGGCGCGCCTCATCGAGCGCTACGAGGCGGTGTTCCTGGACGCCCCGCCCATGAACGTGGTGACGGACGCCGCCATTCTGGGCACGCGCGCCGACGGGGTAGTGGTGGTGGCCCGGGCGGGCGTGACCGACCTGGACGCCATGCGCTTCACCATGGAGCAGCTCGCGGCCGTGCGGGCACCCGTGCTGGGCGCGGTACTCAACGGGGTGGGCACGCGCGAAGGTCGCCTTTATGGCAGCTACGCCAACGCCGCCTACCGCTATACCACCGAGCGCTACTGACGTGAAGACCGTGCTGCGGCGCATGCTCGCTGGCACCCTCAGGGCGCGTGCGGCGCTGCTCGCTAGGGCGTTGCTGGTGGGCACGGCCGTACTCGCCACCACTGGTCCGGCCGCGGCGCAGGCACCCACCCCCACGCTGGCCCCCGACCACTGGAGCGTGGGCGCGCTGCGCCGCCTGGACGCGGCGGGGTTGCTGCCGCCGGGAAGCGACTGGGGCCGACGCGCGCCACGCGAGGGTGACGTGGGCCGGGCGCTGGCCCATGCGGCCGTGGTGGCGGGCGTCCAGGACCATCCCCTGCTGCCGCTGATCGCCGACTGGAGCGTCCGCTTCGTGGCGGAGACGGGCACCGTGGCCCTGCCGGTGCTGGCCCCCGCCCGGGTGGTGCGCATCACCGCCGAGGGCGGCTACCGCTACCGCACCGGGGTGGTGCTCACGGGCATGGGGTATGAGAACGTGGACAACTGGACGGGCGCGCCGCCGGCCCCGGACACCGCCACCGCGCTCCTCGCCGTGGCCATCGGCACGCGGGTGCGTGAGCGCGCCTGGCTCGGCGCCTCCGTCGAGGCACGGCACGGCAACATGCGTCTGCCCGCGGCGGAGGCGGTGGTGCGCCTGGGCGGCTTCCATCTGTGGGGCGGCCGCCGGGTGGTGGGGATGGGTCCCGGGCGTGGTGGTTCGATCGTGCTGAGCGGCACCTCCCTGGACGGCGTGGGCCTGGCCACCGCCGCGCCCCTCGAGCCCTCCGGCTTCCTGGACGTGTTCGGACCGTTGTCCGCGGAGTTCGTCCTCTCCCGCCTCGAAAACGGGGACAGCATCACCGAGCCGTGGTTCGCGGCCACGCGCCTGGCGATCTCCCCGCACCCGCGCTTCGGCTTCGGCCTCACGCGCGGGGATATCTTCGGCGGTCGTGGCAACGCACCGATCACCCTCGAGCACATGCTCAAGCTGCTGGTGGGCAAGCACTCCGGCGAGGTGGGTGAGTTCAACAACCTGGTGCTGGCGCTGGATGCACGATGGCGTCCGCCGCTGGGAGCGCTGCCGCTGCGGCTCTGGCTGGAGTGGGGACTGGATGACAGCGCCGGCGCCATCAGCAACTCCCCCGCCAACGTGGTGGGCGCCGAACTCGGCGCGGTTCCGGGACTGCCCCAACTGGCGCTCGGGATCGAGCGCACCTGGTTCCATCCGGACTGCCGGTGCGGCAATACGGTCTGGTATCGCAACTGGGCGCTCACGGGGGGGTGGACCGACGAACGCCGGCCGCTGGGTCACATGCTGGGCGGTGACGGCACCGAGTGGCGCGGGGACGCGCGCCTGGACGCGGGCCGCGCCACACTCTCCGCCGCCGGCTGGACGCGCGAGCGGGGGCCCCACAACCTCTTCGCTCCCGAGCGGTCCGGGCGCGCCACCGGCGGGGAGGTGCGCGCCGCCATCCGCCTAGCGGCCCGCTGGTCCATCACGGGCAGCGCCTGGCTCGAGGAAGGCGCGGACGGCTGGCGCGAACACGCCCTGGCGCTGCGCCTGAGGGGCCGCCTGCACTGACCGGCCCCACCCTCAGAAGCGCGGCATCCAGCGCACGCCCAGGGTGGCGTGCACGTTGTCCTCCACCGTCTCCTCCGATTCCGTGCGCAGGGAGAGGAAGTCCCGGTCCCAGCGGCGGCTCACGACGAGTTCCGCGTTCACCTCCAGCTGGCCTACCCGCTGCAGGCGCCGCATTCCCGCGGAGAGTTCCACGTCGTGGCGGGACTCCCCGAAACGGCGGTAGAAGCGCCGGTAGTAGGTGTCGTCGTCGTAGCGCACCCGCTCGATGAAGCCGCCCGTCATGGCCGCGGCGCTGAAGACGTCCGCGCCCACGCGTTGCGCGTCGGACCCCGGCCCCACGCCGGCGCCCAGCATCTGCCCACGGTGGGTGTGGCCGTGAACGGCCTGCGAGTGCGTGTAGGTGGTGAAGAAGCCGCGGAACACCGTGGCCGGTGAGGCGCCGAGGTTGATCAGCTCGCCGTAAACCCGGGTCAGCCGCTCAGGACCCACGAACACTTTCTGCACACCCCCCGCGAAGGTGCGCGTCCAGTCCGGCTCGCGCAGCACCTCCTCGGCGTCGTAGGGGGTGTCCTCCCGCGCCCACTCGCCGTAGACCTCGAAGCCGCTTTCCGGCAGCACCCAGCGCAGATGTAGCGCGCCGATGGCGTTGCCGGGTCGGTTCCCGCCGCCCGCCCAGAAGGGTGACTCGGCGATGCGGTCCACGTAGAAGTCCAGCTTCTGCCCGGTGGCCTTCAGGGTGTCGTGGTAGACGCGCGCAATCCCCAGGTGAAGGCCGGGCAGCAGGCGCGGCTCGAGCGTGATGGAGCTGGCCGTGAACAGGTGGTGGTCGTTGCGGGTCAGGCCGTCGAAATGGTCGGACTCGGACACCGAGCCCCAGAACACGTTCAGCTCCAGGTCGGCGAACCACACGTCGATGGGCCCCGACGTGCCCACGCGCACGTGGGGGAAGCCCGGCGCGCTGTTGCTGAGCAGCAGCGGATAGACCTGCGCCGGCCCCAGCCACAGGTTCTCGGTGGAGAGCGCCGCGCGCACGGGGCCCGCGTCCACCCGCAGGAACGACTGTCCCGGATGGACCACGGAAAACGCGTCCTCCCCGTGGCGTTTGGGCAGATCAATGCCGCCATGGTCCGGGTTGGCGAAGGCGGAGCGCCCCGTGCGATTCGAACCGACATACGGGAAATCGCCGTTCTGTTGATGGGCGGCCACGGGGATGAGCGCCGCCGAGAGCATGCGCCAGCGCCCCTGGACGCCGCCCGACGCCACCGTGCCCAGTCCCTTACCGGCCCAGAGCAGGCCGTCATTCACGCTCCGCGGATACGCCGAGTTGCCCACCACGCGCAGTTGCACCGGCGCCGCCTCCACGCCGTCCCGCACGGGCCCCGCGGTGCTCCACCCGGCCAGGAACGACAGCGAATCCAGGCACACGCCCACGCCCCGGACGGAGCTGCGGAAGATGCCGGAGCCCCGCGCATCACTGAAGTGCGTGCTGGAGAGAGCGCGCGCGAGCTCCGCCGCCGGCCCGGTGAGGTCGTAGCTACGGAGCTCCGCCGGGCGCGCGCATGCCTGCGCCGCCGCGCCCGCCGGAAGGAGCGCCTGGGCGAGCAACAGCGCCGGCGTGAGCAGCAGCGCACTGCGCATCATGAGCATCCCTCTCACTCCCACACCCGCTGGGGCAGGACATTGAATGTGTGCGCGCCCGCGCCGAGCTGGCCGAAGCGCCCCGTGCCCCAGCAGTACGCCAGGCCCTGGTTCAGGCCGCAGGCGTGTGTGGCCCCGCCGGCGGCCAGCGGGGCGAGCGGCAGCGGGGAGTTGGGCTGCAGATACACCGGCTGACGCACCGGCCGGCTGATGGCGTCCCCATTACCGACCTGGCCCTCCGTGCCGCGGCCCCAGCACCAGGTCCCGCCGCCGGCCACGGCGCATGAGAGCCCGTAGCCCGCGGAGATCTCACTCACGCCGTCCAGGAACTTCACCCGCGTGGGCACGGCGGGGCCGGGCAGCCCCTCCCGCCAGGGTGCGGCGTCGCCGATCTCGCCGTAGGTGGCGCTCCCCCAGCAGTAGCCGCCACCGCCGGCCACGGCGCAGGTGTGCGTGTGGCCCGCGTCCACGCTGGAGAAGCCGAGCGTGCTGTTGACGGGCGTGGGGTGGGGCGTGAACACGGCGTCACTCCCGGTGCCGAGCTGGCCGTAATCGTTCCGGCCCCAGCAGTACACCGCGCCCGAGGTGGTGCGCGCGCACGTGTGGTGCCCACCCGCGCTCACGTTCGTGGCGCGCAGCTCCCCGGCAATTTCCTCCGCGGGCGCCGTGGTGACCGTCTTGCCGTTGCCGTTCTGACCATAGCGGTTGTAGCCCCAGCAGAAGACCCTGCCGTCCGTGACCACGCCGCACGTATGGTACGCTCCCGCCGAGAGCGTGGTGAAGCGCTCGGGCGTGTTCACGGGCTGCGGCACCCGCATGTCCGCCGGATCCGTCACACCGGTCTGGAAGAACGGATTCCAGCCCCAGCAATACGCCCGCCCGTCCGTGGCCAGCGCGCAGGTGTGCGCTTCACCCGCCGTGACCATCTCGAAGGCGACGTTGCTCTTCACCCTGCGCGGCGTGAACGCGGCTTCGGCGGTCCCGTCACCCAGTTGGCCATCGTCGTTGAGGCCCCAGCAGTAGAGCGCATCGTCCTCGGCCACCGCACACGTGTGGTTGGCGCCCGCCGCGATGGCCGTGTAGTGCCGCAGCTCGGACGCCGCGAAGGGATCCGAACAGGCGGCCAGCCCCACCAGCGGGACCACCAGGAGCAAACCGTGTGCTTTCACTTCATTGCCTCGTCGAATGCAGCCATGATGCGCCCCGCCATCAGCTCCGGCGTGATGCGGCGCGCGGTGGCGCGCGCCGTGTGTCTCATTTCAGCCAGCTCGGCGTCCGGGGTGGCCAGCGCCCGCGCCAGCACGTCGGCCACGGCACCTGGATCGTCGGGGCGGAAGCGCCAACCGTTCGCGCCGTCGCGCACCAGCTCGTCCACCGCCTGGGCCCAGACACTGCCGATCACCGGCACGCCTGCTGCCATGGCCTCCTGTACGACCAGACCCCACTCGTCGCCCAGCGTGGGGAAGATGGCCAGCCCCGCCCCCGCGTACCAGGAGGGCAGGGCATCGTACGCTACGGCGCCTGCCCACGCCACGGCCACGTTGGCGGGCAGCTCCAGTGCCCGCAGGCGGGCCTCCGCGGGTCCCTGCCCGACGATCGTGAGGTGCAGCCGCTCGGCCGGATACCGTCGCCCCCATTCCGCCACGCCGCGCAGCAACACGTCCACGCCCTTACGCTCGCTGAGCGAACCGGTGTAGAGAAGGCGCCGTGCCGCGTCCGGCGGCCGCGTGGCGGGCAGGGCGGTGAACGGCCCCAGCTCGATGGCGTAGGGGACCCGGTGAATGGCGGCGTCCGGGAACCCCAGGCCGCGAATGTAGCGCGCACCCCCCGCGCCGTTGACGAGCACCCCGTCCGCGGCGCGCAGCAGCGCGCGGCGCGCCAGCCGCCGAAACGCACCCCGGTCGGTCTCCAGGTGGTCCACACCGGTGGCCCAGAGGAGCGCGGGGATGCGCGCGGCACGGGCGTAGAGCAGCGCCTGGAGGGAGCGCGCCCCGAACTCGGCGCTGATCACGGCATCCGGCCGCCAGCGCGCCAGCTGCGGCAGGGTGTCCCACGGCACGTGCTGCTCGTAGCGCTCGTGGAAACGCTCGTGGCGCCACGTGCGGCGCAGCGTCAGCGTGCGTTGCAGGATCACGTCCAGGTCCCCCCAGGCCGGGGCCCAGCTCCGATCGGCCTCCATGCCCGTGGAGGCCAGCACCCGCAGCTCTCCCGCCCGCTCCCGCAGGGCGCGGTAGAGCGGCAGTCGGTAGGGCGGCACGAAGTTGGTGAGCAGGGCAATACGCATCAGTCCGGCAGCGCCTGTTCCGCCCGCAGCCTGCGCAGCCAGGACGCGGGTGCGCCAGCGGCGTAGGTGAGGGCACCCAGTTGCCGCGCCAGCGAGCGCGGGCGGCTGGCCAGCGGCAGCGTGGCGGCCGCGCCGCGCAGGAAGGCCGCCGCGCGCCCCTGCCACGCGCCGCTACCGCCCTCGAGGTGCGCGAGCACGGCCAGGTGCTTGAAATTGGTCGAGGGCTCCCGCAGGCCCAGGATGCCCGCGAGCGCCGTACCCACCTCGATCTGCCGCTCGAGGAGCCGCTTCATGTCCTCCGGCCGGGCAAAGGTCTGCCGCCCGTGCCGCCGGTACATGCCGAGCGGCTCCGCCAGCGAGCAACCCCACGGCCGCTCCCGGGCGCACCGGGCCAGGAGCAGGGCGTCCGCGTCCAGACGGAAGTCCCGTCCAACCGCCGGGAGCGCGCGGCCCGGCAGCGGGAAGTCCTGCCCGGTCGCCGGGGGAGCGCCGCCCGGCAGCGGGAAGTCCTGCTCGGTCGCCGGGAGAGCGCCGCCCACCAGGGGGAAGACGCGCTCCGCCAGCTCACGGCGCAGCACGAAACCGGACATGCTCGCCGTGAGGATACGCTCCGCCACCAGGCGCGGCTCGAGCCGGTGTAGGCGCGTGCGGTGGATACGCGGCACGCGGGTGCCGAGCGGGGCCAGCCGGTCATCGACCACCTCCAGCGGATGGCGCAGCCAGGCGGCGCGCGGCTGTGCGGCGAGGGTTGCGGCGACGCGGGCGATCTTGGTCGGCTGCCAGATGTCATCCGCGTCCAGGAAGCAGAGGATGTCACCACCGCACGCCGCCACCCCCGCGTCCAGGGCCGCCGCCTGCCCGCGGTTCGGCTGACGGAGCACCCGAGCCTGGCTCGCGTAGCGGTCCAGGACGGCACCCGAGCCGTCCGTGGAGCCATCGTCCACTACCACCAGCTCCACCGCCCTGTAGGTCTGCGCCAGAACGCTCTGTATGGCCTGCTCGAGGAGATGGCCGTAGTCGTGGTTGGTGAGGACCACGCTGACCAGCGCGTCCGTCACGGTCGCCCCATGGTGCGCAGGTCGGCCACCACGCCGGAGACCTCCCGCCAGGGCCGGAGCAGGAGCGCCACGAGCACCAGCCCCGTCAGGCTCCAGGGCCCCAGGTAGGCATAGGCGGTGGCCAGCGCCAGCGCGCCGCCGAGCGCCAGCGCCCGTCCGTACGTCGGCGCGCCGATGACGCGCGCCGTGAAGCCGTGCAGCACGGCGTAGGAGGCCACCGCCAGCAGCTCGGCCAGCCCGTACCCGAGCAGCCCCAGCCGCGGCACCAGGACGAGTGCGCCGCCCGCCAGCAGCCCGGTCTGCACGGCGTGGAAGACGGCCACCTGGCCATTCTGGCGCAGCACGTAGAGCGCCGAGGAGTGCAGGTTGAACATGGCGTTCACGAGCATGGCTACCGCGATGAATGGATAGACCACCCCGATGCCGCTCCATGCCCGCCCCAGCAGCAGCGGCACCAGCCAGGGAGCCAACCACGCGAACAGCACCAGGAAGGGACCCACCGCCACCACCTGCAGCCGCATCCCCTCGGAGATGGCGCGGCGAAGCCGGGCCGTGTCCTGCTGGACCCGGGCCAGGGCGGCGGTGGAGAGCCGCCAGGTGGCCACGGCCACGAAGGAGAGCTGGCCCACGATCTGGATGGTCACCGCGATGGTGCCCACCGCCTCCGCACCGGCGTACCGGCCCACCACAAGCGGATTCACCAGCCGGCGCAGCTGATAGATCCCCATCGAGGCGGTGTAGCCACCGCCGTAGTGCACGATCTCCCGGACCAGCGCGCCGTCCCAGTGCAGCCGCGGCGCGTAGCGCGCTCCCAGGTGCGTCAACACCACCAGCACGAGTTGCTGCGTCAGGAAGCCCCCGGTGGGCGCCCACGCGCCGTGACCCGCGGGCGCCAGCCAGAACGCCAGCGGCAGCGCCACGGCAAAATAGCTCACCTGCCCGGCCAGTTCGATCCAGGCCACGCGCCGGTAGTCCAGGGCACGCTCCAGACGGGCCAGCGGCACCTGGGCCAGGTTGGCGAGCGGCAGTGCGGCGAAGACAGCCACCGAAACCGCCACGATGCCCTCGATCCCGGTCCACCGGGCAACGAGTGGCAGGCTGGCCACGCCCAACCCCGCGCCGAGCAGTCCGAGGCCCAGGAGGAGAGTGGAGGCCGCTCGATAGAGTTCCGGACCGCGCTCCGTCTCCATGCGTACCAGGAAGACGTGGGCGCCCATCTGCGCGAAGAGCTGCACGGCCAGGTACAGCGCCAGGGCGGCCGCGTACACACCGTATGCCCCCGGACCGATCGTGCGGGTAAGCAGCAGGATGCCTACCACGCTGATGGCCGTGCCCGCCGCCTGCCGGAGCGTCAGGTAGGCACCGCCCCGCAGCACCTCGGCGCGCAGGCTGCCGCCACTCACTGTCCGGGCAGCCTCACCTGCACGGGCTGGGCGCTGCCGGCCACGCCGGCAATGCCGAGCTGACCGGCCGCGTTGGTCCCCCAGCACCACACGCTGCCCGCCCGGATGCCACAGGTATGGGCCACGCCGACCGCCAGCGCGTCCTCGGCCTCCGTGAGGATGGGTGCGGGGGTGGGGCCGAGATCATTGAAGCCGTCCGCCCCCCAGCAGAAGATGGCGCGGGCCGCCGGCTGCGCGGCTCCCGGGTCCGCGCCCGCGGCGCAGCTGTGCACGTTCCCGGCACCCACGCGGCCGAACACGCCGCTCGCAAACAGTGGGTAGGGCGTGTCCTGGTGGTGGAAGGGCGGGGTGCCCACTTCACCCGAGCCATTGCGTCCCCAGCAGTGCAGGGCGCCGTCCGTGTCGGTCGCGCAGCTGTGCCGCACCCCGGCCGCCACCCGGTCGATGCTCAGTCCGCCGGCCAGTTCAGTCGGCGTGTCCACGAGACTGCCGCGGGCCGCCCCGGTGCCGACCTCGCCGAGGGAGTTCCAGCCCCAGCAGTAGCCCCGCCCGTCCGTCCCCACGGCACAGGTGTGGAATTCGCCCGTGCTGATGTGGCGGAGCGGCGTGGCGCCGGCCACCGGCCGCGGGGTGTCGGCGCCCTGTCCGTCCCCGGTGCCGAGCTGGCGCTGCGCGTTGCCTCCCCAGCAGTAGGCCGCGCCGGCTTCCGTCAGCGCGCAGGTATGGATGAAGCCCGCGCTGATCCGGCTGAAGGGTTGCGGGGCATCCACACGGACCGGTGCGTGCGCGCGGGGCGTGGCACCGATGCCCAGCTGCCCCTCACGGTTATCCCCCCAGCAGTAGGCGGTGCCCGCGGCCGTCACCCCACACGTATGCGACCAGCCGGCGCTGAGGGTCCGGAAACGGATGCCGCCATCCACCGCCGCCGGCTCGGCGCGCGCGGTCTCGCTGCCGTCGCCCAGCTGGCCCGAGCCGTTCGCCCCCCAGCAGTAGGCCTCGCCGAGCGTGGAGAGGGCGCAGGTATGGGCGCCGCCAGCGGTGACACTGGCCACCCACCGCCGGCTGGTGGCCCGCACGGTGAGCGTGGCGCCCCGCGCCGACACCAGCAGCAGGTTCTGACCGGCATCGAAGCCGAGCGACCAGTGTGCCCGGGCCTCACCCGCCGCGTCGGTCCGCGCGTCCACCGGCGCCACGCTGCCGCCGCCCTCGATCACGCGCCACTCCACTGCCACGTCGGGCATGGGGTCACCGGACCCGTCCAGCACGCGGATGATCACGGGTTCGGGCAGCGCGCTGCCCTGGGGGCCGAGCTGGTCCGCGCCGGCGACCGGTTCGATCAGGCTCGCCAGCGGAGCGGTCGGGTCCTCGCTGCATCCCGCCAGCAGGAGCCCGGCGAGCAACACGACCCCGCCGCCGCGCGCCACCCGTGCGGCAACGCGCGCAACGGATGCGCGGGCGGTCCCCCGGACGGGGGACCGGCACGGCCAACGCCGGCCACGTGTCACCCGAAGCGCCTCAGGACGCATGCTGCGCGCCGGTCATCGGCCGGGAGCGGGCGTCGCCTTCCTGAACACGCTTGCGGAAGTACGGGATGGTTTGCTCCAGCCCTTCGGCCAGCCCCACCTCCGGCTCCCAGCCCAGTTCGCGCCGCGCCACGGTGATGTCCGGGCAGCGCACCTTGGGGTCGTCCTGGGGGAGGGGATGGCGGGCGATCTCGGCGCCCGAGCCCGTCAGCTCCGCCACCCGCTCGGCCAGCTCCAGGATGGTGAACTCGTTGGGGTTGCCGATGTTCACGGGGTCCGGGTAGTCGGACATGAAGAGGCGGTAGATGCCCTCCACCTCGTCGGAGACGTGGCAGAAGGAGCGCGTCTGGGAGCCGTCGCCGTAGACGGAGAGCGGCTCGTCGCGCAGCGCCTGCACCACGAAGTTGGACACCACCCGTCCGTCGTCGGGGCGCATGCGCTCGCCGTAGGTGTTGAAGATGCGCACGATGCGCGTGTCCAGACCGTGGAAGCGCTGGTAGGCCATGGTCATGGCCTCGGCAAACCGCTTGGCCTCGTCGTAGACGCCTCGCGGGCCCACCGGATTCACGTTGCCCCAGTAGGTCTCGGGCTGGGGGTGGACCTCGGGATCGCCGTACACCTCGGAGGTGGAGGCCAGCAGGTAGCGGGCGCCCTTGGCCTTGGCCAGCCCGAGCGTCTTGTGCGTGCCCAGGCTGCCCACCTTGAGCGTCTGGATGGGCAGCTCCAGGTAGTCCACCGGGCTGGCGGGGGAGGCAAAGTGCAGCACGCCGTCCAGCCCCCCCTCCACGTAGATGAAATTGGTGACGTCCAGCTCCACGAAGGAGAAGCCCGCGTGCCCGATCAGGTGCGCGATGTTCTCTGGTGAGCCGGTTACGAAGTTGTCCACGCCCACGATGTCGTGGCCGTCCGCCAGAAAGCGATCACACAGGTGTGATCCCAGGAAGCCGGCCGCGCCGGTGACGAGTATCCGCATGGGCGGCAGAGTACGCGCGCGGCGTGCCAGCGCACAAGGCGCCGCGCCA
>JBBDRO010000024.1:3269-5618 GCA_040905425.1 Gemmatimonadota bacterium | reverse complement strand
CGCTTGCTCCGCGCCCCGCCGGCCGGGTAGCTTGCCGGCCTGCCACCGCCGGCGGGGCCGGCGGCATCCGGCTGAACCATCCATGCAGGGCAGAGATGAACGTTGCTGTCGTCGGTACCGGTTACGTGGGGCTCGTGGTGGGCGCGGGCCTCTCGGACATGGGCCATCACGTGGTGTGCGCCGACGTGATCCCGGAGAAGATCGCGCGGCTGCAGCGCGGCGAGATCCCTATCTACGAGCCCGGCCTGGAGCCGCTCGTGGCCCGCAACCAGGAGGACGGCCGCCTGCGCTTCACGCTGGACGTGCCCGGCGCCGTGCGGGACGCCGAGGTGATCTTCATCGCGGTGGGCACGCCGCCGGGCGAGGACGGCAGCGCGGACCTGCAGCACGTGCTGGCCGTGGCCAAGGTGATCGGCCAGAACACCACCACGGAGAAGGTGGTCATCACCAAGAGCACCGTGCCGGTGGGCACCGCACGCATGGTGCGCGAGGCCATCGCGGCGCACACCGACGTGCCCGTGCACGTCTGCTCCAACCCGGAGTTCCTCAAGGAGGGCGCCGCGGTGGAGGACTTCATGAAGCCGGACCGCATCGTGGTGGGCGTGGACTCCGCGCACGCCCGCGACGTGCTGGAGCAGCTCTACGCGCCCTTCGTACGCACCGGCAATCCGATTCTCTTCATGGACGTGCCGTCCGCGGAGATCACCAAGTACGCGGCCAACGCCATGCTGGCCACGCGCATCTCCTTCATGAACATGGTGGCGCGGCTGTGTGACGCCGTGGGCGCGGATGCGGACGCGGTGCGCGCGGGGGTGGGCAGCGATCCGCGCATTGGCTCCGCCTTCCTCTTCCCGGGCGCGGGCTATGGCGGCAGCTGCTTCCCCAAGGACGTGAAGGCGCTGGTTCGCACGCTCGAAGAGCACGGGGTGGAGGCGGGCATCCTGCGCGCCGTGGAGGAGGTCAACGAGCTCCAGAAGCGCCGCCTGCTCGAGCTGGTGGATGAGCGCTTCCCGGACGGCCTCGAGGGGCGCAGCGTGGCCGTGTGGGGCCTCTCCTTCAAGCCCGAGACGGACGACATCCGGGAGGCGCCCGCGCTGGTGGTCATCGAAGGCCTGCTGGAGCGCGGTGCCCGGGTGTGCGCCCACGATCCGGAGGCCATGGGCCCGGCGAGCGACGTGCTCGGGGAGCGGGTGGAGTTCGTGGACCACGACTACGATGCCCTGCCGGGCGCCGAGGCACTCCTCATCGTGACCGAGTGGAAGCAGTACCGGAGCCCCGACTTCACCCGCATGAAGGAGCTCATGGCGCGCCCGCTGGTGCTGGACGGCCGCAACCTGTTCGCGCCGCACCGGATGCGGGAGCGGGGCTTCGAGTACGCCTGCATCGGCCGGCCGGCGGTGGACGGCGCCGCACCGGCCTGAGCGGCGCCGTCCGGCCGCCCCCGGTGGCGGCCGGGCGCGCCCGTACCTATCTTTTCCTGCCTATGGACAACGTCACCGAACAGCTCATCGAGCGGGGCCGCGCGGCCTACGACCGGCGCGACTACCTGGCGGGCCTCACCGCCTTCCGACAGGTGCTGGAGCGGCATCCCGATTTTGCCGACATCCGCCACCTCACCGGGCTGTGCCTCAGCTTCCTGGGGCAGCCCGAAGCGGCGCTGGCGGAATTCGACCGCGCGGTGACGTTGAACGACCGCTACGTGGAGGCGCACCTGAATCGCGCCATCACGCTGAACGAGCTGGGCCGCTTCGAGGATGCGCGCGAGGCCTTCGCCCGCGCCGGGCAGGTGGAGACGGAGGCGCAGGGCCGTTTCCCGGCGCTGGTCGCCGCGCGCCTGGCCAATGCGCACGCCGGCGTGGGTGACCTGTACATGGAAGCCGGCGCCGCGGACGAGGCGGCCAGCCAGTACCGGCAGGCGCTGGAGCTGCGCCCGCGCTTCCACGACATCCGCAACAAGCTGGGGGAGGCGCTGCTGGCGCTGGGGGACGTGGAGGGCGCCCTGGAGGAGCTGCAGCGCGCCGTCACGGGCAACCCCCGCTTCATCGAAGCGCGTCTCAACGTGGGACTGGCGCACTACCGCGGCGGCAACGTGGCCGCGGCCACCGAAGCCTGGCAGGAGTGCCGCTCCATGCAGCCGGGTCACCCGCAGGCGCGCGCCTACATGGCCATGCTGGAGCGCCAGGGCGGTGCGGCTCCGGCCCCCCCTGCGGCGAGCGGATGAGCGCAGCCGCCGTCGGCAGCACGGCTGGGAGGGCGCGGGGTCCGGTCGGCACGGCGGGCTCCGCGTCTTCACGTGGGGCCACGTGCGTCTCGTTTCAAGCGACGATGCCCGGCCAGCTTCCGTGGGCA
>JBBDRO010000024.1:0-3169 GCA_040905425.1 Gemmatimonadota bacterium | reverse complement strand
CGCGCCGCGCACCGCGCACGCGTCGCGCATTCCTCGCGCCGGCGTCCTGCTGCTCGCGCTGCTCGCGGCCGCCGCGTGCGGCCAGGACACCGAGTCCGCCGTGGCCCGGGGGGACCGGCTGTGGGCGGATTCCCAGTACACGGAGGCGCTGGCCGAGTATCGGCTGGCGGCCTACCAGCGGCCCGATGATGCCGAGGCATTGGCCCGCGTGGCCCACGCCTTTGCCCGGACGGGGGACTTCGCGCGCACCCACGAGGCCTACCAGAGCCTGCTCCAGGAGGCGCCGGAGCACGCGGACCAGGCGCTCTTCGACTACGTGACGCTGGCGCAGCAGGCCAGCGAGCGGGGGGACCGCTACGGCATGGCCAGCGCGCTGGAGGCGGCGCTGGAGATCCGCCCGGGGCTGCAGGTGGGGGAGCTGGCGGCGCCGCTGGCCCGCTTCTACGCCGCGCGCGGCGAGCCCGAGCGGGCGCTGGCCTTCTACGAGCGGGCCGTGGCCGCGGCGCCGCCCGATTCGGTGCCCGCCCTGTTGTACGAACTGGCGGAGCTGCACGAGGAGCGGGGAGACTGCCGGGCGGCCATGGGCTACTTCCGCGCCTACGAGGAGCGGGTCCCCCGCGCCGCGCAGGGGGACCAGGTCAGCCGCCGCGTGGGCGGGTGCGCGTGGGTCCTCTCGCGCCAGGCGCGCGCGGCCGAGGACACGGAGATGGAGCTCCGCTACCTGGACATGGTGCTGGATCTGGGCGTGCCCGAGAACCTGCAGGACCAGGCGTGGTTCGCGCGTGGCGAACTGCTGGCAGGACTGGGCTTCCGCACCGCCGCGGGGCAGGCGTTCAGCCGGGTCGTGGAGTTGGACCGTGGCCGTGGCGGGCGGCTGGCCGAGCAGGCGCGCGAGTGGCTCGATCGCCTGCGCTTCGGCCGCGGGCGTGGCCGCTGATGCCATGGCGGCGCGCAATGCCCGGCGGCATCGTGTACCGGAAGGAGGCCGCCCGTTCGCCGGCCGGACCCCCCACCCGTGGCCAGGGTACTTCGAGCCGAACGGACACGAACCTGCAGCCAGGACAAGAGCCACGTTGAGACGGATGCTGATGGGCGGGCTGCTGCCCGCCATGTTGATGACGGCGTGCGCGTCCTCCGGGCCCGATCTCCAGGGACTGGACGCGGACGCCCTCTATCAGGTGGGGGAGCGTGCCCTGGCGGAACGGCAGTGGGACGAAGCCGTACGGGCTTTCGAGCGCTTCGTGGTGAGCCACACGAGTGACGACCGCTACCAGGAGGCACGCTATCGCCTGGGGGAAGCCTACTTCGGGGACGGCGAGTACGTCTCCGCCGCGGCCGAGTTCAACCGGCTGGCCCAGGACTATCCGGGCAGCGAGTGGGCGGATGACGCGCGCTTCCAGGTGTGCCGCTCCTACGAGCGGCTTTCCCCTCCCGTGGAGCTGGACCAGCAGTACACGTACTCGGCCATCGAGCACTGCGCCTCGCTGGTCCAGTACTTCCCGAACAGTGAGTTCGTCCCCCGGGCGCGGGAGATCATCACCGCGCTGCGCAACAAGCTGGGCACCAAGGTCTACGAGGCGGGCGAGTGGTACAGGGGCCGCGACCTCATCGACTCCGCCATCATCCAGTACCAGATGGTGCTCGAGGAGTATCCCGACACGGACGCCGCACCCCGGGCCCTGCTCCGGCTCCATGAATCGTACCGGGAGCTGGGTTACGATGAGGAGGCGATTGCCGCGCGCGCGCGGTTGCTGGCGGACTATCCCGACAGCGCCGAGGCCCGCGGGCTCGGCGGGGGTGGCACGGGCACGGCGCCGTGACGCGCGGCCTGCTGGGCGGCACCTTCGATCCGCCGCACATCGGCCATCTGATCGCGGCCCGGGAAGCGTTGGAGCGTCTGGGGCTGGATCGGGTGGCCTTCCTGCCGGCGGCCGTGCCGCCGCACAAGACCGGTAGTCCCATCAGTCCGGCGGCACATCGGCTGGCCATGCTGCGCGCGGCCGTGGCAGGGGAGGCCCGCTTCGAGATCGAGGAGGCGGAGCTGGACCGCACGGGGCCGTCCTACACCGTGGATACGCTGCGCGCGCTCAGGACGGCGGCCCCCGGCACCGATCTGGTGCTGCTGCTGGGCGCGGATCAGCACGCGGAGCTGTCGACCTGGCGGGAGCCTGCCGCCGTGCGGGAGCTGGCCCGGCTGGTGGTCATCGTCCGCGCCGGTGAGGTGCCCGACGGGGCGGTCGAGCGGCTTGACATGCCGCGCATCGACATCTCCTCCACCCTCGTGCGGGAGCGCGTGGCGCGCGGCCTGTCCGTCCGCTGGCTCGTGCCGGGGGCGGTGGAGCAGTACATCGAAGATCAGGGGCTGTACCGGACCGGCCGCCGCGCGGCGGGGTAGCTACGGAGATGGCCTCGAAGAGCCAACCAACGGCGGATACATGTTGAAGACGGTGTTCAAGAAGTTGCTGGGTGATCGCCATGAGCGGGAGGCGCGCAAGCTCCAGCCGCTCATCGCCGAGATCAATGCCAGGACGGAGGAGCTGGCCTCCCTGTCCGACGACGAGCTGAAGGCGCAGACGGATCGGTTCCGCGCGCGCATCGAGGAGGCCACCGGCCCCTTCCAGGTGCGTATCGGCGAGCTGCGCGAGGAGAAGCGCCACACGGAGTCGGCCTCCGACCGGGACCGGATCAGCGCCTCGATCCGCGACGAGGAGGACGCCTTCAAGGAGGCGCTGGAGGCCGTCCTCGAGGAGATCCTGCCGGACGCTTTCGCCACGGTGAAGGCCACCTGCCAGCGCCTCAAGGGGCAGGATATCCAGGTCACCGGCCAGACGCTCGTCTGGGACATGGTGCCCTACGACGTCCAGCTCATCGGCGGCATCGCGCTGCACCGCGGCAAGGCCACGGAGATGGCCACCGGTGAGGGCAAGACGCTCGTGGCCACCATGCCCGTGTACCTGAACGCCCTGGCCGGCCGCGGGGTGCACCTGGTCACGGTGAACACCTACCTGGCGCAGCGTGACAGCGAGTGGATGGGCTACATCTACCGCTTCCTGGGCCTCTCCGTGGACTGCATCGACCTCCACGAGCCCGGCACCCCCGAGCGCCGCGCCGCTTACGCCGCCGACATCACCTACGGCACGAACAACGAGTTCGGCTTCGACTACCTGCG
>JBBDRO010000023.1:0-10299 GCA_040905425.1 Gemmatimonadota bacterium | reverse complement strand
GCGTGCTTCTTCCCGTGCAGCGCCAGCGCCAGCACGTCGTCCATGCGGTCCACGAAGTGGAAGGTGGTCTTCTCGCGCACGTCCTCGGGCACGTCGCGCAGGTCGCGCTCGTTGCCGGAGGGCAGGATGACGTCGTGGATGCCGGCGCGGTAGGCGGCCAGCACCTTCTCCTTTACGCCGCCGATCTCGAGCACCTTGCCGCGCAGCGTGACCTCGCCCGTCATGGCAATGTCATGGCGCACGGGGCGGTTGGAGAGCGTGGAGGCCAGGGCCAGCACCACCGCGATGCCGGCCGAGGGGCCGTCCTTGGGGATGGCGCCCACGGGGAAGTGGACGTGCACGTCGGCGTCCTTGAAGGTCTCGTCGTCGATGCCCAGCGCGTCGCGGCGGCTGCGCACGTAGGAGTAGGCGGCGTTGACCGACTCGCGCATCACGTCACCGAGCGAGCCGGTGATGATGAGGCGGCCGCTGCCGGGCATGCGCAGCGCCTCGATGAACATGAGTTCGCCGCCGGAGGCGGTCCACGCCAGGCCGGTCACCACGCCCACCTCGGGCGCGCTCTCGGCGGGCGTGGCGGTGTAGCGCGGCAGCCCCAGGATCTTCTCGATGCGCTCCGGCTCGAAGACCCACGTGGAGTCGTCACCGCCGGCGCGGGCGCGGGCCCGGGTGCGCAGCAGGGTGGCCACGTTGCGGCGCAGCTGCCCCACGCCGGCGTCCCGGGCGTAGCCGTGCACCAGGAAGGAGAGCCCCTCCGGGGGGAAGCTCACGTCCCGCTCCGCCAGGCCGTGGTCGGCCACCATGCGCGGCAGCAGGCGCTCGCGGGCGATCTCGATCTTCTCCTCGGCCGTGTAGCCGGCGATGCGGATCTCGGCCATGAGTGCGCGCAGGTCGCGCGGGATCTTGTAGAAGTCGTGGGCCGTGGCAATGAAGGTGACGCGCGTGAGGTCGAAGGGGATGTCCAGGTAGCGGTCCACGAACTCGTTGCGTTCGTCAAAGTCGAGCACCTCCTCCATGGCCTCCACGGGGTCCCCCTCCACCTTGCCCATGCCGATCTCGTCGATCTGGCCGAGCATCAGCACGGGGTCACGGACGGCGGCGTCGCGCAGGGCGCCCAGGATTTTGCCCGGGGAGGCGCCGGCGCGGGTGCGGCGCGTGCCCACGAGCTGCGCCTCACCGCGGCCGCCCAGCTCGAGGTGGGCCAGCGGCCGGCCCAGCCCGCGCGCGAGCGCCGCCACCAGGGAGCTCTTGCCCACGTCCGGGGGGCCCACGATGCAGGGGATGGGACCGCGCAGGTCGCCGCGCAGGCGGGCCACGGCCAGGTAGTCGAGCAGGCGCTCCTTCTGGTCGTCCAGCCCGAGGATGGCCTCGTCCAGCTCCCGCTGCACCGCGCCCAGGTCGATGTCTCCGGGGGACTCGGCCGCCTCGGCGCGCCACGGCAGGCTGCCCAGCCAGTCCACGTAGCTGCGCACGTCGTTGCCCTCCAGGCTGCCGGGCTGGATGGCGCGCAGGCGTTCGGCCTCCATGCGGGCCTGCGCGGCCACGGCGGCCGGCAGGTCGGCGGCGTCCACCCGGCGCAGCAGCTCGATGACCTCGCGCTCGAGCGGGTCCACCTGGCCCAGCTCGGCCTGCAACGCCTGGATGCGCTGGCGCAGCAGGTTGGCGCGCTCGGCGGGCGTGCGGGGCTGCGGGGCCTCGGCCGGCGCTTCCTGCACCTCCGCCGCCGGGGCGGCGCCTTCCCCCGCCGGCTCGAGGTCGGCCAGCTGCTCCTCGAGTTGATGGCAGGCAAAGTCCAGCCGCTCACCCACGTCCACGAGCTGCACCATGGCGTCCTTCTCGGCCACACTGAAGTTGGCCAGCGACGCCACCAGATCCGCGAAGCGACCGGGATCACCCAGGTTCATGCGCAGGATGCGCGGCACCTCGCGCGGCAGCCGGTCCACGCGCGCCGAGAGCGCTTCCAGGGCGTTCAGGATACGCGCGATGAGGTCACCCGTGCGCTCCGGGTCGGGCGCCTCCTCGTCCAGCTCGTCCACCAGGGCGGTGAGGTAGCCCGCCTGCTCCTTCACGCCGCGCAGGCGCACGCGCCGCACGCCCTGCAGCGTGGCCTGCATGGCGCCGCTCGGCAGGTTCAGGCGGTCGGAGACGCGCACCAGCACGCCCACTTTGTGCAGCGTGTGCGGCTCGATGGCATCGTCCGGCTCGCCGGGCGCCACCACCAGTCCGGCCAGCAGGCCGGGGCCGGGATGGGCCGAGAGCATCTCCAGCGTGCTCGGCATACCGATCTGCACGCCCAGCACGGCCATGGGATAGACGGCCGTGCTGCGCAGCGGCAGGAGAGGGTAGCGCTCGGCGCGGCGGCGTGGCGGCGTCATCGGTCCGTGGTTCGAGGGTGCTCGGGTGGCCCACTGGCGTGGCGCGCGGAGGTCGCAATTTCCGCTCCGCCCGCCCGCGCGGGTTCACCCAGGAGGGCGGCGGCGTTGTCATGCAGCAGCCCCGCGAGCGTGGCGTCGGGCAGACCCAGCCCCGCGATGGTCTCCACGTTGGCGCCGGGACTGCGCGGCATGGCGGGCCAGTCACTGCCGAAGATCATCTTCTCCGCCACCCGCTCGAAAGCGGGAAAGAGCCGCGGCAATTGCTCCGGCACCAGGCCGGCCACGTCGATCCACACGTTGGCGTGGTGGCGCGCCAGGAAGGCACACTCGGCGTGCCAGTAGCCGCGCCCGCCGTGCGCCATGACGATGGGCAGCGTGGGAAAGTCCACGGCCACGTCATCCAGGTGGATGGGGTCGCAGTACTTGAGGCGCGTGCCGGGGATCACCGAACTGCCGATGTGCAGCAGCACGGGAATGCCCGCCGCCGCGCACGCCTCGTAGAGCGGGTAGACGCGCGGCTCGTTCGGATAGTAGAACTGGTAGGACGGGTAGAGCTTGAGCCCGCGCACGCCCGCGGCAATGTAAGCGCGGAGCAGCGCGGCGGGCTCGGCGTCGCTCACCGGGTCCACGCTGGCGAAGGGCAGCAGTACGTCGGGGGCCGCGGCGCAGTGCTCGAGCACCGCCTCCGTGCGCACCACGCCGGAGGTGGCGGGGCAGTGCTCCGGCAGCACTACGGCCCGCTCGATCCCCTCGGCGCGCAGCAGCTCCGCCGCGTGGACGGGGTCCGACAGGCGCTCGCCGTGCCGCCGCACGGCCGGTGAGATGCGCTCGATGAAGCCGCGCGTGGCGGCGGCCAGGTCGGCGGGGCGCCAGGGATGGGTGTGGAAGTCCAGCACGCGCATCAGGCGCCCGGCGCCGCCGCGCGCGCTTCCCGGCGCCGCTCCGCCGCCCGGGGAACCTCCCCGTCCAGGCGTTTCAGGAAGCGCCCGATGCGGCGCCGGTTGCGGCCGAAGTCGCGTCCGCCCTCGCGCGGCGCGGCGCGCACGTCCACCCGGGTCTGGGCGTCCTCGTCCAGGCGGATGGTGATGCGCACGTCATCGATGGTCTTGCGCAGCAGCACGCTCGCCTTTGTCAGGATGACGCCCTCCTGGTCATCCGCCGTGAGCAGCGTCCAGCCGCGCTGGCCGCCGTCGGCCAGGGCGCGCGCCGCCTGCCAGACGTCCTCGAAGGGGACGTGGTAGGTGCGCCCGCGCAAGCGCGCGTCCGCCGTCTCGGGGTCGGTCCGTGCGCCCGTCGTCACGCGCTCCTCCTCACGGGCGGGCGCTCACGGCGCGCCGCCGCCCACCAGTTCGAAGACCATGCTCACCGACGCGGAAACCGACTGTTCACCGCCCTCGATGGGGGTAGGCGCCGCCTGTGCGGACTCCATACGCACCATATCCATGTTGTACATCGGCCGCGGCGGCGGCGCAGTGTAGCCGCTCGTGGTGATGGTCAGCACGCGGCCGAGCCGCTCGCCCGCCGCGCTCGCCAGCACCTCCGCCTCGGCGCGCGCCCGGGCCACGGCGCGCCGCACGGCCTCCATGTGGAGCGGCTCGGGTTCGGAGATGCGGAAGAAGATGCCATCCACGCGATTGGCGCCGTCCCGCACCACAGCGTCGATGACCGGGCCCACGCGCGGAATGGAATCCACTGTGATGGACACGTTGTTGGTGGCCGTGTAGCCCACGATCATGGGCGCCGTCTGGCCCTCCCGCGGCTGCGTACGCGCGTAGCGCGGCGAGAGGTTGTAGGAGGTGGTACGAATGTCGCGATTCTCCAGCCCCAGCTCGCGCAGGGTGGCCACCACGGCCGCCATGCGATCGGCGTTGGCGCTGGCGGCCTGGCCGGCCGTTTCGGCCTCGGTGACCACGGCCACGTTCAGCACGGCCTCGTCGGGCGCGCGCTCGACCGTGGCGGTGGCGTTCACGCTCACGGTGCGGGGAGCCTCGGCCTGCTGCGCCGTGGCGGCGGCCGGGGCGAGCAACAGGGCGGTAGCGAGCAGATGACGTTTCATATCCATCCTCGGTGGTGTGAGCGTACGTTACGTGGCGGGCGGGCATGGCGATAGCGTCGCCCCCCGACGGGGGCCTACCTTGGCCCGCAAGACGGCAAGAACCGGACGCGCGCGGCGCGCCGGGTGTACACAACGAGAGGAGCACGCGTGCAAGTGATCATCCCGCTGGCGGGGAAGGGAAAGCGTCTCCGCCCCCATACCTGGTCCGAGCCCAAGCCCCTGGTCCACGTGGGCGGGCGTCCCGTGATGAGCTACATCCTGGATGACCTGCTGGAGCTGGGCGTGGAGGAGGTCATCTTCATCACGGGCTACCTCCAGGAGCGCATCGAAGACTATATCCAGAAGGAGTACCCGCAGTTCCGCGCCACCTACGTGGAGCAGAAGGTCCAGGACGGCACCGCGGGGGCGGTGAAGCTGGCCCAGCCGCACGTGCGCGAGGACGTCCTGATCATGTTCGTGGACACCCTCTTCGACGCGGACCTCTCGCTCGTGCAGCGCCTGCCGGAGGACTCCGCCGGCGTGATCTGGGCCAAGGAGGTGGAAGATTACCAGCGCTTCGGCGTCATCGTGACCGATGACGAGGGCAACATGAAGCGCATCATCGAGAAGCCGCAGGACCCCATCTCCAAGCTGGCCAACATCGGCCTCTACTACATCCGGGACTGGGAGCTACTCTTCGAGGGGGTGGATGACGCGCTCAAGGGCCCCAAGGGCCCGGGTGAGGAGTACTACCTCACGGACGCCTTCCAGTACATGGTGGACCACGACGCTAAGATCCGCGTGGAGGAGGTGGAGGGCTGGTACGACTGCGGCAAGGTGGAGACGCTGCTGGAGACCAACCGCCACCTGCTGTCCACCACGCGCGGTCGCCGTCCTGACGGCGGCCGCAACGTGCGCTACCACGAACCCGTGCGCATTGAGGAGGGCGTCACGCTGGAGGACGTCGAAGTGGGTCCCAACGTCACGATCGCGGCCGGCACCACGGTGCGCGGCTCCACCCTCCGGGACGCCATTATCGGCCGCGACGCGCGCATCGAGGACGCCACGCTGCACGATGCCATGGTCGGGGACCGGGCGGTGGTGCGCGGCGTGTCCGGCAGCGTGAACATCGGCGCCGACGCCGAGGTCTTGGGGGAGTAAGCGACCCGGCCGCGCACCCTCCCCGTGCCGGGGCCGGGTGCGCCGCCCCGCCCGTTCAGTCCGCCAGCGTAGCCGCCCCGAGCAGCACCAGCAGGCAGCGCTGCACCCCCAGCCACCCGTTCGTGGGGTCGAACCACTCGGCGGGGGTGTGTGTGCCGCCCGCGTCCCCGCCGGCGCCGAGCGCCAGCGCGGGAATGCCTGCGGCCATGGCCACGTTGGCGTCCGTGGAGGAGGCGGCCAGCTCGGGCTGGCCGCCCACGTGCCGCGTGGCCGCCTCCGCCAGCCGGACCAGCGGGTGCTCGACGGGGGTGGCGCCCGCCGGGCGGTCCCCGATGACGCTCACCCGCACGTCCGGGCCCGCCTCCCCCTGTGCGGACCGCTCGAGCACGCCCTGCACCCGGGCCGCCAGCGCGTCGAGGGCCGCCTGCGTCTCGCCGCGCAGATCCACCTCCGCCCAGGCCGTGGCAGGGATGGCGTTGATGCTCGTGCCGCCACCGATGCGCGCCACCGTGAGCGTGGTGCGCGGCTCCGCCTCCAGCTCCAGCTCCGCCAGGCGGGCCACCACACCGGCCAGCATGTGCACCGCGTTCGGCCGCCCCCAGTCGGACCAGGAGTGGCCGCCGGGCCCGTGCACCTCCAGCCGCAGCCGCCCCGCGCCGATGCCGCGGTGCACGATGCGCTCCTGTCCGCCGCCGTCCACGGCCACGAAGGCGGCCGCACCGCGCCACGGGCCACCCGCGCGCAGCAGGTGGCGCGCCCCCCGCAAGTCGCCGCTGCCCTCCTCGCCCACGGTGCCCACCAGCACCACCGGCCGGGCGGCGGTGAGCCCCGCCTCCCGCCACACGCGCGCCAGGGTGAGCAGCGCGGCCAGGCCGCGGCCGTTGTCCGAGATGCCCGGGGCCAGCAGGCGACCATCCTGCTCGCGCACCTCGACGTCCGTGCCGGCTGGGAAGACCGTGTCCAGATGGGCGGCCGCCAGGATCGCGCCGGGTTCGGCACCTGTGTGGCTGCCGGTGTGGGCGCTGTGGCCACCCAGCGTGGCCACGACGTTCCCGGCCTCGTCCCGGTGCACGTCGGCCGCCCCGGCCTCGCGCAGGCGCGCCTCCAGCCAGTCCGCGCGTGCGCCTTCGTCCCCGGTCGGCGCCGGGATGGCGGCGACCTCCCGCTGGTCGGCCACGGTGCGCAAGTGCGCGGCGCGCGCGGCTTCCAGGGCGGCGCGGACGCGCGCGTCATCGAGGAGCGGGGCCAGCGGATCGGTGTGCTCAGGCGGCATCGGTCTTATCCGGGATAGCGATGTGGAGCGCGAGGCAGGTTAGTGGGGTGGCGGGCGTGTGGGAAGTGGGGCGCGGCTGGAGCCCGCCCATCCGTCCGCGCCCCCCACCGCGGGTGCCCGTCCGCCGAGCGTGCTATAAAAAGCGCACGCGCGGGGCGGGTGCGCCGCGCGTTTGCATCTGGTCGCAATTATTCGCGTCAATCCCGCACGCGCGAGTGCGGGCGGGCGCACATGGGCGTATGATAGCAATGATTCGCATCAAACCCGCTCGCGCGGAAACCGGATGCCACGCGTGCCGCTTTGATTGGCATGTAAGACCCGTCTCAAGGAACGCTCGATCTTACGCAGCGCCCGATATTCCGCAGCGCCTGATCGCCGCCGCGAATCTGAGCTGGAGGTACGCATGATCGATCGCCGATGCGCCAGGCTCGCCGTCCTGCTGCTCTTTGCCGTCGTCCACGATGCGGCGGGTGTCGCGCGGAACGTTAGGGTCCGGGACAGCGCGGGGATCACCATCGTGGCGAGCTCCGCACCCGCCTGGGCGGCGGGGGAGGGATAGACGGTCGAGGCGGCGCCAGAAGAAGCCGTCCAGGACCACCACATGGAAGTGGAAGTGCGGGTTCAGGCTGGTTCAGGCCGGAGCCGAAGCGGTGCAGGAAGGAGACGGCGCCGAGGCGGGCGTCGGGCCCTGAGCCCGGGCTGGTCCGGCGGAGGCGGATCGGCATGGGCGGCAGCACGGCGTCGCTCAGCTGGGCGGCCACCTCCACCATGCGGCGGGCGCCGCACCGGGGCCCGAAGGCCCGGAGACGCCCTCGGTGTGCGTGAACTTCCACCGGATCCGGCCTTCAATGAGGCCGGGGCCCGAAGGCCCCGGAGACCTGGCTCCCCGAGGGTCAAACAGCAAGGGGCTGGCGGCCTTCGAGGCGTGACTGGAGACCGGCGAGCTCGGCATCGGTGAGGTCGCAAAAGAAGACGCAGTACTGGACGTGGTCTCCGGCACCTCCTAAGTGGCGCACATAGCAGGGCGAGTTCCGGATGCCAGGCTTGCTTCCGGCCAGGAGGTCCCACGGCCCAAGGTCACAGGTCGAAGCGCAGGAATCGTTCGGCGAGCGGCGCGGCGCGGTACAGCTCGGTGCCGCGGCCCCGGCTGCCGGCTTCCACCACGCGCCGCTCGAGTAAACCGAATCCGGCAAGCGGCTCGAGCAGCTTCGCGGCCAGGTTGCTCGGCGCGAGCTCGAGGTCGGCAGCGCGGGGTGCGTGGTGCAGGGCGTGGGGCAGCACCACATCGGGCAGCAATGACACCGCGCTGCGCCAGTCCTGCGCCACGGCTGGCAGCCGATACAGCGTCCATGCAACCTGGTGCTGCAGCTCCGGCCATTCCCACCGGCTGACATAGTCCATGTTGAATTCGCGGAACCAGGTGCGGAACAGCAGCGCGTAGAGCTTGCCCACCCGCTCGGCGTCAGCTAGCGTGCGCCCGGCCGCGGTCAGGTCGAAGCGCTGCGAGCGACGGCGCAGCAGTCCGGCCAGCTCGCACACGACACGGACGCAGTGCAGCGGCCATACGTCCTGTTCCGTGATCCGCCGGCTGGCGCTGCGCATCTCCTCGAGGTACCCCTCCTCGAAGGTCATCCGCTCCACCAGCTGCGCCACGGCGTCCAGCTTCAGGTTACCCGCCTGCGTGGCGCCGGGCGGTCCATGCTCGACGGCGAACTCGAGCAACGTGCGTGCGTTGGCCAGGATGGTGGAGCCGGCGACATCCTCGAACGAGAGATCGAGGCGCAGCTGCAATGCACTCGCCGAATCGGCCCAATCGCCCTGCAGCAGCAGGTGCACCTGCGCCGGGGAGAGACCCCCGAAGTCCGCAGCCGGCTGTTCGTTGGCGCTCCTCGTCAGCGCTTCAAGTCTGACGTTCAGCGCGTCGAGCAGCTCATCCTCGTCGGCATCGGCGCCAAACTCCTCGACCACCTGGCCAATCAGCGCGTCGATGTCTGCGTGCAACTCTGGCGGCAGCCTCGGAAAGAGTCCGGGATCGGCGGCATCATCGTCGTCATCGTCGTCGCCATCCCACGGGAACGGATCGTAGCGCACCGCCTGGCCGTCGTAGCGGAAGGCGATGCCGCTGTCCGGCTCGACCCAGTCGATGATCTGGACGGGCGTACCCGAGCGCTCCTCGGCGAGCAGTGCGCGGCGGTGCTTCTGAACGAAAAGCGGCAATGCGCCGAACAGATCGATCAGGTCGCGAACGTCATCCTGCGCGATGCCACCCGCCGGCGTGTTCACCGTCATCAGTGTCGGGATGGCCGCCGGCCCGGCGACGTTCCACCTGCGCATTCGGACTTCGCGGCGCATATCGGGATGGACCTCCGCGGGCCGGTCGAACGTGACCGAGATGATGCGGCCGCGGACCCCGTCGAACGGCTTGCTCGGAGCAATGGGCATTGCCGTCCTGAACAGGTCCGATTCCTCCGAGTACAGAGCCAGACCGAATTCCTCCCCGGCATTGCCAAGCATGCCGCATGTCCACGCACGGCCGGACGGCAGTGTGGCGCGGGGCGCTTGCAGGTTCGCCGCATCGGTCCACGGCGCGCGTATGTAGTAGTGGGCGGCCGCGGTGAACAGTTCGGCCACCAGCGGGCGCGGCAGGTCCCACCCGCTCCAGGTGTCGGCGCGGCACACTGGCGGCCAGAATGCCACGCCCACGACCGACTCGAGCATGGCGTGTGCGGTCGCCTCGAGGACCGGCACGCCGCCGCCCCGGACCTCGACGCCGCGCTCGGCGAGCAGTGGCGCGAGCGCGGCAGCCACGTCGTCATGACGCACCCGAAGGCGCTCCGGAAACGCGCCGACGTCCCGTGCTGCCGCCGTGACCGCGCGCTCGAGCGCCGCGGCAACGTCCGCCGTCTCGCCTGGCAGCCTACCGCGGATATCGGCGTGCACTATGAACTCGCCGGCCGTCACGATCAGCATGACCGGTCGCGGCGAACCGCTCTCCTCGAACCGCGCCATGATCGGGACCGCGTCCGCCTCCCAGTCGGGCTCGGCCGCCGCTGCCTGGCGGTATTGGCGGCCCAGCCGGTTGGCACCCGACTCCTCTGCCCACGCGGCCCGGTCCTGCTGCTGGCAGCACTGCTTGTATTTCCTGCCCGACCCACACGGGCAGGGATCGTTTCGACCCGTGCGCATAACACTCTCCGCGGCAATATCGAATCGGCTCGCCATGCTCTCCACGGTTGCAACCGGAACGGCCTCAGCCGTGCCGTGCCTTGATGGAGGCTGCCGAGCGGCGCGCAGGGGAGAAACCTAAGGGAGGAGCGGGGCACTGCACAGTGGCGGCGGGCGCGCTCCCGGCCAGGGGGACAGCCCTCCCCAGATCGATCTTGACGGGGGGATTCGCCGCTTGAGGGATAGGAAGTTCAACCCACCTTTTCGTCGCCGAGCCAAGGTAGGGCAGAGTC
>JBBDRO010000022.1:0-10307 GCA_040905425.1 Gemmatimonadota bacterium | reverse complement strand
ACCGGCGCCCGGCTCATGCGGCCGATGCCCACGCCCACCACCAGCGTGGCGGCCAGTACGGCGGCCACGCGCCACGCCGGCCGGACCATGCGCCGGCGGAAGGGGATCACCTCGGCTCGCCGCTGCGCCCGCTCCTCCTGGATGCGCGCCCAGAGCGCTTCCCGCGGCACCTCCGGCACGGGATCCAGCTCCCGCACCAGCGCACCCAGCGCCTCGTCAGCGCGCTCGCCGTCCCTATGGCTCATGCCGTCCTCGTGCTCCCGGGTCATACGGCCCACTCTCCCGCGAATTCCGCCAGGCATTCCCGCAGCTTGGCGCGGGCCCTGGAGAGGCGCGCCTTGGACGTGCCCACGGGCATGGCCAGCGCGGCGCCGATCTCCTCGTGCGTGTAGCCCTCTACGTCGTACATCACGAACACCGTCCGGTATTTCTCCGGCAACCCCCCCACGGCCTCCCGCAGGCGCTGTTTCAGATCCGGCTCCACCTGCCGATCCCGCGTGGCCAGCGCCGCGGGGGGGACGCTGTCCAGCGCCGTCTCCCGCTGCCGGTTCCGCTTGACCTTGCGTATGCCGTTCAGCCCCACCGAGACGGCCACGGAGTGCAGCCAGGTGGAGAGCCGCGAGCGACCCTGGAAGGTGCCCAGCTTCTCGAACGCCCGGACGAAGGCCTCCTGCGTGAAATCCGCCGCCAGGTCGGGATCCCCGCCCGCCAGCCGATAGCACAGGCTGTAGACCCGCTCCACATGGGCGTCGTAGAGTTCCCGCTCCGCCGCGGGCTCGCCGCGCAGCACGCGCTGGATCAGCTCGGCCTCGTCCACCCGGTCTCTGCTGTCGAAGTCACGATCGTGCTCTCGGTTCATGGGACACGGTGGGACGGCTGGAGGTTGCGTCGGCCGGGCCGGAGCCCCCGTTGCGCCGTTCCCGCCACCGGGTTTCTATTTGTCTCATCGCGCCGCGCGGGGCAACGGCGGCGCGCCCGGACAGGAGGGGGCACGCCCCATGCAGGGCGGCTGGAAACGCCGTTCTCAGGCTTCATTCACGCTTCTCACGCAGGTGTTTTCAGGTGAGCCGAGCCCGTTCCCGTCGCCGGTCGGATGACCAGCTGAGCCTTGCCTTCGCGGCCCTGGACGAGGAGGCCTTCCTCGAAGCCATGGTGGCGCGCGGCGTGACGCGCATCCGCCAGGTCCGTTTCAAGCCCAACCGGACCCGCATCGTCTCCATCTCCGCGCGCGGCTCCACCCTGAACGTCCACGAATGCTTCCGCACGGCCCCCGAGGGCGTGCTGGACGCCGTGGCCGCCTTCGTCCTCCTGCCCCAGCGCACGGCGGCCTTCCGGGAGAACGTGGCGCGCATGCGCGCGTGGTGGGAGCGCCAGGCCGAGCAGGCCGCGGAGCCCCCCCGGCCGGCGCCCACCTGCGCCACGCCCGCCCAGGACCGCTACCTGCGCACCCTGTACCGCAACCTGAATCGCTCCCACTTCGGCGGGCGCCTCCCGGCGGACCTGCCGCTCCGCCTGAGCGCCCGCATGCGGCGCCGCTTCGGGCACGTGGCCTACGATCGGCGCCGGGGCCGGCACGTGGTTTCGGAACTGGCCCTGAACGCCGACCTCATGCTGGAGAGCAACGAGGGGGCGCTGCTGGACACCATGCTACACGAGATGGCGCACGCAGAGGCCTGGCTCGAACACGGCCACCGCGGACACGGTGAACCGTGGCGCGCCATCGCCGAGCGGGTGGGCTGCCAGGCGGGCGCGTGCAGCAGCATGCGGCTGCGCCGCCGCCGCCGCTCCGCGCCGCCCGATCCGCGCGTGCCGGCGGCGGTGCAAGCCCGCACGCCGAAGCTGGCGGCCAAGGCAGAGCGCCGCTGAGCGCCGCCGCCCTGACCGCGTTGCACGCCTGCACCGCGCGCCCCGCATGGCCGACCGCCGCCTCGCCGGCCCCGCGCCCGCGTGCCCTCCGCCTGGCCGTGGCCGCGCTCACCCTCGCCACCGCCACCACCGGCGCGGCCGCCCAGAACCACGCACACGCCCCACCGCCCGCCACGCCGCCCGCCGGCGCGGCGCTGCACCTGGGCGCCTCCGCCACCGGCCTGCTCACGCGCGCCGCCCCCGCGCTGGCCGACCGCACGCTGACGGAGGGCTACCTGACACAGCCGGTGCTCACCGCCGCGGCCACCCTGGCCGGCGGGCGGCTCAGCGCCACGGGCATGCTCAACCTGGAAGGGCTCACCCTCCAGCGCGGCGAGCTGACCGCCGGCATATGGGGGGAGGGCTACGTGGACCGGCGCCATCCGCACACCTACCTGCACGAGCTGGTGCTCTCGGGCCGGACGCCCGTGGCGGGCGGAAGCGCCTCGTTATCGGTGGGCCGCGGCTTCGCGCCCTTCGGCACGGACGACCCCATGGCCCGGCCGTTCATCAAGTTCCCCCTGAACCACCACCTGGCGCAGCTCCCCGAGCGGGTGCTGGCCAGCGCGGCCTGGGCGCGCGGTCCCGTGGTGGCGGAGGCGGGCATCTTCACGGGCGCCGAACCCCGCAGCCCGGAGGACGTGGGCGGGCTGGACGGCTTCGGCCGCTCGTGGGCGGCCCGGCTAACGGCGCTGCCCCGCCCCGGCCTCGAGCTGCAGGTCAGCACCGCCCGCGTGGCCGCCGACCAGCGCATCCGCGGTATCGCGCTGGACCACCGCAAGTACAGCGCGTCCGCGCGTGCGGAAGTGCCGCTGGCGGGCGGCTCCGCCTACGGCCTGGTCGAGTGGGCCCGCACGAGCGAGCACGAAGAGGGCCGGCGGGTGTACACCTTTGAGAGCGTCCTCGGCGAGGCGGCGCTGCGGCGCGGCGCCTGGGGCGGCGCGCTCCGCCTGGAGCGGAGCACCCGCCCCGAGGAGGAGCGGCTGAGCGACCCGTTCCGCACCCCCTACCCGCACGCGGACGCCCACCTGGTGGGTGTGACGCGCTGGGTGGTGGTCTCGGGCCGCGCGGAGCACCGCCGCGGCGTGGGCCCGCTTCGCGCCACGCCCTTCGTGGAGGCGTCCTGGCAGACCGTGGCGGAGCTCACCGGTTCCATCTACGACCCGGTGGAGCAGTACGGCCGGGCAGAGCAGTGGCATCTCTCCGTGGGACTCACGCTGGGGGCCGGCATGCGGCACGTCCGTATGGGCCGCTACGGCGCCGCCCGGAGCAGCGGACACGAACAAACACCATGAGGCACCATAGCATGACCGCACGCAGATCCGCCGGCCCGCTCCTCCTGGCGCTCATCCTGGCCGTGGCCACCGCCTGCGAGGATGATCCCGTGGCCCCCATCGACGACGACGAGGAGGAGCTACCGGTCTCCGCGCCGCTCCCGGTGGTGGGCCACGGCCAGGTGCCGGAGCGCTATACCGCGGAGGTAGCCATCCACGGCAGCTGGGCCTACACCAGCTCCTGGTCCAACCGCGGGGGCAATCCGGGCAACAAGGTGGTGGTGTGGAACATCGCCGGTGACGAGCCCGTGGCCACCGACTCGCTCATCGTCCCCTTCGCCAGCACCACGGGCGACGTGCAGGTCTCTGACGACGGCCAACTCCTCATGGTGGCCACCGAGCGCACCGGCGGCTCCGTCATGCTCTACGACCTGCAGGCCAACGCCGCGCGCCCCCCGCTCATCACGCGCTATAACTCGGAGGCCACCAACCCCGGCGTGCACACCGCCAAGTTCGGGCGGGTGGGCGGCACCCTGTACGCCTTCCTCTCCATCGACCCGCTGAACACCTTTCCGGAGCCGGTGGCGGCCGCGCTGGTCATCCTGGACCTGTCCGATCCGGCCAACCCGGTGGAGGTGCTCGTGCGCACCATGGGCCAGCCCTTCGTGCATGACGTCTTCGTGCGTGACGGCATCCTCTTCACCGCCCTCTGGGACGCCGGCCTCACGCTGTGGGACATCGGCGGCGGAGAGCTCGGCGGCACACCCGCCGACCCGGTCGAGCTCGGCAACGTGCTCACCGAGGGCGGCAACGTGCACAATGTGTGGTGGTACCACGACGCGCTCACGGGGCAGAAGCGCTACGCCTTCGTGGGTGAGGAGGAGGTGGGCGGCTCCATCGGGTTCAGCTCGGGCGGGGACCTGCACGTGGTGGACGTCTCGGACATGGCCAACCCGGTGGAGGTGGCCTTCTACCACGTGCCCGGTGCGGGCGCCCACAACTTCGACCTGGACGAGGAGAACGGCGTGCTCTACGCCGCCTTCTACAACGGCGGCGTGCGCGCGCTGGACGTGCGCGGGGACCTGTCCGCCTGCAGCGCGCAGCAGCGCGCCGCCGACGGCCGCTGCAACCTGACGCTCATGGAGCGGGAAGCGGGTGTGGGGCTGAGTGACGTGAGCCCCGTGGCCGTCTGGGGGGTGCAGCACCGGGGCACGCGCGTGTGGGCGTCGGACATGGTGAGCGGGCTCTACGTGCTGGACGTCTCGACGCTGCAGCGTTGACGCGCCGGGATGGAGAAAGACCGCCGCGCGGCCGCGCGGGGTCGTCGCTTAAAGCTTCTTCAACCGCCCCGCGATGATGTAGTCCCGCAGGCGGTCGGGCAGCGTCTCCAGGAAGCGGCGCAGCTCCGCGTCCGAGCCCACCACGTAGCGCGTGCGCGGCCGCCTGGAGGTGAGTGCGTGCTCCACCACCTCGGCCACCTGGCTGGCGGGCAGCCCCTCGATGCCCAGCCGGGCGCGGCGCCGGAGTGCCTCCAGCGGCCGGCCGTAGTAGCGCTCCGCTTCCTCCGGCATGCGCGCCAGATTGGCCTCCGCGCGGGCGGCGGAGGTCTCCCAGATGGGCGTGCTGATGACGCCGGGCTCCACGATGGCCACGTGCATGTCCCAGGGGCGTAGCTCCAGCCGCAGGGAGTCGGTCACGGCCTCGAGCGCGAACTTGGAGGCCGAGTAGGCGCCCGTGAACGGCATGGCGCTCCGCCCGGCGATCGAGCCCACGAAGATGATCCGCCCGCGCGCGCGGCGCAGCGCCGGCAGCACGGCCTGGGTCACCGCCACCTGCCCCACCACGTTCACCTCGAGCTGCCGGCGCAGCTCCTCCACCGGCAGGAACTCGAGCGGCCCGGCTATGGCAATGCCCGCATTGTTGACCACGGCCGTGAGCCCCGCCTCCCCGCACGCCTCGTCGACGCGCTGCCCCGCCGCCGCCACCTGCTCGCCGCTGGTGACGTCCAGCATGAGCGGCTCCAGCCGCTCCGAGCTCTTCTCCCGCAGCGCCGCCCCGTCCTCCGTGCGGCGCACCCCGGCGAACACCCGCCACCCCAGGCCGTCCAGGCGCAGCGCGCAGGCTTCCCCGATGCCCTTGGATGCACCGGTGACCAGGACGCTGCCGGGGTTGCTGCTACGGGACATGAACCGTCTCCACTGAAGGTCTGCTGGAGGCTTGGGGTCTGAGGGCGGCTGAGCGGCGCCGCGCCGGAGCCTGCCAAAGCTGGAAGCGGGCGGAGGCCAACGCAAGGCGTAGCGGGCCCGCACCCCCTCGCGCGGCCTGCCCCTTGCATTCCGGGGCGCCCGGCTGGGGCCATGAAGGCGCCGCCGAGGAGCGCGCATGGCCCTGTCCCTGAAACCCAAGCACCTGGCCCGCTACGGCGGGGTGGCCCGTCTGCTGATCAAGCACGGGCACGGCGACCTGGTGCGCCAGGCCGGCCTGGCCGAGACGCTCTCCGCCACGGCGCACGACGAACCGCTGGCGGAGGGGTCGCCGGCCGCGGCGGAGGGGCTGCGCGCCGACCTGGAGGCGCTCGGTCCCACGTACATCAAGCTCGGCCAGCTCCTCTCCACGCGCGCGGACCTGCTCCCCACCAGCTACCTGGAGGCGCTCGAGACGCTGCAGGACGAGGTGGAGCCGTTCCCCGGCGGCGAAGCCGTGGCGCTGGTGGAGGAGGAGCTGGGCGTGCGGATCTCCAAGGCCTTCCGGAGCTTCGCGGACGAGCCGCTGGCAGCCGCGTCGCTGGGGCAGGTGCACCGTGCGGTCATGCGGGACGGCCGCCACGTGGCGGTCAAGGTCCAGCGGCCGGGCATCCGGCAGCGCATCGCGGATGACCTGGAAGCGCTCGCCGAGCTGGCCGGCTTCCTTGACGAGCACACCGAGGCCGGCCGCCGCGTGGGCTTCGGGGAGGTGCTGGAGCAGTTCCAGACGTCGCTGGCGCGCGAGCTGGACTACCGCCAGGAGGCCTCCAACCTGCTCCTGCTGGCGGAGAACCTGGCCGGCTTCGACCGGCTGGTCATCCCCCGGCCCGTGCTCGACTACACCACCGGCCGCGTGCTCACCATGGACTACGTGCGCGGCCGCAAGATCACCAAGGTGAGCCCGTTGGCGCGCCTGGAGGTGGACGGCGCCGCGCTCGGCGAGCAGCTCTTCAAAGCCTACCTGCAGCAGGTCCTGGTGGACGGCGTCTTCCATGCCGACCCGCACCCCGGCAACGTCTTCCTCACCGAGGACGGCCGCCTGGCGCTGCTGGACCTGGGCATGGTGGGCCACGTCAGCCAGGGCATGCGCGAGGGGCTGCTGAAGCTCCTGCTGGCGGTGGCCGAGGGGAACGCGGAGGAGGCGGCGCGCGAGTCGCTGCAGCTGGGTCAGCCGCTGGAGGGGCACGACGAGGAGCGCTATCTGCGCGAGATTGCCCGCGTGGTGATGCAGCACGCCGGCGCCACGATCGATCGGACCCCCACCGGCCGCATCTTCCTGGAGCTGACCCGCGTATCCACGGAGAACCTGGTGCGCCAGCCGCCGGAGCTGGCGCTCTTCGGCAAGACGCTGCTCAACCTGGACCAGGTCACGCGCACCCTGGACCCCGACTTCAACCCCACCGAAGCCCTCCGCCGCAACGCCAGCGACGTGCTGCGCCGGCGCATGCTGCAGGAGATCTCCCCGGGCAACATGGCCGCCGGCCTCATGGAGCTCACCGAGTTCGTGCGCCACCTGCCCGAGCGCATGAACCGCGTGCTGGACCGGGTGGCGGACAATGACCTCGAGGTGCGCGTCAACGCCTTCGACGAGGGCCGCCTCATGGAGGGCATGGAGAAGATCGCCAACCGCATCACGCTCGGCGTGGTCCTGGCCGCCCTCATCCTGGGCGCCGCCCTGCTCATGCGCGTGGACACGGCGTGGACCATCCTGGGCTATCCCGCGCTGGCCATGCTGCTCTTCCTGGCCGCGGCCGTGGGCGGCCTCATGCTGGCGCTGAACATCGTGCTCGTGGATCGTGATACGCGCCGGAAATAAGCGACGACGCCCGGCAGCTTCCCGGACGTCGTCGCTTTCATTCGTAACTTCAGTTTACGCGCATGAGCCGCGCTGCGGCTCCCGGCCGCGCCCTCAGCGCCCGCTCAGCGCACGCGTTCGAAGCGCATGTCGTAGACGCGGCTGGAGGAGACGCTCAGCTCGATGACGCGGCCGGCGGCGTCCCGGATGAAGCGGTAGCTGCCGAAGGTGTCCGCCTCCCGCCCTGGAGTAAGCGCGTTCGGCGAGCGGAAGGGCCGCTGCAGCATCAGCTCGCCATCCTGCACGCTCACCGTGTAGGTGGCGTTGGCCTCCGGGCTGTGATAGGTGCCCACGAAGGCGCCGAGCTCGGCGGGCGTGGGCTCCCAGCGCGGCGGCGGCTCCTCCTGTCCACCCTGCTGCGAGGCGTCACGCCGCGCCACGGGCGCCAGGGCGTTGCCCAGCCAGAGCTCCACCACCTCGTGCGCCAGGCCGCCGGCGCTGGCGTTGGCGGCGTTGCACAGCACGGCCACGCCCACGCGCTGCTCGGGGTAGCGCGCCAGGTAGGCGCGGTAGCCGGCGGTGGAGCCGCTGTGGCTGATCTCCGGCACGCCCCGATACTGCCCCACCACGAGGCCGCTCGCGTACGTGATGGACTCGCCGTTGTTGAGCACGCCCGTGCGGTGCATCTCCGCCACGAAGCGCTCCCCCAGCTCGGCCCGCTCCAGCGACTCCGTCCAGCGCAGCAGGTCCCCCACCGTGGTCAGCAGCCCGCCGTTCCCGTGCACGTTCTCGAAGGGCATGTTCAGCGCCCAGCCACCGTCACGGGAGCGCGTATAGGCCTGCGCGCGGTTGGGCACCAGGCGTGTGTAGTCATCCCGCCACTCCGTGTTGTAGAGGCCCAGCCGGTCGAAGATGTGCCGCTGGCTGAACTCCGCGAACGGCATCCCGCTCACCCGCTCCACCAGCACCGCCTGCAGGTTGTAACCCGTGTTGGTGTAGGAGTAGCGCTCCCCCGGCGGGTAGTTCAGCGCCCGCTGCCGGCTCACGATGTCCAGCATGTGATCGTGCGTGTGCACGCGGGAGGTCCGCGGCCACCCTTCCAGCGACGCCACCGAGCCCCAGTCGCGCAGTCCGCTGGTGTGGTTCAGCAGGTGACGGATGGTGATGGTGGGGCCGTAGTCCGGCACCTCAGGGATATAGTCCCGGATGTCATCCTCCAGGGAGATCTTGCCGTCCAGCGCCAGCAGGATGGTGGCCGCCGCCGTGAACTGCTTCGAGACGGAGCCCGCCTCGAAGACGGTGGCGGGCGTGTTGCGCACGCCGTGCTCCAGCTCCGCCATGCCATAGGCGCGCTCGAGCGTGACACGCCCCTCCTCGCTCACGGCCACGGCGCACCCCGGCCGGTCGTAGGCCGCGAAGTCCGCGAAGATGCGATCCACGCGGTCCGCCATGGCGTACTGGGCGGCGGCCGGCGGCGGGGCGAGTGCCGCAAGTACGGCGGCCCCGGCGGCGAAGGCCAGTGCCGCCGGCCGGGCGGCCGCAATCGCGCGGGCCAGGGTGGCGGCCGGCCGGTGTGCGACGGCCAGGGTAGCGGCCGGCCCGAGCGTGGGTGCTGCGCGGCTGATGGCTGATTGGCCCATGTCACTGCGGGGGTTCGCTGGGAGTGAATGTGCCGCGGGCAGGGCGGCTCCCGGGATTATACTGCCGCACGCGGGCCGGGGCGAGCGTCGACTCCCCCGCGGCCTGCCTTCACGGCTCCGGCTTTTCGATCCTTAGCGCCACCACGTACTGCACGCCCAGGTCGTCGCTCATGGTACCGTAGAGCGCGTCCGACGTGACCAGCTGCACGCCGAAGCGGCTCAGCGCCACGTCGGCCATGGCCTCGCCCAGGTAGCGGCCGGCGGCATCGAAGACATCCAGCACATAGCTCCGCGGCCCCGTCTGACGGCGCACCCAGAGCGTGCCGTCAGGTGCCGGAAAAACGGTCTGGAAGGGCGCGATGACGTCCGGTAGTTCCGGCACATCTGCGCTGCCGGCCATCGTCTCGCTCCAGCGGGTGCGAACGGAGTCGGGCACCGGGATCGGCTCGACCGCGCGCTCGATGATCCGCAGGGTGTCACCGCGCGCGTTCTGCCGGCGGATGCGGTAGGCCCCATCCCCCTCCGAGATCCAGACGCTACCGTCCGGGCCCAGCGTGCGCAGCGGAGCGTGCGCGTAGGGAACGTTCATGATGCCGAGTGCCGGCCCGGCCGGGCCCTCCATCGGGAAGCCGAAGCGCGGCACCGGCGCCACCTCAGGCAGGCGGAACGTGTCCAGCGCCGTAAGCGTCCCCCCCTCCCACCGGTGCCGCACCACCGCCAGGCGGTTCCGCATGGGCCCCGGCGCCGCGCGGGTGAAGGTCTGATGCAGAAGCCCGTCGTCGGTCCAGACATACTGCTGGCTGGCCGTGATGGCTTCGATGTGGCCCTGTAGCGGCACACCGTGCAGCCGCGTCCCCGCCGTGTCGAAAACCTCGATGCGCCTGGCGGTCGGATCGACGACCCATACCTCCTGCGCGGGCGTGACCCATATGTCGCGGGGCGAGCGGAATTCGCCGGGCCCGCCGCCGGCTCGCCCCACCGTGCGCACATGCCGTCCGGCGGCGTCGAACACCCGCACTTCACCGGCGGCCGCGTCGGTCACCCAGAGGCGCCCGCCCCCATCGACCGCCATGCCGCCCACGCGCTCCCAGAGCTCCGGGCCCGCACCGTCCACCGCGCCGATGCGCAGCGCCTCGGTCAGCCGCCAGCGGTCTTCCTCGGTCCAGACACCCTGTGCGGGATTCACTACGTGGACGGCGCCGCCCGGTAGGGTGTCCACGGTGCCGGCCCACGACTCCGTGGTCTCCGGCGTGTTTGCGCCACCGCAGGCCGCACCGCCGATGGCGACCACGGTGAGGCACACCAGGCACACACAGCGTGGCATGAGCGGCACTCCATTCGGGGTGAACAGGCTACGCAATCATAAGCCTCCGCACGCTGAAAAAGCACCCTGAACTGTTGTCTACGGATGATAATGTCCCCTCCAGCTACGGATAGAAATGTCCCCTCC
>JBBDRO010000021.1:51491-53712 GCA_040905425.1 Gemmatimonadota bacterium | reverse complement strand
GCCCGGCATCCGGACCGGTCCATCGACCTGTACTGGATCATGCGCGTGCTGCGGCGATGAGGGGGAGCGGGATGCGCCGGCCCCCAGGGCGCAGCTGGGCCGGCGCACCCGGCGCGCCATCGGACCAGGCATCCGACGCGCGCTGGCGCTGACACGAGCCGCGCGAGGAGGGTTACGGCGCGCGCACCGCTCGTGCATGGAGCGTTACGCAGCCCGGCACCAGTGCCCGCCGCGCGTGGAGCGTGATGGGCGTCGTCGCTTACAGCCGTTACATCCTTGGCAGGGTGACGCCCCGCTGCGACTGGTACTTGCCAGCCCGGCTGGCGTAGGTCACCTCGGGCACCTCCTCCCCCTGGAAGAAGAGGAGCTGGGCCAGGCCCTCGTTGGAGTAGATCTTGGCGGGCAGCGGGGTGGTGTTGGAGATCTCCAGCGTGAGGTGGCCCTCCCAGCCGGGCTCGAGGGGGGTAACATTCACTATTATACCGCACCTTGCGTACGTCGATTTCCCCACGCACACCACCAGGGTGTCCTCCGGGATGCGGAAGTACTCCAGCGTGCGTGCCAGGGCAAAGGAGTTGGGCGGGATGATGCAGTGGTCCGCCTTGATGTCCACGAAGGAGCGCTCGTCGAAGGCCTTAGGATCCACCACCACGCCGTAGACGTCGGTGAAGACCTTGTATTCGTCGGCCACGCGGATGTCGTAGCCGAACGAGGAGAGGCCGTAGCTGACGGCGCCGTCGCGTACCTGGCGGTCCACGAAGGGCTCGATCATGGCCTGCTCCTGGGCCATTTCTCGGATCCAGCGGTCACTGCGGATCGACATCCATCCTCCGGGTTGGGGAAGGCGCCAAACTGGCCTCGCGCAAGGGGCTTTGGCAAGCCCGGAAGCCGCTTGACGCTCCCCACGGGGCAGGGTACGTTACGCCCCGCTGGAAAGTGAACGAATTCACAAGCTTCGGGGCGGCAGCATGCTCGAGTCGTACGTGCCCATCCTGATCCTCCTGGGGATCTCGCTGGCCCAGGCCGTGGGGATGGTTGTGGCCTCCGCCGTGCTCAGCCCCACCCGCACTACGTCCGCCAAATCGGCGCCCTACGAGTCCGGCATGACCCCGCTCGGGGACACGCGCGAGCGCTTCTCCGTGAAGTTCTACCTCGTGGCCATCCTGTTCATCGTGTTCGATCTGGAGACCATCTTCCTGGTGGCCTGGGGGGTGGTGATGCGCAACGTGGGCCTGGAAGGCTTCGTGGCCATGATGATCTTCCTGGCGGTGCTCACCGTGGGGCTGCTCTATGAATGGAAGAAGGGAGCTCTCGAGTGGGACTAGAGAAGGGATCCGCACTGCCGGTGGCGCCCACGGGACAGCCCAGCTTCATCACCTCCAAGCTGGACTTCCTGGTCAACTGGGCACGCCGCAACTCCATGTGGCCCATGCCCTTCGGTACGGCTTGCTGCGCCATCGAGATGATGGCGTCCGCGGCCACCAAGTATGACATCGCGCGCTTCGGTATGGAGCGCATGAGCTTCTCGCCCCGCCAGGCCGACGTGCTCATCTGCGCCGGTCGGGTGCCCTACAAAATGGCGGCGCCGCTGCGCAAGATCTGGGACCAGATGCCGCAGCCCAAGTGGTGCATTTCCATGGGTGCATGCGCCTCTTCGGGGGGCGTCTTCGATGCCTACTCCATGGTGCAGGGGATCGATACGATCATCCCCGTGGACGTCTACGTGCCGGGCTGCCCGCCGCGGCCGGAAGGGCTCATCTACGGCCTGCTCATGCTGCAGGAGAAGATCAAGGGGGAGAGCCTCTCCAACGAGGCCATCCGCGCGGAGGATCCGCTGCGGGTCGGCCGGCCCAACCTGCCGCCGGAGACGATCGAGGAGCTGGCGCTGCCCTTCGGCAACTCCACGCAGCAGAACCGCGCCAGCGGGCTGGTCTCCACCAGCCTCGTGGCCCGCCCGGACGACCGGAAGGAATGATGGCGGACAAGGATTTCGAGGCCGGTCTGGGGGGACTCGACGAGGGCCCCGGCGCCAGTGCCACGGACCCGGAGGCGCCGTTCGGTGAGGCGGGGGACGCGGCCGACCACCCCACGGTTGGCGCACTCCGCGAGCGCTTCGGTGACGCCATCCAGCATCACGTAGTGGTGGCGGGCGACGAGCACGTGGTCCACATCCCGGCGGAGCGCAACACGGAGATCCTGCGCTGGCTGAAGGAGGACCCGG
>JBBDRO010000021.1:10395-51391 GCA_040905425.1 Gemmatimonadota bacterium | reverse complement strand
GGCCACCCCGACCTGCGCCGCATCATGATGCCCGACAACTACGCCGAGGGGCATCCGCTGCGCAAGGACTTCCCCTTGCGCGGCCGCTTCAGCCGCGCCGAGCAGACACGCCGGGCGCTCTCCATGGAGGTGGAGGACTACTACACGCCGGAGGAGCTGGGCATCGCGGGGGACAAGCATCGGCACGGGCAGGAGGCGGGGGCATGAGCAAGCGGACCGTGGAGTACCTGGTCACCCGCAATCCCGAGATGGGGCTGGACGGTCGGCCCGTTCAGGCGCCCGTGGTGCCGCTGGAGCACGACCCGGAGCTGAGTGGCGAGCACATGCTGCTGAACATCGGGCCGCAGCACCCGGCTACCCATGGCGTGCTCCGGCTGGTCGTGGAGCTGGACGGGGAGACCATCGTGCGCTGCATCCCGCACATCGGCTTCCTGCACTCCAGCTTCGAGAAGCTCGGCGAGTACCGTACGTGGAACCAGATCATCCCCTTGACCGACCGGATGGACTACCTGGCTCCGCTGATCTACAACTGCGCGTACGCCATGGCGGTGGAAAAGCTCATGGGCGTGGAGGTGACCGAGCGCTGCAAGGTCGTGCGCGTCATGCTCATGGAGATGGACCGCGTCTTCAGCCATCTGCTGTGGATCGGCACCACGGCGCTGGACATCGGCGCCATGACGGTCTTCCTCTACACCTTCCAGGAGCGCGAGCGCGTCTACGACCTGCACGAAGCGCTGACCGGAGCTCGCATCACCACGTCCGCCACCCGCATCGGCGGCATGATGGCGGACCTGCCGCCCGGCTTCGTCCAGGGCGTGCGCACCTGGATCGAATCCTGTCGTCGCACGCTGGACGAGGTGGAGACGCTGCTCTCCAACAACAACCTGTGGATCGGCCGCAACCGGGACGTGGGTGCCATCTCGGCCGAAGATGCCATCGACTACGGGCTCACAGGGCCGAACCTGCGCGCGTCGGGGGTGCCCTACGACGTGCGCAAGGACCGCCCGTACTACGACTACGAGACCTACGACTTCGACGTTCCGGTGGGCGAGCACGGTGACTGCTACGACCGCTACCTGTGCCGCATGGAGGAGATGCGGCAGAGCATGAACATCATCGAGCAGGCCATCGAGCGGCTGCCCGACGGGCCCATCAACGTGGACGACCCGCGGCTGATCCTGCCCGGCAAGAAGGACGTGATGACGGACATGGCGTCCATGATCCACCACTTCAAGGTGGTCATGGAGGGCGTGAACGCGCCCGCCGGCGAGAGCTGGTTCGGTGTGGAGAGCTCCAAGGGGGAACTGGGGATGTACGTGGTCAGTGACGGCGGCTCGAAGCCCGTGCGGTGGCGCGTCCGCGGGCCCAGTTTCATCAACATCTCGGCGTTGCCGAAGATGGTGGAGGGCCACCTCCTGGCGGACGTCATCACGGTCAACGCCAGCCTGGACATCGTCCTCGGGGAGATCGATCGATGAGCTCACGGGCGGACGCCCCCGAGCGCACGCCCCTGCAGGGCGGCAACGAGGGCTGGGCGGGGGAGCGGGGGGAGTTCGAATCACTCTCTGAAAGCGACGTCCGGGGCTCCAGCTACGTGGGCAAGCGACCTCCGGAGGGCGGCGCCGCGGGCGCGGCCTGCTCCTATCCCTTCCAGGTGGCCGAGCGCGATCCCGATGCCCCGCTCTTCGAGGGCCCCTACCGGGAGCGGCTGGAGAAGATCCTGTCGCGCTATCCGGAGAAGCGCGGGGCGCTCCTGCCAGTGCTCGCGCTGGCGCAGGAGCTCCGCGGCTACGTCTCTCCCGGCACCATGGACGAGGTGGCGCGCGTGCTGGAGCTGGATCCGGCCACCGTGCGTGGCGTGGCCACCTTCTACACCATGTACAACAAGCGCCCCGTGGGCAGCTACCTAGTGCAGGTATGCACCAATGTGGCCTGCAACCTGTGCGGCGCCGATGACGTGATGGAGGCCTTCCTGGACGCCGTCGACGCGGCGGCCGGGGACACCTCCGAGGACGGCAATTTCACCATCATCGAGGCCGAGTGCCTGGGCGCGTGCGGCTTTCCCACCGCGGTGCAGGTCAACGAGCGCTATTTCGAGAACGTGACGCCGGAGGACGTGCCGGCCATCATCGAGCGCCTGCGCGCGGAGCGCGGCGCCAACGGGAAGGAGGGCTGAGATGGCCTACCCGTACCGGCACGAGAAGGAGACGGTGGTCCTCACCAGGGGCTTCGGCGATCCGCGCACCCGCACGCTCGAGGGCTGGCGGGCGCTGGGCGGCTACAAGGCCCTGGCCCAGACGCTCGAGATGGCGCCGAACGACGTCATCGAGGTGGTCAAGGCGAGCGGCCTGCGCGGCCGCGGCGGCGCGGGCTTCCCCGCGGGCGTGAAGTGGTCCTTCATGCCCAAGGATGACAGCAAGCAGCCCCATTACTTCCTCATCAACGCCGATGAGTCGGAGCCCGGCGCCTTCAAGGACCGCGAGCTGCTGCGCTGGACCCCACACCAGGTGATCGAGGGTGCGCTCATCGGGGCCCACGCCATCCGCGCGCGCCAAGTCTACATTTACATGCGCGGGGAGTTCTTCGAACCCGCGCAGATCATGGCGCGCGCCATCGAGGAGATCTACCAGGCCAATCTGGCCGGTAAGGACATTCTGGGCTCGGGCGTGGACATCGACGTCACCCTCCATCTGGGCGCGGGCGCCTACATCTGTGGGGAGGAGACGGCGCTCATGAACTCGCTGGAGGGGCGCCGCGGCCAGCCGCGCATCAAGCCGCCCTTCCCGGCGGTGGCCGGGTTGTTCGGTCAGCCCACCACCATCAACAACGTGGAGACGGTGGCCGCGGTGCCGCACATCATCGTGAACGGCGCCGACTGGTATCGCTCCTTCGGCACGGAGAAGAGTCCGGGCACGAAGCTCTTCAACGTCTCCGGTCACGTGGTGCGGCGCGGCAACTACGAGCTGCCGCTCGGCTTCCCCATGAAGGAGTTCCTCTACGACGTGTGTGGCGGCATCCGGGACGGACGCCAGCTCAAGGCCGTCATCCCCGGCGGCTCCTCGGTGCCCATCCTGACCGCCGCCGAGTGTGAGGACCTGGCGCTCGACTACGAGAGTGTGGCCGCGGCGGGCAGCATGCTCGGCACGGCATCGGTGATCGTCATGGACGATCGCACGAACATCGTGAAGCAGGTGCGCCGCATGGTGGAGTTCTATGCCCACGAGAGCTGCGGGCAGTGCACACCGTGCCGCGAGGGGACGGAGTGGCTGGCCAAGATCCTCCGCCGCATCGAGGTGGGGCAGGGCACGGAGGAGGACCTGGATACCCTCCTGGACCTGGGCGCCAACATGACGGGCACCACCATCTGTGTGCTGAGCGATTCGGCGGCGGCGCCGGTGGCCAGCTCCATCGAGAAATTTCGCGACGACTATCTTGCGCTGTTCGGCCGGGCCCCGGAGGCTCCGGCGCTCGCGGCCGCGCACTGAGCGAATCGGTATGGCTAACGTGAACGAAGGCAGCAGCGCCGCGGACATGGTGACCTGCACCATCGACGGCGTGGAGGTGAGCGTCCCCAAGGGGACGCGCATCATCGAGGCCGCCGAGGGCATCGGGCTGGGCATTGCCCACTACTGCTACCACCCGGCGCTGTCGGCGCCGGCCATGTGCCGCATGTGCCTGGTGGAGGTGGAGGGCGCGCCCAAGCTGGCTCCGGCCTGCGTCACCACGGTGGGTGACGGCCAGGTCATCAACACGGAGAGTGAGCGCGCCCTGAAAGCCCGGGAGGGCACGCTCGAGTTCTACCTCTTCAACCACCCGCTGGACTGCCCCATCTGCGACAAGTCGGGCGAGTGCAAGCTGCAGGACTTCGTGCACTCCGAGGGACGCGCCCGGGGGCGCTCGCTGGAGGCCAAGCGGGTGCTCGGCCAGGACGACTTCGGCGGGGACATCCTCTACGACGGCGACCGCTGCATCATGTGCACGCGCTGCGTGCGCTTCATGCGCGAGATCGGCGGCGAGGACGCCCTGTGCGTGGTGCAGCGCGGCCACCGCTCGGTCATCGACACCTTCTACGACGAGGGCGTGGGGGAGAATCTCTGGGCGGGCAACATCGTGGACATCTGCCCGGTGGGGGCGCTCCTGTCCAAGGATTTCCTCCACAAGGCGCGCGTCTGGGACCTGGATCGGACGCCCTCCGTGTGCGCTAGCTGCTCACAGGGCTGCAACATCTATCTGGACGGGCGTGACAACGCCGTGGCCCGGCTGCGGCCCCGGCAGAACGCCGAGGTCAACTCGTACTGGATGTGCGATTACGGCCGCTACAACTACGAGTGGCTGAACCGCCAGCCGCGCCTGGAGAGCCCCCTGGTGGGCGGCGCCGAGAGCGCCTGGCAGGCGGCGGTGATCTCGCTCGTGGAGCGGCTGAAGGCTCTGCCGAGCGGCACGCGGGTGCGCGTGGTGGGTTCCGCGGTGCTGGGCAATGAGGACAACGGGCTGTTAGCCCGTCTGGCGGAGGTGGTCGGGGACGGCGAGGCCGTCTTCCGCTCCTCCCGCGCGGCGGACGAGGAGACGTGCCCCGGCTTCCCGGCGCTCAGGCGGAGGCGGGATCTGGCGGCCAACGTGAAGGGGCTGGAGCTCATGGGCTTCAGCCGCGTCGGAGACGACGAGGGCCACGGCGGTCTGGCGGCAACCGCCGGGGAGGTGTTGATCGTGCTGGGGGACGATCTGGCCGACCTGCCGGAGGGCTTTGCCCGTGGAACGGAACTCTTCGTCCACCTGACCACGCACGCGAGCGCGGCGGCGTCCGGAGCGGATTACGTGTTGCCGGTGACCCTCTACGCCGAACAGGAGGGCACCTTCACCAACGCCGACGGCAGGGTGCAGCGCTTCTGGCCCGGCCTGCAGCCGCCCGCCATGGCGCGGCCCGCCTGGCAGGTGCTGGGCGTGCTCCTGGCCGGGCTGGGAGACGGCGCGGCGCCCGCGGACGCCGGCAACGCCTTCCTGCGCGTGGCGCAGCTCCATGACGCCTTCGCGGGACTCAGCTACGAGAACATCGGGGCGCGGGGCGCGCTGGTGAATGAGCTGGTACGGCTCGGCGCCGGCGCCGTGGAGGAGGGCTGATGCACGAGGTAGGAGAGCTTACCGGCTGGGCCTATGCCATCATCACGGTCCTGAAGGTGGGCGTGGCCTTCGTGGTGGTCCTGCTGACGGTGGCCATGCTGACGTTGCTGGAGCGCAAGATCGCCGCCTGGATCCAGGACCGGCTGGGGCCGAACCGCGTGGGCCCGAGCGGGCTGCTCCAGCCCTTTGCTGACGGGCTCAAGAATTTTGCCAAGGAAGAGACCAACCCGGGCGCCGCGTCACGTGTCTTCTTCTGGATCGCGCCCATGATCGCGCTCACGCCCGCTTTCGTGGTGTTCGCCATCGTGCCGTTCGCCGCGCCGCTGCCCACGCCGTGGGGCGTGGTGGACATGATCGTGGCGGACGTGCCCGTGGGCATCCTCTTCCTGCTGGCGCTGGCCAGCCTGGGCGTCTACGGGATCGTGATGGCGGGCTGGTCCTCCAACAACAAGTACGCCTTCCTGGGCGCGCTGCGGGCCAGTGCGCAGATGGTGAGCTACGAGGTGGGCCTGGGCATGAGCCTCATCCCCGTGTTCATCCTGGCCGGCAACGTGACCCTGACGCACATCGTGTGGACGCAGCAGGAGGAGCTGGGCGTGTGGCTGGCCTTCCCACTGGGGCTGGCCTTCGTGCTCTTCGTCATCTCCGCGCTGGCCGAGACCAACCGGTTGCCGTTCGACGTGGCGGAGGCCGAATCCGAGCTGGTGTCGGGCTACCACACCGAGTACTCCTCCATGAAGTTCAGCATGTTCTTCATGGCCGAGTACGCCAACCTGCTCACCTCCGCGGCGCTCATGGCCACCCTGTTCTTCGGTGGTTGGGACATCCCGTTCTTCACGTTCGACAACATGCGCGTGATCGCGCCCGGCGTGGTGATGGGGGCGGAGCCGGCCGTCTGGAAGACGCTGCTCACCTTCCTGGCATTCGTGCTGAAGACGCTCTTCTTCGTCTTCATGTTCATGTGGATTCGCTGGACGGTACCGCGCTTCCGCTATGACCAGATCATGCATCTGGGCTGGAAGGTAGTCCTGCCGTCGGCTCTGGCGTTCATCGTGGTGATCTCCACGAGCGTGCTGGTGCTGGATGGGCTCGGCCTGCCGTACGGCGTCCTCTACGGACTCATCCTGACGGCGGTGAACCTGGTCTGCATGGCGCTGTTCTTCTGGCTCGTGGACCGCGACCGGGTGATCGGCGGCAGCTACGGTACCGAGAAAGTGCGCGCGCTGCGCGCCGGCCGCATGGCGCGGGGCGTTGCCGTGGAGCCCGCGCCCGTGCGGCCCGCCGCCGCCACCAACAAGTAGGAGAAGGCATGGCCATCGGAGTCAGAACCGTGCGACGGCCACAGGAGAACACGTCCTATCTGCGTGCGAGCATGCGGGGGATGGCGCTCACCTTCCGGCATCTGGTGCGCACCCGGAAGAACACCCTGGAGTACCCGGACGTGAAGCCGGCGCTCGCGCCGCGCTGGCGGGGGACGCACCGCATGGAAGTGCATGCCGACGGGCGGCCGAAGTGCGTGGCGTGCGGGCTGTGCCCCACCATCTGCCCGGCCAACTGCATCCGGCTCGTGCCCGGCGAGGATGACCAGGGCAACCGGTATCCCGTGGTCTACGAGATCGATGAGTTCCGCTGCATCTTCTGCGGCATGTGCCAGGAGGTGTGCCCGGTGGAAGCCATCCACGTGGGGCAGGACTACGAGGCCGGCGAGTATACCCGTGAGCGCTTCGTCTACGACCTGGACCGTCTCATGGCCCAGGACCACCCGGTCACGGCCCTCTGGGACCCCGACGACCCTCTCGGACAATGAGCGGCTTTCCCTTCGCGGAGCTCCTGTGGTGGGTGTTCGCCTCGCTGGCCATCAGCGGGGCCCTGGGCATGGTGTTCAGCCGGAACCCCATCGGCAGCCTGCTCTTCCTGGTGCTGAGCTTCTTCAGCCTGGCGGCTATCTACGTGCTCCTGCAGGCGCACTTCGTGGCGGCCATCCAGGTCATCGTGTACGCCGGCGCCATCATGGTGCTCTTCCTCTTCGTGATCATGCTCCTGAACCTGGGGCATGACTATCACGCGGATGTGCGCAACGCGTTGTGGGTGGGGACGGCCGGCGTGAGCGCTGGCCTCATCGGCTTCGCGCTCTACCGCACGTTCGCCACGCCCGGGGCGGTGCTGCCGATCGGCGGCGCCGAGGTCATCGACGCATCGGTGCGGGATCTGAACGCGGTGGGCGCCATTGCCATGCCGCTCTTCCAGGATTTCCTGGTGCCATTCGAACTCACGGGTATTCTGCTCCTGGTGGCCGTGGTCGGCGCGGCCCTCATAGCCAAGCGGCGGGTCTGATGATGCTCACCGAATCGCTGGTACTGTCCGCGATCCTCTTCTCCATCGGCGTGGCCGGTGTGGTGGTGCGGCGCAACGCCATCATCCTGTTCATGTGCGTGGAGCTGATGCTGAACGCCGTGAACCTCTCCTTCGTGACCTTCTCGCGGTCCGTGGGCATCGAGGGGCAGGTGTTCGTCTTCTTCGTCATGACGGTGGCCGCGGCGGAGGCGGCCGTGGGGCTGGCGCTCATCATTGCCATCTTCCGGCATACCGAGTCCGTGGACATGCGGCACTTCAACCTGCTACGGTGGTGAGCGCCGTGCACGAATTCCATCCGACGCTCCTGTGGGCCGTTGTGTTGCTGCCGCTGGCCGGCAGCCTGATCAATGCGGTGGCGGCCTTCGTGGCACCCCAGCGCAAGATCATTCCCACCATCGTCGGGCCGACCGTGGTGGGGCTGGCCTTCCTGCTGGCGGTGGTGAACTTCCTTGGCCTGCGTACGGCGGATCTGCACGAGCCAGTGGTGGAGACCTACTTCACCTGGATGTCCGCGGGCACCTTCCATGTGGACGCAGCGCTGCAGCTGGACCCGCTTTCCATCCTCATGGCGCTGATCGTCACGGGCGTGAGCTTCGTCATTCACGTGTTCAGCATCGGCTACATGAGGGAGGACGTGGGTTACGCCAGGTACTTCTCGTACCTCAACCTGTTCGTCTTCTTCATGCTGGTGCTGGTGCTGGGCTCCAGCTTCGCGCTCATGTTCGTGGGCTGGGAGGGCGTGGGGCTGTGCAGCTACCTGCTCATCGGCTTCTGGTTCGCGGACCGGGAGAAGGCGGACGCGGGCAAGAAGGCCTTCATCGTGAACCGCATCGGAGACTTCGGCTTCCTGGTGGCCATGTTCATGATCTTCACGCACGTCGGCTCGCTGGACTTCACCACCGTCTTCGCCTCGGCCCCGAGCGTCTTTGCGTACGCCGGGCCCGTGGTCACCACCATCACGCTCTTCCTCTTCCTGGGTGCCGTGGGCAAGAGCGCGCAGATCCCGCTCCACGTCTGGCTGCCGGACGCCATGGCAGGGCCCACGCCCGTGAGCGCGCTCATCCACGCGGCCACGATGGTCACGGGTGGTGTCTACCTGGTGGCACGCTCCAGCGTGCTTTTTGCCATGGCGCCCGTGAGCTCCATCACGGTGGCGGGGATCGGGGCGCTCACAGCGCTCTTTGCGGCCACCATCGGTCTGGTGCAGACGGACATCAAGAAGGTACTGGCCTACTCCACCGTCTCGCAGCTCGGCTACATGTTCATCGGTGTGGGGGTGGGCGCGTACGCCGCGGGTGTTTTCCACCTCATGACGCACGCCTTCTTCAAGGCGCTGCTCTTCCTGGGCGCGGGCGCGGTGATCCACTCCATGCACCACGCCTATCACGCCACGCACAGCCATGAAGACGCCCAGGACATGCGCAATATGGGCGGGCTGCGGCGCTACATGCCGAAGACCTGGATCTTCATGTGGATCGCCACCCTGGCCATTGCCGGCGTGTGGCCGTTCGCGGGCTTCTTCTCCAAGGACGAGATCATCTGGCAGACGGCCGCGCGGGCGGTGGGTCCCTTCGAGCCGTGGTTCCGTGTGTTCTGGGTGATGGCGCTGGTGGCGGCCATCCTCACCGCGTTCTACATGACGCGGCTCATGGTGATGACCTTCCACGGGGAGAACCGCACGGGTGAGACGGAGCGTAAGCACCTCCACGAGGTCCCGCCGGTGATGTGGATCCCGCTGGCCGTGCTGGCCTTCCTGTCCGTCGTGGGCGGCTGGATCAACGTGCCGGCCGCGATCGGCCGTCTGCCCGTGCTGGGCTGGGTGCCGCACTCGGAGTGGCTGCACGACTGGCTACACCCCGTGGTGGAGGTGGCCGATGGCATCTTTGCCGCCAACGTGGGGGAGGCGCTGCACGCCGCGCCGGTGGGCGGCGGTGAGGCCTTATGGGCGGTGCTGTCCTTTGCCATCGCGGTGGCGGTGATCGTGGTGAGCACGATCGTCCTGCGCGGCCGGGCCGTGGCCACCGCCCGTGACGCCGCTCCGCACCGGGGCTTTGCCAGGGTGCTCTACAACAAGTGGTACGTGGACGAACTCTACGACAGCGTGATCGTGCGGCCGCTCCTCGGGGCGTCGCGCGGACTCTGGCGCTGGGTGGACGCCGGTCTGATCGATGGCGCGGCGAACGGCCTGGGCCGGGGCGCACGCGTTTTCGGCTGGGTCGGCTCACGCCTGCAGACCGGCCAGCTCAACACATACGCCTTCGCGGTGGTGCTCGGCGCACTGCTGGTGATCGGCGTCGTGTTCTTCCAGGGGTAGGGGAATGGGCGGATTCTTCGACGCGATCGGTTACGGCAGCTGGGTCCTCACGGCGCTGCTGCTGGTGCCCCTGGCCGGCATAGCGGTGGTCCTGGCGGGCAGCGAGGCGGCAGCCAGGAAGGCCGGTCTGGCGGTGAGCCTGGTGGTCTTCCTGCTCTCCCTGCCGCTGTGGTTCCTGTTCGACCCGGCCACCACGGGGCTCACCCAGTTCGCCGTCGAGGCCGATTGGATCCCCCAGTGGGGCATCGGCTACCGGGTGGGGCTGGACGGCATCAGCGTGCTGCTGGTCCTGCTGACCACGGCGCTCATGCCCATCACGCTGCTCGGCTCCTTCCGCTATATCGCGCGGCGCCAGAAGGCGTTCTACGCCATGATGCTCCTCCTCGAGATGGGCGTGATCGGTGCGTTCGTGGCGCTGGATCTCTTCCTCTTCTTCATGTTCTGGGAGGTCATGCTGGTGCCGATGTACTTCATCATCGGCATCTGGGGTGGGGAGCGGCGCGTATACGCCGCCATCAAGTTCTTCCTGTTCACGGCCGTGGGCTCCCTGCTCATGCTGGTGGGCATCCTCTACCTCTACTTCCAGTACCAGCGCATCACCGGGACGGCCTCCTTCGCGTACGTGGACCTGCTCCAGGTGCCGCTCACCTTCCGGGAGCAGTACTGGCTGTTCGGCGCCTTTGCCCTGGCCTTTGCCATCAAGGTGCCGCTCTTCCCGCTGCACACGTGGCTGCCGGATGCGCACGTGGAGGCGCCGACCCCGGGATCCGTCATCCTGGCCGCGGTGCTGCTCAAGCTCGGCGCCTACGGCTTCCTGCGCTTCCTGCTGCCCTTCTTCCCGCAGGCGGCCACGCACTCCGTCATCGTGGGTATCATGCTGGCCTTCGCGCTGGCGGGGATCATCTACGCGGCGTGGGTGGCAGCCGTCCAGCCGGATGCCAAGAAACTCGTGGCCTACACCTCCGTGGCGCACATGGGATTCGTGGTGCTGGGCATCTTTGCCCTCACCGTGCAGGGGCTGCAGGGCGCCATCATCGTCATGCTCTCCCACGGACTGTCCACGGGAGCGCTATTCCTCATGCTGGGCATGCTCTACGAGCGCCGGCACACGCGGCTGATTTCTGAGTTCGGCGGACTGGCCGCCGTGGCACCTCTTTTTGCGACGGCGTTCATCATCACCGCCCTGGCCAGCATCGGCCTGCCTGGCACCAGCGGGTTCGTGGGTGAGTTCCTGGCGCTGGTGGGCGCCTTCCAGACCTTCCCGATCGTGGCGGTGATTGCCGCCACCGGCGTCATCTTCGCGGCCTACTACATGTTGCCCATGGTGCAGCGGGTCTGGTTCAATCCCGTGGACAAACCGGAGAACCGATCCATGGCGGATCTGAGCGTCCGGGAGATCGTGGTGCTGGCGCCCCTCATTCTTGGCATGATCTGGATGGGCGTCTATCCCAAGCCCTTCCTGGACCGCACGGAGCCCACGGTCAGCGCCCTCGTCCGGTTCGTGGATCAACGGGCGGTGAGCGTGCCGGATCGGGTCTCGGTGGTGCCCGTGGCGGATGCCGAAGGTGTGGCGGTGGTGTTGGAAGAGGAGGATCCGCGGTGAGCGTCCTGAGCATCGATTACAGCACGCAGCTCCACTATCTGTGGGCGCTCCTGCCGGAAGTGGTCCTCTCGATCGGGGCCATGGTGGTGCTGCTGGTGGACGTCTTCCAGCGGGAGGATCGCGGTGGGCCGTCGAGTCCGCTCGTATTCTGGCTCACGGTGGGCTTCACGCTGGCCACCGCCGTGGCCAACGGCTGGCTTCTCACCGTGGAGGAAGTGGTTCCCACGGGGATGATCGCCGTGGACGCGTTCCGCGTCTTCTCCAACTACATCTTCCTCCTGGCCGTGGTGCTCTTCCTCATGATGTCCGGGCGCTACCTGGACGAGGAGCGGCTGCGGAGCGGGGAGCTGTACGCGCTCATCCTCTTTGCCACGGTCGGCATGATGGTCTTCGCGGGGGCGCGGGACCTGATGGTGGTATTCATCGGCCTGGAGCTGATGTCCGTGCCGATCTACGTGCTGACCGGCGTGAACCGGCGCGATCCCCGGGCGGCCGAGGGCGCGCTCAAGTACTTCCTGATGGGCGCCTTCTCCAGCGCCTTCTTCCTCTTCGGCGTGGCGCTGGTCTACGGCGGTACCGGCACCACCAACATCGCGCTCATCGGCCTCACGCTGGGTCCCGAGGGGCTGGGGTCCAACGCCCTGGTGGTGCTAGGCGTGGCCATGCTGGTCGTGGGCTTCGGCTTCAAGGTGGCGGCCGTGCCGTTCCACATGTGGACGCCGGACGCCTACGAGGGAGCGCCCACACCGGTCACGGCGCTCATGGCCGCGGCGGTGAAGGCGGCGGCGTTCGCCGCCTTCCTGCGCGTATTCCTGACCGCCTTCCCGGGGATCTACGGGGTCTGGGACGCCCTTGCCATCTGGCTGGCCGTACTCACCATGATCGCCGCCAACCTGGTGGCGCTGGTGGAGGGCAACGTGAAGCGCATGCTGGCGTACTCCAGCATTGCGCACGCCGGCTACCTCCTGGTGGCGCTCGCGGCGGCCACGATCACGGGCGCGGCCTCCTTCCTCTTCTACCTGGTGGTCTACACGCTCATGACCATGGGCGCCTTTGCCGTGGTCATGGTGGTGGGGCGCCGGGGTGAGGCGCATCTGGACCTGGAGGATTACGCAGGACTCGGCTGGTCGCGACCGCTGCTGGGCGTGGTCATGACCATCTTCCTGCTGTCCCTGGCCGGATTCCCCTTCACGGGTGGCTTTATCGGCAAGGTCTACATCCTGCAGGCGGCCGTGGGGCGGGGGCTGGTCTGGCTGGCGGTGGTGCTCGTCATGACCTCCCTCATCTCGTACTACTACTATCTCCGCGTGGCATGGTACATGTGGTTCCGGGATGGTGAGCCGGCGGTCGATGAGGGGATCGTGGTCTCCACCGGCACGCGCGTGGCGCTCATCGCGGCGGCGGGGCTGGTGGTGCTCCTCGGAATCTTCCCGGGCGAGCTGCTGGAGTTGGCGGAGCGTAGCGCCGCCAGCCTCTTCCGGCAGCCCGGTGCCCTGGCGGGGCCACTCGGCTTCTGAGGCGGCGCTCGCGCGCCGCGCGCCGCCTCCCCGTATGAACAGGCACGAGGACTCATGACGCTGAACAGCCATATCTTCCGGGAATACGACATCCGCGGCATCGTGGAGCGTGACCTGTCGGGCCGTGTGCCCGAGCAGGTGGGTCGCGCCTATGCCAGCGACGTGCGCAGCCGCCTCGGCGGCGGCCAGGGCCTCACCGTGGCGCTCGGATGGGACAACCGCCCCTCCTCTCCCGCGCTGGCGGAGGCGGTCAGCCGCGGCATGCGAGCGGCGGGCGTGAACGTGGTGGAACTGGGTACGGTGCCCACCCCCGTGCTCTACTGGGCGGCCGCGCGTTTCCAGCTGGATGGCGGCTTCCAGATCACGGGCTCTCACAACCCGCCCGAGTACAACGGCTTCAAGATGATCGTCCAGGGTCGCGCCATCTACGGGGCGGCCATCCAGGAGCTGGAGCGGCGCATCCGGGAGGATGATCTCCTCACGGGGCAGGGGACCGCGGAGCGGCGCGACGTGCTGGACGAATACATCGAGGACGTGGGCGCACGCTTCGAGCTGGCCCGGCCGGTCCGGCTGGTGGTGGATTGCGGGAACGGCACCGGCAGCCTGGTGGCGGTGCGGCTGCTGGAGCGCATGGGCGTGGAGGTGGAGCCCCTGTACTGCGAGTCCGACGGCACCTTTCCCAACCACCATCCCGACCCCACCGTGGACGAGAACATGGCGGACCTCATCCAGCGGGTGCGGGAGGGCGGCGCCGATTTCGGCGTGGGCTTCGATGGTGATGCGGACCGGCTCGGCGCGGTGGACGAGACCGGTGCCATCGTCCGTGGAGACCTGCTCCTCCTCCTCTTCGGGCTGGACGCCCTGGAGCGGTTGGGCGCCCCGCAGACCCTGGTCTTCGACGTGAAGTGCTCGCAGGCCGTGGCCGAGGTATACGAGGCCCACGGCGGTACGCCGCTCATGTGGAAGACCGGCCACTCCCTCATCAAGGAGAAGATGAAGGAGGTCGGCGCGCCGGTGGCCGGTGAACTGTCGGGCCACATCTGCTTCGGTGAGGACTACTACGGCTTCGATGACGCCCTCTACGGCGCCTGCGCGCTGGCCCAACTGGTCTCGCGCACGGAGCGCCCCCTCTCGGCGCGGGTGGCGGCGTTTCCCTCCTACGAGTCCACCCCGGAGATCCGGGTGGAGGTGGACGAGGAGGAGAAGTTTGCCATCGTGGAGCGCGCGGTGAAGGAATTCAGCGCGGACCATGACGTCGTGGACGTGGACGGTGTCCGGGTCCTCTTCGAGGATGGCTGGGGCCTGCTGCGCGCATCCAACACGCAGCCCGTACTGGTGCTGCGCTACGAGGCGCGCACGCACGAGGGGCTCGAGCGCATCCGCGCCACCATGGAGGGCTGGCTGGAGAAGCAGGGCGTGCGGGTCCCATGAGCCCGGGCGCGCGCCGGCTGCTGATCGGCACCGGCGCGGCCATGCTGCTGGTGCTGGTCTTCGGCCGCGCCGCCGCCGTCTTCTATACCGAGGCGCTCTGGTTCGGGAGCCTGGGTCATGGCTCCGTATTCTGGACGCGCTTCGCGGGCGGGCTGGCGGTGCGCCTGGTCGTGGCCGGCGCGGGCGCGGCCGTGGTGCTGCTCAACCTCTGGCTCGTCCTGCGCAGCACGGGCCCCGTGCACGTGCGCCGGCGCTACGGCAACGTGGAGATCGCGGAGCGGATCCCGCCGCGGTGGCTCGCCACGGGTCTGCTGGTCATCGCGGTGCTCGCGGGCTGGTGGATCTCCGCCCTCTCCTTTCCCACGGCACGTGCCATGGCCGTACTGGCGTGGTTCAGGGCCCCGTCGTGGGGAGCGGTGGATCCCCTCTTCGGCCGGGATATCTCCTTCTTCGTCTTTACGCTGCCCATCCTCACGGCGGCGGCTGCTTACCTGCTGCTCATCCTTGCCTGGAGCGCCGCCCTGGTGGCGGCCGGCTATGTGATCGTGGGCGGACTGCGGTGGCGGGCCAATCGCCTGGAGATGGACCGCGGCGCCCGCGAGCACTTCGCCTGGCTGGGCGCGGGGCTGCTGGTGCTGGTGGCGGCGCGGTGGTGGATCGCGCGCTATCTGGTGCTGCTGGATGGTTCTGGATTCGGTGGAGGGGTGGGCTATACCGACGTGCACGCCCGGCTGCCGGGCTACGCGGCGCTGGCCCTCCTGGCACTGCTCACGGGCGGCCTGCTGGTCCACGCGGCCCGCTCCGGTCGCCGGTGGGTGGCCCTGGGCGCGGGCGCCGGGCTGGTGCTCGGGGCCGTGCTGATCGGCGGGGTCTGGCCCACGTTCGTGGAACGCTTCCAGGTGGAGCCGAACCAGCTGGTTCGTGAGGCACCCTTCGTAGCGTGGCGCATCGACGGCAGCCGTCGCGCCTACGGGCTGAACCGGCTGGAGCGCCGCCCGTGGGATCCCCGGGTGACTACGCCGCTCGACGCCGAGGCTACCGCGGTGGAACTCGAGAGGCTCCCGCTCTGGGACACGGCACCCCTCCAGAGTGCGCTCAACCAGGTACAGACGCTGTACGGTTACTACCATTTTCCGGAGGTGGTCTTCGACCGCTACCCCTCGGCGAGCGGGCCGGAGCAGGTGGCGATCGCGGTGCGCGAGTTCGATGCGGATGGGCTACCGGACGATGCCCGGACGTGGCGCTCCCTGCACCTGAACCCCGAGTACCGGCGAGGCTGGGGCGCGGTGGCCGTTTCGGCCGCGCGCACCGTCCGGGCGGAACCGGAGTTCTGGCTCAGCGGCCTGGATCCGGTGCGACTCGACCCCGCCGCGCCGCCGTCGTTGGCGTTGTCCGATCCGCGCGTCTACTTCGGGCGCACCATGACGGGGTACGTGCTGGTGGATGCGGCTTCGGACACCGTGTTCGGCAGCGCCGGCGTGCTCGCCCGTACCCGCCCGGCGGCCACCGGTCCCGGTCCCATCGGCGTGGGCGTGGGCGGGCCTCTCCGGCGTCTGCTCTTCGCCGTCCGGGAGGGGGACAAGAATCTGCTCTTCACCAGCGAACTGACGGAGCGCTCGCGCATCGTGCTGCGGCGCAACGTGGTGGACCGCGTCCGGGCGGTGGCCCCGTTCATCCTCTGGTCGGGGACCGGCAGCGGCCCGGCGCGTGCTTCGTTCGGTGAGCCCTATCCGGTGGTCCTGGACGGCCGCGTGGTGTGGATCGTGGACGGTTTCACGGTGAGTGCCTGGTACCCGGTGGCGGCACGACAGAGGCTCGACGGCGTGGGCGTGGTCAGCTACCTGCAACACACCGTGAAGGCCGTCGTGGACGGGCTCACCGGCGCGGTGGCGCTCTACGCGATGGATGAGGATGAGCCGGTGCTGGAAGCCTACCGGCGGGTCTTCCCCACGCTCATCCAGCCGGCCGCGGCGCTCCCGCCGGGGTTGCGCGCGCACCTGCGCTATCCGCCGGCGTTCGTGATGGCCCAGGCGCAGATTCTGGACGAGTATCACCTGGACGACCCCGCCGCGTTCTTCGCGGGCCAGGACTTCTGGCAGCTGCCGGGCGCCTCCCGTCTGCCCGGCGCGAGCGTGTATCGGCCCCTGCAGATGATGACCCGCCTGCCGGGCGGCACGGAGACCGAGTTCGCGGTCGTGGTGCCCTTCATTGCCCGGGAGCGCGAGAACATGACCGCCCTGCTGGTGGCCCGGAGTGACCCCGGCGTCTACGGTGAGCTCGTGCTCCTGGAGCTGCCGCGCGACGAGCGCATCAAGGGACCGGAGCAGATCCAGACCATCATCGAGCAGGATCCGGAGATCTCGGCGCAACTCTCGCTCTGGCGGCAGGCCGGCAGCAATGTGGATGACGGGCAGCTCCGTATCGTTCCGGCGGCTGGTCGCATCCTCTACGTCCAGCCGCTCTTCCTGTCCGCGCAGGCGGGCTCGATCCCCCAGCTCCAGCGGGTGGTGGTGAGCGATGGCACCAATGTGGCCATGGGCGTCACCCTTCGGCAGGCGCTGGAGGCGCTCGCGGGTGAGCAGGGTGCCGGCGTCACGGCGGACGGGCCGGAGGGGGCCGCGCGGCAGCCTCCCGGACTCCCGCCCACGGCCGACTGGCCCGCGCGCGCCCTCGAGCTCCTGGAAGCTGCCGACGCGCGCCTCCGGGTGGGCGATTTCGCGGGCTTCGGGGCGCGCTGGAACGAGCTGCAGGAGCTGCTTCGAACCCTGGCCGCGGGAGGTGGCAGCGGATGATCAGATTTGCTTGCAGCCCTATGGAGGCCCGGTTATGATTGCCCGGCTCAATCCCGGTGGCCAGGAACACACCATCGTGGTGGCGATCGGCGGCAACGCCCTGCAGGCCCCCGGCGAGCACGGCGGCATCCATGAGCAGTTCGCGCACACGCGCGAGAGCATGGAAGCGCTGGTGGAGTTGGCGCGCGAGGGCTGGCACCTGGCCGTGGTGCACGGCAACGGCCCGCAGGTCGGGGACGGACTGTTGCGCAACGAACTGGCGCGCCACGAGGTGCCGCCGCTGCCGCTGGGTGTGCTGGTGGCCGCCACGGCGGGCTGGATCGGCTACATGATTCAGCAGTCGCTGCAGAATGCGCTGGCGCGTGCGGGGGTGGACCGGCCGGTGGCCACGGTGGTGACGCAGGTGATGGTGGATCCGATGGATCCCAGCATGCGCGAGCCCTCGAAGCCGATTGGCCGCGTCATGGACGAGGCCAGAGCGCGCAAGCTGGGCGCCGACCTGGGGTGGACCATGGGGCGGGCGGGTGATGGCTGGCGGCGCATGGTACCCTCCCCGCGGCCGACCGCCGTGGTGGAGGGCGCCCAGGTGCGCCGCCTCGTGGAGGACGGCACCATCGTGGTGGCGCTCGGCGGCGGCGGGACCCCGGTGTACGAGGACCCCGAACTGGGCCTGGAGGGTGTGGATGCGGTGGTCGACAAGGATCGCGCGGCGGCCGTGCTGGCACACGCGATCGATGCCGAGCTGCTGCTGATCCTGACGAACGTGGACGGAGTGTTCCGGCATTTCGACACGCCCGAGCAGGTGCTGGTGGAGCGCCTGACGCTGGTGGAGGCCGAGGCGCTGCTGGCCTCCGATGAACTGGGTTCCGGCAGTATGCGACCGAAGGTGGAGGCGGCGGTGGAGTTCGTACGGGGAGGAGGAGGTCGCGCGTGCATTGCCCGGCTGGACCGGGGCATCGCGGCCGTGGCCGGAGAAGCGGGGACGAGCATCGTCCCCTGAAATGATGTCATCGAGATGCGGCCGGGCCGGATTCCAGCCCGGCCGCGTCCATGTCGTGACGAGGAGCGCAAGAACGCCATGAACATCCATGAGTACCAGGCGCGGGACATCCTGCGCGAGCACGGCGTACCGGTACCCCCTGGTGGGGTGGCCACGACGCCCGAGGAGGCCGAGAAGCTGGCCCGGGAATTCGGCGGACAGGTGGTGGTCAAGGCTCAGGTCCACGCGGGTGGACGGGGCAAGGCCGGCGGCGTCAAGCTGGCCGCCGACGCGGCCGAGGCCAAGGCCCACGCCGGCCGCATCCTGGGCATGGAGATCAAGGGGCTCACCGTCCACCAGCTCCTCGTGGCTCCGGCGGAGGACATTGCCTCCGAGGCGTACGTGGGGATCGTGCTGGACCGCAACTCCAAGCGCGCGGTCTTCATGGTCAGCCGCGAGGGCGGCGTGGACATCGAAGAGGTGGCCGCCACGAACCCGGACGCCATTCGCAAGCTTGCGGTGGACCCCCGCTACGGCCTGCTGCCCTTCGAGGCCTACACGCTGGCCACGGCCCTCTACGATGACACGGCGCAGCAGCGCGCGGCCGCCAAGATCATGCGGCAGCTCTATGCCGCCTTCATGGCCGCGGGCGCGTCGCTGGCGGAGATCAACCCGCTGGTCACCACGCCGGCAGGGGAGGTCAAGGCGCTCGACGCCAAGTTCAACATCGATGACAATGAGCTCTTCCGCCGGCCCGCCATCGAGGCCATGCGGGACACGTCGGCGGAGCCCGAGGTGGAGACCGCCGCGCGGGATGCCGGGCTCACCTTCATCAAGCTGGACGGGGACATCGGCAATATCGTGAACGGGGCGGGGCTGGCCATGGCCACCATGGACCTCATCAAGTACTACGGTGGGGAGCCCGCCAACTTCCTGGACATCGGCGGCTCGTCCAATCCGGAAAAGGTGGTCAACGCGCTGCGCATCATCACCAGCGATCCGAACGTGAAGGTGATCTGCTTCAACATCTTTGGCGGCATCACCCGGTGCGACGACGTGGCCAACGGCATCGTGGAGGCCACGCGCAGGATCGACATCGACGTGCCGCTCATCATCCGTCTCACCGGCACCAACGAGGAAGAGGCGCTGCGCATCCTGGACGAAGCCGGTCTGTCCGCCACCACCTCCATGGACGAGGTGGTGCAGCAGGCCGTGGAGCGGGCACGGGGCAACGGGAAGGGGAGCAACTGAGATGGCCATCTTCATCGATCGTGAGACGCGCCTGGTGGTGCAGGGGATCACCGGCCGGGACGGTGCCTTCCATGCCCGCCAGATGATGGAATACGGCACGCAGGTGGTGGCTGGTGTCACGCCCGGCAAAGGCGGGCAGACCTTCGACGGGCCGGGCGACGCAGCCGCCCCCATCTTCGACACCGTGGAACGAGCGGTGCGCGAGACCGGCGCCAACACCGCCGTGATCTACGTGCCGCCCGCCTTCGCCGCGGACGCCATCATGGAGGCCGCCGCCTCCGGTGTGGCGCTCGTCGTGGCCATCACGGAGGGCGTTCCGGTGCTCGACATGACGCGGGTTCTGGCCTTCGTTCGGGACCATGGTGTGCGCCTGCTCGGACCGAACTGTCCGGGGCTCATCTCCCCGGGGAAGTCCAAGGTGGGCATCCTGCCCGGCCAGATCACGCAGGAGGGTAAAATCGGCGTGGTCTCCCGTTCGGGGACCCTCACGTACGAGATGGTCTACCAGCTTACCAACGCCGACATCGGCCAGAGCACCTGCGTGGGCATCGGCGGTGATCCGGTGAACGGCACCAATTTCATCGACTGCCTGGAGGCCTTCGAGGCCGATCCGGAGACGGAGGGCGTGGTGATGATCGGCGAGATCGGCGGCACGGACGAGCAGGAGGCCGCGGCCTACGTGAAGCAGCACATGAGCAAACCTGTGGTGGGCTTCATTGCCGGGCAGACTGCGCCGCCGGGACGGCGCATGGGCCACGCGGGCGCCATCATCAGCGGCTCCGCCGGGACGGCCGAGGAGAAGATCCAGGCGTTCGAGGACAACGGTATCGGCGTGGCCAGGAAGCCGTCCGACATCGTGGCTCTCATGCAGGCGGCCCTGTAGGGCCCGCCGATGGAACTGCTCGACGTTCTGCCTCGCGAGCACGTGGTGGTGCCGCTGGACGGCGCCACCCTGCGGGAAGCCGTTGCCGACCTGGCCCGCCACCTGGCCGCCGTGGGCGCCGTGTCGGACGCCGGTGTGGTGGAGCAGGGGCTAAGCGGTGCCCGCGCCCGGGACATCGTGGTGATCGCTGACCAGGTGGCGCTGCCACACTATCGGACGGATGCCGTGGACCGGCTCGTAGTGGGGCTCGGCGTGGCGCCGGAGCCGCTCGTAGTGGAGGGCGCCGAGGAAGAGGGGCCGCGGCCGCGCATCGTGGCGCTGATCCTGGCGCCGCCGGACACGGCCACCCTCTATCTGCAGACCATCAGCGCCCTGGCACGCCTCTTCCGCCGCGATCCGGTGGTGGAGCAGCTCTCCCGGGCACGCAGCATCGATGACGTCCTCTCGCTCCCCGAATTCGCGGGGCTGCGCATCCAGCCCCGGCTCACGGTGCGCGACATCATGGTGCACCGCGGCCAGAGCGTGGCGCCGGACACGCCGCTCCGGGAGGCGATTGACCTGATGGTGACCCGCCGACTGCGGGCGCTGCCCGTGGTGGGGGAGAAGCGGGAGGTGCTGGGCATCATCAGCGAATGGGACCTCATGAAGGCCCTGCGGCCGCGCATCCCCCGCGCCGACGCCGAGGGGGAGGAGGCCGCCTCCGCGCCGGAGCTCAAGGTGCGGGACATCATGAGCCGCACCGTGCTCTGCCTCTCGGAGGACATGGGCCTCGAGGAGGTGGCCAGCATGATGATCAACAAGGACGTGGAACAGTTCCCCGTGACCAGTGAAGGGAAGCTGACCGGCTTCCTCACGCGGGGTGACATCATACGCAAACTCTTCGGCAGGTAGGACTATGGATCGTACACTGGCCATCATGAAGCCGGACGCCGTGGGGCGCGGGCTCACCGGGCGCATCCTGGCGCATCTCGAGGAGCAGGGCTTCCGCATCCGGACACTCCGCATGCTACGCCTGGATGAGGCCCAGGCCGGCGCCTTCTACGCCGTACACAGGGAGCGGCCCTTCTACGGGTCGCTGGTGGCGTTCATGACCTCCGGACCGGTGGTGCCGGTGCTCCTGGAGCGTCAGGACGCGGTAAAGAAGCTGCGCGAGGTCATCGGCGCCACCGATCCCGCGGAAGCGGCGGAGGGCACGGTGCGTGCGCTCTACGCCGAGTCCAAGGAGCGCAACGCCATCCATGCCTCCGATTCGGCTGAGAACGCCCGCGCGGAAGCGGCGTTCTTCTTCCCGGAGGCGGACGTCATCGGGGCCGCGTAGGCGGCCGCGCCGGAGCCTGGCGTGCGCGGGGCGCGCCGACGGGCATCGTCGCTTGCAGACGGTGACCCCGTTACCGCCGATCCGTTGACAGGCGCCTGGTTTTCCTCCATCTTTCACGACTATGCTGACGGTCGATCTGGGCCGGTTGGAACGGCAGGGCAGTGTCCTGATCGATGCCGAATTGCCGCCCGACGCCGCCCTCGTGGAGGGGACCGGGGTCGAACTGGCGGATCCGGTGCGGGTGGAGGCCAGGGCGCAGTACAGCGGCCTGGACGTGGTGGTGCGGGGTCGGGCCACGGGGCGTGTGCGGCTCGGCTGTCGGCGCTGCCTGGCCACTGTGGAGGCCGAGGTGGAGGCGCCGTTGACGCTGGTCTACCGCGAGGACGTGGAGCCGGCGGAGGCGGAGGCCGCGGAGGCCTACCCGCTGCCCGCGCGGGCGCATGAGCTGGACCTGGGGCCGGCGGTGCGGGAGCATCTGCTGCTGGCGCTGCCCCAGTATGCGTTGTGTAGCGAAGCGTGCCGCGGGCTCTGTCCCGTCTGTGGAACGAATCTGAACGAAGCGGACTGCAGCTGCGTCGTGGCGGACGAAGACGAACGGTGGGCGCCGCTCAAGCGGTTGTTGTCCGATTGATCACGGGAGGATCTCATGGCTGTACCCAAGAAGAAGATTTCCAAGCAGCGCAAGCGCAAGCGGCGTGGCGACGTGCGGGCCGAAATGCCCACGCTGCATTCGTGCCCCAACTGCGGCGACCCCAAGATCCCGCATCGCGTCTGCCCCAGCTGTGGCCACTACCGGGGCGAGCAGGTCCTGGAAGTCGAAGAGCTGTAGTCCGCCGTTCGGCGATGTGGCGCGGTGGCGCGCGCAGTCACGTCCGCACCGGCGGTGACCGGGGCGGCTGCTCACTCGGCTGAGGGGGCGTTCGTGCGGATTGCGCTGGATGCCATGGGCACGGACCGTCACCCGCACGTGGAAGTGCAGGGTGCGGTGCGTGCGCTCCGTGAAGTATCCGGGGATTTCGAGGTGGTCCTGCTCGGGGACGGCACCGCCATCGAGGCGGAGCTGGCCGTATGCGAGAACTACCCGCAGGACCGCTTGCACGTGGTCCACACCCCGGAGGTCATCAAGCCCGGCGAGCCGGCCGTGACCGCCGTGCGGCGCAAGCCGAAGTCGTCCATCGTCATGGGCCTGGGCATGCAACGCGAAGGCACGTCCGACGCCTTCGTGAGCGCCGGCTCCACCGGCGCGGTGATGGCTGCCTCGCTCTTCCTGCTCCGTCCCCTCCCGGGCGTGGACCGCCCCGCCATCGGTACGCCCCTGCCCACCGCCGCCCAGCCGATCATGCTCCTGGACGCCGGCGCGAACGTGGACTGCAAGCCCGCGCATCTGCTCCAGTTCGCCCGCCTGGGCAGCGTGTACGTGGAAGACCTCTGGCGCCGGTCGCGGCCCCGGGTGGGGCTGCTGAACATCGGCGAGGAGCCCGAGAAGGGGGACGAGCGGACCGTGGCCGCCCATCGACTGCTGGCCGCGAGTGACCTGAACTTCATCGGCAACGTGGAGGGGTATGACGTGGTGCGTGGCACCTGCGACGTGCTGGTGGCCGACGGCTTCGTGGGCAATGTGCTGCTCAAGTTCTACGAGTCCGTGACGGGCTTCATGCACCGTCTGCTGCGCCAGGAGCTGGCGGAGCAGGAAGCGCGCGTGGACCTGGACCGGCTCTTCCACGTGTTCGACTACACGGAGTACGGTGGCGCCCCGCTGCTGGGCGTGAACGGCGTCTCGATCATCTGTCATGGCGGCTCGCCGCCGCGGGCCATTGCCAACGCCATCCGGGTAGCCGTCCAGGCCGTGGACACACGCCTGGTAGGCCACATCCGGGACGAGGTGGAGAGCCACCCCGGGGACGTGGAGGTCTCGCGCACGCCACACGAACCCGCGGCGTACGGATCCGCCGGGTCCGCCGAGGAGGACGCATGAAGGCGCCCAGGCCGATCGTGGAGATTGCCGCCACGGGTCGCTACCTGCCCGAACGCATCATGACGAACGCGGAGCTGGAGGCGCTGGTCGACACCGATGACCAGTGGATCCGCGAGCGGACCGGCATCTCGGAGCGGCGCATCGCCGCCGCTGACGAGGGCGCCGCCGACATGGGCGCGGCCGCGGCACGCATTGCCATGGAGCGGGCCGGTGTGAAAGCGGGCGAGGTAGACCTCATCGTGCTGGCCACCGCAACGCCGGATCGGCTGCTGCCGTCCACGGCGTGCGACATGCAGGCCCTGCTCGGCGCCACGAACGCCGCCGCCTTCGACCTGTCGGCCGCCTGCTCGGGGTTCCTCTACGGGCTGAACGTGGCGGAGGGGCACATCGCGGCGGGCCGGGGCGAGATCGTGCTGGTGGTGGGCGTGGAGAAGATGAGCGCCATCGTGGACTGGTCGGACCGGGCCACGTGCATTCTCTTCGGTGACGGGGCCGGCGCCGCCATCGTGCGCCGCGCCACCAATGGCCGCGGCATCCTGTCCAGCTTCATGCGTTCGGACGGCACGCTGGCCGAGCTCCTCTGGCGCCCCTCGGGCGGCGCCCGGATCCCCATGGACCTGGCCGTGCTGGACGAGCGCTCCCACCTGGTGAGGATGGCCGGCCGGGAGGTATTCAAGGCCGCCGTGCGCTCCATGGCGGAGTCGGCGGACCAGGCGCTCCTGAGGGCCGGTCTGACGGCGGATGACATTGACCTCATGGTGCCGCACCAGGCCAACATCCGTATCATCGAGAGTACCGCCAAGTACGCCGGCATCCCCATGGAAAAGACCTTCGTGAACGTGGACCGCTACGGCAACATGAGCTCGGCCACCATACCCGTGGCGCTGGACGAGGCGGTGGAGCAGGGGCGCATCAAGGAGGGGAGCAAGGTGCTGTTGTGCGCGTTCGGTGCCGGCTTCACTTGGGGTTCGGCGGTGCTGCAGTGGTAGCGCTCCTCTTTCCCGGGCAGGGCTCGCAGACAGTGGGCATGGGCCGCGAGCTGGCCGCGGCCTTCCCCGAGGCACGGACCGTCTTCGAGGAGGCCGACAGCGTCCTGGGCTTTGCCCTCTCGAAGCTGTGCTGGGAGGGGCCGGAGGAGGAACTCACGGAGACGCGCAACGCGCAGCCCGCCATCCTCACGCACAGCCTGGCCGTGCACCGCGTTCTCGGCAGCCGGATCGGCCCGGTGGGCTACGCCGCAGGTCACTCGCTGGGCGAGTTCAGCGCCTGGGTGGCGGCCGGCGGCATTACGCTGGCCGACGGGATCCGCGTCGTACGCCGCCGCGGTGAGCTCATGTTCCACGGCGGCCAGGAGCGGGAGGGCACCATGGCCGCCATCCTGGGGCTGGAGGACGAGGCCGTGGAGGATGTCTGCCGCCGGGCAGCCGCCGAGGGCGGTGACTGCGTGCCGGCCAACTACAACGCGCCGGGGCAGCTGGTCATCAGCGGTGACCGACCCACCGTGGAGCGGGCCATGGAGCTGGCCAGGGAGGCCGGCGCGAAGCGTGCGGTGCCGCTGAACGTGTCCGGCGCCTTCCACTCGCCGCTCATGGAGGTGGCGGAGGCCGGCCTGCAGGCGGTGCTCAGCCAGGTGCCGTTCAGCGAGCCGGCCTTTCCGATCGTTTCCAACGTGACGGCCGAGCCGGTGCGTGATCCCGTGGACGGGCGCCGCCTGCTCGTGGCGCAGCTCACCTCGCCCGTGCGCTGGACGGCGTCCATGCGGGCGCTGGTGGCGGCCGGACCCGAGCGCTTCCTGGAACTCGGACCGGGCAACGTGCTCGCCGGGTTGCTCCGGCGCGTGGATCGCGGCGTCACGTCGATAAGTATCGGCACTGCAGAGGACGTGAGGGGTTTCGAGTGAGCGAGGCGGCGGAGCTACAGGGACAGATCGCGCTGGTGACGGGCGGCAACCGGGGCATCGGGCGGAGCATTGCCGATGGCCTGGCACGTGCGGGTGCCCGCGTTGCGGTGGTGGCCCGCAACGCCGAGCGCGCGGCCGCGGCCGCCGCCGAATTGCCGGGGGAGGGCCACGCCGGGTTCGCCTGCGACGTGGCGGACGCCGTGGCCGTGGATGCCCTGGTGAAAGCGGTGGAGGGCACGACGGGCCCCGTCGACATCCTGGTCAACAACGCGGGCGTCACGGCGGACAACCTGCTCATGCGTCTGGACGGTGACGCGTGGGACCGCGTCCTGGACACCAACCTGAAGGGCGCCTTCCACACCACGAAGGCATTTACCCGCGGCATGATGCGGCGGCGCAGCGGGCGTGTTATCAATATCAGCAGCGTCGTGGGGATCACGGGGAACAAGGGTCAGGCCAACTACGCCGCCTCCAAGGCGGGGCTCATCGGCTTCACCAAGTCGGTGGCCCGGGAGCTGGCCTCCCGCAACATCCTGTGCAACGCTGTGGCCCCGGGGTTCATCGAGACGGAAATGACCGATGCCCTGGGTGAGGAAGCCCGGAGCGGCCTGCAGGAGCAGATTGCCCTTGGCCGACTGGGCACCGGCGACGATATTGCGTCGGTCGTACGCTTCCTGGCGGGTCCGGGAGCGTCCTACATAACGGGACAGGTGATCGTTGTCGACGGCGGCATGGTCATCTGATCAATCCAACCGAGAGGGAAACAATGGCGGACAACACCGAGGCGAAGGTCAAGGAAATCATCATCAACGAGCTCGGCGTGGAATCCGAGAAGGTGACCACGGACGCGTCCTTCGTGGAGGACCTCGGCGCCGACTCGCTCGACACGGTCGAGCTGGTGATGGCCTTCGAGGAGGAGTTCGGCATCGAGATTCCCGATGAGGACGCCGAGAAGCTGCAGACGGTGGGTGACGCCGTGAAGTATCTCGAGGAGAAGGGCGCGGAGTAAGCACGCCACGAGAAAACGGATCGTCATGGATAACCGGAACGTCCGGGGACACCGGGTCGTGGTCACGGGGGTGGGCCTGCTCACCCCCGTGGGCAACGACGTCCCCTCGACCTGGCGGGCGCTGCTGGACGGCGCGAGCGGCGCGGGACCCATCACGCTCTTCGACGCGCACGAGGACTACGACGTCCGCTTCGCGTGTGAGGTGAAGGGTTTCGACGCCACGGACCACATGGAGAAGAAGGAGGCGCGGCGCATGGACCGCTTCTCCCAGTTTGCCATGGTCGTGGCCCACGAGGCCGTCAGCCAGTCGGGCCTGGTCGCGGAGGGCGCGTCCGTGGACCTGGATCGCGTGGGCGTGGTCATCGGCAGCGGCATCGGCGGCATGGCCACCTTCGAGGATCAGGCGCGCACCATGGTGGAGCGCGGGCCGAAGCGGATCAGCCCGTTCTTCATTCCCATGTTCATCCCCGACATCGCGCCGGGGCACGTGTCCATTCGCTACGGCTTCCGGGGACCCAACTACGCCACCGTCTCCGCCTGCGCCTCGAGCGCGCACGCCGTGGGGGACGCCTTCCGCATCATCCAGCGGGGGGACGCGGACGCCATGGTGGCCGGCGGCACGGAGGCCAGCGTGTCACCGCTGGCCATCGCGGGCTTCGGCAACATGAAGGCGCTCTCGGATCGGAACGACTCCCCGGAGACGGCCAGCCGACCCTTCGACGCCACCCGCAATGGCTTCGTGCTGGGTGAGGGTGCGGGCGCCATGGTCCTGGAATCCCTGCAGCACGCTCGCGCGCGCGGCGCCGAGATCCTGGGTGAGGTGGTGGGCTTCGGCCAGAGCGGCGACGCCTACCATCTGACGGCGCCCGCGCCGATGGGCGCCGGGGCGCAGATCGCCATGCGGCTGGCGCTCGAGGACGCCGCCATCCAGCCCGGGGACGTGGACTACATCAACGCCCACGGCACCTCCACGCCCATGAATGACGTGAACGAGACCAAGGCCGTGAAGGCGGTCTTCTCAGACGCGGCGTGGCAGCTGGTGATGGGCTCCACCAAGTCCATGACCGGCCACCTGCTGGGCGCCGCGGGCGCCGTGGAGGGCGTCATCACCACGCTCGTCTGCCGCGAGGGCATGATCCCTCCCACCATCAACTTCACCACGCCCGACCCGGAGTGTGACCTCAACTACGCGCACAACGAGCGCGTGGAGCGGGAGGTGCGCTACGCCGTGACCAACTCCTTCGGCTTCGGCGGCCACAACGTCTGTCTGGCCGTCCGGCGCTGGGACGGCAGCTGACCGGGACGAGCATTTTCAGCGGATTGAACGCATGACTCCCGCCCTGGCGGATTCCAGCATAGTGAGCGCCGACGGCCTGCGCGTGGCGCCCCGTGATCCTGCGCTCTTCGCCGTCACCGACAAGGTGCTGCGCGGCGAGCGACTGACCGGCGCAGACGCCGTGACGCTCTTCGAGAGCCACGACATCCTGGGCATCGGCGCCCTGGCCGACCACGTGAATCGCCAGAAGAACGGCGAGCGCGTCTTCCTGTGCGCCAACCAGCACCTCAACCCCACCAACGTCTGCATCCTGCGCAACACGTGCACGTTCTGCTCGTTCGCGCGCATGCCGAAGGAGGAGGGGGCCTACACCATGGAGCTGGAGGAGGCCTTCCACGAGGCCGCCATGGCCACCGACACGCCCGTGCGCGAATTCCACATCGTGGGCGGCCTGCACCCCAAGCTGCGGCTCTCCTATTACGAGGACCTGATCCGCGGCCTGAAGGAGCGCCATCCCGGCGTGGAGGTGAAGGCGCTGACGGCGGTGGAGATCGCCAACCTGGCGCGCATCGAGAAGCTCTCCACCCAGGATACCCTGCAGCGCTTGGTGGAGGCGGGGCTGGACAGCATCCCGGGCGGCGGCGCGGAGGTCTTCGCGCGCGGCGTGCGCGCCACCATCGCGGAGCGCAAGCTGGCCGCCGAGGAGTGGCTGGAGGTGCACCGCGTGGCGCACGGCATGGGCATCCCCTCCAACTGCACCATGCTCTACGGCCACGTGGAATCGCTCCAGGACCGCGCCGACCACCTGGCGCTGTTGCGCGAGCTGCAGGACGAGACGGGCGGCTTCCTGACCTACATCCCGCTGGCCTACCACCCGGACAACAACGAGCTGGGGGAGGAGCTGGGGCGCGTGGGCACCGCCACGACCGGCTTCGATGACCTCAAGAACCTGGCCGTGGGCCGCCTCTTCCTGGACAACTTCCGGCACGTCAAGACGCACTGGGTCATGAACTCGGCCAAGGTGAGCCAGATCGCGCTTCACTTCGGCGTGGATGACCTGGAGGGCACGGTACGCCGCGAGCGCATCTACCACGAGGCCGGCGCCGGCACGCCCGAGGGGATGACCTTTGCCGAGATCGTCCGCATCATCAAGGACGCCGGCAAGCGCCCCGTGGAGCGCAACGCACGCTACGAGGAAGTAAGGGAGTGGTGATGTCAGGCGACGTCCCCGCCGAGCGGGCCGGCGTAGCGCACGAGTGCGGCGCGTCCGGCAACGGCGCCGGCGGCGTTCCCGACATCGGGTACGAACGCATGCAGCGCGGCCCGTCCGAGCGCGCTACGACGGCCGACGAGCAGCGCGCCCTGCCCATTCTCTCGACCGTGGCGCCGCGCGTGCGCCTGCCCACCGGTGCGGGCGCCGTGGGCGCCCGCCGACGCGCGGCGCAGCCCGCCTACACGCCCGCGCCCATCGCCGGTCGCCCGCACGCCGAGGGGATCGCCCACTGGATGGAGGAGCTGGCCGGCACGCCGCTGCTGGAGCTGGGCGCCCGCGCCGACGCGCTGCGGGCCGAGAAGCATCCGGAAGGCGTGGTCAGCTACATCGTGGACCGCAACATCAACTACTCCAACGTCTGCGTCACCGACTGCCGCTTCTGCGCCTTCTACCGGCGGCCCAAGGACGATGAGGCCTACGTCCTGGGCTACGACGAGGTGGGCGCCAAGATCGAGGAGGCCAAGGCGGTGGGCGCCGTGCAGATCCTCATGCAGGGCGGCCACAACCCGTACCTGCCGCTGGACTGGTACACGGGGCTGCTGCAGCACATCAAGGCGCACCACCCCATCCACGTGCACGCCTTCAGCGCCTCCGAGATCCAGATGATCGCGCAGGTGAGCAAGCTGCCCGAGGAGCGTGTGCTCCGGGAGCTGCACGAGGCGGGGCTGGACTCCATGCCGGGCGCCGGGGCCGAAGTGCTCGTGGACGCCGTGCGGGACTTCATCGCGCCCAAGAAGATCGACTCGGAGCGCTGGCTGGAGATCCACGAGATGGCGCACGAGGTGGGCATGCACACCACCGCCACCATGATGTACGGGGTGGGGGAGAGCTGGGCGGATCGGCTGGAGCACCTGCAGCAGCTGCGCGCCTCCCAGCAGCGCAGCCTGGACGCCGGCCACGCCGGGCGCTACACGGCCTTCATCACCTGGTCCTTCCAGCCCTCGCAGACTGAGATGCAGGACTGGGACATCGCGCTGGGCACGGGCATGGACTACCTGAAGATGACCGCGCTCAGCCGGCTGGTGCTGGACAACTTCAGCAACGTCCAGGTCTCCTACGTCACGCAGGGCCCCAAGATGGCCCAGATTGCCCTGGGCTTCGGCGCCAATGACTTCGGCTCCCTCATGCTGGAGGAAAACGTGGTCAGCGCCACGGGCATCGACTTCATCATGCCCGAGGCCGAGATCCGCCGGCTGATCGAGGACGCCGGCTTCACCCCGCGCCGTCGCTATCAGGACTACACCCTGGTTCATGAAAGCGACGAGGGGTGCCCGTGCTGCGCGCGCGGAGCCGCGCTCGCGGCACGCTGAACGAACGTCGCTTGGATACAGGGGCCATCGGCGGCCCCCTTACTTATGGAACGTGGAGTCATGAAGAAGGTTCTCATCCTGATGGGTTCGCAGTCGGACATGGAGCGCATGCAGAAGGCGGTGCCCATCCTGGAGGAGGCGGGCGTGGAGGCGGAGGTCATCGTCTCCAGCGCGCACCGTGACCCGGACAGGACGGCGGAGCTGGCGCAGACGGCCGAGGCGAAGGGGTTCGGCGTGGTGATCTGCGGGGCGGGGCTGTCGGCGGCGCTGCCCGGCGTGGTGGCGGCGCATACCAAGCTGCCCGTCATCGGCGTACCGCTGAACGCGGCGCTCGGCGGGCTGGACGCGCTGCTTTCCGTGGCGCAGATGCCGCCCGGCGTGCCCGTGGCGTGCGTGGGCATCGACAACGCCAAGAACGCCGCCCACCTGGCGCTCCGCATCCTGCGTCTGGCCGGGAGCTGAGCGAGCGCCCATGCGCGTCGGCACCGGCTACGACTCGCACCGCTTCAGCGCGGGCCGGCGCCTGGTGCTCGGCGGCGTGGTGATCCCGCACGAGCGGGGGCTGGAGGGCCACTCGGACGCCGACGCCGTGGCGCACGCCGTGACGGACGCCATCCTCGGCGCGGCCGCCCTCGGGGACATCGGCACCCACTTCCCGCCCGGCGATCCGCGCTGGCGGGACGCCGACTCCATCGAGCTGCTGCGCGACGCGGTCCAGCTCCTCGAGGAGCGCAACTACCAGGTGGTCAACGTGGACGTCACGGTGATCTGCGAAGCGCCGCGCATCGGCCCGCACGTGGCGGCCATGCGTGCCCGCCTGGCGGAGGCCATGGGCATCGGTCCGCAGCACGTCTCGGTGAAGGGCACCAGCAACGAGGGTATGGGCTGGATCGGGCGCGGCGAGGGCATCGCGGCCATGGCCGTGGCGCTCATCGACGCCATGGAGGGCTGATGCGGCGCGGAGGGCGGCCATAGAGAGGATCTTCTCCACGCTGCTGGAGCTGCCGCCGGCGCTGATCTACCTGGTCATCGGCGCGGGCGCGGCGGTGGAGAACGTGTTCCCACCCATCCCCGCCGACACCTTCGTACTGCTGGGCGCTTTCCTGTCCGCGGCGGGGCGGGCCGATCCGTGGCTGGTGCTGCTGTTCACCTGGGTGCCCAATGTGGGCTCCGCGCTCCTGGTCTATGGCCTGGCGCGGCGCTGGGGCGACCACTTCTTCGAGCACCGCATCGGGCGCTGGCTGCTCCACCCGGGGCAGCTCCAGCAGATCGGCAGCTTCTACTTCAAATGGGGACCTTGGGCCATCTTCGCCAGCCGCTTCCTGCCCGCCTTCCGTGCCATGGTGCCCGTCTTCGCGGGCGTCACCGGCCTGCCGCTCCGGCGCGTGTTCGTGCCGCTGGCCGGCGCGTCGCTGCTCTGGTACGGCCTCATCGTGCTGCTTGGCTCCTTCGCCGGCCGCAACCTGGGCCGGGTGGTCCGCCTCTTCTCCAGCGTCAACACGGTGCTGCTCGGGGTGGCCGGCGTCCTGATTAGCGCCTTCCTGATCTGGTGGTGGCGCACCCGCCACCCGCACTGAGCCGAGCGGAGCCCGTGTACCACCTGGACGCCTTCCGTGCGCACCTGGAGTTCGAGCGCGGCCTCTCGCCCCGCACGCTGGACGCCTACGAGCGTGACGTGGGGCGACTCGTGGAGTACATGCAGGCGCGCGGCGTGGACGGCGTGGCCGCCGTGGATGTGGAGCGGCTGCGGGCGTTCGTCTACCACCTCAAGGACGCCGGCCTGGCCGCCACCTCCATCCGCCGCGCCCTGTCCGCCATCCGCACCTACTTTGCCTTCCTGCTGGCCGAGGGCCACGTCACCGAGGACCCCACCGAGCGCGTGGAGCTGCCGCGCACCTGGCGCCGCCTGCCCGACGTGCTGAGCCGCGAGGAGGTGGTCCGCATCCTGGAGGCCCCCGACCCCTCCGACCACCTCTTCTGGCGGGACAAGGCGCTGCTGGAGTTTGCCTACGCTTCCGGCGTGCGGGTGAGCGAGCTGACGGGCCTCAAGGTGCGCTCGGTTCTCCTGGACGAGGGGCTGGCCAGCGTGGTGGGGAAGGGGAGCAAGGAGCGCATGGTGCCCATGGGCCGCGGCGCCATCCAGGCGCTGGCCGTCTACCTGCGCGAGATCCGCCCGCGCCTGGCGCGCGGGGAGGAGCAGGGCACCGTCTTCCTGAACGCCCGCGGCCGGCCGCTCAGCCGCATGGGCGTGTGGAAGATCCTGCGCAAGCACGTGGAGCGCGCCGGGCTCACCAAGCGCGTCACCCCCCACACCCTCCGCCACTCCTTTGCCACCCACCTCCTGGAGGGCGGCGCCGACCTGGTGGCCGTGCAGGAGATGCTCGGCCACGCGGACATCAGCACCACGCAGATCTATACGCACGTGGACCGGGAGTACCTCAGGGACGTGCACCGGCGGTTTCATCCGCGGGCGTGAGGGGGGCGAGAGATGCCCATCTTTTCGTAAATGACATGCGCGCAGAGCGCTACGGCCGGACGAATTCGGTTTCGACCCAATCGGTGAACCGTTCGACCTGCGTCATCAGTTCCCGGGCCTCGGCGATGGATGCCGTTCGGTGCTCGTACTGGATCTCATTCTTGAGGGCAAGGATGCGCCGGACACGCGTTTCCTGCCCCTTCGGTAACCGGTTGCCCAGGGCCCGGCGCAGCGTCCGCGGCAGTTGCATATGGTCACCCTCGTTCTTGATTGCCGCGGATTTCATCGTCAGCGCGTCCGCGAAGGCGATCGTCGCGAGGATGGCGTTCGACATGATGGGATCACCCGCAGTGCGTTCGTCAGCGAGGGCCAGCCCGTCCCGGGCGGCCTGGAGGAATGTTCGCGCCTTCCGGAGTCGAGCGGCCGCCTCCCGCGTCCTCGCGGGACGCCGCGACGTCATCCCACAATCTCCAGCGCCTCGGGGGCCGGCCCCAACAGTGGGATCCCATCCTCGATGATTCGCTGCCAGAACTCATTATTGTCACGCCGCAACGCCTCGATCTCCTCCCCGGACAGGCTGATGACGGAGGGATGTATTGCCCAGCGCGCTGCGAACCCTTCCAGTGCTTCCCGGAGCTGCCGGGCGCCGCTTCGTGCGTCTTCCCGATCCCGACCGACCACCGCGATATCCAGGTCACTGTCCGCCCGATCTTCGGCCCGGGCGACGCTACCGTAGAGCCAGACGGCCAGCGGCGGCGGGTCAAGCGTGGCCGCCGCCGTACGGACCTCGGAAAACACACCGTCAGCCCGGTTCGCTTCTTCTGCGTAGAGCGTCCGGATCGTGTCGGCCAGGGGATGCGCTTCGTTCAACTGATAGGGGACGGAACCACCAGTTCCTACTGGCCCCACGATCCCGATCTCCTCGAGGGCTTCGAGCGCGTTCCACGCCCCCGCGCGGCTGATACCGGCCCGCCACGCGAGCTCCGGTGGCGTCAGGGGCTCTCCGTGCAAGCACAGCGTTCGCAGAATCCGTACGTGGGAGCGCCGGCCGAGGACCGCGTCCAGGGGCTGAAACAGAAGACTCGGCAGTGGAGTTATGATAACCCCTCACGAAAAAAATAGTGACATTCGTACATTAATATAGACAACAGTACGGCTTTGTGTACGTGGACGCAAGTGGCCCAATGCGCACAGCGGCGGCCCGTCGAGCGCGGCGAAAAGCAGCAGCGCAGCTTGTAGCGACGATTGCCTGGGACCCACGCGAACTGGCCGGGGCCGCCCCCCCCCGGGCGCCCGATGCTCCACACGGAACGCCACGCCGTCGGTCGGGGCGTCCGAGCCGGCGCACGCCGCGAGGACGAGAAGAGCGGTGGAAGCCGCGCGGGGACGTCGCATAGAGGATTGCCTTGCAGGAGGGGCGCTACGGGTGGGACACCGCGCGCCCTCGAGCCGTTGCGCGTGCCTTACTCCGCCTGCGGGTCCCGACCGACGCCGTCCTCGTCGAAGACCGTGTCGTTGACGCGCACCAGATGGTCCAGGCGAATCTCCTGGCCGCTCTGCAATCGGGTGAACTCCCCGTCCCCGCGGGTGAAGACGTCTACCACCTGATCGTTCACCAGGTGCTCGCCGCCGTTCTCCTCCCGGAAAACGATCTCGGAGCGTACGCCGCGGGTGGCCACGTCCTGCAGGACGTCGTGCTGGCCGCAGGTCACGGGTCGGTATTCGGACATCAGACAATCCTTGCTCTCAGGGGTAGTGGGTGGTCCGGCTGAAGCGGGACCGCCTTCCGCCTCCTGATAGGGCAAGGTCAGGACCAGCACGTTGGACATCGAAGGAGCGCGCACGATGACTCCGCGTGCTACGTCGAGGTGACCCGCACGACGCCGCTCCACGCCCGGGTGCTGTACAGCCGCAGCAGCATGCCATCCCAGACGAGCAGCGGCGCTCCCGCCGGGAGGGCTCGGATGGCTGCCGCGGGCGCTTCAGAGGTCGTCAGGTTGCTGGACGAACATCCGGCAGCCAGGGTTGCGGCCGCCGTAGCCATCACCGCCACCCATCGCCGGCGCGCACACCACCCGTTGCTAGTACGCATCATCAAGATCAGGAGGCTCACTTGAAAGGGGTCCGTCCACCAGGTCCCAGACGATCTCGATCACTTCCCACTCGAACCATTCGTTGAAGCGTTCCCAGCTCCGATCGCGAGGCCACATAGAGGGGTTCATGTACCACTCGTTCAACTGCATCTCGAACAACGTAGGGAAATGCTGCCGGACCCAGCGCTCGCACTCTCCCGGCACTTCGAAGTCGGGAATGAGGTAGGCGCCGGGGGAATTCCTGATCTCGTCTTCCGGCATCAGGTCGTCAGGGTCTTGCTTGCGAACCCAATCAACAAACGGTTGCCGCGGACGTACCGTGACGAGGTTGCGGTTCAGGAACCAGACTTCATCGTCATGGCCATCCAGGTCCTTCGGAGCGATCATCCCACTCTCCTCACAGGAGTAGTGTGCGGGTTCTTCTCCGTATCCGCCGCATAGTACGTGGTGCTGCCGGCGGCGGCGAATGTCTGCCACATTGCGCCCCGAGCAGCAGTGGAGTCCGCCCCCCGAGCTGTGGTCGGATAGGGCACGCTGGGCCGCGGACATCCCAACGGGAACATCCATCGCGGCCGGGCAGTATGACAGGGATGGCCGTGTGGCGGGCTCCGGACCCGAGCACTACCGCGCCACCTCCGCCTGGAGGCACCCGATGCCTGGTTCGCACCACATCCCCCCGGCAGCTTCGTGCCGGACGTGCGCCGGAGTCGTGGTTCTCGGCCTCGCGCTTTTGGCGCCCCTGCCTGCATCCCTCGAAGCCCAGTCCATCCACGGCCGCGTCGTGGACTCGGCCACCGGCGCCGCCATCGAGGGCGCCCACCTCCGCCTGCTCGACGTGGGGGGCGAATCCGTGGCGATCACCCTCAGCGACAGCGCGGGCGCCTTTGTGTTTCGCCTGGAGCAGGCGGGCGTCTATCGTCTCCAGGCCATCCGCCTGGGCTATGAGGAGGTCCATACGCAGGAGATCCGGGTCGGGAACAGGGATCGGCTGGACGTGGTCGTGCGCATGAGCGTCCGGGCGGTGGAGCTGGACCCGCTGGAGGTCCGGGGGCGCGGACTCGATGCCCGGCAGCGGGCCACGTACGAGGGACTCTACCTGCGGGCGGCGGAGGCGTATCCGGTGGGTCCGAGTCGGGTGGTCTTGCATGAGGGGCCCGAGATGCGGAGTGCCATACGCATCAGTGATGTGATGCGCTGGTTCACGGGGTCGGGAGCCTACTGGGTTTACTGGAATGGGCGCCTTGTGCCACACATTCAAAAAGAATTCTTCATGCAGACCCCCGTAGTGTTTATCGAGGGGATCGAATTTTACAAAGACTACTACGAGGCTCCGATGGAGATGCAGGGCGATGGCGGCTGCGAAGCCCTGCGCTGCAGCGTTCTGGCACTGTGGAGTCTCCGCCCCGACGCCGTACGCGCCCTTTCACCGGATGGGCGCGATCCGGCACCTGGTCACACCGAGCCGCCGCCCACTCTGCCGGACGCAGCCCCGCTGGACGCCACGATCGAGATCCTGCCGCCGGCACCCGGCTTTCCGCCCGGCACCGTACAGGGCAGCCTCGCAGCCACGGACATTCCCGCGGTTGGCGTCATCGAACTCCTCGGCGCCACCGGGGAGCGCTTCGACATCGCCCGCATCGATGATTCGGGCGGCTTCACGCTGCGGGCACCCGGCCCCGGCAGCTACGTGCTCCGCCTTATGCATGCTGAGCTCGGTGCCCGCAATTCGGCGGGATTCGAGCTCGGCGCTGGGGAAAGGGCAGCGGTGGTCGTGCGCCTCCGGTAGCGCACCAGCCACAGAACGTCGGAGCCGGGCTCGGCTTGCCCCCTGCCAGGGCCCTCCCCACCTTCCCGGTCGGACCCAGCCCATCCCCCGGCACCGTCTCCCGAGAGCTGCGAATCATGCGTCCCACAAGGCTGCTTCCCCTGGCCGCCGCGCTCCTCCTCCCGGCCGCGCCCCTGGCCGGACAGGCCGTTGACCCCGAGCTCCTGTGGGCCGACGAGGTGCCCGCGGGGTGGAACGGGGAGTGGGCCGACGCGCTGCGCATCGTGCCCGAGCGCACCGACTACACGCGCACCACCTCCAGCCTGGACCTCCACGAGTACCTGGCCGCCCTCAAGTGGGAGGCCGGGAACCTGCACGTGGAGGAGCTCTTCATCAGTCCGCTGCGGAAGGTGGCGCCCGTGGCCATCCTGGCGAACCCGCGGGTGCGGACCGCGCGCGAGGCGCGGGCGTCTGGCAAGCCGGTCGTCTTTCTCATCGGCAACATCCACCCGCCGGAGTCCGAGGCCGCCGAAGCGCTCCTCATGGTGATGCGGGACGTATTGCTGGGTGAGCGGGCCCACCTGCTCGACGACCTGATCATTGCCGTGGCGCCCATCTACAACGTGGACGGCACCGACACGTTCAGGTCCCACAACGAGGCCCTGGGGAGCGCCACGCCTGTCATCGTCGGCGTGCGGGAGAACTCCGCGGGCCATGACCTGAACCGGGACGGGGTCAAGCTCGAGACCATCGAGGGCAACGGCCTCTACGCCTTCATGAACGCGTGGGACCCGCTGCTCTTCTTCGACGGGCACACCATGGGGCGGGTGAACCACGGCTACGCCAACGCCTACGCCACCTCCACCACCCCGGCGGCCCACCCGGGGCCCCGCGACTACGTCACGCACACCCTCTTCCCCGCGGTGCGGGACCGGGTGCGCCGGGACTTCGACCTGGAGGTGTACACCCACGCGCTGTTCGACGCCCAGCGTCCCCCCACGGAGTGGGGCCACAGCTACTCGGCGTGGACGCAGGATGCCAAGTTCGTGGTCAACGACTACGGGCTCAGGAACCGCATGGCCATCATCACCGAGACGCCCGGCCAGCCCGGCTTCGAGCGGCGCATCTACGCGCAGTATGCCTACATCCTGTCGCTCCTGGAGTACGTGGCCGACAACGCCCGGGAGATGCAGGCCGTGGCGCGGAACGCCGACGCGGAGACCGTGGCCCGGGTGCTGGCCGGCGCCGAGTCCAAAGAGCTCCGCAACTGGGTGCGCGGCGCGTACCGCTCGCGGGGTGAGATCGAGGTGCTGTGGTACCCGGACCAGGCGACGGACTTCCTCCCCGGCACCAGCGTGCGCGTCACCGCCACCGGCACGCCCGACGGCCTCCCCGTGCCGGCCAGGGTGCAGGACATGACCCTGTCCGTGGGGACCGTGGACGCCTGGATGCCGCGCGCATACGTGATCCCCGCCGAGTTTGCCTACGTGGCGGAGAAGCTCGAGGCGCACGGCATCGAGGTGAGCGTGCTGGAGGAGCCGATGCGCGTTGCCGGCGAGCAATTCGCCATCTCCGCATGGGGCAGCGAGCGCGTGCGGGGCTACGACATCGGCCGCCTGGAGGGTGGCTTCGTGGAGACGGTGCGGGATTTCCCCGCCGGCACCTTCTTCGTGGACATGGCCCAGCCGATGGCCAACGCGGCCTTCTACTACCTGGAGCCCCAGTCGGAGGACGGCTTCGTGGGCTGGCACGTCATGGACGAGGCGCTCTTCCAGGTGGGCGCCCACGAGCGGCCCACGGTGTACCCGGTGTTCAAGTTCCAGCGGGAAGTGGAGTAGGGGGCTGCGGTCAGGAGGTTGCTTTTAGCTCCACATAGGAGCGCACCCACCCCTCGATCGTGTCCTTGATCTCCGCCCATCCGGTGTCCCAGAGCATGACCGGCATCTCTTCGGCTTCCGCGTTGTCGAAGTAGGTCAGACTCATCAGAACATGCCCAAGGTCCGCCAGTTGGTATTTCCGCCGGTAGAGGGCCAGCATGCTGTGCAAGGACATCCGTTCGCGCCCGAGACTGTACAGATCGATGAAATCCTTCCTGGCACCGCGATTCACGATGGCCGACAGCTTCATGCAGGCAAGATCTTCGGGCGCGGCCAGCCGACAGCCGTAGTCGGGCCAGTCGAGCGGTGCCTCCAGCGCGGGATAGCGGTATTCGAGGAAGCTCACCTGCACACCGTCAGCCTGCCCGTGAAGCGTGCCCCGGGCGGTATCCGTGACCTCGAAATCGACGCCCGCATCGCGAAGCTCCGCGGCCAGCGAGAGGCCGTCGGAGATCTCACCCTCGGTGAACCAGTCCAGATCGACCGAGCGTCGATGGCCCAGCTGGATGGCGAGCGCCGTTCCGCCGGTGAGGACGAATCCCCGCTTGGTGGCGAACGAACCGACCTGTCGGAGCACCGTCTGCTGACCTTCAGGCATGACCTCCGGGTAAAGCCTCACCCGGCCCGCCGCTGCCAGGGATCGGCGTGCGCCTCGGCGACCCAATCGTCCACCTGCTGACGAGGGATATCCAGGATGACTCCCCAGAAGCGGAGACGCCGCGGCTCGATCCCGCGTCCGCTCCGCCGGGTGATGAAATCCTGGATCTCCTCATCCGTCATGTGCTCGCGGAGCCAGAGCACGGCCTCCAGTCCACCGGCCTGCAGGAGGCGCAGGACGATCGTGTGCCGGCTGTGCGGCCACGACAGTGTGGCGCTGTCGTACTCCTGGAAATGGCTCAGCAGGGATTCCGGCAGCCTGACCTGAGCCGGTTCGTCCGGCATCTGTGCCTCCGCGGTGAGATCCCGATCCTCCTTATGATACCCCTCAAGCAGCGCGAAGGGGAATCCGGCGCGGCCATGAGCGGCACCCGGTCTTGCCGCGGACCTCATCCACACGGCCCCTCTCGATCGCACACCTCCGGCCACGTAGTTTGATCCCATGCGACACTCCGCAACCGCCGTCCTGCCCGCGCTGCTCCCGCTGTTGCTCGTGCCCCTGGCCACGGGCTGCGCCGCCCTGCGGCCACCCGGGGGCGTCGCGCCGGCCGAGCGCTACCCCATCGTGCCGGCGCCGGCCACCCTGGAGCCACGCTCCGGAGAGCTGCGGCTGGCCGCAGACTCCGGGATCCACCTGGCGGCCGGGAGTGCGGCGGCGGACCCCGCCGCGGATGCCGCCGGGGGCGCCGCCGCGTCCGCTGTAACGGACGCCGCCGCGGTGGCCGAGCTGCTGGCGGAGGGCGTGCGCCGGATCGGCGGCCCATCCCTGGCCCTAGCGCTGGTGAGCACGGCGGGCGCGGCGGCCGCGGAGCCGGACACAGGCATCATCCTGCGCCTCGAGGGCACAACCGCCGATTCGCTGGATGAGAGCTACCGCCTGGACGTGAACGGCCGGCGGGTGCTGCTGGCCGCCGCTTCCCCCGCGGGACTCTTCCGCGGCACGCAGACCCTGCTGCAACTGGTGACCCGCAGCGCGGACGGCGGAGCATCCGTGCCCGCCGTGCGCATCACCGACGCGCCCCGCTTCCCCTACCGGGGCATGCACCTGGACGTGGGGCGGCACTTCTTCCCGCCCGAATTCATCAGGAAGTACATCGACCTCCTGGCCCTCTACCGCTTCAACGTCTTCCACTGGCACCTCACGGAGGACCAGGGCTGGCGCATCGAGATCGATGCCTACCCGCGGCTCACCCAGGTGGGCGCGCGGCGCGCCGAGACCACAGGAGACGGCACGCCCTACGGCGGCTACTACACCAAGGAGGAAATAAGCGACGTCGTCGCGTATGCCGCGGCGCGCCACATCACCATCATCCCCGAGATCGAGATGCCGGGCCACGCCCTGGCGGCGCTCGCGGCCTATCCCGAGCTGGCGTGCACCGCGGGTCCCTTCGAGGTGGGCACCCGCTGGGGCGTGTTCGAGGATGTCCTGTGCCCCCACGAGCGCACCTTCGAGTTCCTCGAAACCGTGCTGGCGGAGGTGATGGCGCTATTTCCCTCTCCCTATATCCACATCGGCGGCGACGAGGCGCCGAAGCGGCGCTGGCGGGAGAGCCCGGTGGCCCAGGAGGTCATGCGGCGCGAGGGGCTGGCGGACGAGGACGAGTTGCAGAGCTGGTTCATCCGGCGCATCGAGCGCTTCCTGAACGCGCATGGCCGGCGCCTCATCGGCTGGGACGAGATCCTGGAGGGCGGGCTCGCGCCGAACGCCACGGTCATGTCGTGGCGCGGCATGGCGGGCGGGATCGAGGCGGCGCGCCAGGGGCGGGACGTGGTCATGACACCCACCAGCCACGCCTACTTCGACTACCTGCAGGGCCCCGCCGA
>JBBDRO010000021.1:7401-10295 GCA_040905425.1 Gemmatimonadota bacterium | reverse complement strand
TGGTCATGACACCCACCAGCCACGCCTACTTCGACTACCTGCAGGGCCCCGCCGAGCAGGAGCCGCCGGCCTTCGGCGGCTTCCTGCCGCTGGAGCAGGTCTACGCCTTCGAGCCGGTGCCAGAGGCGCTGACCCCCGCCGAAGCCGCCCACGTGCTGGGCGCCCAGGGCAACGTGTGGACCGAGTACATGACCACGTGGGAGCACGTGGAGTACATGGTGCTGCCGCGCCTGCTGGCGCTCTCCGAAGTGGTGTGGTCGCGGCCGGAGCGGCGGGACTGGAGCCACTTCCTGGCGCGTCTGCCCGCGCAGCTCGCCCGCCTGGACGCCCTGGGCTACAACTACCGCGTGCCCGACGTGCGTGGGCTGGAGGACGCCCTCGTCCTGGAGGACACGTACACCCTGCGCCTGCGCGTTCCGGTGCGCGGGGCGCGCATCCGCTACACACTCGACGGCACGGAGCCGACGCCGGCCTCACGCGCCTACACGGCGCCGGTGCACATCCCGGTCGGGGCAGGGGAGGGGGGGCAGGTAGTGATCACGGCCCGCGCCTACCTGCCGGACGGGCGCACCAGCGCGCTCCGCTCCGCCCGCGTCCGCCGCGGCACGCTGCGCGACGCCGAGCCGGTGCCGCCTGCCAGGCGTACACCGGGTCTACGGTTCGACTACGCGGAAGGCTCGTTCCGGCGGGTGGCGGGGGTGGCCGCCGCCGAGCCGGTGCAGAGCGGAGAGGCGGCGGGGGTGGCGCTGCCGGAGTTCGCCAGAGCCGAGGGCTTCGGCCTGCGCTTCGCGGGCTGGATCGAAGTCCCCCGCGACGGCGTCTACACCTTTCACCTCACGTCGGACGACGGCTCGGCGCTCCGCGTGGGCGGCGAACTGGTGGTGGACCACGACGGCCCCCACGGGCCCACGGAGCGCAGCGGGCAAGTGGCGCTGCGCCGCGGGCTGCACGCGTTGGAGCTGCTCTACTTCCAGGCCGGCGGCGGGCGCACCCTGGCGCTCGAGGTCACGCCGCCGGACGGCGCGCGTACGGCCGTGCCGACGGCCTGGTGGTGGCGCGCGTCCGATCCGGCTTCCGCTGGCTACGCCCCGCCGCCGTCCGCTTCCCGGTAGGCCTCGATCACCGCCAGCTCGCCCTCGACCCCGGGCAAGGCGTTGCCGTGCTCCATACCCAGGATGCCGTCGAAGCCCTTGTTACGGATGTGGGCGAAGACGTTCCGGTAGTTGATCTCGCCGGTGCCCGGCTCGTTGCGGCCCGGGTTGTCGCCAATCTGGAAGTAGGCGATCTCGTCCCACGCCGCGTCCAGGTTGGGGATGAGGTTCCCCTCGGTGATCTGCTGGTGGTAGAGGTCGTCCAGGATCTTGCACGCCGGGCTGTCCACGGCGCGGCAGATCTGGTACGCCTGCGGGATGCCCTTCAGGAACAGCCCCGGGTGGTTGCGCGGGTTGAGCGGCTCCAGGACCATGATCAGCCCGTGCGGCTCCAGGATGTCGGCGGCGCGCCGCAGCGACTCCACCACGTTGGCCGTCTGGAAGTCCGGGTGCAGGCCCAGGTGCACGTGCCCGGGCACCACGGTCATCCACCTGGCGTTGACGCGCCGGGCCACCTCCACCGAGTCGCGGATCTCGGCCAGGAACTCCTCCCGCTTGTCGCCGTCCCCGCCGGCCAGGTTGGGCTCGCGCCAGTGGATGGTGTGCGCCACGAACACGCCCATGCGCATGCCCAGCCGCTCCATCTCGCGCGCGATCCGTTCCTGCTCCTCCACCGGGCGGCCGCGCATGTTGTTGTCCTCCAGCGAGCGGAAGCCGTGCTCCGCCATGAAGCGGAGCTGGTCCACCAGGTCCTGGCCGGCGCTACGCCGGAACATGCCGAAATGGGGCGCGTAGTCCAGGGAGAACGGCTGCGCCTGCCGGGGTCGGTTCAAAGCGACCGTCGCAGCTTCCATCTTCCCGGCGCCCAGCATCGTCCCGACTCCGGCCGCGCTCCCCGCGGCGAGGAAATCCCTGCGCTTCATCGGCTGGCTCCTTGGTCGTGGGGAATCGTTTCGTCCGCCCGGTGCGCGCCGGGCACCGCGCGCAGCAGCGCGCGCCCGGCCGGCTCGTCGAGTACGCTCAGCGCGGAGGCCAGCACGTCCGCCGTGGCCGCGTCGCGCGCGATCACCGTGACGGCGCGGCGCTCGGTGACGCCGAGTCCGGTGCGGGGATCGACGATGTGCCCGTAGCGCACGCCGTCCACCTCGAAGCTGCGGTAGCGGGCGCCCGAGGTGGCCACGCCGGTGCGCTGCAGCACGAGCACGCCCCCCGCGGCGTCTCCGCGCGCGCGGGGGCCGTCCCGAGCCACCGGCTGGCGCGCCCCGTCCCGGCTCGCGGCCGTCCCGTCCCGCGCCACCCGCCAACCCGGCTGGCCGGGTGGCGCGTCCCCGAGCGCCAGGTCACCGCCGGCGTCCACGAGCGCGGAGTGGATGCCGCGGCGCGCCAGTTCCGCCAGCGCCGCGTCGGCGGCCACGCCCTTGGCGATGCCGCCCAGGTCCAGGGCCATGCCCGGCCGCTCGAGGTGCACCACCGGCCCACCGCCGGGCGCGCCGCCTCCGTTCTCGATGCGCAGGAAGCGCCACCCCACCGCCGCGCGCGCCGCCGCCAGCCGCGCGGCATCCGGCAGCGCCTGCCGGCGCGCGGACCACCGCCACAAACGGGTGAGCGGACCCACGGTGGGGTCGAAGGCGCCGTCCGTGCGCTCGGCCCAGGCGCGGGCCAGCGCCAGCACCTGGCCCAGTTCGGAGCTGACCGCCCGGCCCGTGCCCGTGCCCGCGATCTGGCCCAGGCGGGAGAGCTCGCTCGCGGGGTCCCAGTCGCTCAGCCGTCTGTCCAGTCCGGCCACCACGCCGAAGGCGGCGG
>JBBDRO010000021.1:0-7391 GCA_040905425.1 Gemmatimonadota bacterium | reverse complement strand
CCGCCTGTGGGGGCGGCCGCCGCGGCGGCCGCATCCGCAGAGTCGACCGCGAAGAGCACGATGCGGAACGTCGTGCCCATGTGGGGCGCGGCGAACTCGTGGCGCTCCGGGCGCTCGGGGCGTTCGGGACGCTCGGCGGGATCCGGGGAGGCGGCGGCGGCCGCGAGGGCCGCCAGTGCGAGTGCGGCCAGCGCACGCATCGTCGCTTAGAACACCCGCGAGACGCCCGGCGTGGGCACGGGATAGCGGCCGTCCGCGTCCGGCAGCACCGGTGGCGGCGCGTCCCAGGCAAAGCGCTCCGGCATGAGCGAGACCTCGGAGGCCAGCGCCTCGTCCCACTCCACCACGCGCCCGGAATAGGTGGCCATGCGGCCCAGGATGGCGGTCATGGTGGCCACGGCGCCCAACTCCCCGTCGGTGTAGTCGAAGCGGCCCGCCGCCACGGCCGCGAAGAGCTCGTCGTGCTCCACCTGGTAGGGGTTCGGGTCACCGTCATCGTCGTGCTCGAAGAGCGTGTGTCCGGAGGCGGAGACGATCACGCCGGGCTCGGGCGCGCTGCCGTTGGTGCCGTGGAACGCCTCCGAGACGCGGTTCATGCAGTCGGGCATGTGGCGGCACTGGCTGAGCACGCGCCCGCCGCCGTCGTACTCGAACTCCACGAAGTGGTGGTCGAAGATCTGCCCGTGGTCGGGCCCGTTGCGCACCAGGCGCCCGCCCTGGCCCTGCGCCCGGACGGGGTGGCCGCCGAGCACCCAGTTGGCCACGTCGATGTTGTGGATGTGCTGCTCCACGATGTGGTCACCGCACAGCCAGTTGAAGTAGTACCAGTTGCGCATCTGGTACTCCATCTCCGTCTGCTCGGGCTGGCGCCGCCGCACCCAGACGCCGCCGCTGTTCCAGTAGACCCGGCCCAGCACCACGGTGCCGATCATGCCCGCGTGCAGCCGGTCCACCCACTCGCGATAGACGGTCTGGTAGTGGCGCTGCAGTCCCACCACCACGTTCAGGCGGTCGGCCCTGGCCCGCTCCGCCGTCGCCAGCACCGCGCGCACGCCCGGCGCGTCGGTGGCCACCGGCTTCTCCATGAACACGTGCTTGCCGGCGTCCACCGCGGCCGCGAAGTGGATCGGGCGGAAGCCCGGCGGGGTGGCCAGGATGACCACGTCCACGAGCGGGATGACCTGCCGGTAGGCGTCGAAGCCCGCGAAGCGGCGCTCGGGCGGCACGTCGATGCGGCCGGTGAGGTCCACGTCCTCGCCAACGTCCGGGCCGGTAAGCCTCCTGTACGACTCCTCCACCCGGTCCTCGAAGGCGTCGGCCATGGCCACGAGCTGTACGTCCTGCGCGGTGCTCAATGCCTGCACCGCGGCACCCGTGCCGCGCCCGCCGCAGCCCACGAGCCCGATGCGGATGGCGTCGGAGGTGGACGGCGGCGGGGTGCCCCGCCCGGCGGCCGCGGCGGCGGGCGAGGGGAGCGTGCCCAGCGAGAGGCCGCCCACCGCGGCCGCGCCGGTCCTGACGAAGTCACGCCTGTGCATGCGTCCTCCAGGAGTGCAGGGAAAAGACCGGGACAGCAGGCATTCTACCGCGGACCCAGCACGCGTGCCCAGAACGCTTCGATGCGCTCCGGCTCCAGGGTCTCCGCCGCCATGGCCACGCGGAAGCCCACGTGCGGCGCATCGGTGTTCCACCAGCGGCTCTTTGGAATCTGCGGGTCGCGGCGCTGCCACGCCGCCGGTGCCTCGAAGCGGGCGTGGCAGTGCAGGGCAGTGGGCGGATCGTCGAAGGCGCCACCCCGCACCACACCGCGGGCGGCGGCCTGCTCGGCGGTCCATTCGTCCGGCGGCCCCTCCATGACCCACTCGGCCACGTTACCGAGCATGTCGTGCAGCCCCCAGACGTTGGGCGCCTTCTCCCGCACCGGATGGAACGCCCCCGCGCTGTTGGCCTCGAACCAGGCGGTGGCGTCCGGGATGGCGTGGGCGTGCAGCGCGGAGTCGGCGTGGAGCGCGGCGTCGGCGGCGGTGGCGTGGTCGGCCACCGGTTCCGCCCCGCCCGCCAGGCAGGCTGCCTCCCATTCGGCCTCCGCGGGTAAGCGGAAGAGCCGCCCCGTCTTCTCCGACAGCCAGCGCGCGTAGCGCAGCGCCGCCAGCCGGGTCATGCCCCCGGCCGGGTGGCTGCCCTGTCCCATGCCCTGGACCGGATCCTCGTAGGGCGGGCTCGGCCGCGTCACCGCGTCGGCGTCGAAGGGGATGGCCGCGCCGGTGGCGTCGGCCGCCAGCTCCTGGTCCAGCCGGCGATAGCGAAAGGGGGCGTACTGGTCGTGCGTGGTCTCCGTGACGGCCATCCAGAACGGACGTGGCGCCGGGACGTAGGCCAGCACGAGCGTCACCTCCGTCCCGGGGACCGTCACGGCGAGGGTGTCTCCGGGCGCCTGCGCCGCGGCGGCTGCGGGGAGCGTAGCGGCGGCCAGCGCCGCGCAGAGGAGAATGATGCGCATGGGGTCGGTTGCTTGCCGCTCAGTTCATGGAGGGATCGAACGGCACCCGCGCCATCTGCTGGAACTCGGGGCCCTTGCGCGCCAGGATCCGGCTCCACAGCAGCTCCGGGTCGTCCGTGAAGACGTCATCCGCGCGCGCCGGATCCACGATCCAGGCGTCCTGCTCCAGCTCGGCCTCCAGTTGCCCGGCGCCCCATCCCGAATAGCCGGCGTAGACGCGGGCGCGGAGGATGGCGGGTGCCAGGTCGGCGGAAACCTGGCCCACCAGGAAGCCCACGGCGCCGAAGGCCAGCACGTCCGCCAGCTCCGGGTGCGCCAGTTCGGCCAGCAGCACGGGGCTCTCCGGCTCCACCGGCCCGCCCTGAAAGAGCGGCGCCGTGGCGTCCACGAGGCCGGCCAGGGGCGGCACGGCCTCGCGCACCGTGGCGTTCAGCGGGCGGTTCAGCACCACCCCCACCGCGCCCTCCGCGTCGTGCGCCGCCAGCAGCACGACGGTGTGGCGAAAGTTGGCATCGTAGAGGCCCGCGCTCGAGATCAGCACGTGGCCGCGCAGGCTCTCCATGTGCAGGCGCCTCCTGAGGACCGTGCGCAGGATGGGTGGTCCAGCAAGGTAGGACGCCGGGGCGCGGCGGAGCAACCGCCGCGGATGAGGCACCCCGCCGGACGTGTGCCGCCCGGCCCGACCCACGGCGCCCCGGCGACCCCGCCTCGTACGCCGAACCCATGCCGCCCCCCGGGGTACCCCCTCGCAGCCGACCACAACAGCCCGCGGAGCTCGCATGTCCCGACCGTGGAAGACCACCGCCTGGAGCGCAGGCACCCTGGCCGCCACCTTCCTCGTGCTCGCCGCCGTGGGCCCCGGACCGGCGCGTCCGGGGGAGGAGGCCGTGGAGGTGACGGTCTACAAGAGCGCCACGTGCGGCTGCTGCCAGGCCTGGGTGGAGCATCTGGCCGAGAACGGCTTCGAGGTGAAGGCCGTCAACGTGGCGGACCTGGCGGCGGTGAAGGCGGAGCACACCGTCCCGCCGCGCCTTGCCGCCTGCCACACGGCGGCGGTGGACGGCTACGTGGTGGAAGGGCACGTCCCCGCCGAGGTCGTGCGCCGGCTCCTCGAGGAGCGCCCGGAGGTCCTCGGCATTGCCGTGCCGGGTATGCCGGTGGGCTCCCCCGGCATGGAGGCGGGGGATCGCAAGGATCCCTACGATGTCCTCACCTTCGACGCCGAGGGCCGCACGACGGTCTTCGAGCGGCGCTGAGGAGCGGCGGGGCCGGAAGCGGCCTCACCCACCGCCCGAGGCCTACTTGATGAGCGGGTAGACTTCCAGGTACTGCACGTCCAGGTCATCGCGCCCCAGGCCCACCACGTGATCATTGCCGATATCGGTCACCGTGAAGCGGGCGGGGGTGGTGACCACCCCCAGCCACTGGCCGCCGGCGTCGAAGACGCTCCACTGCTGTGCTTCCTCCGGAGCCGTGTCGTACTCCTGGAGCCAGAGGTTGCTGTCCGGATCGGCGAACATGAGGCGGCCGTGGGCGGGGATGGTGGCCGGGAACTCCTGCTCGGCCCAGCGCCTTTCCATGGCGGCCAGGTCGATCCCGATGCCGGGATTCGCGTCCAGAAGTTGCCGATATCGGTTCCGCTCGCCCTCGATGTACGCTTCCTTGCGGGCCTCGGTGAAGCTGATGTCGTGCAGCGGCGGCCTCCGTACGATGCGCTCCAGCCGGAGCAGTCGCCGAGGCTCCTCGCCGCTGGCCGGGGCAGCCCGCGCCAGCGACCGGAGGGTCCGGATCTCCACCTTGTCCCCGGGGCTGTGGTACCACACGTCGTGGCCGTACGCATAGGCGGGGTTGGGCGGGAAGATGCGGGCCTGGGAGAGCCACTGGCCGGGCAGCTTCACCACGCTGTCGATGAACTCCCCCTCAGGCGTGTAGAAGAAGTGCAGCAACGTGTCGCGGTAGAATGTGGGCCTCTCGGGGATCTGGAAGCGGGCATACTCCGTATTCGGCGGCAGGTCGGCGGGGGGCGACGCCTCCACGGTCCCCTCGCGCTGCAGGCTCAGGGCCACGAACGTCCCCTCACCCAGATAGCCGTTCCACCAGATGTTGCCGCGGCCCGGGACCATGTCGAAACTGAAGCGGCGCACGAACTCCCCCTCGGGCGAGAAGACCGAGGTGAGCGTCGCGGGATTCAGCGCCAGGAGGGAGTCCCCGGGCATCTTCCGCATGCGGTAGAGTTGGCTGAACTCCCCCGGCCCGCCGCCCCTGCCGCCCGCGCTCATCAGGTGGGCGCCCGTGCTGTCGTACCAGTGGATGAGATTGGTCTGCCGGTCGGCCACCACCAGGCGGCCGTCGCTCAGGCGGTAGGCGCCGTGGGCGTAGCCGAACGCCACGTGGGGTGGCCCCTCCGGCCCGCCGATGCGCACCGACGGTTCGGCCGCGAGGCGCCAGCCCCGCCCCTCCTCCCATGCCGGCCCCGTGTTCTCGACCATCTGGATGCCGGCGCTGTCCCACACCGTGGCTGCATTCCGCACGGGCGGGGAGTCCCCGGCGCAGGCGGTCAGGGTCGGGAGTACGAGGATCATGGCGGAGCTGGCGCGATGACGCATGGAGCTTACCTCTCGCAATGGGCAGAGAATCGAAGGTGCGGAGGGCGGTCCGCCTATGATGGCGCGCGGCCGCTGGGCGGGCAACTGTACCGCGCCGCGCCGCCGCGTTAGCTTTCGCGGCCGGCGCCCACGGGGGCGCCTGTCGGCTTACTGGCTCCTTCGACGCGGGCGAATGCGTGCTCCTGGTCCTGGACAACTACGACTCCTTCACCTGGAACCTGGTTCAGCTCCTGGGTGAGCTGGACGCCGATCCGGTGGTGAAGCGCAACGACGAGCTCACCGTGGACGAGGTGGCGGCGCTAGCGCCGGAGCGCATCGTCATCTCGCCGGGGCCGTGCACGCCCACGGAGGCGGGCATCAGTGTGGAGCTCGTGCGCCGCCTGGGACCCACCACGCCCATTCTGGGCGTGTGCCTGGGGCACCAGGCCATCGGCGCGGCGCTCGGGGCCCGCGTCGTGCGGGGGCGGCGCATCATGCACGGCAAGGTCTCACCGGTGGCGCACACCGGCATGGGCCCCTTCGCGGGGCTGCCCACACCGCTCAACGTGACGCGCTACCACTCGCTGGTGGTGGAGCGCGCGTCCCTCCCCGATGAACTCGAGGTGCTGGCCTGGACGGACGAGCCGGGCTGGGATGACGAGGTGCAGGCCATGCGGCACCGCAGCTGGCCGCTCTGGGGCGTGCAGTTCCACCCGGAGTCCATTGCCAGCGAAGGCGGCCGCGAGCTGCTGGCCAACTTCCTGGCGCTGGAGCCGGCCGGGGCGGGTAGCGGGACGTGACGCGCGGCAGCTGGAAGAGCGTCGTCGCTTACCTGCTGGGAGCCGGCCTGGTCACTGCGCCCGCCGGCGCGCAGGAGGTGGTGCTGCGCGGGGAAGGGGACATCCGCACCGACGCGTGGCTCGAGTCCATGCTGGACGAGGGTGGGTATCGGCTCATCACCACGGACACGCTGATCGTGGAGGGGGATACGCTGCCGGGGCCGGTGCTGGTGCTCGGCGCCACGCTACGCGTGTCCGGCGTGGTGCTCGGCGACCTGTGGTCCGTGCGCGGCAATCTGTTCCTGCGCCCCGGCGGCGTGGTCAGCGGCGAGGTACGCAACATTGCCGGCGGCTTCTATCCCTCGGAGCTGGCGGTGGTGCGGGGGGATCTGCTGAACGATCCCAATGCGCCCTACCGGCTGGAAACGAGTCCGGGGACCTATCGCATCGTGGGGACCCTCTCGCCTTTCCGGGTGGTGCTGCCGGGCGTGATGGGCCTGCGTATCCCCACCTACAATCGCGTGGAGGGCGTGGGGCTGCGCTGGGGCCCGGACATCGGCTTCCCGCGCGTTGGGCTCGTCAAACCGTGGCTGCGCGCGTGGGCGGGCTGGCGCACCGGCCCGGGCAATCCGATCGGCGGCGCCGAGCTGGCACTGGAGCGCGCGCGCACCATCGTGATGGCCGGCGTCGAGCGGGACACGCGCACGCCGGACGCCTGGATCCGCGGCGAGCCCATGAACTCCCTCACCTTCGCGTGGAGCGGCAAGGACCGCCGCTTCTACTACGACGCGGAGCGCGCCTGGGTGGGCGCCGAGCGGGTGCTGGAGCGGCACGCCCGCACCACCACGGCCCGGCTCCGACTGCAGGCGGAGGATGCCAGCACCATGGGGGCGGGCTCGCCGTGGACGCTCTTCGGGGACGTCCGGCCGGACAGCAATGTGGTCATCGACGTCGAGCGCATCACGAGCCTCGTGCTGGAGGCGGAGTCGTCGTGGGAGCTGCCCACGTGGGCGGTTGAGCTGACCGGGCTCGTGGAGGTGGCGCGGGAGGAGCTGGACGGAGAGGCGGACTTCGCGCGCTGGGTGCTGCATGGGGCGGTGGCGGTGCCTGGTCTTGCGAACCACACACTCGAGGTGGAGGCGCGCGCGCAGGCCCCCTTCCCGGGCACGGAGACGCTGCCGCGCCAGCGCTGGAGCTTCCTGGGTGACTCGCCCGTGCTCTACACCTTTGAACTGGCCCAATTCCCCGGTGACCGCCTGGCCTTCGTGAAGACGGAGTACACCGTGCCGCTGCCGGGCCCGCGCCTGCCGTTCTTCCTGGGCACGCCGAAGCTTCAGTTCCTGCACACCGTGGGCAAGGCATGGTCGGCGGAGGTGGACCACGGGGTGCACCAGAACGTGGGCGCCAGCGTGCGCTTCAACTGGGCGCGCCTGCGCGTGGTGACCAACCCGGAGGATCTCGGGGCCGCGGAGGTCTCGGTGGGCGTGTTCGTGCCGGGGGGCGGCTATCCGTGGGAGCGGGAGGGCG
>JBBDRO010000020.1:20657-53891 GCA_040905425.1 Gemmatimonadota bacterium | reverse complement strand
GGGTGGCGGGCGCGGCCTTCGTGCGCGCCGACGTGGTGGCGCTGCCCGTGGCGGCGGGCACGGCTGACGTGGTCCTGGCCGCTGACCTCACCGAGCATCTGGATGACGGCACGCTGGGCGGCCTGCTGGCGGAGGCCCGCCGCGTGCTCCGCCCCGGCGGGCAGTTGGTCCTCTACACCCCCGATCGCAGCCACCTGCTGGAGCGCCTGCGCGCGGCGGGCGTGCTGCGCGACGGCGACCCCTCGCACATCGGCATGCGCAGCGCCGCCGAGCTGGCGGCCGTCGTGCGGGCGGCCGGCTTCACGGTGGCGCGGGTGGCGCATCTGGCCTCGCACCTGCCGGGGCTCTCCCTGGCGGAGCGGTCGCTGGGGCGCTGGGTGCCGCTGCTCCGGCGGCGTGTGGGGCTGGTGGCGGTGCGCGCCGATGACTGAGCCGGCGCGCGGGGCTCGTGGCGGTGCGCGCCAATGACTGAGCCGGCGCGGCGTGAGCGTGCTGGGGGGCGACGCGGCTGGAGCGCCCTGGCGCAGGTGGCGCTGGTGGCCTTCCTGGGCTGGTGGATCTGGCGCGCGCTGGCGCCGCAGTTCGCCGAGCTGGGCGCCGCCGACCTCACGCGCTGGCGGCCCGATCCGCTGCTGCTGGCCGCCTCGCTCCTGCTCCTGGTGGCGGTCTACCTGGCGCACGCCTTCCTGTGGCGGCGCATCCTGACGGACCTGGCGCTGGGGCGACCGGCGGCCCGCACCACGCTGCGCGTGTATTTCCTGGCCGGCCTGGGGCGCTACGTGCCCGGCAAGCTGTGGCAGTTCGCGGGGCTGGCCATCCTCTCGGGGCGGGCCGGGCTGCCGCCCGGCGGCGCCGCCGCGGCCCAGGTGCTGGGTCAGCTGGCCTTCCTGTCCACCGGCCTCCTGCTGCTTGCGCTCCTCCTGCCGAATCTGTGGGCCGGGCCATGGGCGCTGCTGGCGGCGCTGGCGCTGGTCGGCGCCGCCGTGGCCGGCTGGCTGGTGGCTACCACCGCGCCGGGGCACGCCGCGCGCGCGTGGCTGGCGGCGCGGGCGGGGCAGCGGAGGGGCGCGAAGGTGCACGGCGCCTTCGAACTGGCGGACCGGGTGCGGGCCGGCCGGGCGCTGCTGTGGGCGGCGGGCTACGGCGCCAGCTGGCTCCTGCTCGGCGCGGCCTTCACCCTCTTCGTGGCGGCCTTCGTGCCGGGCGCGGAGGTGCTCTGGCGGAGCCTCACGGGCACCGTGGCGGGCGCCTACCTGTTCGGCTATGCCATGGTCCTGGCGCCGGCGGGCATCGGCGCCCGCGAGCTCTCCATGGTGGCGTTGCTCGAGGCGGCCTTCGCGGGCTGGGGCGGCAGCCCGCCCGGTGTGCTCGGCGCCGTGCTGGTGGTCACCGTGGCCTCGCGCCTCTGGTTCACGGCCGCCGAACTCCTCCCTCTCCTTTTGCTTCCCGTACTGCCGGACCGCGACGGAGCGGATGCGGCCACGCGGGGTAGTGGTAGTCCATGAGCAGTAGTGATATCCTGCGCGAGCGCGCCCTGCGGGCCCAGACTCCGCGCGACATGCCGGTCAGCCCGCCGCGGGACGTGGCCCCCGGAGACGACGTAGCCGCGCGCGCGGGGCAGGGAAGGGAGGCGGACGCGGCGTCGCGGCATGCCTGCCGTGGCCTGGTGATCGTGCCCACGTACAACGAGCGCGAGAACCTGCCGCGGCTGCTGCCGCAGGCGCTGGCCCAGGACCCGCGCCTGGAGATCCTGGTCATCGACGACGCCTCGCCGGACGGCACGGGCGCGCTGGCCGACGAGCTGGCGGCGGACGAGCCGCGCATCCACGTGCTGCACCGGGAGGGCAAGCTGGGGCTCGGCACCGCCTACCTGGCGGGCTTCCGCTGGGGGCTGGAGCGCGGCTACGACTGGCTCTTCGAGATGGACGCGGACTTCTCCCACGATCCCAGCCACCTGCCGCAGTTCATCGACGCCCTGGCGGACCACGACCTGGTCCTCGGCTCGCGCTACCTGGAGGGGCGCGTGACGGTGGTCAACTGGCCCATCGCGCGCCTGCTGCTCTCCTACTACGCCAACGTGTACGCCCGCACCGTGACCGGGCTGCCGGTGGCCGACGCCACGGGCGGCTTCAAGGCCTTCCGGCGCGAGGTGCTGGCCGGCATCGACCTGGACCGGGTGGAGTCCGAGGGCTACTCCTTCCAGATCGAGATCAGCATGCGCGCCTGGCGCCGCGGCTTCCGCCTGGGGGAGATCCCTATCGTGTTCGTGGACCGCACGTTGGGGGAATCCAAGATGAGCAAGGGCATCATCCGCGAGGCCGTCTGGAAGGTGTGGAAGCTCCGCCTGCTGGACCTCTTCGGCAAGCTCTGAGCGGCATGGCCATCGGCGATCTGCTGTGGGCCTGCCCCCTCTGTCAGGCCCCGCAATCCATCCATCAGCAAAGCGACGGCGAGCGCTGCACCTCCTGCGGCGCGCGCTGGCGGCGCGGCCCGGCCGGCACCATCGTGGCGGAGCCGTCCGCGGGCGCGGCGGAGGGTGCGCCGTCGGGCGTGGCGGAGAGCGCGCCGCCGGCCGCCTGGCTGGATCGCCTGCCGGTGCTCGAGCCGGGCTTCCCGGTGGAGGCCGCCGTGGAGCTGCGCCGCGGGCTGGCGCCGGAGCCGGTGCGGCTGCGCGGAGAGCTGGTGGGGTGGGTGGAGCGGTTGGCGGATCCGGTGGCCGGCACGCTCCGGCTGGATGCGGACCGGCTCCACTTCCGGGCCCACCACGGAGGCACGGAAAGCTGGGTCCTGGAGGACGTTACGGGATTCCAGATCAGCTCCCGGACGCTCCAGATCAAGGTGCGCGGCCGCGAGGTCATGGCGCTGGCCTTCCCGGGCGGCTCGGCCCGCTACTGGGAGCTGGTGCTGTCCGCCGCGCTGCGCAGCCACTGGCGGGCGTGCGAGCGCGGCGCCATCCGCGAGTTCCAGCCGTGCGTGGTGGGCTAGTGATCGTCTACCGGCTGACCCAGTACACGGCGCGCCTGCTGGCCCGTACGCTCCTCCGCCCCCTGCAGGTGGAGGGTCTGGAGCACGTACCACGCAGCGGCCCCTTCCTCCTGGTGGCCAACCACGAGAGCGTCCTGGACCCCGTCCTCATCCAGGCCGTGTGCCCGGCCGTGGTGCACACCATGACCAGGAGCGCCCAGTTCACGGCGCCCGGCATGGGCTGGTACATGCCGCGCCTGGCCGCATTTCCCGTGCGCCGCTACCAGGTGGACCCGCAGGCCGTGCGCATTGCCCTCCGCCGGCTGGCAGCCGGCCGGCCGGTGGGCGTGTACCTGGAAGGGGAGCGGAGCTGGGACGGTCGCCTGCAGCCGCCCCGGCTGGGCACCCTCCGCCTCATCCTGCGGGCGGGCGTCCCGGTGGTGCCCGTGGGCGTCCACGGCTCCTACGAGGTCTGGCCGCGCTGGGCGGGGCGCCCGGAACGCGGCCCGGTGCGCATCCGCTTCGGCGCGCCGATCCAGTTTCCCGGGCCCATCCGTAACCGCGCCGAGCGGGAGCGCCACGTCCCGGACGTGGCTGCCCGCATGAGCGCCGAGCTCCTCCGCCTGAGCGATGGGGAGCCGGGCGAAAGGGTGCAGGGCGCTGTGGAAAAAGATCTGTAGACCGGTTTAACTGGTGGGGTGTATCTCGTTGTGCATCTGCGTGTTAGCTGCGCAGGTCCGCTGTTAATTCTAGGTGGTTCCGAAACCGTTCTGAAGCTCGCTGCGGAGAGGCGCAGGGAGGCCGATCGCGGCATTTCGGATCGGTGGCCGGTGGGCGTATCGGACCCGATCAGACCCCGCTTACCACGGAAGACTTCCTCTGCTGATGCCTGCCGTTCCGGCAGGTTTCATTGCGGCCAGATCGCAAGTCGGGAGCTGATCCGACGGACGGAAGGTTGGCTCGATGACCTGGCCGCCACAGCGGGATATCCTCGGGGTTCGAGCCTCTCAGGTCGCCTGAGAGCCGTCCTGAGGGGGCAATCGGCCAAACGGAGTCGGGGGAATACGGCAGGGACTGTCGAACGAATGGGCACACGCGCGTGTAATCGCGCGCGATCCTTCTCGAATTCGGCGTGGTTGCGGCAGATCTGGCGGCGGGAGTGTGCATCAGGCCACCGTTTGCCGGCAGCGGGGTGCTATGAAACCCGCACGCGCGGGGGTCGGCGGCCGCGGTTGGGCGATTTGTGCGAATTATTGCGGTCAGACCCGCACGCGCGAATTCGGCGGCGGCGCGTGCGGCGTAAGTCGCGGATATTGCTGCAAATGCAGAAACCGCGCGGGGCGAGTGCTGCGCGTGCGGGTTTGGTGACACGATGGGCGGGCGGTCGGCGGACGGCGGGTGGCCGGCGGACGGCGGCGCGCTGCGGGTGGTCGGCGGCGCGCTGCGCGCCTGAGCGGAGGCCGCGGCCGTGCCGACGCGGAGAGCGGGGCACGCGCCGGCCATTTGTTGGCTTTTCCACACCTCTCCACACTGCAAGTTTACATAATGTATATTATGCGTAGTTTAATTTGGCGTGAGGACGGGCTTTCTGAGGATCGGATGCCGTCGGAGCCCCGCAACCGGCGCCGGGCCCGCTAGGAGCGATTTCGCGGCCGGCGGGTCCGCCAGCGGCGATTTCGGCGGCGGGCGGGGGCCGCGATCGATGATGGCGTCGCCAGGGATGCCGCGCAGGCGCCGCCAGGAACGCCGCCTTGGGCGCCGCGCACGGGCCTTGCCTGCCCGGTTCCCGGACTCCGGATCCGCCGGGGCTCGAGCCACAGGAGGATGATGGCCCGCTCGACGTCCGCGCCGCCCCGGGCGCAGCTGGCGCGGCTGGCGGCCGAGGCGCCCGCCGGCGCCGGGTGGCTGCACGAGATCAAGTACGACGGCTACCGCATCCTGGCCGTGGTGCGGGACGGCCGTGTGCGGCTGCTGTCACGCAACGGCAAGGACTGGACGGCGCGCCTGGGCCCGATCGCGGACGCTGTGGCGGCTCTGGAGCTCGAGGAGGCCGTCCTGGATGGTGAGGTGGCCGTGCAGCTGCCGGACGGCAGCACGAGCTTCCAGGCGCTGCAGAATGCCCGAGCCGCCGCCGGCGCCGACCTGCGCTACTTCCTGTTCGACGTGCTGGAGGCGGATGGGCGGGATCTCAGGGCCAGGCCGCTCGAAGAGAGAAAGGCCTGGCTCGAGGCGTTACTGAAGGGACGCAAGGCGGGCGTCGTCGCTTACAGTGAGCATGTTGTGGGCAACGGCCCTGCTTTCTTCGCGCAGGCGTGCCGGCACGGGCTGGAAGGCATCATCAGCAAGCGGAGGGGCAGTCCGTACCGCGCGGGCCGCGGCGGCCATTGGCTCAAGGTGAAGTGCTCCAGGCGGCAGGAGTTCGTGGTCGGTGGCTTTACGGAGGCCGCGGGCGCGCGCAGCCATTTCGGGGCGCTGCTGGTGGGTGCGCACGACGCTTCGAATAATCTTCGGTATGCGGGGAAGGTGGGGACGGGGTTCACGGCGGCGGTGCTGCGCAAGCTCCACGACAGGCTGCAGGTGCTGGAGCGCCCCGCCCCGCCCTTCTCCAACCCGCCGCGCGGCGCCGGCGCACGCGGCGTGCACTGGGTGGAGCCGGCAATGGTGGTGGAGGTGGCCTTCACGGAGATGACCGGCGACGGTAGTCTCCGGCACCCTTCCTTCAAGGGACTGCGCGAGGACAAGCCCGCCGCCGACGTGGTGTTCGAGGACGGACAGGAGGACGAGGTGACGACTGAGAGCGGCCCGAGCAAGGCCGCGCCCACCCGGGTGGCCGGCGTCCGGCTGACCAGCCCCGACCGCGTGCTCTATAAGGCCCAGGGCATCACGAAGCTGGATCTGGCGCGCTATTACGAGGCCGTGGCGGAGTGGATGCTCCCGCACGTGCGAAACCGCCCGCTCACCCTGGTCCGTTGTCCCACGGGCTACCAGGAGTGCTTTTACCAGAAGCACATCGAGGCCAGTTCGCCGGAGTCCATCGTGCGCGTGGAGGTGAATCCCGATGATCCGCGGCCGTACGGCGCCGTGGATTCGGCCGCGGGGCTGGTGGCGCTGGCGCAGATCGGGGCGCTGGAGCTGCATACGTGGGGCGCGCGGCGGGACCGGCTGGAGCGGCCCGACCGCTTCACGCTGGATCTGGATCCGGATCCGTCGGTGCCGTGGAAACGTGTGCTGGAAGCGGCGTTCCAGCTCCGGGACCTGCTGGACGAGCTGGGCCTGCGGAGCTTTCCCAAGACCACGGGCGGCAAGGGGCTCCACCTGGTGGTGCCGATCGAGCGGCGTTCGGGCTGGGACGAGGTGAAGGAGTTTTCCCGCCGGGTGGGCGCCGTGCTGGAAGAGGCCCGTCCGCGGCGCTACACGCTGAACATCTCCAAGGCCAAGCGGCAGGGCCGCGTGCTCATCGATTACCTGCGCAACGGGCGCGGCGCCACGGCCGTGGAGGTCTACTCCACCCGGGCGCGGGCCGGGGCGCCCGTGGCGGTGCCGGTGCGCTGGGACGAACTGGGACCGAAGCTGAAGCCGGACCGCTACAACATAAAGAACCTCCCGCGGCGACTGGCGTCACTGCGGGAGGATCCATGGGCGGAGTACTTCGATGTCCGGCAATCCATCACCGCCGCCATGCGGCGGGCGGTAGGCATGACGGGCTAGCCGCCCGAGCCCGCGGCCGCGGTAGCGCGCAATTCGGCCAGACGCATGGCGTAGATGCCACGTTCCTGGTTCTGCTCGGGCGTCATCTCGACCAGGCGCTCGTAGAGCTCGATGGCGCCCGCGGTGTCTCCCTGTTCGGCGCGCACACGGGCCGCCTGGTCCATGGCCTCCTGGCGCTGGAAGAGGAAGCGGCCGTCCTCCGCCACGCGCAGGTATGCCGTCGCGGCCGCCTCACCCTGGCCGGCCGCCTCGTAGGCGGCGCCCAGGAGGAAGGCCGCCGTGACCCCCATCTCGTCATCCACGTCCCGGGCCAGCGGCTGTATGGCCTCGATGGCCTCCTCGGCGGCGCCGGTCTTCAGCAGCGCCTCGGTGAGCATGAGGCGCACCTCCGGGGCGGCGGAGGTGCCGTCGAAGTTGTTCAGGAACGAGCGCGCTCCCACCACGGCCAGTTGCGGGTTGCCGCTCTGTATGGCCTGGCGGATCTCCACGAGTTCCGCGGCTGCTCGGTCCTCCCTGGCCTGGCTGACGTTGCGCCAGTAAAGCAGCGCGATCACCGCCACCACCAGGACCACGCCGCCGATGATCAGGGCGCGGGCGTGTTGCTTGGCGAAGGCCGTGGATTCGAGGACGCCTTCCACGAAGACGTCATCGGAGTCGCGCTCCTTGCGCGGGACGCGGCGTGCGGCGGGATGCCGGACCATGGCTCTTGGTTGTTACGAGGGCTAACGAATCCGCCCACGCCGGGCCGCGGCGCGGGCGGATCTCAAGTCACTCTATTGCAGCAAAAAAACCTAGCTGGTGGCGCGCTGGCCGTCAAGGTGTGGGCGTGCGTGTAGGGGGCGTGCGCGTGGGGCGTGTCCCCGTCGGGCGTCGCGCGGGGTGCGTGGCCACGCGGGCGCGCGCATACGGGCCGTGCCCCCGCATGGCGTGTGACTTGCGAGACGGCCCGCTCCGATGGGTAGAGTGACGAACCACCGGTGGAGCGACGGCGCCCGGGCCCGGGCAGCGCGTGGGTTGATGGTACTCTCCATGGCCGTTACGGCCGCGGGGTGCGGTGCCTATACACGTGCGGCCGAGCTGTACCCGGAGGTGGCGGAGCACGCCGGCAAGCGCATCGAGGACGTGTCCTTCGAGGGCAACGACATCTACTCGCGGGACACCCTCCTCACCGTGGTACAGACCCAGCCCACGCGCTGCAGCCTCCTGGGCCTGCCCATCTGCGTTCCCTTCACCGGTATCGGCCGCCAGGTCCATCATCTGGACGCCACCACGGTGGCCGAGGACGTCACCCGCCTCCGCTCTTTCTATCGTCGCGAAGGCTACTTCGGCACCCGCATCGATCCCGAGACGCAGGACGAGGGTGAGGAGACGGTGGACGTGCTCTTCCGTATCCGCCGTGGCCACGCGGTCACCCTGGACTCGCTCACCGTGGAGGGCACGGAGGGCGTGCTGGACCCCGATTCGCTGGCGCGGACACTGCCCCTGGTCCCGGGCGAGCGCTTCCGTCTCGGGGATCTCGTGGCGGCGGCCGACATCATCCTTTCTGGGCTGCAGCGCCGCGGGCACGCCAACGCGGAGGTGCTGCGCAACTTTGCCGTGGACACGGTGCGCGATCGCGCCTCGGCCAGCCTGCTGGCCGTGCCCGGCCCGCGGGTGGTGATCGATTCCATCATCGTGACCGGGGCCGAGCACCTGGGCCGGGGCGCCACCCTCCGGCAGCTCCCGTTCGCGCCGGGTGACGTCCTGCGGCGCACTCAGCTGGCCGCGGGGCAGCGCAATCTTTACGACCTGAACCTGGTGCAGTTCGCCTCGGTCACGCAGGCGCCGGACTCCCTGCAGGCCGTGCCGGAGGACAGCACGCGCGCCACCGTTCTGGTGGCCGTGGCGGAGCGCTCCGTGCACCAGGTGGACGCGGCCGTGGGCTACGGCAGCGTGGAGTGCGTACGCACCGAAGCCGACTGGGTGAGTCGCAGTTTCGGTGGTGGGGCGCGGCGCCTGGAGCTCGGCGCCTCGGCCAGCCGCATCGGCATCGCGGCGCCGCTGGACGCGGGGCTGGGCCGCTTCTGCGGCGGCGCGCCGGGGGACACGGTCTTCGGCCAGGGCCTGGACTACCGGGTGTCCGCGGACCTGGACCAGCCCTACTTCCTGAGCCCGCTCAATCAGCTCTCCGTGGGGCTCTTTGCCGAGCGTCTTTCGGAGCCGTCGGTGTTCCGGCGGCGTGCCGTGGGTGGGCATACGGCCGTCACGCGCCGCATCGGGCGGGAGGCCACGGCCACGGCCGGCCTGGACGTGGAGCGCGGTTCCACGGTGGCCTCGGCCGCGCTGTTCTGTGCGGCGTTCCAGGTCTGCCAGCCCGCGCTGGTGGACACGCTGTCCCAGGAACGATTCCGCAACTCCCTGGGCGTGAGCGCCTTCTGGAATCATGCCGATGATCCACTGAATCCCACCAGCGGCTTCACGCTGAGTTCGGGCGTGACGTGGGCGGCCCCCTGGCTGCTCTCGGACATCAGCTTCTTCCGCTTCTCCGCCAACGGTTCCCTCTACCGCACCCTGCGGCCCGGATGGGTGGGCAGCGTGGCGCTCCGCGTGGGCAATTTCTTCCGCACGGCAAACCTGACGCCGGGGCAGAATTTCCTGCCGCCCGAGGAGCGCTTCTACGCGGGCGGCGCCAACAGCGTGCGTGGCTTCGAGCGGAATGCGCTCGGGCCGGGCGTCTACGTCACCAGCGCGCTGGAGATCGACACCGCGGCGGGGACCGTGCGGCCGGTGGGCAGTCCCACCTTCGTCCCCGTGGGAGGCACCGCCGTGGGGGTGCTGAACGCCGAGGTCCGCTTCCCCTCCCCCTTCCTGGGCCGCATGCTGCGTCTGGCCGCCTTCGTGGACGCGGGTGTGGTGAGCTCGGGCAATCTGTGGGACCTGGGCTCCGACCCGTGGAAGCTCACGCCCGGCGCCGGCATCCGCCTGGCCACCCCCGTGGGGCCTCTCCGTCTGGACGTGGCGTACAATCCCCACGGCCCGGCTGCCGGGCCGCTCTACCTCTCCAACCCGGACAAGGGCAGTCTGGTGCGCGTGGATGACAGCTTCCGCGGCGCCGCGGGCAGCTTCTTCCAGCGCCTGCGCATCCACGTGGCGGTGGGGCAGGCCTTCTGATGGCCCGGCGCCGGCTGCCCTGGTACGCCATCGGCCCGGCGGTCCTGGTGGGCGCGATGGCCGCGCTCGTGGTGGTGGTGTGGTGGCTGCTGGGCGGCGGTGGCGGCGTGGAGGTGGACAGCACCCCCCTGCGCACCACGGTGGACTCGGTGGCCACGCCCGAGACCCGCGACCAGGCGGCACCGGAGACCGGGGCGCGGGGCCCGGTGATCGGCGCCCTGGAGGGCCGCATCGCGGATCGTCTGGCGGCCTCTCCCGTGCCCACCCGCCCCATCACGGGCCCCCTCCGCATCACGGTGAGAGACGTCCACTGGCGTGACGAGGCGGGCCGCTCGCTGGCGCGCATCCCCGCGGCCAGCGCGCGGCTGGACGGCGGCCGCATGCGGGCCGGTGACGTCATCCTGCGGGACGTGGACGTGCGCGGCGGCACGGTGCTCCTCGTGCAGGGCACCGACGGCGGGTGGAACTACGAGCAGCCGATGGCGGGGCTCCTGGAGGGGGACGGCGGCGGTGGCGGCCGGCCGCGCACGGTGCTGCTGGCCGGCGTGCGCCTGCGCGGCGTGCGCGTGGAGGTTGAGACCACTGTACGGGATTTCACGCTCCGCGACCTGGACGCCAGCCTCACGGAAGTGGTCTTCTCCCGGCCCGGACTGCCGGAGCCGCTGGTGCGCGTGGCCACGCTGGAAACAGTGCTGGAGGTGGAGGACTTTGAGCAGCCCATTCCGCTGGTGGCCTACGACGCCGTCCTTCGTGTGCCCGAGGACAGCGTTCCCTTCACCGTCGAGCGCCTGGTCGTGGAGGGCTCCAGCTTCACGGCCATCGCCGGCGTATGGAATCCCGACCTGGGCGGCTGGGGGGTGCGCGCCACCGGCCGCGCCCCGGCGCTGGCCTTCGAGGAACTGGGTGAGCTGCGTCCCGCGCTCCTGCCCGAGCGGGGCACGGCCTCGTTCGGCTTCCGCATCGAACCCGCCGCCAATGACCTGAACCTGGTCGTGCTCTCGGAGCTGGATGCCAGCGCCGCCGACTCCCGGGTGGGGGGGACGCTGTCGTTCCTCATGAGCACGGCCACCGACGCCCGCCTGCTCGACGCCGAGCTCACCCTGGACCCGCTGGCCGTCTCACTGCTGGAGCCGTTTACGGGGCCCCTGCCCTACACCGGCGTGCTGCGCGGCAACCTGAGCGGCACCGGCGGTCTCTTCGACTTCGACCTAGTGGCGGATCTCACTTCGGATTCGGGCGAGCGCTTCGCGGCCGACCTGGAGGGCCAGCTGGCGCTGGATGAGGCCGGCGGCTCGCTGCGCCGGCTCGTGGCCGCAGTGGACGAGGTTCCGCTGGCCGCGCTAGCCGCCTACATCCCGGGTCTGCCGCTCACGGGGACCATCTCGGGCCAGGTGGCGCTGACCGGACCGCCCACGGCCGCGCCCCTGGACGTGGACGTGCGCTTCGAGCTGGGCGGCGGCGTGGTCACCGCGGCGGGCATGCTGGATCTGACCGGCCCCGTGCCAACGTATGACGTGGAGGGCCGGCTCCTGGGCGTGGAGCCCGACCTGCTCCTTGCCCCCGCCCTGCCGCCGGCGGCCCTAACGGCGCGCTACACTCTCGAGGGGAGCGGGACCGACCCCGCCACCATGGCGGCAAGGTTTACCGTGAACGGACGCTTCACCGGCTGGCAGACCGGCACCTCGGACACCCTGGCGATGGCCGCGTCGCTGCGTGGTGGCACACTGGACGTGGCGGCGCTGGAGATGCAGTTGGCCACGCTCGACCTGACCGCCGCCGGGCAGTGGCGCTTTGTGGAGCCGGTCGAGGGCGCGCTCAACTACGAGCTCACGCTGGCGTCCCTCGATCCGTTCGGTCCGTATGTGCCGTTGATAGGCGACGGGGACGCCGCAGGTTCGCTGGTAGCGGGCGGCAGCGTTTCCGGGCCCCTCTCGGCCCTGCGCGCCGAGGGCAGCTTCGAGGGGAGCGAGCTGCGGGTGGGGAAATGGTCGGTGGCCAGCGTGGACGCCACCTACGGCGGCGTCCTGCGGGAGCGCCGCCCGGAGGGGGAGATCGTGCTGACCTTCACCGACCTGCAGACGCCCACGGCGGGGGACTTCGCGGAGGGCACGCTGGAGGTGACGGCCGAGCCGCCCGCCTTCGCGCTCGCGCTGGACGCCGAGCGCGTGGGTGGCGGTGGCGTGGCGTTGGTGGCGGATGGTACGATGCCGCGCACCGGCCAGCGCGACCTGATCCTGCGCAGCGCCACGCTGGACCCGGGCTCGGGACCGTGGGTGCTTGCCCGACCGACGACCGTGCGCTGGGGTGGCGTGCCCGGCGTGCAGGTGGATTCCCTCGAGGTGGTCAACCAGGCGATCGCAGGGCGGCTCTTCGTCGCGGGGATCGTATGGCCCCCCGGTCAGGACGACGCGCGCGTGGAGGTAGCGGGCCTTCCGGTGGGTGACATCCAGGAACTGCTGGGCATGCCGCCCAGGCTGGCCGGCGTCCTGTCCGGCTCCGCTTCGATCACCGGCCCCGCCGAGGCGCCCACCATCGACGGCGCCTTCAGCGTGCTGGACGGCGCACTCGGGGGCGTGCCCTTCGAGAGCATGGACGCCACGATCGACTACGGTGCCGGAGTGCTGCAGGCCACGCTCACGGCGGCTCTGGACACGGCCGGGGCGTTGCGCGCGGAGATCGCACTGCCCGCCGACTTCGTCCTGGGCACGTCGCCCTCCTTTGCCCTGCGTGACGCGGGCGCCGTGCAGGGGGTGCTCACCGCAGACAGCCTGGCACTGAGCCCCGTCGGCCAGCTCTCGCCACGCGTCACGGCGGTGACGGGGCGCGTGACCGGGGACGTGCGTCTGGCCGGCACCGTGGACGCGCCTCAGTTCGACGGCGCGCTCCGGCTGGCGGGCGGCGGGCTCACGGTCCTGGAGCTGAACAAGCGCTACGAGCAGGCGGAGGGGCGTGTGGTCTTCGCGGGACGCACGGCCACCGTGGAGGGTCTCAGCGTGCGCAGCGGAGGCACCGCCGAGCTGTCCGGCACCATCCGTTTCGAGGACATCGCGGCGCCCGTGCTGGCGCTCGACCTGGCGTTGCGGGAGTTCGAGGTCATGGGCATCAACGATCGTGACGATGCCGCGTTCACGGGTGACCTGGATCTGGCGGGTCCGTTCACCGAGCCCGTCCTGACGGGCAGGGTGGCCATCCACGGCGGCACGGTCCCCGTGCCCCGCTTCGGCAGCCGGCTGCAGGAGCTGGACATCTACGCGCCGCCGCCGGCCGTGGAGCGTCCCGATGACGGCAGGCCCTCATTCGCGGAGGCCCTGCGCATCCGCAACCTCGTGGTCGACGTGCGGGAAGACGCGTGGTTCGAGCTGGACGAGGCGCGCGCCCAGCTCTCGGGAGAGCTGACCGTCAACCGCTCCGGCCGCGAGCTGCGCATCACGGGCACGCTGGAGGGCACCCGCGGCACGTACGTGCTGCTCGCGGGACCCATCGTGCGCCAGTTCGAACTGGTGAGTGCCCAGGTGCGCTTCCTGGGATCGCCCGAACCCAACCCCGCGCTGGACATCACCGCGCGGCGTGCCATCATCGACCCCACGGCCCAGCCCTTCGAGGTCACGGTGCGCGTGGGCGGAACGCTCCGCAGTCCCACGCTGGGACTGGCCAGCGCCGACGCGCCCGCCATCCCCGAGTCGGAGCTGCTCAGCTTCCTGCTCTTCGGGCGGCCCAGCTTCGCGGTGCAGGGCGGCGGCATGCCGGGCGAGGCGCTCCTGGAGGAGACCGTCTGGGGCGGCTTCACCGAACTGCTGAGCGTGGAGCTGAGTCAGGAGGTGGCGCAGCAACTGAGCCTGGACCTGCTCACGATCCGGCTGGGCGGCGGCGGCATCGGGGATTTCGGCGGCGCCACGCTGGTCCTGGGCCGGGAACTGGATGAGGACCTCTTCCTCACCGTGGAGTCCAGCGTGGGCGGCATCCTCCAGCCCGCGGACGCCGTGCTGAATACCTGGGCCGCGCGCCTGGAGTGGGCCTTCGATCGCCACTCCACGCTGCGGCTGGGGATCGAGCCGGTCTACCGGGGCCGGCTCATCCGCGGCATCGGCGCGGTGCTGCCGAACAACCGCAGCCAGCAGCAGTTCGTCCTGGACGTGCGGCGGCGCTGGACCTACTGAGCGCCGGCGGGCGCTTCCGGCGCCGCGTCCACGGCCCGCTCGATGGCGGCGTCCAGGATGGCGGCGCGCACCCGGAGCAGCGCCGTCTCCGCCAGGCACCAGCGCGGTGTTAGGCACGGTATGCTGCCCACGGCATGCTTCAGCCAGGGCGGCGAGCCGGGCCAGAGGAATGCGCTACGGGCACCGCGCACGGCGTTGGCGGCCGCCGTGGCGGTGTCCCAGATCTCCACCCGCACGGGAGGATTTCCGCGGTCCAGCTGCCCGAACACCAGGGCACTGCGCAGGCGACGGCCGGCCTCCTTCCCCGGCACGAAGACCACCGTCCCCCCGCTCCGCGTGGCGTCCCGCAGTCCGTCTACGAAATCCTCCGCCAGGGTCACCGCCACGATCGGCACGGCCAGTGAGCGGCCGAGTACGGCGGCCGCGGCCGGTGTGGCCACGACCAACGGGCTGTCCTCGAGCGCATCGGCCCGCAGGCCCGCCATGGGGAGGGCAACGGCGGGGACGTGCAGCCGCGCGCGGAGTTCATTGGCCAGGAGTTCGGCGGTGCACGGGTCGCCGTCCACGACCGGGATGGAGCGGGCTTCCGTCTCGGCGATGGCGGTGACCAGGTGGAGGATGGCGGCGGTGTCCAGCTCGAGCGCGCGGGCGCCCTCGTAGAGATTGGTCAGCCAGTGTCGATAGAGCCGCTCGAGGGGGCGGGGCGTACCCGCGGCGCGGCGCTCCGCCAGGTAGACGCCGGAGCGCGGCCGGATCCGCACCAGACCCTCCTCCTCCAGGCGCCGATACGCTGCGCTCACCGTCTTGCGGTCCACATCCTCGGCGCCGGCCAGTTCACGGGCACTCGGCAAGCGCTGCCCCGCCGCCCAACTCCCCAGGTAACAACCGCTCAGGATGCGCTCGCGCAGCCCGTCCGCTATCATGTTCGTGGTGGCGCTCAACCGTGTCTCCGTCCCCGGGTGTCTAAGAACCTGCCGGCCTGACCGCAAGATGCGCACTCGCAACCGGTCCGCCCCATGCTGAACGCCGCGCTGGCCGTCCTCCTCGTGCTGCAAACGGCGCCGCTCGACGCCGATTCCGCCGCCGGCGTGCGCGCGCGGGCGCGAAGCGCCGAGGCCACCTACGAGCGGCTGGCGCGGCGCCTCGTGGCCACCACCCTGCACCGGCCCGTGGGCGGCCCCTGCGACGAGATCGTGGGCCGCTTCTGCCTCACCTACGGCCGCACCGGCTACGTGGAGCCTGCCCCCGAGGCCGGCCCGGTGATCGATGCGCGCCGTGAAGCCATCGAAGCCCTCCGACTGGCGCTGGGCTATGATCCCTCCCACACCGGCACCGCCGCTCCGCTCGTGCGCTACCTGGTGGAGGATGGTCGTGCCGCGGAAGCGGGCAGCGTGGCGCGCCTCTATGCGTCCCTCGGCCGGGACTCCGTGCAGGCCGATCTCCTGCTCGGCTTCGCCCATCATGCCGCCGGCGCCGACGCGGCGGCCGAACCGCTGCTACGGCGCGGTCTGGCGGCGCTGCCGGCTCATGAACGGGAGCGGATCGAGGCGCTCGGCTGGCTACTTCCGTACGCGGAGCGGGAGCGCTACCGACGCCTGTCGGCGGAGGACCGCATACGCTATGCCCGCCGCTTCTGGGCGTGGGCGGATCCGCTTTGGTTGACCTCCGCCAACGAGCGCTGGGCGGAGCACGTGGCGCGGCACGTGTGGGCGCGTCTGCTGGCCGCGGCGCCGGTGGTGGCAGGCATGAACCGGTGGGGTGAGGATCTGGACGAGCTGACCGTGCGCTACGGCATCCCCAGCGGGCGGACCCGCACGTGGGGCGCCATGCCGGGTGAAGGCTCCCTGGTGGAGCACTTCGATGACGCGCAGCTGGCCTTCGATCCCCCCGCCCTGCTCGGCCAGGGGCTGCCCCACGCCCCGCCGCCGGGGACGCCCTGGGCGCTGGCCGAGGAGCGCGCCACCACCGGGTACGCGCCGGTGGGTCTGGAGACGCTGGAGCCGCTGGAGCACCAGCTGTCCCGCTTCCCGGCGGACAGCGTGTGGGAGGTGCGTGTGGATGGGGCGGTGGCGCTCGTGGGTGGCGGTGTGCGGGTCCGGACCGGCCTGTTCGTGCGGGACACGCTGCTGATGCGCGACGCGGCCCGCGCGCACGGCGCCATCCCGGCGGCCGGGCACGACTCGGTGCGCTGGACGCTCCGGGCGGCCGTCCCCCCGGGCGCCTGGGTGTACGGCGCCGAGGCCGTTGCCGAGGGCGTGCCGCGGCGTCCGGCTACGCCAGGCGGGCGCGAGGCCAGACCGGGCAGCACGGCCGGTCCCGGCAATGCCGACGGTCTGGCCGCTTGGCGGGCCCGTTACCGGGTGGACCTGCCGGCCCTGACGGCGGCCCCGCTGCTCTCGGATGTGGTGGTGGCGCGCCCGTTCGGCGCGGGTCCCTTCCCCACCGGTCGGGAGGATGCGGCGTTGCGGCCGCGCAGCTCCCTCGTGGTGCCGGCGCGCACCACGGTGGGGCTCTACGCCGAGGTGCACGGGCTCGAGGGGGAGCGCTACCGGGTGAGCCTCGTCGTGGAGAGCGGCCGCGAGCCCTCGCTGCTGGGGCGCGCGGCCGGCTGGCTCGGACGCACCCTGGGGCTGCGCGGCCCCGATGACGAGCCCCGCCTCGAGTGGGAGGCGCGCGCACCCGCGGAGGGGCCCGCCGTGCTGGCCGTGGACCTGGACCTGGGGCTGGTGGAGCCCGGTCTGCGTCGCATCCGGCTGGAGGTGGAAGACGCGCGCGGCCGGCGCGCGGTGAGTGAGCGGGTGGTGCTGGTCACGGAGGGGTGAACGGCGGCATGGTCGAGGAGGAAGGGCGGGTGCGTGAGGATCCGACGCGACTTCAGAACCCGGCCCAGAAGAGCGGCAGGGTCAGGCCCACTAGGAGCCGCACGTTGCTGGTGACGCTTGCGGCCTGGCTCGTTGGGCCCTGCACCGGGGAGCGGACCACATGGTCCGTCACTTCGAAGGTGAGCAGCAGGTCGCGCCGCTGCATTGGAATGAGCGCGCCCGCACCCAGCACCAGCGTGCCGCGCGTACGGGAGCCCGCGGCAAAATCGCCGCGCGCTTCGCTCGGGAGCGCCGCGCTCTCGTCCGCCACGTAGCGCACCACGCCGCCGCCGATCACCCCGTAGGGTTCCACCCGCCCGAGGCCGATGGGTAGGCGAATGAGCAGGTCCAGGTCGGCCATCCACACGGAGAGGTTCGCGCCGCGCGCGTCCGGTGAAGTGCCCGGCTCGCTGCCGTTGCGCCGCTCCCGCTCGAAGCGGGTGGGCGCCCAACCGCCGTGCAGGCGCACGCCCCAGCCGCGCCGCGGCCAGTAGCCCAGCGCCCCGGCCACCGCCATGGACGTGCGCGCGGTGAGGCGCTCGTCACCGGTGGCCAGATCCACCGTGAGGAAGCCGCTGTAGGCGGCGCCGCCTCCCAGCGCGCTCACGGTGACCTGATGGGGGCGCCAGGTGGGTGAGGTGGGCGCCTCCACCTGCGCCCCGACCGGCACAGGGGCCAGGCCGAGAATCAGGAGCGCGGCGAGCGGACCGAATTTTCCGTGGCTGGTCAACGGCGTGCGGGCCTCCTTTCGGAGAGCCGCCGCGTGCAAGGGCCGCGCCGTCTCAGGCAGGTCGGCCGGCCGCGGGTGCGGGCACGCGTTCCGGTGCCAGCGGCCGGGCCGCGCTCGGATCCACCACCGGCGCCTTCCTACGGTGGTGCCAGAGCCAGATGCCGGCTGCGAAGAGCAGCAGGCTGGCAATCTGGGAAGTGGAGAGCCCCAGCGGCGGGATCCGGTCCGTCTTGGCGCGCACGAACTCGATGATGAAGCGCTCGATGCCGTAGAAGACCATGAAGAGGCTGAAGAGCTGCCCCGTGTGCAGGCGCCGCTTGCCCACCTGCCATACCACGGCAAAGAGGATGAGCGCCATGGTGATCTCGTAGAGCTGCGTGGGATGGACGGCCACGATGGCGCTGTCGGGGATGCTGGCGGCAATGTTGTCCCCTGCCGCGCGCAGGTTGCCCGCCGTGGTCTCGGGCGTGCCGTTCGGGAACGCGATGCCCACCCAGCTGTCGGTGGAGACGCCGTAGTCATCGCCCACCAGGAAGCAGCCCATGCGGCCGACGGCGTAGGCCACGAAGAGCGCCGGGGCGGTGGCGTCGAACATGGTGGCCACCGGCAGCTTCTTCGAGCGCACGTAGAGGTACCACGCCAGCACGCCGCCGATGAGGCCGCCGTACCACACCAGGCCGCCGCGGCTAAAGAGAGCGCCCAGCGGGTTCATGGCCACGTCCGCCGGGTGCAGCGCCAGGTAGTAGAGTTTGGCACCGAGGATGCCGCCGAGCGCGATCCACGCCAGGCCGTCCCAGATGATCTCCTTGTTCAGGGCATAGCGCTCGAGCTGCTTGCCCGTGACCCACGCCCCCGCGATGAAGGAGAGGAACATCATGAGCCCGAAGCTCGTGATCTGGACGCCGCCGATGGTGAAGAGGATCGGGTACATGCCTGCTCCGTTGAGGACCTGCCCTCGGCCGCGCGTGGACCGGGGAATCCGGAAAGATACCCTCGGGACGGCGCAGGTTCAACGGACGGCGCGCTACGCTGGTGCGAGGCTGGTGCCCGGCTGGTGCCCGGCTGGTGCCCGGCTGGTGCCCGGCTGGTGCGGGTCCGGCAGGTGCACGCGGGCGCGAGCGCAGGCGACCCACGCAAGGGGGGACGGGCGCAGGCGTGCGTGGCACTCGGAGCTTTGGCACCCTCCACCGCGTGGTTGAGCCAAAATATCTTATAAAGTATTTTGGCGGCCGGCCGGGCCGGACCCTGGCTCCGTGTCGAGCGTTCCAGCACCTACCTTCCGGCGCGCCACCTCCCGGGGCGCCGAACCCACGGGCGGGCGCCGCGCACATCCCGCGCCGAGCCCCGATTGCGCACCCAGCCCCGGGCGGCCTAGTCTTCCCCCGCGCGGCGCCGGAGGGCCGCCGCGCCCGCTTATACCTGCGAATGGACGACATGAGCCGCCTGCGCCTGGCCCTGGCCCAGATGAACCCCACGGTGGGAGACCTGGACGGCAACACCGCCTCCATCATCCACTACCTGGAGGAGGCGCGCGCCGCCGGCGCCGACCTGGCCGCCTTTCCGGAGCTGGCCGTGTGTGGCTATCCGCCCGAGGATCTGCTTTTGAAGCCCGCCTTCATTGCCGCCAACCGGGCCGCCGTGGCACGCATCGCGCCGCACACGCGCGGGCTCACGGCGGTGGTGGGCTTCGCCGAACGGCGGGCGGACCTGCACAATGCCGCGGCGATCCTGCACGACGGTGCGTGGGCAGCCACCTACCGCAAGCAGCGGTTGCCCAACTACGGCGTGTTCGACGAGCTGCGCTACTTCAAGCCCGGCCGGGGGGAGATCCTCTTCCAGGTGGCCGGCGCATGGGTGGGCGTCAGCGTGTGCGAGGACATCTGGCTGCCGGGCGGCCCCGTGGCGCGTCTGGCCCGTGCCGGCGCCGACCTGATCGTGAACATCAACGCCTCCCCCTTCCACCGGGACAAGTGGCGCGCGCGCCACCGCATGCTGGCCACGCGGGCGTCCGACCATGCCGTGGCGCTGGCCTACGTGAATCAGGTGGGCGGGCAGGACGAGCTGGTCTTCGACGGGGACAGCATGGTCCTGGGCGCCGACGGCAACGTGCGCGCCGAGGCGCCGCTCTTCGAGGAGCACCTGCTGCTGGCCGACGTGGAGCTGGAGGAGGTCTTCCGCGCGCGGCTGCACGATCCGCGCGGGCGGCACACCGGCCGCCGTCAGCCGGAGAGCGTCACGCGCGTGGCGCTCGAGCCCATCGAGGAAAGCCGGCCGGAGCGCCCGCCCGTGGCCCCCCGCCAGCCCGTGCGCCATGACGACCTGGAGGAGACCTACCGCGCGCTCGTGCTGGGCACGCACGACTACGTGCGCAAGAATGGCTTCAGCGGGGTGGTGCTCGGCCTCTCCGGCGGCGTGGACTCCAGCCTGGTGGCCGCCATTGCCGTGGACGCCCTGGGCGCGGAGGCCGTGACCGGCGTCTCCCTGCCCTCGCGCTACTCCTCCGAGGGCAGCCGCACCGACGCGCAGGCGCTGGCCGACAACCTGGGCGTGCGCATGCTCACGCTGCCCATCGAGGCGTCCTTCGAGGCGCTCCTGGGCACGCTGGCGGGCACCTTCCGCGACCTCCCCGTGGGCGTGGCCGAGGAGAACATCCAGGCACGCATCCGCGGCGTGCTCCTGATGGCGCTGTCCAACAAGTTCGGCTGGATGCTGCTCACCACCGGCAACAAGAGCGAGGTGGCGGTGGGCTACTCCACGCTCTACGGGGACATGGCCGGCGGCTTCGCCGTGATCAAGGACGTCCCCAAGCTGCTCGTCTACGAGCTGTGCCGCTGGCGGAACGCGCAGCAGGATGCAGAGCTCATCCCCACTTCCGTGCTCACCAAGCCGCCCTCCGCGGAGCTCCGCCCCGACCAGACGGACCAGGACTCCCTGCCCCCCTACGAGGTGCTGGACCCCATCCTGGAGCGCTACGTGGAGGATGACTGGAGCGTGCGCGAGCTGGTGGCTGCCGGCCACGAGGAGAGCGTGGTGCGCCGCATCGTCCGCCTGGTGGACCGCAGCGAGTACAAGCGCCGCCAGTCGGCGCCCGGCATCAAGATCACGCCGCGCGCCTTCGGCAAGGACCGCCGCCTGCCCATCACCTCGGGGTACCGGGAGCCCTGATCCTCATTTAAGCGACGACGCGCCACGACCTCACCGGCGTGCCTGGCGCTGCTCGTCCGCGCATGTCACCGCGGTTCCGCGGAACCGTCGAGCGGTGGGAGACCCTACTCGTGCCGCAGGGCGGCAGCCGGCGCGATGCCGGCGGCCCGGCGCACCGGCGCCCATGCGGCCGCTACCGCGGCCACCACGAGCGTGAGGACGGCCGCGATGAAGTTGATGGGGTCGAAGGCACCTCCCCCGATCAGGAAGTAGCGGCCCACGAGGAGCGCGGGCACCGCCAGCAGGGCGCCCGCCAGCGTACCCCTGACGGACCAGGCTACCCCCTCGCGCGCCACCGCCCAGCCGGCCTGCCGGGGGCGGGCGCCGAGCGCCAGGCGGATGCCGAGTTCCCGGGTGCGGGCCACCGCCATGAACAGCAGCATGCCGTAGAGTCCAACTGCGGCCAGAGCGAGTTGGACGGCGCCGATGGCCACCGCGGCCCGGGCGCCGGCTTCCTGATAGGCGGTGATCTCACCCACGACCGCACTGAAGGGTCGCACGCGTGGCGGGAGCGCCTCGGGAAAACGTTGGCGCAGACCGCGTACGAGCGCTCGGGCCACGCTCGCTTCGGCGCCGGGCCGGACGCGCAGGAAGACGTTGTCGTGGGCCTGGAAGGTGCGCGTCGCTGCGGGGGCTCCGGCGCCGCGGACCACGTAGACGAACGGCTCTGCCGGCGCCTCCGTGAGGTGCGTGCGCGCGTCATCCACCACCGCCACGACGGGCAGCCTGCCTAACCTGCTACCGCCCCGTAGCATGCCACCCACTGGATTGCCGCCCACCGCCCGCGCGTACGCTCTGCTCACGACCGCCACCGGCGAGTCCCGCACCTCGACCGGGCGCGGCAGCCGCCCGCTTGCAACGCGCAGCTCGAGGGTCTGGAAGAATCCCGGTGTGACCACGTTGAAGGCCAGGTTCAGGGCGGAGTCCGGTTGCAGCATCTCATCCAGGCCGGCCCGAAAATCACCCATGGGCATGTGCAACGCCGAGCCCACGCTCACCACGCCCGGTAGGGCGGCGGCCAGTTCCACCACGCCGGCGGAGTAGGCGGGCGAGCGGACAGTGTCCGAGCGGAAGGCCGTGCGGTCCAGTTGCGCCACCAGGAGGCCGCTCATCTGGAAACCGGGATCCATGCGTTGGTGATTGCGCATACCGCCCGCCGCCGTGAAGCTGGCCACGAGTAGGAGCGTGGCGGCCGCCACCTGCACGGCAATGACGGCGCCCCGGCCGAAGCTTCGGGTGCGACCGGCGGCTGCCGTGCGCTGGAGGGCGGAGCGGATGTCCGCGCCAAGCGCCAGGCGGAGCGGCGCCAGCCCGAAAACGACGGTGCAGCCGAGCGCCGCCACCATCGTGATGGCCAGGACACGACCGTCCGGCGCCGGGTCGAACGCGCCCATGACGAATCGGGCTTCGATGAGCCGGGTGAGCCAGTGGCCCAACAGCCATCCGCTGGCACCGCCGAGCGCTGCCAGCAGCAGGCTTTCCATGAGGAGCTGCGCCGTCAACCGGGCCCGCGACGCGCCCAGCGTGAGGCGTACGGCCACCTCGTGGCGGCGGGTCAACGCACGGGCCAGCAGCAACCCGGCCACGTTGGTGCACGCCACCAGGAGGACGCCCGCCAGGAGCAGGCCGATGCTCATCAATGCACTGGCCATGGCGAGCCCGCCCGGGCGTCCGCCGGCGCGTACCGCGGCTTCCGGCACAATGGTCAGCAAGTGGGGCGAGTCGTCGCGGCGCCGCCAGGCCTCGGGGTGTGCGCTGGCCAGGCGCCCGGCCAGCGCATCCAGCCGGGCGCGCGCCGTCGCCAGGCTGGATTCCGCGGGGAGACGTGCCAGGATTTCGAGCCTGCGCGACCCACGATCGTCGAACGGCACGCCGTATATGGCCGTTCGCGGCTGGAGCAGGAGCGGTGCCCAGCCAAAGATCTCCCCATCCAACACCGTGCCCAGAAATTCCGGCGGGGCGACCCCGACCACGCTCAGCGGCACACCGTTGACTTCGATCACCCGTCCGACCGCTTCCGGGTCCGCCTGGAAGTCGCGGCGCCAGACGCGGTGGCTGATGACGATCTCCGGCTCGTACCCGCCCGGCGCCAGCGGCCGGCCCGCCGCCAGGCGGAGGCGCAGCACGTCAAAATAATCCGGCGTCACCCAGTGGACCGTGCGACGCGCCGGTCCGAAGCTCGGCCCCACCACCGCCGCGGAAACATGGAAGCCGGCCGCCGCCGCCGTGAAGATCCCGCTGTCCCGTATGTCCTCGAAGTCGGGGTAGGAGGACCACCCGTAGGGCTCTCCGCCCCGTCCCTGGAAGACGTCCCGGCTCGTGTACACCCGGTGCAGCTCCTCCGGGGCCGGCACCGGCAGCGGCTTGAAGAAGGCCCCGTTGATGAGCGCCACCACGGCCACCACCACGCCGATTCCCGCAGCCAGGGAGAGCGCGGCCACGACCGTGAGCACCGGCGTGCTCCTCATCTGCCGGACCGCGTAGCGGCCATCGGCGAACAGGTGCTGGAGCCATATCACGCCGCGCGCCGTTCGCGTCTCCTCGAGCCAGCGGTCCCGGCCGCCGAAGTCCAGGGCGGCGGCACGCCGGGCTGCGGCCGGGGATAGGCCCGCAGCCAGGTGTCGCGCGGCCGCCTCCTCCAGGTGGTGGGCCACCTCGTCGCGGAGGTCGCGGTCGGCGCGGCTCCAGCGGAGCATACGGAGCAGGCGCCGCGCGGCTCGGCGCAGGATCGGCGGGAGGAGCATCATGGCACGCTCACGCGGACCCCTGGGTGCGCATACCTCATGGTTGCCCGCCCAGCACGAGCTCCATGGCCTGCACGTAGGCCCGCCAGTCCGCCTCCTCGGCCGACAGGCGGCTCCGCCCCCGGGCGGTCAGGCTGTAGACCTTGACCCGGCGGCGTGTGTCCTCGGCGATGCCCCACTTCCCGCTGATGTAGCCACCGTCCTCCAGTTTATGCAGCGCCGGGTAGAGGGAGCCCTGGTTGAGCCGCAACGCATCCTCCGAGAGCATCTCGATACGCTGGGCGATCGCCCAGCCGTGGGCAGGCTCCTCCGCGAGGGTGCGGAGGACCAGGAGGTCGAGGGTTCCCTGCCGGACATCCATGAGCGCCGCTCCGTTGTAGGCTACCTACATATATGCGCTGTCCGTTGTAGGATGTCAACAACGGCGCTCCGATGACTCCTTCACGGAGCTCACGTCACCGCGGTTACGCGCGAATGGCTGGATGGGACATCGGGCTGCGCCGATCAGCCGGGCACCTTTCCGCGGCAGATCCGGGATGGCTGGATGGGACGCAAGCGACGACGCCCCGCCGGTGAGCCAGCGGGGCGACGTCGCTTATGGAATGGGCGGTGCCAGGCGGGTCAGTTCCGGTTGAACTCCACCGAGGGCGCCGCGCGGGCCGACTCCGGCGCCTCGAAGGTGTCCTTGCGGTCGGCGCCGATCATCTTGGCAATGATGAGCTGCGGGAAGCGGCGCACGTAGGTGTTGTGGGCGGCCACCACCTCGTTGTAGTCCCGGCGGGCCACGCTGAGGCGGTTCTCCGTCTCCGTCAGCTCGTCCTGCAGGGCGCGGAAGTTCTGGCTGGCGGTGAGCTGCGGGTAGGCCTCCACCGAGACGTTCAGGAAGAGGCGCAGGTTCTCCGCAACGGCGCTGGAGGCCCGCGACAGTTCGCCGGTCGAGGCCTCTCCCTGCACCGCTGAGGCGAGCTGCTCGCGCGACTGCTGCAGCCCGGAGCGGGCCGCCGCCACCTCCGTGAAGGTCTCCTGCTCGAAGCTGGCGGCCTCCTCCACGGTGGCCACGAGGTTCGGAATGAGGTCGTTTCTGCGCAGGAGCTCGGCCTCGATGTTGGCGCGCGCCTGCGCCACGGTTTCGTCCAGCTCCTGGATGCGGTTGTACCCGCAGCCGGTCGGCGCCAGCAGCAGCAGCGCCACCGGCAGCAGACGCAGGGTACGTTTCATGTCGAGCTCCCTTCCTGGGTGTTCACCGGGTCCGTGGCCACCGCGGCCTGGTCCACGTAGCGGGCGGTCCGGGCGGCTGCCTCATTGAAGCCGGCCACGAGCGGATCGTCCAGTGTGATCGACGGCAGTTTCCCCCGCTGACGCTGTTCGTGTACCTGCAGGAACGCGGCCGGGTCGGCGTCCACCAGCGCGGCGCCCGCCTGAATCGTGGCGGCCGTGGCGCGCGGCACCGTCTGCCCCGCCAGGCGGAGCGCGGCGCGCAGATAGGTTACGAACGCCGGCAGGGCACCCGCCAGGACCGCCCCCACGTGCGCCGGATCGTGGGCGGCCGCCAGCAGGCCGTTGTGGAACTGGACCTGGCGGGCGCGGATCTCCCGCTCGGTCTGCAGGCGCAGCTGTGCGGGGTCCACGCGCAGACCTGCCACCGGATCCCGGCCGTGCAGCAGGACGTGGGCGTCCTGCATGTCCAGCACTTCGATGGCAAAGACGTCACTGGCACGGCGCCACTCGGCTTCCTCGATGAGGAGCGGGCCGACGCCCTGCTCCGCCCAGCGGCGCGCCAGGGGGGCGGTGCGCGCCAGCAGGGCGCCGTCGATCGTGTCCACCAGGATCAGCACGTTGATGTCACTGATGCCGCGCACGGCTTCCTCGCGGGCCACCGACCCGTAGAGGAGCACGCCGTGCAGCTCCTGGCCCAGTTCCGTCCCCAGGGCGCCCGCCAGCTCCGTGGCGATCGTGCGCGGGTCCGCCGTCTTGCCGCTTGCCATCTACCAGCTCCTTCCGATGCCGCCGCCGCCGAAACCACCCCCACCGCCGAAGCCGCCGAAGCCGCCGCCGCCACCCCCACCGAAGCCACCGCCCCCGAAGCCGCCGCGCCCGCCACCCCCGCCGAAGCCGCCGCGGGTGGCACCGAAGAGCAGGGCCAGCATGACCGGGTCGATGCTGCCGCGCCGTCCCCCGCCGCGGCCGCCCCCCCCGCCGCGCCCGAAGATCACGGCGAACAGGATGAGCAGCACCACGAGGCCGCCGAAGCCCATGCCCGGGCCCCGGCCAACGGGCCGCGCGGGCTCCTGCTCCGCCCGGGGCACCACGAAGTCTCCGCTCAGCTCGAAATCAAAGCGCTCGGCGTACTCCCCCGCCAGCGCCGCCACGGCCAGCAGGATGCCCTCACCGTAGTTCTCCTCACGGAAGGCCGGCACCATGAACGCGTCGGCGATGCGGCCGGCCTCGGCGGCGGTGAGAAACGTGTTGGTGCCGATGCCCGTCTCGATGCGTAGCTCACGATCATTCGGGGCCACCAGCACCACCAGCCCCGTGTTGCGCGCGGGGTCGCCGGGCTCGCCGGCCTGGCCGATGCCCCACTCGCGACCGATTTGCAGGCCCACCTCGGACGCCGGTCTGCCCTCGAGCGAGGGCAGCGTGACCACCACGATCTCGCCGCCGCTCTTGGCCCGCACCTCCTGGATGATGGCCTCGATCTGCCGCTCGGTCTCCGCGTCGATGACATTGGCAAAGTCGTTGACGAAGCCGACCGGTTCGGGGAGCTGCAGCTGGGCCAGCGCCGGGGCCGGCCAGGCCGGGGCGAGCAGCACGGCCAGGGCCGCGAGGGTGGAGAGAGGCTGCCGACGGGTACGCTTCATACCACTAAACTACAGCACCGGCCGCCTTCCCGAAAACGCGGGGGCCATCAGGCCCTTCACCAGGCCGTGCCCACGCCGAGCGAGAGCGCGCGGACGGCCATCGGCGCGATGTTCTGCACCTGGCTGGAGAGGCGCGCCTCCACCTCCACGAAGTGCCGGCGGCGCGCGAAGGGGCGCACGCGCGCACCCGCTGAAATGCCGCCGCCCAGGAATTCCAGGGAAGGCAGGGTCATCTGGTAGGCACCCAGCTGCGCCCCCACGTATGGGCGTATCCGTGCGCCTGGCCAGCGGAGCTGTACGGCGGCGGCGCCCTGGCGTACCTCCCCCCCTGCCCCGAAGGAGGCGTAGCCCAGTTCGGGCCCCAGGGCCAGCCATGGCTTGAGTTCGGCCAGGAAGACGGCCCGCACGCTCCATCCCGAGCCTTCGTGAAGGAGGGACGAGTCGTCCTCGATGCGGGCATGGGCAGCGCCGGCGGCCACGGCGAACGAGCCCGTGTCCGTCTCCCCCCAGCTCCCGGCTGGCCGATCAGGGGTGGCGGGCTCCCGCGGGGCGCGGGCGGGTATGGCCGCCCCGAGCACGGCACCGGCCAGCGCCCCGCTCGCGGCGCCCAGCAGCCCGACCACCGGGATGGCGCCCGGGCAGCTGTCGTTTTCCGAAACGCAGTAGAGGGCAATGAAGCTGCCGATGCCCAGGCCCACGGCGGCGCCCGCGACCGCGCCGATGATCAGGCCACGCCGGGTGCTCCGCTCAGGAGCCTCCTGAGGCGCAGCGGGCCGCGTGAGCAGGCGCACGAGCGCGGGGTCTGAAGGCACCTGCAGTCGGACGCTGGCCGGCGGTATCGCGTGCGCCGCGGCGGAGTCCCCCACTGCCTGGCGCGCCGCGGCGGAGTCGGGCGGGGCCTGGCGCGCCGTGGCGGAGTCGGGCGGCGTTTGCCACGTCGCGGCCGATGTGGGCGGCGCTTGCCAGCCCTCGGTGGAGGCGGGCGCCAGGAGCGCGCACAGGGCCGCGGCTACGGGCAAGGCCGCACCCTGCCGGATGCGCGTCATCGGGCTCATCGGCCACCCCCAGCGGAACCGTCCGTTGTGGTGCCCGGCGCCCTGGCCGTGGCCGTTGCCGTGGGTGCCGCCGGCTGCAGGGCGTGAGAGTCCAACGGCGGCCCGCCCGGATCGTCCACGCCCACCCAGCGCGTCAGGATGGCGGCCACCGAGAGGTCCGCCGTGACGTTGGCCACGGTGATGAACATGTCGGGGATCATGTCCAGAGCAATGAGCAGGCCGATGCCTTCCACCGGCAGGCCGAAGGCCAGGTAGACCGGCGTCATGACGAACAGGCCGCCGCTCGGGATGCCGGGGGAGTAGAAGCTGAGCAGCGCGATGGAGGAGGCTACCACGGCCAGCTCCAGTCCGCCCAGCTCGATGCCGTAGAGGCGCGCCACGAAGAGGGTGCCGGTGAGGCGCACGGCCGGCGAGGCGAATTTGAAGACCGATACCGCGGCGGGCAGCGCCAGCCCGGTGACCTGCGTGGGCAGGCCCAGGCGCTCCTCGGCGCCCTCGATCATGGCCGGCAGCGAAGCCAGCGAGGAGCGCGTGCTGAAGCCCACCACCTGGGCGGGCAGGCAGCCGCGCGCGAAGCGGCCGAGTGGGATGCCCGCCGCCAGCACCGTGACGGGATAGAGCGCCAGGTTCACCACGAGGACCAGCGCCACGGCCAGCACCACGAAGCCGCCGAACGCCGCCGCCGCGCCCACGCCCAGGGTGGCGGCCAGGGGCAGGACCAGGCCGAAGACGCCGATGGGCGCCAGCTCCAGGATCCAGTGGACGAGCACGAAGGTGGCGTCCACCACGCCCTGGAAGAACGCCACCACGGTTCCGGCCCCCGCGGAACGGGTGCGCGTCAGCGCCAGGCCGAAGAGCGCGGCGAAGACCAGCAGCGGCAGCATGGCGCCATCCGCCGCCGCCTGCATGGGATTGGGCGGAATCAGTTCCACCAGCCAGTCCCGGAAGGGGGGGAGCTCGGTGGCCGCTCCCGCCTGCGCCGCGGTGGTCCGGAAGGCCTCGAGCGCGCCGGTGTCCACCGGCAGCAGCATCAGGAGGGGTGGGGCCACCAGCACCGTGAAGAGCGCCACAGCGGCAATGAAGATCACGAACAGGAGGATGGCCCCACCACCGATGCGCCCCACGGTGTGCGTGTCCCGGGCGGAGGCGATGCCGGTGATCACCAGCGCCACCACCAGCGGCACCACCGTCATGCGAATGGCGTTTACCCAGAGCGCGCCGAGGGGCTCCACGAGCGGCGGCAGCGCGTTCAGGACGGGCGTGTCGACGGCGGCGATCAGCGCCCCCAGCGCCAGGGCGGCGAGCAGGGCAAGGCCGATGCGTTGCGGCAGGGTCATGGTGTGCGAGGGCTCGGGGGACGGTCTGGCGAAGGTACGGTGGCCGTGGCGGATGGGCCAGACGGAGCGGCCCCGGCGGAGCGGATGCCGCCGGGGCTTCGGTGCATGCGCCCACCTGGACTCGAACCAGGGGCCTCGGGATTAGGAATCCCGCGCTCTATCCACCTGAGCTATGGGCGCCCATCGGCGCTCGCGGATGCGGGCGCTCGCAATAGAACCCGTCATGGGAGGGGAAGATCCGCCGGCCTCAGCCGCTCTGGGCGGCCAGGTAGCCGGCCACGAAGCCGGCCAGGAGGGACTCGAAGCGGTCCCCGTCATCCAGGGCACGCCGGACGGCGTCGTGGCCATCCGCCTCCAGCGCATCGGCAAAGGCGTGGAGGCGCCGGGCCAGGTCCTGCGTGAGCTCCCGGGAGGCGAACACCTCACTGGGCGTGGGCAGGCGGTCCGCTTCCTCGGGGATGATGAAGGCGTCCATGGGGAAGGCATCCGTGCCCCGGCGCGCCAGTTCCGCCGTCAGGGCTGGATCCTCCTCCCCGTCATCACCCCAGGCAAAGCCGGCGTGGCCTTCGGGCTCCTCGCCCTCCGGGAGCGCTACGTCCTCGCGCACACCGTCCTCCACCGCCGACGCCACGAACGGAGGCACCGGCCGCTGATTGCCGTCCGGCGGCAAGTCACGCTGGCCGCCCGTCACGGGTGGCAGGGGAACGCTGTCCTCGCGCACGCGCAGATCCTGGGATGAGAGGGTTGAAGCGTCCAGCTCCCGGGCGCCGCCGACGATCGGGCGCGGGCACCCTGCCGAACCAGTAAAAACATATGCACCCACGACGCCCAGCGAAAGATTCCTCTCTACCAGCCCCCCACGGCCGCCGTGAGCCCCGCCTCCACGTGGCGGCCCGGCGCCGGCTCGTAGTAGCGCCCGCCGAAGCCGTTCACTACCACGGAACCGATGTGGTGCCGGTCGGTGGCGTTGCGCACCGCCACCCACGGGGTGATGGAGGTGCGGCCCACCCGGCCGTCCCAGGAGGCACGCAGGTCGAGCAGGGTGAGCGCGGGAACGGACGCCTCGTTGGCGTCGTCGGCGTAGAGCCCGGCGCTGTGCTCGGCCTCCAGCTGCAGCACCAGGCCCCCGGTCACCGTGGCGCTCACGTCGGCCTCCAGCCGGTGGAGCGGCGCCCCGGGCAGCCGGTTGCCCTCGAAATCTTCCTCCGGCAGGCCGTCGTCCACGAACTCAAAGTCACCCAGCCCGTAGGCCAGACGCGCCGTCCAGCGGCCCCGCACGAGCGCCGCGGCCGCTTCCACGCCGCGGTGCCGGACCTCACCGGCGCTGCGATAGAACTCGCGGCCCGGCGCCGCCGCCACCTGGAAGGGCACCGGTGCGTCGGTGACCGTGGCGCCGTAGGCCACCACCTCGAGCGCCGGATTCGCGCCGCCCCGCCAGCCGGCCTCCACGCCCACGGCCCGCTGCGGCTCCAGTCCGGTGTTGAAGCCGCCGGGGCAACAGGGCTCGCCCGCCGCGGGCGGGGCGTTGATGAGCTCGGTGGTGGTGGGCGTCTGGAAGGCCGTGGTCACGGACACCCAGCCGCCGCCGGCCTGGCCCAGGTCCACGGCCAGTGCGGCCGAGGGACTCAGCGCGTCGAAGGTGCGGTTGCCGCTGTCGTCGCGGCCGTCGGCCAGGTGCGCGTCGCGCGTGCTGAAGCGGATGCGGTCCCAGCGCAGGCCCGCGCTGGCTTCCACGCGGGTGCCGAACGCCAGCCGCGCACGCGCGAAGGGCGCCACGGTGGTGACGCGATCCACCTGGTCACGCAGGATCTCGGAGCCCGGCCGACCCTCCTGGTTGGGGCGCTCCACGCGCTCGTCCCGCTGCGCCTCGGCCTCCAGCCCCAGCGTGAGGTCGGCGCGTGCGCTGCCGGTGGCCCATGCAGCGCGGGCGCCCCCGCCCCGCCGGCTGAGGTCGATCCAGGCGAACGGCAGGGCGCTCTCGACCGTGCGGCCGAGGGCCCACGCCGTGGCCTCTCCCTGCCCCGCGGCCACGGGGCCGCGCCAGGCGGCGCCGCCCTGGAGCTGGCGGGCGGACTCACCGCTCCCCGTGCGCACGTTGTTCGGCCAGGCGGCCTCCGGGCGCTGCCATGCTGTGTCGCGCGGGAGCGAGCCGGGTGCCTGGGCCACCGGCGCGTCCAGCGCGTGCAGCGTGAGCGAGAGGACGCCGTCCGCGAGCGCGCGGCGGCCCATGGCCGTGAGGCCACGCCGCTCCGCCGCCCCGTGCTCGCGGAAGCCGCGCTCGCGCTGTTCCCAGCCGCTGGCCAGCCAGCCCCAGCTGGCGGTGTGGCCGCCCACCTTCAGGTGGGTCCGGCGCAGGTTGGTGGCGTCGTCCATGCCGCGGCCGCGATCCCCGGCCGCCACCGCGAGCGCGGCGGAGAAGTCCCCGGGTGGGGGGCGCTCCGTCTCGATGGCCAGCACGCCGCCGGCGGCGTTGCCGTAGAGCGCTCCGGCGGGTCCGCGCAGCACCTCCACCCGGCCCGCCGAGCCGGCGTCCATGATGGAGAGGTCGGATTGCCCGTCCGGCATGGTGAGGGGGATGCCGTCCAGCAGCACCCGGATACCGCGCACGCCGAAGGAGGCACGGGCGCCGAAGCCGCGCAGCACCACGCGCGGGCCCAGCGAGGGGGCGTGCCGATCGGCCACCAGGAGCCCGGGGACACCGCGCAGCACATCGCCGGGGTCGGCGCCGGAGCGGCGTGCCTGCAGCGCCTGGCCGCGGAGCACCGACACAGCGGCCGGCAGCTGGCTGAGGCCCAGGGGGTCACGGGTGACGCGCACGCGCAGGGTGTCGCCGGCCAGGACCGAGTCGGGGACGGTCTGGGCGGCGGTGCCGGCGGGCGGCGCGGCCAGCGCCGCCAGGAGCAGGGCGCCGGCCGTGGCGGCACGGGCGCCGCGGAGGATGCGCGGGGACGTCGCCTGAAATGGGATCGAGGTCATCAGCACTCTAGCGAGGGGACGGCCGGTGGCGGCGCGAGCGGAGCCACTCCACCACGCCGGGAAGCACGGAAAGCAGGATAATGGCCATGATGACCAGCGTAAAGTTCTCTTCCACCGTGGGGATGTTGCCGAAGAAGTAGCCGGCCCACACGAAGAGGCACACCCACGCGATGGCGCCGCCCACGTTGTAGGCCAGGAATCTGGCGTAGTCCATGGCGCCCACGCCCGCCACGAACGGCGCGAAGGTGCGCACGATGGGGATGAAGCGCGCCAGCACGATGGTCTTGCCGCCGTGCTTCTCGAAGAAGGCGTGCGTGCGCGCCAGGTGCTGCTGGTTCACGAAGCGGACACGGCCGGTGGAGATGCGCGGGGCCAGGAAGTGGCCGATCCAGTAGTTCACCGTGTCCCCCAGGACCGCCGCCACGATGAGCAGGCCCGTCAGGGTGCCCGGGTTCAGCGACCCGCGCGCGGCGAAGGTGCCGGCCGCGAAGAGGAGCGAGTCCCCCGGCAGGAACGGCATGATCACCAGCCCCGTCTCCACGAAGACGATGGCAAAGAGGATGGCGTACGTCCACAGGCCGTATGCGCGGATGATCTCGTCCAGGTGGACGTCGATGTGGAAGATGAAGTCCACCAGCGCCGCGATCCATTCCATACCTTCTCCAGTACGCCGCCCGCAGGGGGCGGCGTGTCACATGCATGGGACGCCGGAGCGTCCGTCGTTCAGTCTTGCCAGCCGAAACGGCCGATGAGTGGTACGAACGTGCAGTCCACCAGCGCCTCGCGGGTGACGCCGTCCTCCCTGCGCGTGACCAGCGTGAGCCGCTGCGCGTCGCGATCCCCCAGGGGCACCAGCATGCGCCCACCCGGGGCCAGCTGCTCCACCAGGGAGGACGGCACATCCGGTGCCCCCGCCGCCACCAGGATGGCATCGTAAGGCGCGTAGCGGGACCAGCCGATGGTGCCGTCGCCCACCAAGAGCGCCACGTTGGCCACCCGCAGCGCGTCCAGCGCGTCGCGTGCCCGCGCGGACAGCTCCCGGATGCGCTCCACGGAGTAGACGTGCCCCGCCACCTGCGCCAGCAGCGCCGTCTGGTAGCCGCAGCCGGTGCCGACCTCGAGTACCCGGTCGTCGGGTCCGAGCCCGAGGGTCTGCAGGTAGAGCGCCTGCAGCGAGGGCTGCGACGCCGTCTGGCCGAAGCCGATGGGCACCGGAGCGTCCTCGTAGGCACGGTGGCGGACCGCCTCGGGCAGGAAATGATGGCGCGGCGTCACAAAGAGCGCACGCAGCACTTCCAGGTCCGAGATCCCGGTTTCTGTGACCGTCTCCACGAGCCGGCGGCGCTGGCGCTCCCAGCGGCGCTCCTCCGGAGGGAAGCCCTCAGCGCCCACGGACGCCCCCGCTCACCGGCCCGGCTCCTTCAGCGGCCACGGACGGCCCCGCTCACAGCTTCATCTCCCACTGGCCGATGTCCTTCAGCAGCGCATGG
>JBBDRO010000020.1:0-20557 GCA_040905425.1 Gemmatimonadota bacterium | reverse complement strand
CGGCCCCGCTCACAGCTTCATCTCCCACTGGCCGATGTCCTTCAGCAGCGCATGGTTGGTGAGATCCAGATGCAGGGGCGTCACGGAGACGCAGTTGTCGTGGATGGCGCGGAAGTCCGATGCCGGCCCGCCCCACCACTTGCTCTCCCCGCCGCCCACCCAGAAGTACTCGCGGCCCGAGGGATCCTGCGCCCGCGTGAGGGAGCCCAGATAGGCGCGCCGCCCCAGTGTGGTGACGCGCACCCCGCGCGCATCCTCAGGGGGCACAGGGGGCAGATTCACGTTCAGCAACGTCTGCTGCGGGAAATCGTCCCGCGTGAGCAGCGAGCGGAGCAGCCTGGTGAGCGGCTCCTCCCAGGCCTCCAGCTCGTCCAGGTCCCGCCCGCAGTAGGACACGGCCACGGCGCGCACCCCCAGGATCGTGGCCTCCATGGCGGCGGCTACCGTACCGGAGTAGAGCACGTCATCGCCCAGGTTGGCGCCCTGGTTCACGCCCGACAGGACGAAGTCGGGCTTCTCGTCCAGCAGTTCGCCCACGGCCAGCACCACGCAGTCGGTCGGGGTGCCGTCCACCACCTGCACGCCGGTGTCCACCCCGCGCACGCGCAGGGGATGGTGCAGTGTGAGGGAGTGGCTCGTGGCGCTCTGCTCCCGGTCGGGTGCCACCACCCGGACGTCTCCCAGCGCCGCCGCCGAGCGGCGCAGCATGCCGATGCCGCGCGCCAGGTAGCCGTCATCGTTCGTGACCAGGATGCGCATCAGCCGCCCGCGTCGTGCCGCAGGAGGCCGGAGAGTTCGTGCAGATCGGCACGCAAACCCCGGAGCGTCTCCGCGTCCAGCGCTTCCCTGCCCTCGTTGTCGAGGGTGCCGCCGCGCCGGATCTCCTCGAGGCGTGCCCGGGCGCCCTCGATGGTGTACTTGTCATCATAGAGCAGCCGCTTCACCAGCAGGATGAGCCGGATCTCCTTGCGCTGGTATACGCGATTGCCGGAGCGATTCTTGGAGGGGGAGAGCTCGGGAAACTTTTGCTCCCAGTAGCGCAGGACATGGGCCTCCAGGCCTGTCAGCTCACACGCCTCGCCAATCGAATAGTACTCGCGGGGCGCCACCGGTCGCGGTACGGGCTGCTGGTCGCGGCTCACGTCCAGATCTCCGATTTGGGGTCCCGCAGCATGAGGATCTCGAGCGCTTCGGCGGCGGGCAGGTTCTCGAAGAGAACGGCGTGCACCTGGTCCACGATGGGCATCTCGATCCCCTCGCGGCGGGCCAGCGCGTGCGCCGCCCGTGTGGTCTCCACGCCCTCGGCCACCTGCTCCATGTCGGCCAGAATCTGCTCGAGGGTCCTGCCCTTGCCCAGCTCCACGCCCACGTGCCGGTTACGGCTGAGTCCGCCCGTACAGGTGAGGATCAGGTCACCCACCCCGGCCAGGCCCGAGAGCGTGATGGCCTGGCCACCCATGGCCTCGGCCAGCCGGATGATCTCGGCAAGGCCGCGCGTGATGAGCGCCGCCATGGCGTTGTGGCCGAGCCCCAGACCGGCCACCATCCCGGCCGCCATGGCCACCACGTTTTTGAGCGCGCCGCCCATCTCCACGCCCATGACGTCGTGGCTGGTGTAGGCGCGGAAAGTGTCCGTCTGGAAGGCCTCCTGCGCCAGGCGGGCGGCCGCCGCGTCGCGGCTGGCAATGGTGACCGCCGTGGGCTGGCCCAGCACCACCTCCTCCGCAAAGCTGGGACCCGACAGGAAGCAGGCGCGCCCCGCCACAGCGGCGGGCAGGACGTCACCCAGCACCTCCGCCATGGTCTCGAGGGTGCTGGTCTCGATGCCCTTGGAGGCGCTCACCACCACGGCGTTGCCCGCCACGTGTGGGGCGGCCCGCTCCATGATGGCGCGGATGTGCTGTGCGGGGCTGGCGTAGACCACCAGCCGGGCGCCCGCCACGGCGGCTTCCAGCTCCGTGCTCGCACGCAGCGTCGGGTGCAGAGCCAGGCCGCGCAGGTAGCGCGGGTTCATGTGGGCCGTGTTGATGCCCTCGGCCAGGTCCGCCGAGCGGGCCCACGCCACCACCTCGTGCTCGCCGCGCGCCAGGTGATGCGCCAGCGCCGTGCCCCAGCTGCCGGCCCCGATGACGGCCGCGCGCAGCGGCCCGCCGTCCGCCACGGGCGCACTCATCGGTCCTCCGGCGTGTGGACCGGCGCGCCGTCGTTCGAGGATGCCGACTCGGCGTTCTCGGCACGGGCCGTCGTGCCGACGCGGCGCACGAACCGGAGTTCGTCGCCGCGCACGAGCCGCCGGATGTTGGCCCGGTGTGCCCAGATCACGAAGGCCGCCAGCGCCGCCGCCAGGTAGAACACAGGGCCCGTGCCTTCGGTGAGGAAGACCACGAGCGGGAGGGTGGCCGCGGCCGCGATCGAGCCCAGGGACACCATGCGTGTGGTGAACACCAGGCCGGCCCAGACGGCCAGCCCCACCAGGACGGCCACGGGTGCCAGGGCCAGGAAGACACCGGCGCCGGTGGCCACGCCCTTGCCCCCTTTAAACCCCACGTACGCCGAATAGACGTGGCCCACGATGGCGCCCGTGCCGTACAGCAGGGCCCACTCCGGTGCGGGGCTGCCGTCCAGCATGGGGAACCAGAAGACGGGCAGCCAGCCCTTGAAGATGTCCACCAGGAAGATCGGTACGGCCGCGCGCCAGCCGAGCACCCGGTAGGCGTTTGTGGCACCCAGATTGCCGCTGCCGTGCGCGCGCAGGTCGATGCCGTGGAAGGCGCGGCCGACCACGAAACTGGTGGGAAAGGCCCCCGTCAGGTAGGCGGCCACGGCCAGCAGGGGAGCGGTCATCACAGCGGGCTCAGCACGGCGGGTAGGGCGTTGTGCGTGCGATCCCGGGGGTCATGCGGTCCGCTCCTCCCTGCGCCGGCGGAGGCGGATGCGGATGGGCACGCCTTCGAACCCCCAGCGCGCGCGGAAGCCGTTCTGCAGATAGCGGAGGTAGGACTCCGTGACCGCCTTGGGGTGGTTGCCGAAGATGACGAACGTGGGCGGCGCCACGGCCGCCTGCGTGGCGTAGAGCAGCTTCACCGGCATGCCTCGATAATGGGGTGGCGGCCGGCGCCCCGCCAGTTCCCGGACCACGTCATTGACGTCCCGCGTGGCCACGCGGTGGCAGCGTGTGTCGGCCACCTGGACCACCATGTCCAGGATCTTCTGCACGCGCTGGCCGGTGAGCGCCGAGGTGAAGAGCACAGGTACCCAGCGGAGCTGCCGCGCCCGCGCCTTGAGCGTGCTCGCCCACTCCTTGGCCGTGGCGGTCTCCTTCTCCACCAGATCCCACTTGTTGGCCACGATGATGAGTCCGCAGCCGGCGCGCCACGCCTTCTCGGCAATCTTGAGATCCTGCACGTGCGGCGGCTCGGTGGCGTCCATGAGGAGCACGCACACGTCCGCCCGCTCCACCGCCCGCTCGGTGCGCAGCGCGCTGTAGTACTCCACGCCGCGGCTGATGCGCGCCTGGCGCCGCAGCCCCGCCGTGTCCACGAAGACCAGCTCGCGGCCGTGGTAGCGCATGGGCGTGTCCACCGAGTCGCGGGTGGTGCCCGCCTCCTCGCTCACCACCATGCGCTCCTCACCCAGCAGGCGGTTCACGAAGCTGGACTTGCCCACGTTCGGCTTGCCCACCACGGCCACCTGGACCACGCCCGGATCCGCCGGCTCCGCGCCCCGCTCCGGAAGCTGCTCCACGATGACGTCGAGCAGGTCACCCGAGCCCTTCCCCACCAGCGAACTGACTGGCAGCGGCTCGCCCAGGCCGAGCTCCCAGAACTCGTGCTGGGCCAGTTCGTCGGGCAGCTTGTCCAGCTTGTTCACGGCCAGGACCACCGGTCGCTCGATCCTGCGCAGGATCTCCGCCACCTGGGCGTCCACCGGATGGACACCCGTTCGGCCATCCACCAGGAAGACGATCACGTCGGCCTCGTCCAGCGCGGCCTGCACCTGGCGGCGCACGGCCCTGGCCATGGGCTCGTGACTGCCGGGCTCGAGGCCCCCGGTGTCGATCAGCCAGAAGCGCCGCCCGGCCCATTCGGCGAGTGCGAAGTTGCGGTCGCGGGTGACGCCCGGCTGGTCCTCCACGATGGCGCGGCGGGTGCCCAGAACGCGATTGAAGAAGGTGGATTTGCCCACGTTGGGACGGCCCACCACGGCCACCGCGGGGAGCTCCCGGGTCACAGGCCGGCCAGCCCGTCGGCCAGGAAGTGCGCGGGTCGGAGGCGGAGCGGCGCCAGCGCATGGACCAGTTCGGCCAGCGCCACGTCATCGGCGAAGCGGCCATCATCGTTGAGCGCTTCGGCGGGCAGCAGCGCAGCATCGAAGTCACCGCCCCGCAGCGCGTTGCCCACTGCCGCGCCCGGCAGCAGTCCCGCCGTGTTGACCGTGTCCCCGAAGTAGCTGTTCGCCACGGGGAGCACCTGGATGCTGGCTCCGGTGGCCGCTTCCGCCCTGCCCGCCAGGTCGGCCAGGATCGGGGCCATGCGGGTGCCCGTGACGAGCGCGATGCGCCGGCCGTCCAGGCGGGGCAGCCCGCCCAGTCCCGCCTCGAATTCGTTCAGCAGCCCCCGCACGGCGCCCACGCCATTCTCCGTGAGTGGCCAGTCATCGTAGTAGGCGTCCGCCGGCAGGGGGCGTTCGGCAATGAAGTACAGCTCGTCACCGGCGTACGCCCAGCCCATGCCCCGCTCCGCGAGTGCCCGCTCCCGGGTCCGCTCCACCTGGTCCAGCGCCCGGCCGGCTTCCGCCCGTGTGAGCAGCCGCACGGGTCGATCCAGGTTGTAGCGGGTGAGGCCCACCGGCACCACCGAGAGGGAGAGGACCCCCTCACCCAGGCTGAAGAGATCATCCAGCGTGCGGTCCAGATGTGCGCCGTCGTTCCATCCCGGACAGAGCACGATCTGGGTGTGCACGTCGAGCCCGGCTGCCGTGAGCTGCTCGAGCTGAGCCATGACGTCGCCACCACGCGGCACGCCCAGGATGCGCTCCCGGATCTCCGGTTCGGTGGCGTGCACACTCACGTAGAGCGGCGAGAGGCGCTGATCGATGAGGCGCTGGAAGCCGCGCGGTCCGAGGTTGGTCAGCGTGACGTAGCTGCCATACGTGAAGGAGAGGCGGAAATCGTCATCCTTCAGATGCAGCGCGCTGCGGGCGCCCGCCGGATTGCCGTCCACGAAGCAGAAGACACACTTGTTGGCACACTGACGGACGGCATCCGGCGCCGGCACCACGCCGAGCGCCTCACCGGCGTCCTTGTGGATCTCGTAGAGCAGCCGCTCGCCGCCGCACGGCGGGGCCACCTCCACCTCCACCCGATCGTCCGTCTCCAGGAAGCGCAGATCCACCACGTCCCGCACGGGTTCGCCGTTGATGCGCAGGATACGGCTGCCGATCTCGAGCTGGAGCTCGTCGGCCACCGTTCCAGGATGGATGCTGGCAATACGGACCATGGACCTCGAATGGTGCAGGAAGGGGCAGCCTGGAGGCTGCCCCTCGTGCGCGGACACAGACAGAGAAATTTAGCGGAAAAGCTCCGCCGCCTCAAGGCGGTTCAACCGGGCTCGGCCGTCTTGTCCTCGAAGCTCACCTGGCCCTCCTCGTCCATGTGCTCCGCCAGCACGGCGCTCGCCGTCTCGTAGTCCCACACGGGGACCAGAACGCGCACCGGACTGAGATCACCCAGATCGGTGGGCAGCGAGAAATGATCCTTCTGGGATAGGATCTCCGCGTCCAGTCCCTCGGCGCGCAGGTTGTCGCGGATCAGGCTGGCTTCGAGATCGTCCGAGGTGGAGTAGACCTGAGCCCAGCCGTCCACCACGCCTACATGATGGTGGTCGCGACAGAGATGGTGCGTCGGACCGTCGATGTCATCCTCGTCGCACACGGCCGTGCCGCACACGGCGCAGCGGCCGGTCGCGGCGCGGTCGGGATGGCGGTCGCAACGGGCGTCCACGAAGAGGTGGCCGCAGGCCGGGCACGCGGACGCATTCTCGTCGATGTCCTGCCCGCAGTTCGGACAGGGCCGGCTGGGAGCGTCGAGCTGCACCGGGGATCGTTCCATGTTATTCCTCACTTCGGGTAGGCAGTCCGGCGCCGATCGAGCAAGAAGCGTGCGCCGTCCGCGCCTCACATGCCGGTGGGCGTGATCTTCCATCCGGCGACGGTGCCCGACACGTCGAAGGACGCCTCGAAGGTCGTGCCCTGCTCCGTCGCGGGTGCGGGTACGCTCACGGCCTGACCACCCATCTCGTTGCCCGAGGCATCGACGGCCGCCACGCGGAAGGTCAGCGGCTCTCCCGCTGCAACAGCGTGGTTCAGCACCTCCCCGCTTGCCCGCGTCGTGCCGTCCTCGGTGGTGATGGCCACCTCCGTCACCTCGAAGGTGAGTGCCTGACGCCGCTCCAGGGCCGCCAGCGCGCCGGTCTTCCACTCCCGGGAGGCAGCGCCGCTGGTGAGGTCACCGAGGCCGCGTTGCGCCTGCGCCCGCATGATCAGGATGTCCGCGTTCAGCGGATTGATCTCCTCCAGGCGCTCGGCCACTTCGGCCAGCCGCTCGTAGGTCTCGATGACGGCCGCCGTGTCCGCACTGGCGCCCTCCTCGAGCGCTTCCTGCCCCGCCTGGCCCACGAAGAAGTGTGACTGCCCGAGCATGTAGAGGGCGTCGTAGGCCCAGGGGTTCACCTCGGCCGCTCGCTCGAAGGCCCGGGCCGCGGGCTCGTAGTCCTCACCCCGGAAGAGGGTGATGCCGATGGCGAACGCGTCATCGGTCGTCACGTCGGGGCTGTCCAGCAGCGCGGTGTAGATGGCGTTGGCCTCGTCGGTTCGCCCCTGCCGGGTGAGGACCACGGCCAGGTTGCTCCTGACTACCGCGTCGTTCGGGTTGGCCTCGAGCAGCTGGCGATAGAGCGTCTCGGCCTCGTCCAGGCGATCAGCGGACACCAGCAGGTTGGAGAAATCCAGGGCCACGTTGGCCTGGATCTTCGCCCAGGCCTCCTGCGCCTCCGGCGTCTGCTCTGCGCGCAGCGGCCCGCTCACCAGCTCCAGCGTCTGGCGGAAGAGCCGCTCGGCCTCTTCGGCGCGCCCCTCCTGGGCGTAAAGCGCAGCCAGCAGCTCCATGGCCTCCGGCCGGTCCTGATAGATGGCGTGCGCCCGCTCCAGATGTTCGATGGCCGCCGCGAAGTCGCGCTCGGTGTAGAGTGGGATGGCCGCGTTGTAGGACTCCGCCCAGAGGGAAATCCGATACCCCTCGATTTCCTCTTCATACTCCGGCCACAGCTGCTCGGCGCGGTCGAAGGCCGAATCGGCGGCCAGCACGTTGCCCAGCCCGGCGTGCGCCTGGCCGGCCTGCAGCCAGGGCGTGGGGTTCTCGGGCATGGCCTCCATGCCCTCGCGTGCCTGCTCCAGCGCCTTCTCGAAATTATCCCGACGCTCCGCCTCCACGCGTGTCTCGGCCGCCTGTTGCAGATACAGGTCGGCGCTGCGCGTGTGCATCGTGCTCGACGGGCGCTGGGCCTGGGCCGTGGCGGGCAGCGCCACCAGCAGTGCCAGCGCCGCCAGCTTCCACCCCGAATAGCTCATACGGAAACCTCCGCTCCGAAGCTCAAGTCGTTTGTCAGTAGGCATTTATACACTTCCATCTCGAAAATGTGGCAACTCCCGTTCGAGCGCCTGACGCACGGCGTGGGGCGCCATTCCGAGCGCTTGCCCGGCCGCCGCCACGTCCTCGAATTCAGGCTTGGCCCGGGTCCCGCCGCCGGGCAGCGCCACCACCTTGAGGCGAATGCGGTGGCCCCGCCAGGTGACCTCCTCCTCGCGGCGCGGCAGCGCGGGCCGCTGCACGGGCCAATAGCGCACGCCCAGCGTGGGCGTGGCGCTCAGCGCGGCCTCCAGCACCTCCTGTAGCCGCGAGGCCGGCGCCAGCGCCTCCACGCGCTGGCCGGCCCGTCCCTTCTTCATGGCCACAGGCAGGAGCACGGCATCCAGCGCGCCGGCCGCGAGCAGCGCGTCCAGCGCGGCCGGCGCGTATTCCGGCGCCAGATCGTCCACGTCCGCCTGCACCAGGTAGAGCGCCTCGCCGCGCTCGCCCGGGACCTCACACGCCACCAGCCGGAGGCAGTTCGGGCGGTCCGCCGGATCCCGGCTCCCGGCGCCGAACCCGGAACGGAGCGGTCGCACCTCCATGGGTGGCTCGGCACCCCCCGTGAGCGTGGCCAGGATGGCCGCGCCCGTGGGAGTGGTACACTCCCCGTCGAAGCCAGGGTCCCGCAGTGAAAGCCCCTCGAGAATGCGCAGCGTGGCGGGCGCCGGCAGCGGGTAGCGCCCGTGTGCGATGTCCACGAACCCGCGACCCACGCTGACCGGCCGCGTGTAGAACGCCTCGAAGCCCAGCTCCGCCACGCCGGCCATGGCGCACAGTACGTCCAGGATGGCGTCCCGGGCGCCCACCTCGTGGAAGTGTACGCGCTCCAGCGTGGTGCCGTGCACCTCCGCCTCGGCCGCTGCGATGCGGCGGAAGGCGGCCGTGGCGCGTTCCCGCACGGCCGCTGGGGCGCCCGTGGCCTCCACGATCTCCACGATGTGGCGCAGGTGCCGATGGGCGTCCTCGGGCGGCAGGTCGAAGCGTACGGCGTGGGCCGCGATGCCGCGCCGCATGACGCGCTCGATCACTACGTCCACGGGGCCGAGGCGCAGGGAGCCGGCGAAGGCGCGCAGCCAGGCTGGTTCCAGGCCCAGGTCCACCAGGGCCCCCAGCGTCATGTCCCCACTGATGCCGGCGAAGGGATCGAAGATCAGCCCCTTCATGCGCGCTCTCCCGCCGCCTGGCGCAGCCGGTGGAGCGCCATGTCTCGGCCCTGCACGAGCAGGATGGTGGGCAGCGGCGGACCATGAGGCTCCCCCGTCAACGCCGTGCGCAGCGGCTCGAAGAGCGCCCGCCCGCGGTGCCCGAGTTCGGCCCCCACCGCCCGCACCACCTTGCCCAACGCGTCCTCCTCCCAGGCCGGCAGTTCCGCAAGCGCCACCGCCACGCCGCCGGCCAGGCGTGCCTCCTCCGCGGGCAGCGGCGCGTGCGCATCCTGCTCGGGGAAGTAGCGTCGCAGCTGCGCGGCGATGTCCTCGAAGGCGGCCAGGTGCGTGCGCACCCCGGCCACCGCGGCGGGCAGCACCTCGTCGGAGACGGGGACGCCGGCCGCCGGCACCCAGGGGCGGACGGCCGCCACCAGGGCGTCGAGCGGCATGGCCTCGATATGGCGGGCGGAGAGCCAGCGGAGGCGGGCGGGGTCATGCATGACGTCCCCGGCGCCGATGCGCTCCAGGGAGATTTCCGCCATGAGCCGCTCCCGCGGCAGTACGTCCTCCCCGCTCTCGCTGGACCATGACAGGAGCGAGAGGTAGTTCACGACCGCGTCCGGATGCACGCCCGCGCTGCGCAGCGCCGCCAGCGGCTCGGCGCCGGCGCGCTTGGAGAGCTTGCCGCCCTCGGGGGCCAGGACGGTCGGGATGTGGGCAAAGACGGGCGGCTCCATGCCGAGTGCGCGGTACAGCAGCACCTGGCGCGGGGTGTTGGAGAGATGGCCCGCACCCCGCACGACGTGCGTGATGCCCATGTCCACGTCATCCACCACCACGGCGAAGCCGTAGGTGGGCGACCCGTCGGAGCGCAGCAGGACGAAGTCGCCGCCGGCCTCCGCGGGGAAGCGCACGGCCCCGCGCACCGCGTCCTGCACCACGATGTGGTCCGTCTCCTGGTCGGCGCGGAAGCGGAGCGCCGGCACCACGCCATCGGCCTCCAGCGCGGCACGCTCTTCCTCCGAGCGGGCCGCGCAGGCCTGGTCATCATGGGGCACGGGCGCCCCGTCCCGCTCCACCTCCCGGCAATGGCAGGGGTAGGCCCGTCCCGCTTCCCGCAGCCGCTCCGCCACCGTCGCGTAGCGCTCGGAGCGCTCGCTCTGCCGGTAGGGGCCGCACGCGCCCGCGTGCCCTCCCTCCTCGAGCGGGCCTTCGTCCCAGTCCAGCCCCAGCCAGCGGAGATCGCGCATGATGGCCGCCTCTGCGCCCGGCAGGTTGCGTTCGGGATCCGTGTCCTCGATGCGCAGGATGAAGGCGCCGCCATGGCGGCGGGCCAGGAGCCAGTTCAGGACCGCCACCCGGGCATTGCCCAGGTGCAGGCTACCGGTGGGACTGGGGGCGAAGCGTGTGCGGAGCAATCGGGTGCGGGTTCGGGTGGTCGGTGGCTGTCCCGCGGGCCGCCCGCGGAACGTCAATCGCTCAGATGCTCCACCACGGCGCGGGCCAGCGTGTCCGAGAAGCCGGCCACGCGGGCCACGTCCGCCGCGCTGGCCGCCCTCACGGCCCGCACACTGCCGAAGTGGCTGAGCAGCGCCTGCTGGCGCGCCGGGCCGATGCCGGGCACGTCCGCCAGGGCGCTGCGCAGCGTGCGCTTGCCGCGCAGCTTCCGGTTGTAGCCGTGCGCGAAGCGATGCGCCTCGTTGCGGACCCGTTGCAGCAGGCGCAGCGCCGCGCTCGTACGCGGCAGGCGCAGCGCCTCCGAGCGGCCGGGAAGGTAGACCTCCTCCTCCCGCTTTGCCAGGCCGATGCAGGCCACGTCGCGGGCTCCCGCCGCCGCCGCGGCCTTAAGTGCCGCGTTCAACTGGCCGCGCCCGCCGTCGATGACCATGAGCTCGGGCAGCGGCGCCTCCTCCTCGATGCGGCGACTCAGATAACGACCCACCACCTCCGCCATGGAGGCGGTGTCGTCATTCCCCCAGTCGCCCCGGATGCGGAAGCGCCGGTAGTCGGCCTTGCTGGGCTCCCCGTTGCGCAGGGCCACGGCGCTGGCCACAACGTCGGTGCCCTGCAAATGGGAGATGTCGAAGCAGACGATCAGGCGCGGCACCACCTTGAGGTCCAGCGCCTCCTGCAGCTCGTAGAGCGCGTCGTCGGCGCGTGTCTCGACTGCCTTGCTCAGCACCGCGCGCTCCTCGAGCAGGTGGCGGGCGTTCTGCGCGGCCAGCTGCACCAGGCGGAGCTTGTCCCCCTTCTGCGGCACGCGGGTGTGCACGCGCCGGCCGGCCACGTCCGTGAGCACCGCCTCCACCGTGGCGCGGTCGTCGAACTCCCACGGGAAGAGGATCTCCCGCGGCAGGTCCGCCTGCCCCACTTCGCCACGGCCCAGGTAGAGGCTGCTCGTCGCCGTCGAGAGCAGCGCGCTGTCCGTCTCGTCCGCCAGGTTCTCGAAGAAGTCCACCTCGCGCCCGAGCAGCTTGCCGCCGCGGATGCGTAGCCGCACCACGCACGCGTCCTCCCCGTCCCGCGCGGCGCCCACCACGTCGGCGTCCCCGCCCCGCAGATCCATGGCCCGCTGGCGCCGCTCCATGCCGTCCAGGCCGGTGAGCACGTCACGCAGCGTGGCGGCACGCTCGAACTCCAGCGCCGCGACGGCGGCTGCCATGTCCTCCTCCACCCGGTCACGCACGGCGTCCGTTCGCCCCCCGAGGACCTCCAGGATCTCGTCCGTCATGCCGCGGTACTCCGCCTCCGACTGCAGGCCCACGCACGGCGCCAGACAGCGCCCGATGTGGTAGTCCAGGCATGGCCGTTCCGGCGTCTCCCGGGGCAGGTCGTAGCGGCAGCTGCGTACGGTGTAGAGCCGCTTGACCACTTCCAGCGCCTGGCGCACCGCGCCCACCTCCGTGAACGGACCGAAGTAGCGCGCGCCGTCATTCTCCAGGCGGCGGGTCACGAAGACGCGCGGGAACGGCTCCTGGACGGTGACCTTGATGTAGGGGTACCGCTTGTCATCCCGCAGCATGATGTTGAAGCGGGGCTTGTGCGCCTTGATGAGGTTGGCCTCCAGGAGCAACGCCTCCGCCTCCGAGCCCACCACGATGGTGTCCACGTCCGCCACCCGGCGGACCATCTCGGCGGCCTTCAGCCCCTGGGCGGTATCCGGCCCGAAGTGCCCGCGCACCCGGGCGCGCAGCGAATTGGCCTTGCCCACATACAGGATCTCCCCCCGCGCGTCCTTGAACAGGTAGACGCCCGGCCGCGCGGGGAGCTGACGGAGCTTGGGTTTGAGTGGTTCTGGGATCACGGCTCGGTGCTGCGCTACGGGATCGTGGACGGTTCGGACTCTCTTACCCCGCAGGGTCCCCCGGGGGCCCTTTCAAGCGACGACGCCCGGCACGCTCCCGGGCGCGCGCCGCGTGCGCGGCCGGCATGCTCCCGGGTCCGCGCTGCGGGCGCGGCCCGGCGTGCCTCAGCCGCGGCGCTGGAAGCGCCCGGTGAAGCGGGCCAGCGCCGCGTCCGCCTCGGCGCTGCCCAGCCGGCTGGCCAGGCCGAAGTAGACGGCGCCGAAGAGGCCCAGGATCACCACGGCGCGCACGGCCGGGCCCAGATCGGCCGGCACGGAATCCAGCGGGGGCAGGAACCAGGCGGCGGCGCGCCCCGCCGCGCCGCCCGCCAGCGCGGCCACGGCCAGCCGGCGGAAGATGTGGTTGCCCACGCCGAACGGTCCCAGGCGCTCGCGCACCACGTCGCGCAGCACGCGCCATTCGTACCAGGCGGCCAGCCCGGCCCCCGACGCCAGCCCCACGGCGCCGAGCGGCCGCAGCGGGGACCCGGCGGTCAGACCCTCGAGCCCGTCGTAGGGCACGATGGCGAATGTACCGGCCTGGATGGCCCAGTCCTCCAGGTAGACCATGAGCGTGAAGCCGAGCGCCGCAGCCATGGTCACGCGCAGCAGCGCCACCAGCGCCGGCGTGCGGGTGTCGTGGAAGGCGTAGAGGATGTTGATGTAGAGGCGCGTGGCGGTGGAGGCCAGCAGGCCGATCGTGTAGGCCGCCAGCACCAGCCAGACCAGCAGCGTGTCGGCGGGCGTGAAGGCGCCCGTCTGGTAGAGCGCGGCCACGATGACGTCCCCCAGGATGACGAAGGCGGCCGCGGAGGGCACCACCCAGAAGGCCATGCGGCGCAGCGCGCGCTCCACGCGGCCGCGCAGTTCGGGCGCGCGGGCCGCCCCGGCGCGGGAGAGCTCGGGCAACTCCGCGGCGGCGATGGCCATGCCGAAGAGGCTCACGGGCAGCATGTAGAACGTCTGCGCGTAGCCCAGGACCGCCACGGCCCCCGCGAAGAGGAAGGAGGCCAGGATGAGGTCCACGTAGCCACTCAGCTGCACCACGCCGCGGCCCATGATGGCCGGACCCGCGTTGCGCAGGATGGTGCGCACGTGAACCACGGCCGCGCCCGGCCTGAGGCCCAGCTCACGCTCCAGCCGGAGGACCCACGGGAGCTGAATGGCCAGCTGCAGGACGCCACCGACCAGCGCGGCCCAGCCCAGGATCACGACCAGCTGCCGCTGCCCTCCGTCCATGGTGAAGCCGAAGCCCAGCAGCGCCGCGATCATGGCCAGGTTCCACAGCACCGGGGCCACGTAGGGCACGAAGAAGTGCCGATGGCTGTTCAGGATGCCCAGCGCCCACGCCGACAGCACCAGGGTGCCGGTCATGGGGAAGATGATGCGCACCAGCGTGATCGTGACCTCGCGCTGCTCGCCCTCGAAGCCGGGTGAGAAGACGGACACGATGAACGGGGCCAGCAGCACGCCGAGCACCACCAGGGCGGTGGAGAGCGCGGCCAGGATGCCGAACACGGCGCCGGCCACCCGCCCCGCGTCGCGGGTGCGGCCCTCCTCCAGCAGCGCGGAGTAGACGGGGATGAAGGAGGCGCTGAGCGTCCCCTCACCCAGCAGGTTCTGCAGCGCGTTCGGCATGCGCAGCGCGGCCCGCCAGGCGCTGGCGTAGAGGGAGGTGCCGAAGAAATAGCTGAAGACCCGCTCGCGCAGGAAGCCGGCAATGCGGCTGAGGAAGATGCCCGTGGCTACCAGGCGGGCCGAGCGACCCTCGTCGGCGGGGATGGCGGCTGTGGCTGCCTCCGACCCCTCAGGACCCTGCGCCGCGGATTCGCCGCCGGGGTCTGGACTCACCCGTCGGACCGTCCGGGTGGGAGCGCCCGGTCGGCCGGCGGCTTCTCCTCCAATAGCTGGCGCACGAAGGCGTTCTCCTCCTCCAGCCGCTGGAGTTCGCGCGCCATGCGGTCCACCTCACCCTCCAGCACGGCCATGCGGCGCTCCAGCCCGTCACCCATACCGCCGCGGCGGCCCTCCAGCCGGGCGGCGATGGCCCGTCCCACCTGGGAGTCGAGCACCACCGCCGTGAGCGGGATCAGGAGTGCCACGAGGAGCACCATCATGAAGAGAAGCAGGAGCATGGGCCGGAAGGTAGTGGCGCGTTCGGAAGAGGGGCAAGGCAACCCGCGTCACCCGTCCTGGCAGTCCACCCCCCGCCACGCGGGCGCCGGGGCATTCAGCGGTGTGTGGATGGCGGCCGCGACCCCTTCCAGGAAGGCGGGTCCGTAGCGCGCCACGTAGGGGAGGAAGCCCAGCGTGCGCTCCTGCGCCGCGCCCTCGGGCCAGAGGTGGGCCGCGGCCCTGCCGAGCCGCGCCAGCTTCACCTCGTCCGCGCGCTTCAGGTGGGTGGCCAGCTTACCGCGCACCCGCTCCAGCGCGCGCAGGGAGACGTTCAGGCCGTGCCGCACCGGCCCCTCCAGGTTGGGGTCGATGGCCACGGCGGCGTCATGCAGTGCGGCGTAGCTCTCGCGCAGCACCGCCTCCAGCGCGGCCTCCGCCCGGCGGACGTCTTCCGGCATGTCCCGCCGCGCCACCTGCTTGGCCACGCGCTCGAAGGGCGCGGCAAAATCCGCGGCCGTGAGCCCGTAGTCGCGCAGCACCTTGTGCGCCGGCCACGCGATCACGTCCAGGGAGGCGCGCGGGTGGACCACCGGCGGCGCCACCCCGTGAGCGTGGAAGAGGCAGCCGATCTGCGCGAAGTAGCTTACCTCCGCCGGCCCGCCCACGTAGCACACGGTGGGCAGGAGGGCGCTCTCCACCACCGGGCGCAGGTGCACGTTGGGTGAGAAGCGCCACGGCTCCGCCTCGAGCCGCGCCACGGCCTCAGCCGCCTCCAGCACCCGGTTCGTGCGGCGCAGCGCCCAGCCCCGCCCCTCCCGCACGAGACGCTCGCGGCCGTGTTCGTCCTCGAAGAGCAGGTTCGCGGCGTCGGCGTCCACGGCCACCTGCTCGCGGAAGCCGGCCGCCGCCAGGCGCGCGCTCTGGCCGCCCACGGCCGCCGCGTCCCGGACGGCCTCCGTCAGCGCGGCGCCGAGCAGGGGGACGCTGGCCGCCTTCAGCGCCGGGTGGTGCGCCTCCACGACGCACAGGTCGAAGGGCGCGAAGACGTGCGCCACGAGCTCCGTGAAGGCCTCCGCCACGGTGGCGTCGGGCCGGTAGCCGGCCCGCACCACGTCCATGAGCTCCCCGCTCCACGGGGTGTCCGGCAGGTGCGCCGCCAGCGCTTCGACGGCCGCGTTCACGTCCTCACCCAGGCGGCGGCGCGCCATGGCCACGGGCGGCGCCTCGGGCGTATCGGGGAGCCGGATGGTGCGCACGCGCTCCGTGCGGTCCAGGAGCCGGAAGCTGGCGATCTCGCGGAAGTCGTGGTCCTCGGAGGCCACCCAGAAGAGCGGCGCCACCGGCTGGCCCAGTTGTTCCTCCAGCGCCGCGGCCAGGCGCACCGCAGTGAGAATCTTGTGGGCCACCAGGAGCGGCCCGCCGAAGAGACCCGCCTGCTGGCCCGTGGTGACGAAGTATCCCTGGCCGGCCAGGATGCGCTCCAGCCGCGCCGCCGCGGCCGGCGTGGTGGCGCGTATGGCCGCGCCGGCGGCGCGGCGTGCGGCCGCCGGCAGGCGCTCCGCCACCTCGGCCGCCTTGCGGGCATAGGCCGCCGGGTCCCCGGGATGGCCGGCGTAGAAGGGGGCCAGCGCGGGATCCGCCCCCTGGAGCCGCGCCACGAGCGATGCAGGGTTGGGGACGCGCGGCGCCAAGCGGAACGTGCCCTCGGGCTCTGTCGCTTGTTCCGGGGGCATGCCGGATGACGCCGCGGAGCCGGTCACGCGGGCCCGCGGTGGTAGGGCTCGCCGCGCGCGATCGTGCCCGCCCGGTAGAGTTGCTCGGCCAGCACCAGGCGGGCCACGTCGTGCGCCAGGGTGAAGCTGGAGATGCGTAGCTGGCGGTCGGCGCGCGCCAGGACCGCCTGGTCCAGGCCGGCTGCGCCGCCGATCAGGAAGGCGGCACCGGGGTGGGAGCGCACCGAGAGCTCGCGCAGATGGGCGGCCAGGCGCGGGGAATCCCAGGAGCGCCCGCCGCGGGTGAGCACCACCACCTCGGCCCCCTCCGCCACGCGACCCAGCAGCCGCTCCCCCTCCGCCTGGAGCACCCGCTCGATGGGCACGCCGCCCCGCGCGGGCTCGGCCTTCACGTGCGCCACCTCGAGCGGCCAGTAGCGGGCGGCGCGCGCCTCGTACGCGGCGATGGCGTCCCGCAGGAGCGCGGCCGGCCGCCCGACGGAGATCACCTGGATCTTCACCCGTCGCGCGGCGTCCCGGCGATTCGTGGCGAGCGGCTACAGCAGGCGTCCGGCACCGCGCCCCTCCCGCTCAGGCGTAGATGCCGCGCAGCTTGTGCACCGCGGCCACCCGGTCGATGGAGAGCATGTAGGCGGCGGTGCGCATGTTCACGCCGTGGCGGCGGGAGAAGGCCAGCACCTCGTTGAAGGAGCGGATCATGACCTCGCGCAGGCGGCTGATGACGCGCTCCTCGGTCCAGTAGTAGCCCTCCCGGTTCTGCACCCACTCGAAGTAGCTGACCGTGACGCCGCCGGCGTTGGCCAGGATGTCCGGGATCACGAAGATGCCGTTCTCCTCCAGGATGGCGTCGGCCGGCGCGGTGGTGGGGCCGTTGGCGCCCTCCGCCACGATCTTGGCCTTGATGCGCGCGGCGTTCCTGCGCGTGATGACGTTCTCCAGCGCCGCCGGCACGAGCACGTCCACGTCCAGCTCGAGCAGTTCCTCGTTGGTGATGTGCTCGCAGTTGGGCATGCCCTCCAGGAACCGGTTCCTGGCGATCCAGTCGAGCGCCTCGGAGACGTAGATACCATTGGCATTGTAGACAGCGCCCGTCTTGTCACTGATGGCCACGATGGTCAGCCCCTCCTCCTCCAGGAGCGATGCCGCCACGGAGCCGACGTTGCCGAAGCCCTGGATGGCCACCTTCGTGCCGTGCAGGGGCATGCCCAGTTCACGAAGCGCTTCCTTCACCACGATCTTGACGCCGCGCCCGGTGGCCTCGCGCCGGCCCTTGGATCCCCCCATGGCCACGGGCTTGCCGGTGACCACGGCGGTCACCGTGTGGCGCTTGTGCATGGAGTAGGTGTCCATGATCCACGCCATGACCTGCTCGTTGGTGTTCACGTCGGGGGCGGGCACGTCCGACTCCGGACCGAGCACCTCCAGGATCGAGGCGGTGTAGCGGCGCGTGAGGCGCTCCAGCTCGCCGCGGGAGAGGCGATAGGGATCACAGACCACGCCCCCCTTGGCACCGCCGAACGGGATGTCCACCACCGCGCACTTCCACGTCATCCACGCGGCCAGCGCGGTCACCTCGTCGAGGGACACGCCCATGTCGAAGCGGATGCCGCCCTTGGCGGGCCCGCGCGACGTGTTGTAAAGCACCCGGTAGCCGGTGAACACCTCCACGTCGCCGTTGTCCATGGAGACGGGAATGGAGGTGATGACCTGCTTCTCCGGATGGCGCAGGATGCGATAGATGCCGGCATCCAGATCGAGGCGCTCGGCGGCTTCGTCGAACCGCTCCATCATGGCCTCGAATGGATTCTCTTCGTTCAGGACCGGGCTGGGCCCTCGTGGGGCCACGCTCTCGGCAGACATGATTTAGTTTTGATTCTCCCCGATCCCCCGGGTCGCGATCAGCGAATCCCGGAGGTGTCGTTCGTTGTCCTTGAAGGGATGATCGGTGTGGTGGTGGAGGCCGCGGCTCTCCCGGCGGGCGCGCGCCGATCGGACGAGCAGAGCGGCTACGGTGCAGAGGTTTCGCAATTCAACCAGATCCACGTCCATGCGGTGCCGCGCGTACGCGGTCTCGGTGGCGGCCGCCAGCGCGTCCACCCGTGCCGCAGCGCGCTCCAGCCTTGCTTCGTTTCGCACGATCCCCGCGTCCTCCCAGAGGACACTTCGCAGTTCGTCGCGCAGCGCTTGCCAGCGCTCCCGCTCCGTGGCATCGGCCACCGCCTCGCCGGAGGGGGAAGGCCAGTGGGCTTCCGGTGTTTCGACCGAGGCCCGCACGCGTGCCAGCTCCATCGGCACGGCCGCTGCCGCGCGGTGGCTGTAGACCACCGCCTCCAGCAGCGAGTTGGATGCTAGGCGATTTGCACCGTGCACGCCAGTACACGCCACCTCGCCGGACGCATAGAGTCCGGCCAGCGAGGTGCGACCGGCGGCGTCCGTGTGCACGCCACCGCACACGTAATGGGCGGCGGGCACCACGGGCAGCATACCGGACTGCACGTCCACACCGCGCTCCGCGCACCCCGCCACCAGCCCCGGGAAGCGCGCGCGAAAGTCCGCGGGCGCCATGCTCGTCACGTCCAGGAGCGCGTGCTCCGCCCCGCTGCTCTTCAGGTACGCGTCGATCGCGCGCGCCACCACGTCGCGGGGCGCCAGCGAGCCCTGGTTGTGCACGCCGGCCATGAGATCGGTGCCGTCCATGCGGCGCAGGATGGCCCCCTCCCCGCGCACCGCCTCGGACACCAGGAAGGCACGCTCCCCCGCGGGATAGAGCGCGGTGGGGTGGAACTGCACGAACTCCAGATTGGCCAGGATGGCGCCGGCGCGGTAGGCCATGGCCACGCCATCGCCGGTGGCAATGGCCGGATTGGTGGTGTGCCGGAACGCCTGGCCCCACCCGCCGGTGGCGAGCAGGACCACGGCCGCGCGCACCTCCAGCGGCACCCCCGTGCGATGGTCGAAGGCCAGGGCGCCCACGCAGCGTGGCCCGCCGGTGCCCGGATCCACGCCCACGAGCAGCTCCGCAACGTGCTGGTCCTCCAGCAGTTCCACCGCGGGGTTCTCGGCCAGCGTGGCCAGCAGGGCGCGCTCGATCTCGCGGCCGGTGAGATCATGCGCGTGCACGATGCGCCGGCGGGAGTGCCCGCCCTCGCGGCCGAGCGCCAGCGCATCCTCCTGCTCCGTGAAGTGCACGCCCCACTCGATGAGATCCCTGACCCGGGCGGGCCCCTCGCGCGCCAGGGCGCGTACGGCGTTGGTGTGGCAGAGGCCGGCGCCCGCCACGAGGGTGTCCCGCACGTGCAGCGCCACGGAGTCGTCCGGCCCCATGACGGCGGCGATGCCGCCCTGCGCGAAGTTGGTGTTGGACTCGGCCCGGTCCTTCTTGGTGAGCACCAGCACGCGGCCGTGCGCGGCCGCCTTGAGGGCGTAGCTCAGCCCGGCGATGCCGCTGCCCAGGATCAGCACGTCCGTCTCCAGCGTGCGTACGCTCATGTACGCCGTCCCGCGAGCAGCCGGTCCAGCGCGGCCGTCAGGAGTGCCGCGCCGTGCTCGAGCACCACCTCCTGGCGGAGCACCCACAGGCGCTCCGGATCCACGAGCTTCTCCAGCTTCACCGCGTCCTTGCCGGTGGTCACGATCACGCCTCCTGGCCCCGCAGCGCCACGTATGCGCGCGGCGTCCGCGGCGTCATAGTCATGATGGTCGGGAAAGGCCAACACCGCATGCACCTCCGCGCCCGCCTGGCGCGCGTTGGCGGCGAACGCCGCGGGGTCCGCCACCGCCGTCACTGCCAGGGCGGGCTCCGGCGGGGCGCTGACCGGGCTGCCCGCACACTCCCAGCCCGCCGGTCGCAGATGGAGGCAAGCCGCGTCCACGCCGCCAGCCACACGCCTCACTTCCCGCGCCACCCACTCCGCATCCTGCGCGGAGGAGGTGCGCCGGGTCACCACGACCAGGTCAGCCCGCCGGAGCGCGCCGGGGCCCTCCCGCCACGGCCCCCGGGGAAGCAGGCGCGGGTGCGCTGTCCAGTGCTCGGCCGCCACCAGCACCAGGTCCAGATCGCGGCCCAGCGCGTGGTGCTGGAAGGCGTCATCCAGCACCAGTATGTCGGCGCCCGCCGCGGCCGCCTGGCGGGCACTGGTCAGACGGTCCCGCCCGGTGTAGACCGGCACCTCGGGGTTCAGGCGCCGGTGCAGCGCCGGCTCGTCCGCCGCGTACCCCCCGTGCAGGAGCGCCGGCCGGGCGCCGCGGCCGCGCAGCTCGGCGGCCAGCCAGGCGGCCACGGGGGTCTTCCCCGCTCCGCCCACGGCCAGGTTGCCCACACTCACGGCGGGCACGGGCGGCGCCACCCGGCGGCGGGTGGCCGCGCGCCGGTGCAGCGCGCTGCTCGTGCGCCAGAGGAGTTCGGCGGGCACGGCCAGCAGGCTGAGTGCCCCCCCCGCCGCGCCCAGCTCGCCCCCCCACCAGCGCCGGGCAAACCCCACCATGCCGCCGCTCGCCACCCCCAATCGCTCACCCATGCGTTGAGCCCTGC
>JBBDRO010000019.1:21546-54818 GCA_040905425.1 Gemmatimonadota bacterium | reverse complement strand
TCCGCCTCTGCGAGGAGCGGACCTTTGGCCGCTTCATGGGCATCGGGCCGCTGAACGGGCGGTCCATGGCCGAGATGCTCTACGGCATCGCCGCCGTCACGAGTGAGCCGCTCACCTGGACCTGGGTGCCGGCCGACTTCCTGGCCGAGCACCGGGTGCGACCCTACGCGGAGATGCCGGTGTGGCGGCCGGGCACGGGATCCTACGCGGGCTTCGCGCGCTTCGACCTGAGCCGCGAGGTGGCGGCCGGCCTGACCTTCCGCACGCTGGCGGACACGGCGCGGGCCACGCTGGAATTCCACCGCTCCCGGCCAGCGGAGCGGCAGGCGGAACTCCGCTCGGGCCTCAGCGCCGAACGCGAGGCGGAGGTGCTGCGGGCCTGGCATGCTTCCTAGGGCGTGAAGTACGTGGGGGCGCCCGGCCCCACGGGCAGCCCGAAGCCGAACACCCAGACGTAGAAGAGCGCCATCCAGCGCCAGGAAGAAGAGCACGCTCAGCGCGGCCCACGCCAGGCCGCGCTTCTCCGAGCGGGTGAGGGGCTCCAGCTGGCCCTCGTCGCTCAGGTCCTCCATGGCCAACGACGGATCGTAGGGGCCGAGCAGCGGTTCCACGAAGCGTAGCGTGGCCACCACCCCCATGACGGTGATGAGGAAGACGCTCACGGCCATGAAGTAGTAGTTGACGGCGGCGTGGACCAGATAATCGGGCGCGATGAGCTGGGCCGCCTCCTCGGTGAGGCCGGCCAGCAGCGGGTCGATGGTGCCGATGAAGAGGTTGGCGCTGTAACCGCCCGAGACGCCGGCGAAGGCGGCCGCCAGGCCGGCCAGCGGGTGGCGGCCCATGGAGAGGAAGACCACCGCGCCGAGCGGGCCTGTCGGGCCGCTCGGGGCCGCTTACACTCTGGTCCGCGTCGGGGAATTCAGGCATGGATCTCCGGCGTGGCGTTGGTGCGTGGGTGGTGGAAGGGGGCCAATGTAGGCGGGAGCGGCGGTCGAGCAACGTCCGGCGCTCCGGGGACGTCACGGATGCACATCGACGCTGCTCCGGCTGCACTGGATCGGTGACGCGGCTAGCTTTGGAGGCGGGCACGCCCGGCGGGCGGCGGGCGTTCGATCACCGAACGATTCAGGGCAGCATGCGCATCCTCATCGTTGAAGCCGGCCTCGACTCGGCGGCCGAACTCGATTCGCGGCTCACCGCGCTCGGCCACGACGTTGCCCTGGCGACGGCGTCGGCCGGCGGTGAAGCCGTTCTCCTGGCGGAATCCCTCACACCGGAACTGCTGCTGGTGGAGATGGCCCAGCCCCACCTTGCGGATGCCGTGACGAGCGCGGCGGCCATCCTGCGCCGCAGCCCCGCGCCGGTGGTATTCATGGGCCGTGACGGGGACGAGGCGTTGCCCCGCCAAAGCGGCCTCGACCACCCGTACAGCTATCTGGTGCCGCCGTTCAGCGATCGCGAGTTGACCACCTGCCTGGACCTGGCCACGGCCAGATACCAGGCCAGGCAGACGGCCCACGAACTGGACGGCTTCTTTGCCATCTCCAGGGACCTGTTCTGCTTCCTGGACTTCAACGGTTACTTCCGCCGGCTCAACCCTGCCTGGGAACGAACGCTCGGCTTCACGCGCCAGGAGCTGATGTCTCGACCGTTCATCGAATTCGTTCATCCGGATGATCGAGAACGCACGTTGGCGCAGAACGCACAGGTCAGGTCGGGCGGCCAGGCCGCCGATTTCGAAAACCGCTACCTCTGCAAGGACGGGTCGTACCGCTGGCTGCTGTGGAACGCGGCTCCACGGTCGGCGGAGGGTGTCATCTACTCGGTGGCGCGGGACGTGACCGCCCGCAAGCAGGCCGAGGCCGAGCGCGCCGAACTCGTGCGCTCGCTCGAGGCGTCGCTGGCTGAGGTGAAGGCCCTGCGGGACATCCTGCCGATCTGCATGTACTGCCGGAAGATCCGCGATGACGAGGACTACTGGCACACCGTGGAGAACTACATCTCCCAGCACACGAAGACGCGCTTCAGCCACGGCATCTGCCCGGACTGCCTGGTCACGGAGGTGGGAGAGGATCTGAGGTAGCCGGATCCGGCCCGCCCTGCGCACGCTGCACCGGCGCCGGAAATGTCAGCGATCCTCGAACATGCGCCGGATGAGCCGGATCTGCCCGGCGTGGTAGAGATCGTGCGCGGCCGCGCCGGTCATCTGCGCCCCGTGGCTTGCTCCCGGGTGACGGTCTGACAAGCGTACTGGAGCCACTCCCAGAACAGCTCGCAGCTCCCCTCCATGCGGTACTCCACCGATTCGATGCCAGCCACGCTGAACACCGCCTCGTTCAGGTCCTCCATGAGCAGCGCGCTGCCTGCCGAGGTGGACGCGTTGCCGATGAGCGGCCGAAGATCCTGGAAGTCCACCGTGGCGTGTCCAGCCGTATCGACCGTCACGGAGTCCAGGACGCCGGCAGTGGCGGCGGAGAACCAGCTGTGCTCGTCCTCCGCGGAAGGCGGCACTTTCGGACCCCGCACGAGGCGCTCAAGGACGGCGCGTAGGTCCGTGGCGGGTGCTGGTGCCGGATCCGCCGGTTCGGATCGTTCGCAGCCCGCCAGCGTCAGCACCCCTGCCAGGGACCACACCGTCCATGCGGTCCTCGTGTGAAGTCTGATGATGTGCGCGCCGCCCTTGCGGGCGCGCATTTCAGTCACTGGCGCACTCCAGCTGCACCCGATTCGACTCCTTCCAGGGCCTCGTATCATGGGAGATCGTGAGCTTCACGTACACCTGCGGATCGCTCTCGCCACTGCTGCCCTCTGGACCCACGACGTTGCACCCGGTGTCGCAGTAAAGTGAGCTGTTCGTGTGGGTGAGGGTCCAGGGCCACAGCCCACCCGGAATCTGCTGCCCGATGACGATGCCGATGGCGCCAGCTCCTGGCTTTGGATCGTGGTCCAGATGGTCCGGAAACGCCTCATCGTCATAGAAGTCGATGCCGACGTTTCGCGAGATCCCGTCGGCCGACCATCCGCTGGCCGTCACCGTGCACACGAACTTGGTCGCTCCGTCACACGGCACCGATGTCGGAGCCACGGCAAGGCTCACCTGGTTGATGCCGACGTTCTGGCTGGTATTGCCCTCGGGGCGGGCCGGGGCCGGCCGCGCCAGCCGTCCCCTCAGCAAGAAGAAAAACAGGATCGCCACGATGAGCAGGATGATGAGCCACCAGATCGGCGACATGGGACCTCCAGGGTGGAAGGATCCGGGCAGCGTTGCCCGTCAAAGGTCTACCGCTCCAACCGCCGGCGGATGCCCTCCCTGATGCGCTCCGCGCGCGCGGTCACCTCGGCCTGCTCGATGACCACCGGATCGGTGCGCGCGCGCTCCTCGTGGCCGGCGATCAGAATGTTCATAGTTCAGTTCAACACCGCCGCGTCCGTGCGCAGATGGAAGCGCGGGATGGCCGCACGGAAGCGGTTGCCGTCGGGGCGCTCCAGCTCGTACCAGCCCTCCATGTGCCCCTCGGTGCCGCGCAGCACGCAGTAGCTGTTGTACTCGTGCACGCAGCCCGCCTCCAGGAGGGGCTGCTGGCCGATGACGCCCTCGCCTTCCACCTGGCTCGCGCCGGCCTCGGCGTCGTGGATGTCCCAGTGACGCCAGCGCAGCCGCGCGGGCTCCTCCCCCACATTTTCGATGCGTACGTAGTAGACAAAGACGTGGCGCGGGCCCTCCGGATCGGAGTGGCCAGGGGAGTAGACGGGGCGGACGCTGACGCGAATCCCCTCGGTCTCGGCGTGGATCATGGCGCTCCATGGGGTGGGATGCACTTGCCCCACGATGGTCCGCCCGGGGGCCGCGTGCAACCCCCGATCAGGCGGGGTCGGGTAGTTCCACCACGAAGCGCGCCCCGCCCGCGGGGGCATCCTCCACCCAGCAGCGACCACCGTGCAGGCGCACCAGCGCGCGTACCACGGTGAGGCCGAGGCCCCCGCCCCCCGTGGCGCTCTCCGGGTCGCGGGAGAGGCGGCGGAAGGGCTCCCACACGGACTCCCGGTCCGCCGCCGGCACTCCCGGCCCCTCGTCCTCGATCCACAGGCGGGCATACGCCACGCCCGGTTCGGCGCCCATGCGCACCACCCCACCCCCGGTCCCGTACTTCACGGCATTGTCCAGCAGACTGGCCAGGATCTGGGTCAGCGCATCGGCGTCAGCAAAGATCGTAAGTCCGTGAGGGACCTCTGTTTCCAGTTTTATGCCGCGCGAGGCCGCGAGCGCTGCGAAGTGCTGGCGGGCGTCCTCCAGCACGCCGGCCGCCGGCACGGCACGGGGCTTCAGCACCACGCCGTCGCGGGCCAGCGCGTCGTAGCTGCGCACGGTCTCCACCAGGTGCTCCAGGCGGCGCGCCTGCTGGCCGATGATGGCCACCGAGCGCTCGCGGTCCTCGGGCGTACGCGCGCGATCGGCCCGCAGCGTCTCCGTGAACAGGCGGATCTGCGCCAGGGCGGTGCGCAGTTCGTGGGACACGGAGTCTACGAAGGCGCGCCGCGTACGCCGCGCCTCCCGCTCCCGCCAGCACACGAGTGCCAGGGCCAGCGCCAGCGTGGAGCCCAGTGCCAGCATGAGCGGCACGGGTGGATTGCCCATGAGCGGCCCGCGGGACACCGCCAGCCACACGGCCGCCACGCCCGCGGCGGCGCCGACGGTTACGGCGGCGGCGGAAGCCAGGCCGAGACCGTCCACGGGACCTTGCCACCGCTTCATGGGGCCGCCCTCGGGTCGGCTCCGCCGCCTCCGGCCTGGCCGTCCACGGGACCGCGCCGCCGCCTCATGCCGCGCCCTCCGTCAACGCCGCCCACGCCACTTCCGCCAGCGCGGCGTCCTGCACCCCCAGGCCGGTCAGGTCACAGATGATGATCCCGCCGCCCTCGCGCGGCGGGCGGCGCCCGAGCACGATGTCCCCGAGCGCCTCCACGGCGTCCAGCGTCAGCACACCCGCGTCCACGGCGTGATGCACCTCCCCGAGGCGGGCGGCCTGCGCGGGCAGATCCGCCACCACCCGCGCCGCCGCGCCGAGCACGGCGGGCGCCAGCTCCTGCTTCACCGGGCCGTCGGAGCCCACGGCCACCACGGTGGCGTCGGGCGCCAGCCAGCCGGCCAGCAGGAGCGGGCTGCGCGCCGGCGTCACGGTGATGACCAGGTCGGCGGCCCGCACGGCCGCCTCCACGTCCGGGGCGGCCACGCACGCCGCGCCGCCCACGCCCGCCATCTCCGTGCAGTACGCCTCCACATGGGCGGACGAAGGGCTCCACGCGGCCGTCTCGCGCCACTGGCGCACCTCCGCCAGCGCGCGCAGCTGGAAGCGCGCCTGCACACCGGTGCCGACGACGGCCACCCGCTCCGGTCGCTCCGCCGCCAGGAGCCGCGCGGCCAGCGCGCCCGCCGCGGCCGTGCGCAGCTCCGTCAGGTAGCCGTTGTCGGCCAGCAGCCCCAGCGGGAAGCCGGTGGCGGCGTCGAAGACCAGCAGGAGCCCGGAGCCGGTGGGCAGGCCGCGCTCCGCGTTGCCGTAGAAACCGGTGGCGGCCTTGATGGCAAAGATGGGGGCACCGCGTATCCAGGCGCCCTTCACATGCGTCTCCCCGCGCGCCTCCGGCAGCTCCAGCGCCAGCGGCGGCGGCTGCACCACACCGCCCTCCGCCAGGGCGGTGAAGGCGCGCTCCGCGGAGCGCAGTGCGGCCGTGGGGCCCACCCGGCGGCGGATCTCCTCCTCGTGAAAGACCCTCAGCTGCGGTCGCGCGGGCCCGGCCATGGCGGCTCCTGGACGTCGAAATGGAACAAGGCGGGGGCGCCGCCCGGTACCCACTAATACGGCGGACCGGTATGCGGCTGCCACCTGCACCCCTTCGGGAGGGCATCATGAGACATCCCCTGGCCGCCCGTGCGGCCCTGCTCGTCATGGCCGCGCTGGCGGCGCCGGTAGCTGCCCAGCGGCCCGCCGTCTCCTTCGGCGTGGCGGGCGGACCCACCTTCCCCGTCGGCGATCTGGCGGAGCTGGTGGACGCCGGCTGGCACGCGCAGGCCGCCGTCAACTTCGGCGCCGCCATCATCCCGCTGGGGCTGCGCGCCGAGTTGCTCTACCAGGAGCTGGACGGCCAGGACGTGGAGACGCGGCAGCTGGCCGCCTTCCTCAGCGCCGTGCTGAGCGCGCCCGGTGCCGGCTTCTCCCCGTACGTCCTGGCGGGCGCGGGCGTCTACGACCTGAGCGTGGACGGCCCGGGGCTGGAAGGCGGCACCCATCTCGGCGTGAACGCCGGCGCGGGCGTGGACATCGGCATGGTCGGCTACGCCCTCTGGCTGGAGGCCCGCTTCCACCACGTCTTCACCGACGGTCTGAACCAGCAGACGCTGCCGATCTCCATCGGCATCCGCTTCTGACCCTGGTAAGCGACGTCCCTGCGCACCTCCCGGCGCGGGGCGTCACGCTCCGGCCGCCCCCTCCTCGCGCCGGGGCGCCAGCGCCGGCCCGCCGGCGCCCGCCCCGGCCTCATCCTCGATCCCGTCCTGGGCTCCCTGCTCGGTCGGGGCGAAGACGATGCTGAAGGTGGAGCCCTGGCCGAGCTGGCTGCGCACCTCCAGATGGAACCCCATCATCTCGGTGAGCCGGCTGGAAATGCTGAGGCCCAGCCCCGTGCCCCCGAAGCGGCGCGTGGTGCTCTGTTCCGCCTGCTCGAAGGGGATGAAGATGCTGCCCAGGCGGTCGGCGGGGATGCCGATCCCGGTGTCGATCACCTCCACCGCATCGGGCTGGTCGCCCTCCCGCGCGGCACGCACGGCCACCTTCACCTCACCCCGTTCAGTGAACTTGAGCGCGTTGCCCACCAGGTTGATGAGCACCTGCTTGAGCTTGTGGCGGTCGGCCTCGAGCGGCTCGAGCCCCGGCGGGATGTCCGCCACGAGCGCCACCTCGCCGCCCGACACGCGCCCTTCGAGCTGCGCCACGGTCTCGGTCACCAGGTCACCGATGTCCACCGGCCCGAGTTCCAGCTCCATCCTGCCAGCCTCCACCTTGGAGAGGTCCAGGATGTCATTGATGAGCGCCAGCAGGTGCTCGCCGTTGGCCGCGATGCGGGACAGGTAGGTGGTGTCCGCCTCCGTGAGGTTTCCGCCGCGGTTCTTGAGCAGCACCTTGGTGAAGCCGATCACGGAGTTCAGGGGCGTGCGCAGCTCGTGGCTCATGCGGGCCAGGAAATCACTCTTCGCGCGGTTGGCCTCCTCCGCCTGCACCTTGGCCCGGGCCAGCGCCTCCTCGGCACGCTTGCGGTCGGTGACGTCATTGGCCATGGCCATGATGCCCGTGACCGCGCCGTCGGCCCGGTAGAGCGGCGCGGAGGAGAGGCTGATGTGGACGGCGCGGCCGTCCTTACGGGTTCGCACCAGCTCCACGTTGTAGAGCGGCTCGCCGCCCATGGCGCGCCCGAAGAGGTCACGGAAGCTGCCGGCCTCCCCCGACGGGATGATGGGCAGCGGCCCGCCCACCACCTCCGCCTCCTTCCAGCCGAAGATGGCCAGCGGGGATGCCAGGACCAGCGCCTGCAGCCGCTCCACGCTCTCGCGTAGGCGCTCGCGGGTGCGTTTCCGTTCACTCACGTCCCGGTAGATGCCGTAGACGGCGCGCGAGCCGTCTACCAGGTCGATAGGCGTGCCCAGCACGGAGACCTCCACGCGGCGGCCGTCCTTGTGGCGGCGCACCGACTCGAAGCTCACCGTCTCACCGCCGCTCACCTGGCGGGTGGCCTCGGTGGCACTCGAGCGGGCCTCGTCCGGAACGATCAGCTCCCCCAGGTTGCGCCCGAGCGCCTCCCCAGGGGTGTAGCCGAACATGCGGGTGAACTCGGCGTTGATGCGGGTGATGCGCTCGTCCCCGTCCATGAGGACAATGGCCTCCGGCGCATGCTCGAAAAGACGCTCCAGGTAGGTCTTCTCGATCTCCAGCTCGCGCCCCGCCCGCTTGGCCTCGGTAACGTCCCGGAAGATGGCCCGCGTGGCCACCGGCCGGCCGTTCTCGAAGCGGCAGTTGATGCCCCCCACCACGGTGACCCGCCGACCGTCCCGACTGACCAGGACGGTCTCGATGTCGGGCACGTCATCGCCGCCGAGCGCGCGCTGGAAGGCGGCCGCGGCGGCCGCCCGCCGATCGGCATCCACCAGGTCCAGGATGTTCATGCCCGTGGCCTCGGCCGCCGGGTAGCCCAGCGTGCGCTGCCAGGCGTCGTTCGTATACTGGATGCGCCCGTGCGGCCCCGTGATCTGGATGAGGTCGTGCGCGTGGTCCAGCAGGTCGGTGAGCCGCTCCTCGCGCTCCAGCACCTGTGCCTCGGCGGCCTGCCGCACCCGCACCTCCGCCTGCAGTTGCTCGTTTGCGGTGGCCAGTTCGACGGTGCTCTCCTCGAGCAGCCGATACGTGTAGAAGACGCTCTTCATCAGGCCGGTGAGGACCGCGCCGTAGCTGGCCGCCTTCAGCACGTGGGCCGCGTCGTACCAGCGGTCGTGGAGTGTGGCGGAAAACGGCATGTACAGGAGCTGCACGCCGGCGCCCAGCAGCAGCGCGAGGGCAAACCAGAAGGAAAAGGCGTTGTAGCGCCAGCCGCCATCGCGCACGTGCAGGACCAGGGCGGCAAGGAAAAGAATCCCCGGAACCACTTCCTGCGGCCGATGGAGAAAGAGCTCGGGATGGAGCGCGCGCGGCAACGGCAGCAGGGCAAAGATCAGAAAGCTGGCCGAGGCCAGGATGGCCATGGCGCCGTACACCGTGGACCGCGCCACGCGCGCACCATCCGGGGCGCTCTCCTGGCGGCTCCAGGCCAGCACGCTGAGCAGCAAGAAGACCGACAGATAGAGACGGGAGGAGAGCCAGCTCCAGGGTGAGACGGCGTTCAGCGTCAGGCGGCCCGCTCCCACCACCATGGGCGTGGTGACCAGCGCATGGTAGGCGTCGAGCAACGCCGCGCCCAGCAGGCCCGCGCCCACCAGCAGGATGAGATCGTCGCGGCGCGACTGGTAGCGCACCAGCGCCAGCGCGCCGGCCAGCAGCGCCAGCACGGTGGCCAGGATCTCCACCAGCGCGTGGAACGTGGGCCCCGAAGTGCCTGCGGTGCCACGCAGCAGCACGGCCCCGGCCAGCAGCGCCACCGTGGTGACACCGAAGCCATAGGCCCGTCGCCGGATTTCCGCATTCCACTGGGGAGGCATTCTGGCTGCAAGCTAAACGCCCGACCACGCGGGCGCCAAGGCGGCTCGCGCGTCAGCTCCCCGCGGCGATCGCGCCGTCCGGGCCCGCCGGATCCACGTGCTGGACCACGGTGCGTGGGTAGGCGGCCAGGATGCGGCCGCGGTGCTCCGGCGCGCCCATGCCGCGGGCCAGCGCCTGATGCAGGGTGCTGGACCAGCGCCGGCGCTCCCGGGCGGGCACCAGGTAGCGCACCACCACGTTCATCCATGCGTCCGTGGGCGCCATGTAGACCTCGGGCTCCTCCGCCACGTCCATGTGCAGCCCGCTGCGCTCCAGGAGCTCACGGTACTGGCGCGCCGGCTCGTGCATGACGGGACCCACCACCTGCCGCGCGATCTCCGTCACCACGCGGCGCGTGTACACCAGATCACTCTCGTTGGCCACGCCGGCCACCACCTCGTCCCATACGTAGGGGAAGTCCCGCGTGTAGTTGATCACGTTGGCCCGCAGCAGCTCGGAATTCGGGAAGGTGATCAGCGCGCCCGTCGGCTGCGCCGCCTGCACCGCCTTCCCGGCGCCGCCGGACTCCCACACCGTGGTGGTCAGGATGTCGATGCGGTAGACGTCCCCGAAGACCTCTCCCACGGCAATGCGGTCCCCTGGCCGGTAGTAGCCCTTGAAGGAGTTCAGCAGCCAGGCCGTGAAGCTCTCGATGGGACCCTGCAGCGCCCAGGACAGCGCCAGCCCCACCAGCCCCACCGAGCCGATGAGCGCGCGCGCGTCACCCGCCACGATGCTGAGCGCCGCGGCAATGGCCAGCACCCAGATGATCACCGCCGTCAGCGCGGCCGCCGCGTCGGCCTGTTCGAAGCGGCCGAAGGTGGCGCGCAGCAGGCGCCGCACCAGCCACGACAGCACTCCGGCCAGCAGCAGCACGCCCAGCGCGATGGCCACCTTGGGCAGGATGCCCCAGGCGCCCAGCACCAGCTCCCGCACGGTGCCGGTGGCCTCCTCCACGGAGCGCGCGGGGTCGGCCGCCACCGAATCCTGCGAGGCGCCGGGCTCCCCGATCAGCAGGAGCGCCAGCCCGGTGATGCCCACCGCCAGTACGGAGCCCTGACGGAAGGACTTCAGGCGGCGCTGCGCCGCCCGTCGATACGCGCCGACGCGCCGTACGCCACCCGCGCGTCTTACGGGGCGCGCCGCAGCGCGGCCGCCGCGCCGGCCACGGGAGCTGGCGCCGCTGGTCCGGCCGCTCCGGTACGTCCGCTCATCCTGCTCCTTGGAAGGCATGGGGCGGCCCGGTTGCAGGAAGTATGCGCGGCCAGGTTTCCGGGGGCCGCTCGGCGGCGCTCTCCTTGTGGCACCGCCCCGTGCCGGTCAGATTTCAGGATCGGCGCCCAGCTCCCCTGCCGCCACTCACCGCTATCGGGGCACACTCCATGAGAGAGCCAAGGTCTGTTGCTGCGCTTCGAACACTCCCCGGCGCGGGCGTGCTGCTCGCGGGTATGTTGCTCGCGGGCGTGCTCACTCCCGGGGCGGCGCGGGCGCAGGAGAGCGCCACGCGCTGGGCTCCCTCCCCGCGCGCGGCGGCGCTCCTGGCACCGGTCCCGGTGACCGGGCCGGTGACCCTGTCCTTTCAGGATCCGGATGAGAGCCCCATGGCCGGCATGACCGGCTCCGGGTTCTTCCTGGGCGTCATCGGCATGCTGGCGGGCACCACGATGGGAAGCGCCACAGCGGGCCGGAACTGCACGAAGGACTGCCGCCGGGACCGCGGTGCGGGCGGCGCCATGGTGGGCGGCGCGCTGCTCATTCCGCTCGGCGTGCACATTGCCAATCCCTCACCAGGCAGCCTGCTGGCGGCCTCCGCCGCGTCCTCGTTGCTCGGCGCGGCGGTGTGGCTGTTCGTGGGGGCGCTGCCCAGCCAACCCATGCCGCTGGCGCCGTTCCTGGCGGCGCCGCTGCAGCTCCAGGCAGCCATCTTCGTGGAGGAGTGGAGACGCTGACCGACCGGCCGCGTGTCAGCGGCGGATGAGCTCCGCGTGCAGCGCGGTGACGAAGTAGCGTAGCTGATTGGCGCTGCCCCATTCCGGCACCAGCCCCGCCACCCGCGGATCGGCCAGCACCGCGTCCACGTCCTCCCCCGCCATGGTACGGATCACCCGCTCACGCAACATGACGAGCATGTCCCGGTAGGCACGGACCCGCGTACGGTTCACCACCGGCCCGTGTCCAGGCACGATGCGCGTGGCCGGCCCGGCGCGCTCCAGCACCATCCCCACCCCGGCGATCAAGCCATCGATGCCGCCCCCCGCCCAGCGATCCACGAACGGGAACGCGCCCATCTCCACCACGTCACCGGTGTGCAGCACGTCGGGGCCGGGCAGCCAGGCCATGAGGTCCCCGCCCGTATGCGCCGGCGCCACCGCGAAGACCACCATGCGCTCCGCGCCCGCGCCGAGCACCACACTGTCCGCCACCGCCTCGCGCGGGAGTGCCGCGGCCGGCGCGGCGGTGCGCCGCCAGTCCAGCTCGGTGATGGTGGTGTCCCGGCGCATCTCGCGGATGGCGCGGGGGTGCGCCAGGGTGCGCGCGCCCGCGGCGTTGGCGCGGGCGTTCAGGCCGCGGTGGTCCTCGTGGTAGTGCGTATTGACGAGCACGCGCGGCGGTCCGCCCGCCAGCGCGCGCACGAGGCTGTCCAGCGCCGCCGCGCGGGCGGGCGAGAGGCCATCCACCACCACGGGCCCCTCCGCAGCGCGCCACACGAGCACGCTGCCGTCCGGCGGGCCGGCGATGCGGTAGAGGCCCGGCGCCAGCGTGTCCACCACCAGCGGCGGGGGCGCTTGCGCCGCCGCCGGGGCGGCGCCGAGCGCCGCCAGGAGCGGGATGAGAGCGTGAAGTTGGCGCATGGGACGGGTGCCGGCTCGGGGATCGTCGCTTGAGAAATGCGCGTGGTGCGGGCCATGTTCAGCGCCGCGCCGACGCATTAGAATCATCTGGCTAGACCCGGATTCACCCAGGCCCAGACGGAGCCATGAAAACGCTGACCAGGACGGAGCCCGGCACCGGCATCTCCTTTGAGCGCCGGCACAATGGGCCCGGTGAGGGGGACATTGCCGCCATGCTGGAGGAGCTCGGCTACGCCTCCCTTGCCGATCTCGTGGATGACGCCATTCCCGCCACCATCCGCTTCAACGGGACGCTGGACGTGCCCGGTGCCGCCAGCGAGTTCGAAACGCTGCGCGAACTGCGCGCCATGGCGGAGCGAAACCAGGTTTTCCGCTCCTACCTGGGCATGGGCTACCACGGCACCATCACGCCCTCGGTGATCCTGCGCAAGGTCTTCGAGAACCCGGCATGGTACACGGCCTACACGCCTTATCAGGCGGAGATCGCGCAGGGGCGCCTGGAGGCGCTGCTGACCTTCCAGACCGTGGTCATCGATTTGACGGGGCTGCCCATTGCCAACGCCTCGCTGCTGGACGAGGCCACGGCGGCGGCCGAGGCCATGACCATGTGCTACGCGCTCCAGGGCAAGGAGGGCCGCGAGACGTTCTTTGTCTCCGAGCGCTGCCACCCGCAGACCATCGACGTGGTACGGACGCGCGCGCGCGCCGTGGGCATCGACGTGGTGGTGGGGGACCACGCCACCTTCGACTTCACCGAGCAGGTGTACGGCGCGCTCATCCAGTACCCCGCCACCGACGGCGCGCTGCACGACTACCGCGGCTTCGTGGAGCAGGCGCACGCCGGCGGTGCAGTGGTGACCGTGGCCGCGGACCTGCTGGCGCTCACGCTGCTCGAAGCGCCGGCAGAATGGGGCGCCGACGTGGTGGTGGGCAGCACGCAGCGCTTCGGCGTTCCCATGGGCTACGGCGGCCCGCACGCGGCCTTCATGGCCACCCGGGACGAATACAAGCGACAGCTGCCGGGACGCATCATCGGCGTCTCCCGTGACGCGCGCGGCAAGCCGGCGCTGCGCATGGCACTGCAGACGCGCGAGCAGCACATCCGCCGGGAGAAGGCCACCAGCAACATCTGCACGGCGCAGGTGCTGCTGGCCGTCATGGCGGGCTTCTACGCGGTCTACCATGGCCCGGAGGGTCTCAAGCGCATCGCGCGCGGCGTGCGGCGTCACGCGCTGGTGCTGGCGGCCGGACTCCGGGAACTGGGCTTCGAGGTGACCGACACGCCCTTCTTCGATACGGTGCGCGTGGACGCCGGCGGGCGGCGGGAGGCCATTCTGGGCGCGGCGCGGGAGCGCGGCATCAACCTGCGCCCCCTCGGGCGGGAGGACCTCTGCATTGCGTTCGACGAGACCGTGGGCGCCGCCGACGTGGATGACGTGCTGGCCGCCTTCGGCGCCGCCGCGCCGCGCGCCGTGGAGCTGGCCCAGGAAGTGGGCCAGGAGTTGCCCGCCGAGCACGCGCGGGAGAGCGCCTTCCTGACGCACCCGGTCTTCCACCGCTATCGCTCCGAGACGGAGATGCTCCGCTACATCCACAAGCTCGAGAGCCGGGACCTCTCGCTGGTGCACTCCATGATCCCGCTGGGCTCCTGCACCATGAAGCTGAACGCGGCCACGGAGATGCTGCCGGTGTCCTGGCCCGGCTTCTCCCGGCTGCACCCGTTCGTGCCGCGGGACCAGGCGCGCGGCTACACGGAGCTCTTCGACCAGCTCGACGCCTGGCTCTCCAGCATCACCGGGTTCGCGAAGGTCTCCCTGCAGCCCAACGCCGGCTCGCAGGGGGAGTATGCCGGGCTGCTGGTCATCCGCGCGTACCACGACGGCCGGGACGAGGGCCACCGCAACGTGTGCCTCATTCCCCAGTCGGCGCACGGCACCAATCCGGCCAGCGCCGTGATGGCGGGGATGAAGGTGGTGGTGGTCCGCTCGGACGAGGACGGCAACATCGACGTGGAGGATCTGCGCGCCAAAGCGGACAAGCACGCCGCCGACCTGGCCGCGCTCATGGTCACCTACCCCTCCACGCACGGCATCTTCGAGGAGAGCATCCGCAGCGTCTGCGCCGTGGTGCACGAGCACGGCGGACAGGTCTACATGGACGGCGCCAACATGAATGCCATGGTGGGTCTCTCCCGCCCGGGGGACATCGGCGCCGACGTCTGCCACCTGAACCTGCACAAGACGTTCTGCATCCCGCACGGCGGCGGGGGACCGGGTATGGGACCGATCGGCGTAGCGGCGCACCTGGCGCCCTACCTGCCGGGTCACGGCGTGGTGCCGCTCGAGCACGAGCAGGCCAGCGGCGCCGTCTCGGCCGCCCCCTGGGGCAGCGCGTCGATCCTGCCCATCTCATGGGCCTACATCCGCATGATGGGACCGGGCGGACTCACGCGGGCCACCGAGGTGGCCATCCTGAACGCCAACTACATGGCGCACCGGCTGAAGGACCACTACCCCGTGCTCTATACCGGCCGCAACGGCCGCGTGGCGCACGAGTGCATCATCGACCCGCGGCCGCTCAAGGCGGCCACCGGCGTGGACGCCACGGACATTGCCAAGCGGCTCATGGACTACGGCTTCCACGCGCCCACGGTCTCCTTCCCTGTGCCGGGAACGCTCATGATCGAGCCCACGGAGAGCGAGTCCCGGGCGGAGGTGGACCGCTTCTGCGACGCGCTCATTGCCATCCGGGAGGAGGTCCGGGAGATCGAGGAGGGCAGCGCCGACAAGCAGGACAACCTGCTCAAGAACGCGCCGCACACCGCGGACATGGTCATTGCCGACGAGTGGACGCATCCGTACGGACGGGAGCGCGCGGCCTACCCGGCGCCGTGGACGCGGGAGAGCAAGTTCTGGCCGGCGGTGGGGCTGGTGGAGAGCGCCGCGGGGGACCGCAATCTGGTGTGCGCCTGCCCGCCCATGGAGGAGTACGAGGTGGCGGGGAGGTAGCGGGGCCGCTAGATTGATCTCGTTGTACCGGCGGCGCCTCGCGTCGCTACGGGAGCGCTGTTCTCGCCGCCCTGGCGGCCCCACTCGCGGCGCCTCCCACCCCCACATTGCCAGCGGATCGCATGTGTGGCGATCCGCCCGTCCACCGCTCGGCAATGAGCGGCGTGGACGGGGCCGGCGCGAGGCTTGCTGAATGCCCCGCCGGCCGGTCCGGCGCTACCGCGTCGGCCCGCACACACCCCGCCCAGTGTCCCAGTGCGGGACACCAACCCCAGGCGATGGCGCCTGAGGCCCGCTCCACGCGCAGCCGCGCGTGGGGCGACGGGGCGGAGGCTTCTCATCTCAAACGAAGAGACAAACAGCGTGAGCAACGAAGCACCCCTCGGGGTTCTCGACATCACTTCCAGCGGCGCGGCCTTCATCCGCCGACGGGACGCCGGCTATCTGCCTGGCGACGACGACATCTACGTGGACCGCAAGCTCATCCAGAAGTTCCGCCTGCGTACCGGCGACGAGCTGTGGGGCGAGGCCGGACAGTCCCCCGGGCGGGGCAAGAATCCGCCGCTCGCCCGCCTGGACCTGGTCAACGGACACCCGCCGGACGAGGTGGCGCGGCGCTCCGAGTTCAACCGGCTGAGTGCCCAGCATCCGAACGAACATCTCGTCCTGGAGTGTGGACTGGAGCGGAACGGCAAGACCGACTATACCAACCGGGTCATCGATCTGATCTGTCCGCTCGGCAAGGGCCAGCGCGCACTCATCGTGGCACCGGCCAAGGCGGGCAAGACCATGGTCCTGCAGGCCGTGGCCGAGGGGATCGTCAAGAACTATCCGCAGGCCTCCGTGTTCATCCTGCTGGTGGACGAGCGGCCTGAGGAAGTCACCGAGATGGAGATGTGCGGCTACGGTGAGGTGATCGCGTCCAGCTTCGACTACCCGGCGGACCGGCACGTGGCCATTGCCGAAATGACGCTCGAGCGCGCCCGGCGCCGGGCCGAGCTGGGCGAGGACGTGGTGATCATTCTGGACTCCATCACGCGCCTGGCCCGCGCCTACAACACGTCCGAGCGCGGCAGCGGCAAGACGCTTACGGGCGGCCTGGACGCCACGTCGCTGGACAAGCCCAAGCGCTTCCTCGGCAGCGCCCGCAAGATCGATCCGGAGCAGGGTGGTGGCTCGCTCACCATCATCGCCACCGCGCTGATCGAGACGGGCTCGCGCATGGATGACGTCATCTTCGAGGAGTTCAAGGGGACGGGCAACAGCGAACTGGTGCTCTCCCGTGAGCTGGCCGATCGACGCATCTGGCCGGCCATCGACATCAACCCCAGCGCCACGCGCCGCGAAGAACTGCTTTTCTCGGAGCAGGGGCTCACCGCCGCGCGTTTGCTGCGCCGGGATCTTTCGGACATGTCCTCACCCGAGGCCATGGAGCAGCTGCTGGCCCGCATGCGGCGCACCAAGACCAACGCGGAACTGGTGGAGCAGATAGCCGGCAACCCTTGAGTCGAACCACGGTCCGGGTGTTGCCGGCCGTCCTGGCGGCATTCCTGTGCCTGCCGGCGGCGGGGCACGCACAGCTGGCGCAGCTGGCGCCCCCCCACGCGGAGTGGCGCAGGCTCGAGACCGACCATTTCCGCGTGCTCTACACGGCGGACGTGGAGCGCTGGACCGAGTGGCTGGCCGCCCGCATGGATGGTCTCTATGACGCCGTGACCCGGGAGGTGGGCTTCTCCCCGGACGCGCCCATGACCATCATCGTGGATGACGCCGGCAACACCCCCGGCGGCCAGGTCCTGCCCTTCCTGTCGGGTCCCATCATGATGCTCGATCCCACGCCCATGGAGCCACGCTGGACGGTGGCCGGCAGGGCGTGGCCGGAGGTGCTGGCGGCGCACGAGCTGACGCACGCCGTGCAGAGCGCCGTAGCGGGCGGCAGCGGCAGCGGTCTGCTGGAATGGTTGCGGCCGTTCCGCATCGGCCCGATCGCCGGCAAGGCGCCGCGCTGGCTTACGGAGGGGTTCGCAACGCTGGTGGAGGCGCGTCTGACGGGCAGCAACGCTGCGGCCTCGGTGTTCCGGGCGGCGGTGCTGCGCACCTGGGGCGCCGCCGGCCGCATGCCCACGTACGCGGCCATGAACTTCTCGGAGGAGTTCCTGGGTGCCAACATGGCCTACCTGGTGGGCGCCGCCTTCCTGGAGCACCTGCTCGCCAGCGCCGGAGACGATGCCATCACCACACTCCTCCTGCGCCTGGCCGAACCCGGCGGCCCGGACTTCGACACCGCTTTCGAGGAGGTGTTCGGCGCGCCCGCCGCGCTGCACTACGAGTGGTTCAGACAGGCCGTCAGTCAGCGCGCCGCGCTGGCGGTGGAGGTGATCGCGTCGGGGGGACTGCACGAAGGGGAGCACCTGCACCATTTCAACTGGCGCCTGGACGGGACTGAGGCGGGCGATCCGGCGCTCTCCGCCGACGGCGCGCTCCTGGCCCTGGCCATACGCCCCGCGGACGGGGCGCCGCGCATCGAGCTGCGGCGTGCGGCTGACCTGTCCCTGCTCGAGGCCCTGAGCCCCGAGGCCGGGCGCGGGCACGAATCGCCGCGCTTCATGCCGGACGGAGAGCGGGTACTGCTGGCGCGCCAGGCCCCGGTGGAGCCGCACGGCCAGGTACACGACCTCTTTCTCTGGGGTTGGCGCACCGGGGAAGTCACGCGTATCACACACGGCGCCGGCGTGCGCGAAGCCGATCCCTCGCCCGACGGCCGGAGCGCGGTGGGCGTGCGCATGACGGGAGGCATCACGGACCTGGTGCGCGTGGACCTGGCCACCGGCACGGTGGTGCGGCTGGCCACCGGCTCCCCCGAGCGCATTCTGGCGCGCCCTCGCTGGGCGCCGGATGGGCAGTCGATCGTGGTAGGAGTGCAGGTGGAGGGGCGGGCGCGCATTGCCCTCGTGAATCCCGCCGGCGGCGAGCTCCGGTACGTGGATCCCGTGGACGGCGTGAACCGTTACGATCCGGCCTTTGCCGGCCCGGACCGTCTGCTGGTGGTCTCGGAGGCGGGGGGCGTGGCCAACGTGACCCTGCTGAATCCCGCGACCGGCGGCGAGCAGCCACTCACCCGGCTCATCACGGGCGCGTTCTGGCCCATCCCCACACCCGACGACGCGGTCCTCTTCATGGCCCTCCACCCGGAGGGTCTGGACCTGCGCCGTGTCTCCATGCGCGAGCGGCCGGCGGGGCGCGGCGTGACCCTGCCCAGCAGTCTGGCCCCCGCCGTGCCGGCGCGCACGCGGCCGCTGCCGGAGCTGGCGGTGGCTACCGCCCCACCCTCGCGGCCCTACGGCCGGGGAACACGGCTCCAGGATCTGCTGCCCGGTGTGGTGCACGGCCCGGAGGCCTCCCTGCTCACCCTGACCTTCCGCAACCGGGATCTGCTGCGCCGCCTGACGTGGAGTCTGGATGGCGCCCTGGGCAGGGGCGAGGTCTGGCGGGGTGCCAGCACCACGGTGGTGTGGCGCGACCGGCTACCCAACCTCACCGTGCACGGCTTCGTGGTCGAGCAGCGGCCGTCCCGGACGGGGATGCCGGGGTATGCGGCGCCCGATCTGGACATGACCTACGCGGGTGCCCTGGTGCGAGCGGGCGATGGCCCGGGAGTTGGACGGGGCACCACGATCGCCGCCGGGATCACACTGGGCCATCTGAGCGCCGAGCGAGGCAACGCCAGCCGGGCCACCGCCTTCGGCAGGGGTGGACTGCAGCGGAACTTCGACGTGGGGGCCCTCCACCTGGCATTGTTCTCCCGCGCCCGCACGGAGGCGGGTTGGACGGGTGGGGACCGCTGGCTGCGCCTGCAGGCTGCGGTAGGCCTGGAGGCGCGGGCGGAAAACGCGGGTCATTTTCGCGCCACGGTAGTGGGGGGCGCCCTGCTCGGCTCACCGGATCCCTTCGAGCACTTCAGCGTGGGCGGACCCGCTTCGCCGTTGCTGGATCCCGACGCGGCGGCCCAGCAGGTACCCATGCCGGCGCTCGAAGCGGCGGCGCGCGGTGGCGAGCGCATGGCGGCCGCGCGTGTGGACTACGCCATTTTCGGGCTTCCCACGGCATACGTCTGGGCCACCCGGACCTACCCTTCGGGAGACCACCTGACCGTGGTGATTGGGGCGGAGAAGACCTTCTTTGCCGACGACGCCCGGCTGGAGTGGCTGATTCCCGGCATGAGCGCCCGCCTCGGCGGCGGCATGGAGATCACGGACTCCGCTCGGCGCTCGCGCTTCGGCAGCTTCTACCTGGCGCTCTCCTACCGGCCCTGAAGCCACGCACGCAGCGCCGCGCCTGATCAGGCGGGCGCGCCCACGGCCAGGGCGAACCAGTCACGAACGTCGGTTTCCCAGCGCACCAGGCGCAGGCCGGCCGCGGCCAGCATGGCTTCCACGCCCGGGCGGTTGAACTTGCGTGAGATCTCCGTGCGCAGGTGCTCGCCCGCGGCGAATTCAACGGTCCCCACGCCGGGGATGGACACCGTCTGCGGCTGGTCCGTCACCAGGTGCATCTCGATGCGGCTTTCCTCCGCATTCCAGAAAGCGTGGTGGCGGAAGGCCTCCGGTCGGAAGTCCGCCCCGAGTTCCCGGTTCAGCACGTCCAGCACGTTCAGGTTGAACGCGGCCGTGACACCATCCGCATCGTTGTAGGCCGCCTCCAGCACGGCGGGCTGCTTCACCAGGTCCAGGCCCAGCAGGAACCGGTCCCCGGGGCGGAGCAGCGCCCTGACCCGCCGCAGCAGGCCTCCCGCCGCCTCCCGGTCGAAGTTGCCGAGAGTGCTGCCCAGGAAGGCCACCACCAGGGGGCGTGGCAGGGCGCCGTCCAGAGCCAGCTCCCCGGTGAGATCCGCCACGGCCGGGCGCACCTCGAGCTCCGGATAGGCGCGGTCCACACCCGCCGCCACGTCCTCCAGGTAGTCGGCGCTGATGTCCACCGGTACGTAGAGCTCGGCCGTGCCGGCCGCGTGCATGGCGTCCAGCAGGATGCGGGTCTTGTCGGCGCTGCCCGCACCGAGCTCGACGAGGCAGTGAGGTCTTACGCCCGTGATCCAGACGGTGGAAAAGCGCTCGAGCAGCTCCCGTTCGGTGCGCGTGGGGTAGTATTCGTCGAGCCGGGTGATCTCGTCGAAGAGGCGGGAGCCGCGCTCGTCGTAGAAATACTTGGGCGAGATCTCGCGGGGCGTGCGGCCGAGGCCGGCCGCCACTTCCCTGCGCATGCGCTCGCGATCGAAGGCGTGATTCGTCATGGACGGGCCAAGGTAGTCACCTTGCGAAGATGCGCCAGTCTGCCACTATTCCCGCATGACCCACGGATCGGTTCGTCAGCTGCTGGCCACCCGCCGTCCGGTGGGCGCCCCCGCGAGCACGCACTACCTGCGCGCCTGGAACCGGGTGCGGGCGGCGGTAGAGGGCGCCGGGGGTCGGGCCTGGATCTTCCGTCACGCGGACGAACCGGGGCTGTGGCTGGAATTCGTGGAATGGCAAGAGGAGGGGGACCTCCCCGCCCGGCCCGAAATCCGCCAGGCGCGGGATGACCTGGAGGGCTTCGGCGCGGGCCGGACCGAGCTGTGGCGGGAGCCGCGGGAGACGGAAGCATGAGCGAAGCGACCACGACGAGCGATCGGCTCAAGCTGGCGGAGCTGCTTCGCCTCCGATCCGTCCATTCCGGAGACTTCACGCTGGCGAGCGGTAAGAAGTCCAGCTTCTACGTGGATGCGCGCCTGACCACCATGTCGGGGGCGGGTCTCCTCCTGGTGGGGCGGCTGGGCCTGGCCACGCTGGACGAAATGGGGTGGCGGCCGCGCGCGGTGGGCGGGCTCACCCTGGGTGCCGATCCAGTGGCCTATGCCATTGCCCACGCCGCGGCTGTGGCGGGCCGGGGGCTGGACGCCTTCACGGTGCGCAAGGCGCCCAAGGAGCACGGCCAGGGGCGGTTGATCGAAGGCTGCTTCGGGGGGGGCTGCGCCGTGGTGGTGGTAGAGGACGTCATCACCACGGGCGGCAGCGCGCTACGCGCCATCGACGCGGTACGGGAAGCCGGCGGCCAGGTGCTCGGCGTGCTGGCGGTGGTGGACCGCGGTGAAGGCGGCCGGCAGGCGCTCGAGGAGGCGGGCCACAAGGTGGCGGCGCTCTTCAACGTGACGGAACTGCTGACGGATCCGGTGTGAACGAAGTACGCCGGTAACGTGCGTGGGGTCGTCGCTTAAAGCTTAAACGGGGTCCGTGGGTCCGCTCCAGCGGTCCGGCTCAATGGTCTCAGCCAGCGGCGCCAGGTATTCCTGGGCCTGCTTCAGCCGTTCGGCGTAGACGCTCCGGATACGCTCCGGCGCGTTGTCCCGGAAGAAGTCACTGGTCATGATCTCCCCCTCCCGACCGTGGTGCACGGACACCACTTCTCCCAGGAAGAACGTGGCGGCGCCAGCGTCCATGGCGTTGACCACCCGGCACTCGAATCCGGCAATGCAGTCCTCCAGGAGCGGGAGCCCCGTCTCCCCGGGGACCCACTTCAGCCCCGTCATCTTGTCCGCATCCTCGCGGCGACTGCGCAGCCCCAGCCTCTCGATCAGGTCGAACTGGTCGCGCCGCAGCAGGTGCACGCCGAAGAGGCCGCTGCGCATGAGGATGTCATGCGAGGCGTTGGGCTTCGAAATGTAGAGGGACAGGCGCGGCACGTGCGGCACCAGTGAAGCCCGCTGCGCGCTGTTCACGATCAGCCCGTTCCACTCGCCGCGTGCCGAGACGGTGACGGCCGCCACCGGCAGGGTGAAGGGACGCAGGATCTCGTAGGGGATGTCCCGGTCGGCCATGGCTACTCCAGCAGGCGGAGCGGCATGACCAGGCAGAGATAGTCATGGCCGTCCTCACCGTTGTTCGCGGGCTGCATGATGGCGGCGCGCTCGGGTGCCTTGAAGGACAGCTTGACGTCATCCGAGGGCATGTAGCGCATCACCTCCAGCAGGTAGGCGGCATTGAACCCTATGTCCATGGGATCGCCGGTGTAATCCACCTCGAGATCCTCATGCGCCTCCCCCAGATCGGGCGTCTCCACGCTGAAGCGAACGGTGCCGGAGGTGAAGGATAAGCGCACGCGATGCGTCTGGTCACTGGCCACCACGGCCATGCGCCGCAGCGCTTGCTGGAAGCTGCTCTTGGCGGCCGTGGCCACGCGGTCGTTGTCCTTGGGGATGACCTGGTCGTAGTTGGGATACGGCCCCTCGATAAGCCGCGTGTAGACCTCCACCCCCTCCTTGCGAAAGGCCAGGTGATTCTCACTACGGGCCACCTCCACCTCATCCTCGGCGCTGAAGAGGCGCGTCACCTGGTCGAGCGCCTTGGGCGGTACGATGAGATCGGCCTTGGGCGCGCCCGCCGAGTCCGTGCGTACGGCCAGGGTGGCCAGCCGGTGCCCGTTGGTGGCCACCATGCGCATGCCTTCCTCACTGAGCTGCCAGAGCACCCCGTTCAGGATGGGCCGGCTCTCCTCGGTGGAAACAGCAAAGGCCACCTGCCGGATGAGCTCGTGGAGTACTTTACCGGAAACCTTCCAGCTATCGGTGAAGTCCACCGTGGGGAAGGTCGGGAACTCGTCCCTTGGCATGCCATTCAGCTTGAACGACGCGCGGCCGCAGGTGAGCTCCAGACGGTCACCCTTGGTGCTCATGCGGACAGGGTGTTCCGGAAGCTCTCGACCGAGCTCCTGGAGCTTCTTGGCGGGCACGGTGAGGGCGCCCTCCTCCTCCACCTCGGCCGGAACGCGCACGCTCACCGCAATGTCCAGATCCGTCCCGCTCATGGCCACGCTGTCGGGCCCGACCTCCAGGAGGATGTTGGACAGCACCGGGAGCGTGGTGCGTGTGGGGATGCTGGCGGCCACGGCGGCCAGACCCTGCTGCAGGTTGTCCCGTGTGATCTTGAGTCTCATGAAACCCTCGTGTTGGCGTGCGAGCCCGTGCTGCCCCGCGCTCCGTATGCCTTCCCGGTGGGCCGTCCGGGGCGCGTACTCCACAGCAAACTACACTGCCTTTAATAGAGATGTAATATTCGTAGTAGTAATAGGGGCTGTGGATTCGTGGACAAGTCCGTCCAACGCGCCACTTTCCGCTGCCCTCCACCGGCTCCGCGCTCCGCGGGCCGTGTGGGAACCGTGTGGGTGACACACGCCGGCTCTCCACAGTCTCCACAGCCCGCCCGGCGGTGTGGACAGCCGGCGGCTTGTCCACACCCCATCCACAGCGTTTTCAGCCTGCCTTTTCGGCCCCTCCGGCGCCATGGCGGGACGGGACATCTCAACCCCTCAGATCGGTGCGCAGACCGTTCACACGCGCGCGGAAGTCATCATTCTGCAGGACGTCTTCCTCCACCTTGTTGATGGAGTGGATCACCGTGGAATGATCACGGCCGCCGAACAGCTTGCCGATCTCCACGAGCGGTACGTCCAGCAACTCGCGAATGAGGTACATGGCCACCTGGCGGGGCACCGTGAGCTCCTTGGTGCGCTTCTTGGATGCCAGACCGTCCACCGACACACCCCAGGCCGTAGCCACGCGCTCGCGGATGAGCTGCGGCGAGAGTTCGGCGTTGCGCTCCGGCGCACCCAGCACACCGCCGAGCGCCTCCCGCGTCAGCTCCGGTGTGATCTCGCGGCGCGTGAGTGATGCATAAGCTAGCAGCTTGATCACGGCGCCCTCCAGCTCGCGCACGTTGGAGCGGCAGTTGCGCGCAATGAAGTCCAGGATGTCATCATCCAGCTCGATGGCGTCATCCTCGGCCTTCTTGCGCAGGATGGCCACGCGCGTCTCCAGGTCCGGCGGCTTGATGTCCGTGACCAGCCCCCACTCGAAGCGCGAGACCAGGCGCTCCTCCAGCCCCGGGATCTCCTTGGGGGGCCGGTCGCTCGTCATGACGATCTGCCGCTTGGCGTCGTGCAGCGCGTTGAACGTGTGGAAGAACTCCTCCTGCGTGCGCTCCTTCTCCCCCAGGAACTGGACGTCATCAATGAGGAGCAGATCGATCTCCCGGTAGCGGCGCCGGAAGTCGGACATGCGCCCCTCCTGGATGGAGGAGATGAGGTCGTTGGTGAAGCGCTCGCTCGAGATGTAGGCCACGCGGCGCTCGCTGAAGCGGATCAGGAGCGCGTGCCCGATGGCGTGCATGAGGTGCGTCTTGCCCAGCCCCACGCCGCCGTAGATGAAGAGCGGGTTGTACATGCGCGCGGGGGCTTCGGAAACGGCCCGGCAGGCGGCGGCGGCCAGCTGGTTGTTGCTGCCCACCACGAAGCGCTCGAAGGAATAGCGCTCGTTCAGCGGGGATCCGAAAGCGACGGCGGGCACGCGCCGCGCTCCATCCCCCGGCGCCGGTTGTGCGGCCGCGTCACGTAGCTCGGCCATGCCGCCCGCAGCGGCCGGAGCAGGTGGGGCTCCCGGCTGTTGAGCGGTACCTGCGGCGGCGCCGGTCTGCGCTGTGGCCTGACCGAGTTCCTGGGCCTGCTGGGCGCCCGGGCTCGTGCCGTCTTCGCCGGCCGGCTCGTGCCGGAAGGTGATCCCCACGGGCTCGCCGAACACACGCTCCGCTATCTCTCCCAGGAGCTCGCCGTAGTGGTCCTCGATCCAATCGGCGGCAAATTCGCTGCCGGCGGCCACGGTGAGCTGGTCCTGTGAGAGGGCCACGGGCTCGGTCTGCTCGAGCCAGATGCGGAAGTTCTGTTCGGGAAGCAGGGGGCGGGCACGCTCCAGAATGCGTGCCCACGCCTCCGCGGCGGTCAGCTCCATCTCGTCGGGTGGCAGGGCGTGGCTACGTGGGCCGGGAAGATCCCGGCAACCCGCGAAGACCGGCGGCGTGGCACCATACGGAACCGTGCGGCAAGGAACCGTCGGCGGACCGCCCCCGATCCGCCGGAAGAGACTAGAGGCCGCCTGTGGATAAGTCAACCGAAGCGGGGTCCGGCACGGGCCGCGCAAGAGGAAGGTCCACCCCGCCGGGTGTGCGGCCGGCCAGCGGCCACCGTCGTTGCCACCGGGGCCTCCGACGGTTGACCGCGCCCGGGGTCCGCCGCTATAGTAAATATCTTTGCTGGCGACCAGATCTGGAGCATGACATGGGCAAGCCCACGTACAATCCGCGCAATCGTAAGCGCAAGAACAAGCACGGTTTCCGCGCGCGCATGAGCACGGCCGCCGGGCGCCTCGTGCTGAACCGCCGCCGCCGGAAGGGCCGCAAGCGGCTCACCGTCGAGGTGGGCGCGAAGAAGTAGGACGGTTCCGGTGGCGGTGCCGCCCGACCGGTACCGGCTGCCGCGTTCACGTCGGATCACGCGCGGCGGAGAGATCCGCGCGCTGTTGCGCCGGGGGAAGAAGAGCAGGACGGCCCATCTGGACGTCTTTGCATCGGCTTCCCCCGCAGCGCGTTCAAGGGTAGGCTTGGTGGTCCCGCGGCACCGGCACTCGATCGTCGAGAGGAACCTGGTGAAGCGCCGCCTGCGCGAGGCCCTGCGTTTGGAGGTCTTGCCGCGACTGAATGCGGCCGGCGTTGCGCTGGACGTCCTGGTCCGGGCGCGCCGGGAGGTCTACGACGCCAGCTTCGAGGCGCTACGCGGGGAACTGAACGGTTGGCTGGAGGAGCAATGGTCGCACGTGCCCTCCTCCTCCTGATACGGTTCTATCAGCAGGCGGTGTCACCGTATCTGCCGCCGTCCTGCCGCTTCACTCCGACGTGTTCGGAGTACGCCGCGGAGGCGCTGCGCACGCACGGTGCGGGCAGGGGTAGCTGGCTGGCTCTGCGGCGCGTGCTACGTTGTCACCCGTGGGGTGGAACCGGGCATGATCCCGTTCCATAGAGAGACAGCATGGGGCGCCGCGAAGTGGCGGGTTGCCCCCGAGTGGCCGATGACCTGGCGCGTACGCGTGCCCGGCAATAGATGGTGAGCAATGGATAGCGGCAGGTTCGTGCTGGCGGTGATCCTCATGATCGCGGTCATGGTGGTCACCAACATCCTGTTCGCGCCGGACCCGGTGCCGAGGCCGGACGCGGTGTCCGACAGTGTGGTGGTCGTGGATTCCGCGCCCGTGGCCCTGGATACGGCGTTGCCCACGGAGCCAGCCGCGGAGACGGAGAGTCCGCTGACGGGGTTGCCGGCTGAGAGCGCCGCGGCGCCCGCCGGCCAGCTGCCGACCACCGCGGATCCCGCCACGCCAGGCGCCGCTGTGCTCGGCGACACGGTCTGGGTCGAATCCCCCCTCTACCGCTACGGCTTCAGTACCCGCGGCGCTGGTCTGCTGAGCCTCCAGGTGCTGGGTCACAACGACTACTCGGAGGACCTCGAGGAGGAGGAGCGGCCTCCGGTGGAACTCGTGCCGGAGGGGCGCACGCTCGTCCGGCCGCGCATGCGCGTGGGCGAGCAGGTCCTGGATCTCGCGGCGTTGGAGTTCCAGGTCGAGCCGGCCGGCGGCCTCCAGCTCGGTGAGGGGGCTGGTCCCGACACGCTGCGCTTTACCTGGAACGGTCCGGATGGCCGTGCGCAACTGGTCCTGGGCTATGCCTTCCGAAGCAGTGAGTACGTGGTGGACAGCTGGGTCTATCTCACGGGTGTGGGAGACGTGCCCCAGCGTCTGCTGCTCGACCTGGGCCCCACCCTGGCCTCCAACGAGGCCAATCCGGACGAGGACATTCGCGAGCGCGCCATGGTGGTCAACGGCTCGCGCGAAGGGATCCAGTCCACACCGCTGCGTTCGGTGGACGAAGCCACGGTGCGCGAGGGCCCGTTCCACTGGGTGGCGCTGCGCAGCAAATACTTCGTCGTGGCCGTCCTGCGGGGCCAGGACGGTACGGTGCCGCTGAGCAGCGTGGAGGTGACGCCCGGAGACTCGGCGGCCACCGCCAACCTGACCGCCTACCTGAATCGGGGCTCGGACCGCGCCGCCTTTTCCTACCGCCTGTATCTGGGCCCGCAGGACCCCGGTCGGCTGGCCGCGGTGGGATACGATTTCGGCGATGTGAATCAGCTCGGCTGGCGCTTTCTGCGGCCGATCATCCAGCCCGTCGCGCGCTTCGTGACGTGGGCGCTGCTCGAAATGCACAACGTGCTGGGGCTGGGCTACGGCTGGGTGCTGATCCTCTTCGGCGTGCTCATCCGCGTGGTGCTCTGGCCACTCAACGCCAAGGCGGCCCGCTCGCAGCTCAAGACCATGGAGCTGCAGCCACGCATCAAGGAGATCCAGACCAAGCACAAGGGCAATCCGGAGCAGACGCAGAAGGAGATGATGCGTCTCTACAAGGAGGAGGGTTTCAACCCCATGGGCGGTTGCCTGCCCGTGCTGATTCCCTTCCCCGTGCTGATTGCCCTGTTCTTCGTCTTCCAGGCCACCATCGAATTCCGCGGCGTGGACTTTCTCTGGCTGCCGGACCTGTCGCGGCCGGATCCGTACTACCTGCTGCCGGTGCTCCTGGGCGTCAGCATGTTCCTCATGCAGTGGGTCATGCGCCCCGTGGCGGGAGACAACCCGCAGATGAAGATGATGATGTACTTCATGCCCATCTTCATGACGGTCATCTTCCTGAACTTCGCGTCGGGGTTGAACCTGTATTACGCCACCATGAACCTGGCTTCCATCCCTCAGCAGATCCTCACGGTGCGGGAACGAAAACGGACCCTGGAGAACCGCAAATAGCCGCGGCTGGAGGCATCCGGCAGCACGCGAGTAGAGGGGGCGGGCCACTGCGGCGGTCCCGCCCCTTTTCAGCTGTGCCGTTGGAGGTGGGTTGGACGACAGGGTCCGCTAGCGGATGATCTCGAAGCGGTCCCCAAGCTCCACCTCCGCTGGCGCGGTCTCGTCCAGGCGGCGCACGTCGGTTACATGGGCGCCCGGCGGGCCCTCGGCGAGTGCGTCGCGCAGCGCCAGGAGGGCCTGCCGCTCTCCGGCAGCCGTGACCTCAACCGCGCCGTCGGGCCGGTTGCGCACCGTGCCGCGGACGCCGAGTGAGCGTGCGGTCCGGAGCGTCCAGTAGCGGAAGCCCACTCCCTGGACCCGGCCACGGACTTCGAAGCGCTCCACGGTTATTTCCTCCCCTGATTCCATGCCTGACAACCTTGCGCCGATGTCTGCGTTCGACCAGCTCCTGATGATCACCGCGGGTGTCTACATGCAGGGGGTGGACCGGCAACGCGATCGGACCGCGGCGACCCGGGACGTCACCGAAGCCCGGAATCGGGGAGGCTCGAGACCCCGGATGCGCGCCCGACCTGTATTCGGGTTTTATGCGGCCGTGGACGAAAATAGCCTATCTGGACGCACTTTCCCCTTCGCGAATACATCGGCGCTGCTTGTGGAGCGTGCTAGAGTACACGAATACGGTGTACATGGACCCGAATAGATACCGTACATGGGCTGGAGGGCGATTGGCGTTCTCGAGGCAGGCGCGGAGCGTCATGGCTCCAGCGGGCGCTCCTGCGTCGACCTTACGGACAGGATCCGGACGCTCAGCGGGCTTGCCGCGGGGATGTATCGCCAGGATGCTGCAGAGTGGGGGAGTTGGGGTGGCAGGCGAGAACCGTGTCCATCGGTGCGCAGGGACGTGTGCCTGATCCACCAGGCGATCGAGGGGCTTGTGCGGCGGCAGGCCTCGGTGCGATTGGCCAGGGGTTGGCATGGTTACCGGCCAGGACACCGGTCAGGATGACGGCCGGGACGCCTGTCGGGACGCCTGTTGGGAGGCGGCCAGGACGCCGTTCAGAATCGCTGTCCCTGGCCGGCCGGCCCCCCTCCGCAGGTGACCGACCCCCGATGCCGCCGCAACCGCTTCCACCCCCGTATCCTCTGCGTGGCCTCCCCCATGTGCGCTTCTCACCGGCGAGGTCCCGGCGGCAAGCTTCGATCGGCCGGTCGCCAATTTCCGGCCGCAGGGAGCGTGGGCATCTGCCGCGCCATCTCGGCGAAAGGGATCGGGATAGCCTGCGTCGGGGCGGTGAGAGCAGCTGCACCCTACGCGGCGGCGCTCCCGGCAGGAGCGCTTGCGTCGGCATGCGGCCGCGGAATGGCCGGACGTTTCACGTGAAACACGTCAATTTCTTCAGGCCATTGGGTGCCTGGCCGAGCACGGGCCCCATCGGCACCGCCGCAGATTAATGGCTGTTGGACCAGAAGGGCACCCGTCCGCCAGGGAGCACCAGGGAGCACGTGATGCGCCACACAGCGACAGGGTGCGGATAACGAAGGCGTAACGCCGCCGCGTGGCGTTGGAGCAGTGAAGTGGTTGTGGAGTCCGGCTCGCCGGGAAGGCCGGCGAATGGAGGGGTCGGTACACGGGCCGGGTCCGACGTTCGAGGGGGGAAAACGATGTGGCCAGGTTCCGCCCTTCGGTACGCGTGGATGAAGCCCGACACGGGCCGGGTTCGCCATTCGAGGAGGGAAAACGATGCGGCCAACTTCCGCTCCCCCCTACGTCCGGATAAAGCCGGCCGGTGTGATCGGTAGGGTGCCTGCGTTGAGCGAGCGCGGCAGCGAGGAGGCGGTCGAAGGCCTGAAGCGGTGGATCCGGTTGTGGTCACGGGACTGGCGCACGCCCCATGATGGGATCGAACCCTGGAAGGCATCGAAAGGGGAGTGTGGTGGGTCCGGAGTCACCGGGTGGCGGCCCTCCGAACAGGCGCTGGCCGTCCACGGCCACGGCCGGTCGAGGCTAGTGATGTGTCGCAGAAGTCACGTTGCATTCGGAACCGGCTGCATCCCAGCCAGCGTCGTTGCTCGTCGTCGGCATAGCTACGGCTATGCTCTCCTCCTCGCGCCTAGCTGGCCGGGCGCATCCGGCCCCTCGGTGCGACACGGGACTTCTGCGACACATCACTAGCTGATGCGTGATCCGGCGCACTCAGGATATGGAACGCCTGGATAGGGGCTGACATCCGGAGACAGGTGTGAGCGGAGGCCGTTACGGAGGTTGGCGTGGATCGGGGCAGACAAGAACCCGCCTGCGGGAACGCCGTGGGCGTGAGCCGTCAGGGCAGGTGGGAGAAGGCGGCCTCGTGCACGTCAGAGGAGGGGCAGGGCGGCTTCGTGCATTGCAGCGAAGGTTGCATCTGAGCGAACCCAGCCGAGAACGACGGAAGCGAGACGCCCCTGTTTCACGTGAAACAGAGACCGAGCGGAGTCCAGGATCAAAAAACCACAATATGTCGTGGGTGCCGCCACCAGAGCCCCATCATGTAGGGATTACCCTACGACTCGCGCCTGAACACCGCGCGGGCGCGCGTCAAGTCGGCCACCTGATCCCCGTCTACGTCGAAGTTGTCGAAGTGGCTCTGGAAGTCGAGGTGGAGCATGCCCCCGGTGAAGGCAAAGTCCACCGTGTCCGTCCGCTGCGTGGCCTCGATGTACATCCGGCTGCCGGTCACGCGCGCGGTCCCCTCACTGCTGGGAAAGCCGGGGATGGTGAGGATGATCCGCCCGGTACTCTGCACCAGCATGCTGATGCTGACACTACCGCTGACGATGTTGAGACTGTCGGCCGGGTTGGTCACATCGTAGAGTGTGAACGCGCACCCCTGGGGGAGGCACGCCTGGTTGGCCAACCACTGGCCCACTAGATCAGCCGGAAACTCACCATCCGGGCCACCCGGGTCGTTGCCACCACAGGCAAGCGCCGCACCCGCCAGCAGCGCGCAGGCCGCGACCACCCCGACGTTCGAGCGCACACCAGACACGTGCTTCATGTAGCCTCTCCTGCGTGGATGGGAGGGTGAATCTCCGCGGTCCTCCCGTCCCGGTCAAGCATCCTGGTGGCCCGAAACACGCTTTACGCGCGCGTGCGAGGCGGGTATATTCGACCTCCTTTCGCCCACGCTCAGGAGTACATGTCCCGGATCATCGCGATCGCCAATCAGAAGGGCGGTGTCGGCAAGACCACCACCGCCATCAACCTGGGCGCCGGTCTGGCCGTGGCCGAGCAGCGCACGCTCGTGGTGGATATGGATCCCCAGGGGAACGCCACCAGCGGCCTGGGCATCGACCGCCAGAGCGTGGACGCGTCGGTCTACGACGTCCTGGTAGAGGGCACGCCGCTCACCGAGATCGTACGCCGCGAGGTTCATTTCCCCACGCTCGACGTGGTGCCGTCCAGCCAGGACCTGGTGGGCGCCGAAGTGGAGCTCGTGGATCGCCCGGGTCGCGAGTTGATCCTGCGCAAGGCGCTCACGCTGCATCGCGAGGAGTACGACTACATTCTGGTGGACTGCCCACCCTCGCTCGGCCTCCTCACCCTGAACACCCTGGCCGCGGCCGACGCCGTGCTCATCCCGATCCAGTGTGAGTTCTACGCACTCGAGGGTCTCTCGCAGCTGCTCAACACGGTTCGGCTGGTGCAGCAGAACCTCAACCCGCGGTTGCAGATCGAGGGGGTGCTCCTGACCATGTTCGACCAGCGTCTGAATCTCTCCAGGCAGGTGGCCGAGGAAGCCAAGGAGTACTTCGGCAATCGCGTCTACGAGAGCGTGATTCCGCGCAACGTCCGGCTGGCCGAGGCGCCGAGCTTCGGTAAGCCGATCGTCCTCTATGACGTACTCTCCGCCGGGGCGCAGAGTTACCTGGCGCTCGCGCGGGAAATCATCGATCGGGATCGCCGCGCCGAGGATAGCGTGCGCGGCAGCGGTCCCACCCCGGCGGCAGGATGAGTAAGCAGGACCGCCGACTGGGAAAGGGGCTCGGCGCCCTCCTGGGAGATTACCTGGGCGAGGCGGAGACCGAGGGTGCCCAGAGCCGGATGCTGCCGGTCGGCAAGATCGTTCCGAACCCCTACCAGCCGCGCCGCGAGTTCGGCGAGGAGGAGCTGGCGGAACTGACGGCATCCATCCGGGAGAACGGCCTTCTCCAGCCGATCGTGGTCCGCCCGGCGGGCAAGGAGGCCGACGCCTCGTGGGAACTCGTGGCGGGAGAGCGGCGCTGGCGCGCGGTTACCCGCCTGAAGTGGCGGGAGGTTCCCGCCATTGTGCGGGACGTGGATGACCGCACGCTGCTGGTGCTTGCGCTCGTGGAAAACCTGCAGCGTTCCGAGCTCTCGCCGCTGGAGGAGGCGGAAAGCTTCCATCGGCTGAGTCAGGACTTCTCCCTCTCCCAGCAGGAGATCGCGGAAATGGTGGGCCGCGATCGCTCCACGGTGGCCAACGCCATGCGGCTCCTCCAACTGCCGAGCTCCGTGCGCAAGCTCCTGGCGGAAGGGCTTCTCACAGCCGGCCACGCGCGTCCCCTCCTCAGCCTGGAGAGCGAGCGGCGCATGGCGGAAATGGCACGGCAGGCGGTGGAGGAGAACTGGAGCGTGCGGGAGATGGAGGCGCGCATCAAGCGGGAGCAGCCCCGACGCAAGCCTGCGCCGGCACCCGAGAAACGCCGCGACGCCGCCGAACGCCGCCTCGAGGAAGAACTCCAGCGGGCCCTGGGAACGGCGGCCCGGATCAGGGCCGGTCGCGGGATGAAGGGCCGCATCGAGATTCCGTTTTACGGCGCCGAGGATTTCGAACGCATCTATGAACTGCTGGCCGGGCGTCCGGCCGCCGACGTCGTTTCCTGAGCCGGACATGGCCACCGACGACCGGAAGCTGACGGTCATCATCGTTCCCCATGGAGACCTCGAAACCCGCAACCTCGAGATCTCCTACCGGAAGCTGAAGATCCTCCTGGGCGTGGCCGCGGCCGCAGTCCTGGCCGTGGTCTTCCTGGTGGCGTTCATGTTTCCCATCATGGTGACCGCGAGCCGTGTCCGCCCCCTGGAGCGGGAACTGGCCCAGCTGCATGAGGAACGTGAACAGTTCGAGGAGTTGGCCCGTACGCTCGAGCAGGTAGAAGCGCAGTACGAGCGCGTACGGGCGCTCCTCGGCGCCGATGCACCCACGGCGGGGGATTCGCTGCCCCTGCTTCCCCCCCTCCAGTCTGATCCGCCCGACACCGGCGGCGGGAACGAATCGGAGAATCCTGCGGCCGGGATCGTGGACACCTGGCCGCTCGGCTCCGCGGGGTACATCACGCAACCGCTGTTGATCGGCGCCACCACCAGAGACGATCATCCCGGCCTCGACATTGCCGTACCCAGGAATACGCACGTGCGGGCCGCGGG
>JBBDRO010000019.1:0-21446 GCA_040905425.1 Gemmatimonadota bacterium | reverse complement strand
ATCATCCCGGCCTCGACATTGCCGTACCCAGGAATACGCACGTGCGGGCCGCGGGGCCCGGCGTGGTCCAGGTGGCGGGTGAGGACTCCGTGTATGGTTTGCATGTGACGATCAACCACGGCCGGGGTTTGGAGACGATCTATGGCCACGCGTCCCGGCTCTTCGTGAGCGTGGGTGATACCGTACGCCGCGGGCGCCTGATCGCGTTCAGCGGCTCCACCGGACGATCCACCGCGCCGCACCTCCATTTCGAGGTCCGGCTGGACGGCATGGCGGTCGATCCGCTTACTTACGTTCGGCAACCCTGAGTGCCCGATGGCAATTTTCGGCCGCACCTCACCGAGGAATGAAATGGCAAAGAATGATGACAGCACCACCGGCCGCGACGGCGTGGTTTCCATCATCGGACCCGGCATGCGCGTGACCGGCGACTGTGAGACCGAGGGCACGCTGCGCATCGAGGGCTCGGTCGCGGGCACGGTGCGGGCGGGCAAGGCGGTGGTGCTCGGCAAGGAAGGTGTGATCCGGGGGGACATCATCACCCAGGATGCCATCATCGGCGGCAAGGTGACAGGCACAGTGGTGGCGGAAAGCCGCCTCGAGCTGCAGGCCACCTGTGTGATCGAGGGTGAGATCCGGGCGCGCCGCATCAAGCTGGATGAAGGCGGCGTGATCAACGGTGACGTGCGCGTGGGTGAAGCGGTGGCCCAGGGCGGCGGAACGCCGGCCGGCGACCGCTCATTCCCTGCGCCTTCCCCGAGCGGAGAATCCTCCGACCAGGGCGGCGAAGCGCCCGGGCCCAGCGCGTAGGCCCGATTTTTCCACAATCCTGGAAATTCCGCTAAGCCATTGCAGCGTACGCATTTACAAAATGGCTGCCACTTTTTCACATCATCCTGTGGATAAACGGCACCGGTTGTCCACAGGCGGAAAATCCGCTTCCCAAGCGGATTTCCGGGCCCACCTGGCAGGGGCGAGGACATCATGAGCATGCAACTCCATGAGCTTGTCAGCTATCTGGACACCTATCTGCGAATCGCCGAGATACCGGACTACGCCGGCGCCCTGAACGGCCTCCAGGTAGCCAACGCCGGGCAGGTGAGCCGGCTGGCCGTTGCCGTGGATGCCAGCGCCCGCTCCATCCAGGGAACCGTGGAGCGGAAGTGTGACCTGCTGCTGGTGCATCACGGCCTCTTCTGGGACGGTAATCAGCCCGTCACCGGACGGCGCTATCGCAGATTGAAGGCGCTCCTGGAAGGTGACCTGGCCGTCTACAGCGCGCATCTTCCGCTGGACGTCCATCCCCAGGTGGGCAACAATGCGGTCCTGGCCCGCGAGCTGGGCGTGGCGATCGAGGACGGGTTCGGTGACTACAAGGGCACGGCGGTGGGCGTGCGCGGGCGGCTCGACATCTCGCGCGAGGCGCTCACGGCCCGGCTCGACGACCTGCTCGGCGGTCCGGTCCGGCTCATTCCGGGTGGGTCGGAGCGCATTGCCACGGTGGCGGTGGTGACGGGCGGCGCGGGCAGCATGCTGCCGGAGGCCGCGGCCCTGGGCATCGACGCGCTCGTCACCGGCGAGGGCTCGCACCACACCTGGTTCGACGCCATGGAGGGCGGCGTGAACGCCTATTACGGGGGCCACTACGCAACGGAGACCTGGGGGGTGCGGGCGCTCGCCGGCCACATCCAGGAGCAATTCGGCCTGCCCTGGGAGTTCCTGGACCTGCCCACGGGGCTCTGACGTTCCATGGCACTCTGAGGTCGGCACCCGGGAGGCATGCTCGCGCCGCACCGCTCATCGGCCGCACAGTGGCGGGTTTCGCTCAGCGTCCGGATGGTCGCGGCGCAGGGGGCCGCTGAAACGGTGCATCCGGATCCCAGGCCGGCCGCTCGGCGGTGGTAGCCACGTCCCAGCCGAGCAGGAAGGCCAGCCGGCCCTGCTGCACCGCACCCCTCAGGTCCCAGCCGGGATCGTACTCGTCGCCGGGCTGATGGTAGGCGGCCGAGTCGTAGCGCAGGAGCTGGCGCTCTCCCCACCCGGTCGGTCGGCCGCGATACTCCAGGCCATGGCCGAGGCCCAGGGCGGGTACACCGGCACGCGCGAAGGGGAAGTGGTCGGAGCGGAAAGCCAGGCCGAGTTCGGGCGCCCGGTCGAAGGTCAGTCGGAGGCCCTGCCCACGCGCCCGAACGGCGGCACTCCCGCCGAGCGTGGACCACGTCCCACCGAGCACCATGAGGTCCTCCGTCTCACCCCACAGATTGGCGCCATCCACGTTGAGCGCGGCCACCGTACCCCGTAACGATCGCAGCGGCGCACGCAGGTAGGCCTCCGAGCCGAGCAGCCCCGCCTCCTCGGCCGTGGTCGCCAGGAAGAGGATGGAGCGGGCGGGCGCGGGCTCCAGCACTGCGAAGGCCTCGGCGAGCTCCAGCAGCAGTGCCACGCCGCTCGCGTTGTCATAGGCCCCATTGTAGATGGAGTCCCCGCCTACCGCCGGGCCGATGCCCAGGTGGTCCCAGTGGGCCATGTACACCACGGTCTCGCGCATCAGCAGGGAATCGCTACCCGGCAGCAGCCCGGCCACATTAGCGCTCTGCACTCGCCGCAGCCTGCCCGGCAGCGCCGCCTGGATGGTGAGGCTCGTCTCGACGGGCCTGAAGTCCCGCCGGGCCGCACGCACGAATAGCTCGCCCAGATCCAGATCGGCGGCGCGCAGCAGACGCCGCGCGGCCGGGCCGCTCAGCCATCCCTCCAGCGCCAGCGGGGCGGGCAGCGCGGTGTCCCGCGGCAGGAAGAAGCGCTCGCCGCTCCAGGAGTTCCGCACCACGGACCAGTCGTAGCCCGCCGCACCAGGGGTGTGCACCAGCAGCACCCCCACCGCACCCCGCCGCCTGGCCTCCTCCAGCTTGTAGGTCCAGCGCCCATAATAGGTCAGCGCGCGCCCCTCGAAGCGGTCCGGTTCGGCGGGTGGGGCGGGCGGATCGTTGACCAGGGCCAGCAGGACCTTGCCGCGCACGTCGTAATCCTCGAAGTCATCCCATGCGTACTCCGGGGCATGCACGCCGTAACCTACGAAAACCAGCGGCGCCTCGACGGTGGTGGGGGTGGCCTCGCCGCCGCGCCAGATCACCGCCTCCTGGCCCAGCTCGAAGCGCACGGACCCGGGGGTGCGCCGCGCGCCCGCGCGCAGGAAGGCGCGGGTGGTGTCCAGCCGGGTGCCCACGAGCGTCACGGGCTGGAGGTAGCCCGGAGCGGCCGGCCGCAGGCCGATACGTTGCATCTCGGAGGCAATGTAGCGCGAGGCCAACGCACCGCCCCGTGTGCCGGGCGCCCGACCCTCAAGGAGATCGTCCGCCAGGAACGCCATGCGGGCGTGCAGATGGCCGGTGCGGATGGTGGCCATGGCCTCCGTCAGCGAGCTGCGCTGCGCCCCCGCCGTGAGCAGGACGGGCACGCACAGGAGCGCCAGCAGCGTGACGCGGAGCGGTAAAAGGTTTGGGGGCCGGGGCATAGGTAGAAAGCTACCAGCACAACCCGCGCTGGCCAACGGGCGCTGGCCGCTCGCCGCCGGCCGGGGTTATCCTAGTGATGTGTCGCAGAAGTCACGTTGCATTCGGAACCGGCTGCATCCCAGCCAGCGTCGTTGCTCGTCGTCGGCATAGCTACGGCTATGCTCTCCTCCTCGCGCCTAGCTGGCCGGGCGCATCCGGCCCCTCGGTGCGACACGGGACTTCTGCGACACATCACTAGGGGTCTCACCGCCACGCTCCCGGAGGTAAGGCATGTTCGTCACCGCACTGGCCCTGGCGGCCGCGTTTCAGCAGACCGCGCCCGCCGACTTCGACATCCTCCGCCAGGCACGCGCGCCGGCCTACGCGGCGGACGGCCGCATCGCGGTGGCGGTGCGCGGGGACCTGTGGATTCTGCACCCCGGCGCCGACGGCCTGCCCGGGCGCGCGGAGCAGCTCACCCGCGGCCCTGCCTGGGACCGGGATCCGGCGTGGACGCCCGACGGCGCGGTGGTCTTTGCATCCGACCGCGCGGGCAGCGTGGACCTGTGGCGCACGGGCACCTCCGGCGAGCCCGAGCGGATGACCCGCGCGCCGGAGCCGGAGACCGAGCCCAGCGTGGCACCCGACGACGCCATCGTCTACGTGCGCGGCTCCGGGGCCGGCGCCGATCTCTGGCTGCTGCCGCCCGGCGGCGCGCCGCGGCAGCTCACGGCGGAGCCGGGCGCGGAGCGCGCGCCGGCCTTCTCCCCGGACGGCCAGCGCATTGCGTACGTGGCGGAGCGCGGCCGGAGCGCCACCCTGCACGTGCGTCCCCGAGACGGCAGCGCGCGCCCCCTGCACACCGAGCAGAACGCAGCCGCACCCGCCTGGTCCACCGATGGCCGCCTGGCCTTCAGCGGCAATGACGGCATCCGCGTGACCGACGCGGCGGGCAACTACCTGACGCTGGCCAGCACCGAGGCAGGTGAGCCGGCGTGGTCGCCCGACGGGACCCGTCTGGCCGTGGCCGACCCGGCGCCGGGCGGCGGCGGCTACAACGGCGACCCCGACCGCCAGGGTGATCGTGCGGCGGGGGATGCCTTCCGCGACGATGGCGGCAATCTCCGCTTCGTGGCCGCGCCCGCGCCGCCGGCACCGCCCCGCGTCGTGACCCTCAGCGTGACCTCCGACCGCCAGGCCGCCAACGCCGCCGCCTTCGACCGCGCCTGGCACCGCGTGGCCGCCACCTATTTTGGGGCGGCCGGCGGCCCCGCCGCGCCGGCGGACGTCACCGCCGTGGCTGGAGCCACCCGCGCCCCCGCCGACGCCCTGGAGCGCTGGCGCCAGCTCGGCCAGCGCTACCGCGAGGACGCCGTGGAGGCCGAGGACACGCAGGCTTTTGAACGGGTCCTGCACCGCATGATGGCCGAGCGCCCCCCGCTGCGCCGCGCGGCGTCGGGCCGCGCGGCTGTCTCCAGCGCCCATCCGCTGGCCACGGCGGCCGGCCTCGAGGTGCTCCGCGCCGGGGGCAACGTGGTGGAAGCGGCCATTGCCGTCTCCTTTGCCCTGGGCGTGGTGGAGCCGGATGCCAGCGGCATGGGCGGCTACGGACAGATGGTGCTCTACCTGGAGGACATGGAGCGGCCCACCGCCATCGAGTTCATGACGCGCGTGCCGGCGGGCGCCGCGGCGGGCGCCGAGCCCGGCCTGCCCGACGAGCTGGAAGGGCCCACACTGGTCAACGTGCCCGGTACCGTGGCGGGCATGGAGCTGGCCTTCCGCCGGTACGGCAGCGGCAACGTGGCGTGGGCCGATCTGCTGGCCCCGGCCATCCGCTACGCACAGGACGGCTTCGAACTGGACGAGGCGTTCACCACCACGCTGCGCCGCGAGCAGGAGCGCTACGCCGAATGGCCGTCCAGCCGCGCTCTGTTCTTCCGTGACGGTAGCCCCCTCGAGCCTGGTGACACGCTGCGCAATCCCGACCTGGCCTGGACGCTCCGCCAGGTGGCCGAGCACGGCGGCCGCGCCTTCTACGAGGGTGAGGTGGCGCGCCGCCTCGTGGCCGACCTCGCAGCCCACGGCAATCCCATCAGCCGGCAGGACATGCGCCGCTACATCGCGCGCGAGCGCCGGCCCGTGCAGACCACCTACCGGGGTGACTACACCGTCTTTGCCAGCGCCCCGCCCACCACCGGCGGCGCCCTGCTCACCGGCAAGCTGAACCTGCTCGAGCGCACCAACGCGCCCCGTTCCTGGACCGGGGACGCGCGCAGCGTGCATGCGCTCATGGAGGCGTGGCGGCTGGCGCCCTCCACCGGCGGCCGCATGGCCGATCCCGACCTCTTCCCCGTGGACTACTCGCCCTTCGAGAGCAAGGACACCGCGGCGGCCCGCTGGGAGTGCTTCAACCCCGAGCGGGCCTCGGACGGCGTGCGCCCCGACTGCGCGGGCTATCCCCCACGGGATCTTGAAAGCGACGTCCCCGCGCCGGCATCCGGCGCGCGCGCCACGCGCCCGGCGCACGCCGCGAACGCGGCCGCGCCGGCCGCGGAGGTGCGTGGCCTCGTCGCTTACGAGGAGGAGGAAGATGGCTGTGAGGTGGGCATCTACACGTGGGACTGTCCGGCCAGCGGCACCACGGCCTTCGCGGTGGCCGACGGGCGCGGCAACATGGTGGCCGTGACGCAAACGCTCGGCACCTGGGGCGGCAACTTCTATGTCACTCCGGGGCTCGGCTTCCTCTACAATGACAAGGCGCGCTCCTACTCCTCCGATCCGGAGTCGCCGAACGCGCGGCTGGCCTACGCGCGCGTGGGGACCGTGATCGCGCCGACGCTGCTCTTCGAGGGCACGGGCAGGGACCGGCGGCCGCTGGCGGCCATCGGCGCGGCGGGCAATGCGTGGATCACGGCGGCGGTCTATGCACTGGCGGTGGGCATCATGGACCTGGAGCTGGGCCCGCAGGCGGCGCTGGAGTTGCCGCGCATGCTGCCGAGTGGTCGCGGCGCCGCGCAGATCGAGGACGGCTTCGACCCCGAGGTGCTGGCCCGGCTGGAGGCCATGGGTCACGAATTCCGGCGCATCTCCCTCACGGGCGAGCTACGCATGGGCTACGGGGCGGCCGTCACGATCGACGGCGGACGGGCGGTGGCGGGGGCGGATCCGCGGCGGTCGGGCGCGGCGGGGGCGGTGCGGTAGAGCTCCCTTGACTATCGGTAACATGTATGCTACATATGTCTTATGCATGTTCCGCGGGTCGTTCGACAGGAAGTTAGAAGCATGCCGCCTCCCAGCACCAGCCAGAGCGCACTGCGCTTTCCTCTGAGCGCCATCTTCTCCTCCGAGGGGAATGTGCGGGTTCTGCGTGAATTGTTCCGCCATGGCGGCGAACTGAGCGCTCCTTCCATCGCGAAGCGCGTCGGCCTCTCCCGCCAGCACACCACGCGCATTCTTCGAGGCCTCGCGGCTCTCGAAGTGGTTGAGTCCGTTGGCGTTGGCGGCCATCCGTCGCACCGGGCGCGCCGGATACATCCCCTCTACGCAGTACTGGATGGGCTTTTTCACGTGGAGGCGCAGCGGTTCGGGGAGATTGCGGACGCAATCCGGACAGCAGCGAGAGCTGATCCGCCACCGGAGGCGGTCTGGCTGTATGGCAGCGTAGCCCGCAGGGAGGATACTCCAGGAAGTGACGTCGATGTGGCCGTTGTAATCCCCGGGGGGGATATGGCGGTGGATCGAGCCGCCGACGAAATCCGGGAGAGGTTAGCAAGATCGGAAGAGACTCTTGGATTCAGTGCGTCGGTGGTTGCCATAAGCCTGGATGACGTCCTTCGACTGAGCGCTGGAGATTCCTGGTGGACCAACGTGACGCGCGAGGCGATTGCGCTTGACGGGCCGGATCCGGCGCAACTGGCGGCTCACATGCGCCGGAAACAAAATCGCCAGGGGACATCTGAGCGGCCATGACAAGGACTGGACCCGCCAGGCCGGCAGACGGTCCGTTTGCAAGTGGGCGCCTCAACAACGCCCGCGCCTATCTGGAGGCTGCAGAGGCGGCGGTGATGCGGGCCGAGTCAGGCGCCAACGCGAACCCGATCATCTCCCATGTCGTCAACTCCGCGATTGCCTACACCGACGCTCTCACCGCCTATTACGGAGGGCGCGTAGACCAAAAGGACCACGCCGCTGCTGTGAAGGCGCTTCGCGACGTGCTTGGAAACCGCCTGCCGAATGCCCAGCAGAAGCGCCTGAACAGGATTCTGAGGCGGAAGGATGAAGCACAGTACGGTGCGCGCCACGCACCGTTATCCCGTGGGCTCGAGCTACTGAATGAGTTGAAGGAATTTGCCGGGTGGGCGGAGGCCGCAATACGAGAATCCTGAACGATCGGGCTCCCGTTGCCCGGACTGGCGTCTACCTCTCAGCGAGCCGGAGCCCTCAGCGAGTGCGCTCCGCTCAGCCTGTGGGTCACCCCTCCACCAGCGCCCGCGCCTCCCGCTCGTACTCCGGGATGATGTTGGCGTGGTCCAGGTACTCCTGGAGCGGACGCTCGCGCTCGGTGGGGTACGCCTCCAGGAAGCGGCGGGCGTAGGCGCGGGCCGCCTCCATGTCACCGCGGATGGCTTCCGCCTCGGCCGCGGCGGCCAGCGCCAGCAGGTGGTTCGGGTTGCCCTCCAGGATCTCCTCCGCCACGGCCACAGCCTGATCGTGATTGCCGGCCACGTTGTGCACGAGCGCCAGGTGGTAGCGGCCGTCGTCATCCAGCGGCGCGGCCATGTCATAGGCCTGGATGGCCATGGGCGTGAAGAAGACGGCGCCCGCGGAGTCCCCGCTCTCGCGTGCGGACATGATGCGGTTGAAGAGGGCGTCCGCCTGCTCGCGCGGGGAGCCGGTCAGCGCCGGGGGCGTGCCGCCGCCGGCGGCTCCGGAGACGCTCCCGGTGATGGTACCGCCCGGCGCCCGGGGAGACATGTTCTCCCGCAGGTAAGGTATCACCAGCAGCAGCGCCAGCGCCGCCACCGCGGCGCCGAGCAGATACCAGGGCAGGTTGGAGCCGCCGCCGCCACTGCGCGCGCCAGCGCCGCCCTTTCGTGCGCCAGCTCCGGCGCCGGCCACCGCCTGACCGCAGCCTGTGCAGAAGCGGGCGCCGGCGGGTAGCCGCGCGCCGCACGAGGGGCAGTTGCCCTGGTTCTTGAGCGCCGTGCCGCACCCGGAGCAGAAGGCACCTTCGGATTGCTTGCCGCAGGAAGGACATTTTTTCATGCGTGAAAGGTAGGAGCGCACCCGCCGTCCCGTCCAGATGCGGCGCCTCCGCTGGCACGGCCGCGGCGGGCGCATCTATCTTGCGGCTACCGCGCGGCCGGGCCGCGTGTTCACCAGCAGAGAAGAGTGATGAAGTCCAGCAAGAACAGACCGGCCGGGGACGAGGGCGAGCGGGCGGACGCCACGCGCCACGGGGAGCCCCGCACGCCATCCCCGCCACCGCCGCAGCCGCCGCTGCCGGTGCCCGAGTACAACATCAAGAAGGATGACGAGACCGAGGACGAGCGCTTGCTGGCGCGCCCGTGGCTCCAGCCTCCCACGACGGACGGCACCTCGGATTCGTGGCGCGTCTTCCGCATCATGGGGGAGTTCGTGGAGGGTTTCGATACGCTGGCGCGCACGGGCCCCTCCGTGACCATCTTCGGCAGTGCCCGCACGCGCCCCGAGGACCCCATGTACCAGGCGGCCGAACGCACGGGGCGGCTGCTGGCCGGGGCGGGCTTCGGCGTCATCACGGGCGGCGGTCCGGGCATCATGGAGGCGGCGAACAAGGGCGTTGTGGAGGGCGGCGGCGAGTCCATCGGCTGCAACATCGAGCTGCCCTTCGAGCAGGGCATGAACGCCTACGTGCGCACGGCCATCAACTTCCGCTACTTCTTCGTGCGTAAGACCATGTTCGTGAAGTACGCCGAGGCGTTCATCATCTTCCCCGGGGGTTTCGGCACCATGGACGAGCTGTTCGAATCGCTCACCCTCATCCAGACCGGCAAGGTGCGCAACTTCCCGGTAGTGCTCTTCGGCATCGACTACTGGGGGGGACTCGTGCGGTGGATGAAGGAGCGCATGCTGGGTGGCGGCAAGGTCATGGCCGGGGACCTGGACCTGCTCTTCCACACCGACGAGCCGGAGGAAGCGGTCCGGCACGTGCTGGACTGCTATGAGCGCACCTGCCAGGAGGCGGAATCGGTGGGGGCCGAGGCGGTTGAGCGCGGTGGCGTGCGCCGGGCGGAGGGCACACGCCGGACGCCGCGCACGCGCCGCTAGCCAGCCGCACACTTCTTCGAGGAACGCAGCCGATGTCTCACGACAGCAAGTATCTCTCGGGCCGGCGCATCGATCCGCGCCCCATCACGGCGCACATCTCGCTGCCCGAACTCATCGACGGGACCTTCCTGGCGTACAACGCCGGGCGTCTGCACGAGGGCTGCCGGCTCTTCACCGAGAAGATGCTGGACGAGGACGTGACGGTGGGCCTCTCGCTTACAGGCGCGCTCACGCCGGCGGGGCTGGGCATGAGCGTGCTGGTGCCGCTCATCGAGGCGGGCTTCGTGGACTGGATCGTCTCCACGGGCGCCAACCTCTACCATGACGCCCACTTCGGCCTGGGGCTGGAGATGCGCCAGGGCAACCCGTTCGTCTCGGACGTGACGCTCCGCGAGGAGGAGGTGGTGCGCATCTATGACATCTTCTTCGACTACTCGGTGCTGCTGGACACGGACGCCTTCTTCCGGCGCATCATCCGCGCGGAAGAGTTTCAGCGGCCCATGTCCTCGGCGGAGTTCCACTACCTGTGCGGCAAGTACGTGGCGGAGCGGCAGCAGGCGCTCGGGCAGACCGGCAAGTCGGTGCTGGCCGCGGCGTACGAGCAAGGCGTGCCGGTCTACACTTCCTCGCCGGGGGACTCGTCGATCGGCATGAACGTGGCGGCCGCGCGTCTGCAGGGGAACGCGCTGGCCTTCGACGTGAGCGCGGACGTGAACGAGACCGCGGCGCTGGTGCTGGACGCCAAGCGCGGCGGTGGCAAGTCGGCCGTGCTCATCTTCGGCGGCGGCTCCCCCAAGAACTTCATGCTGCAGACCGAGCCGCAGATCCAGGAGGTGCTGGGCATCGAGGAGAAGGGCCACGACTACTTCCTGCAGTTCACCGACGCCCGGCCGGACACGGGAGGCCTCTCCGGTGCCACGCCGGCCGAGGCCGTGAGCTGGGGCAAGGTGGATCCCGACAGGCTGCCCGACGCGGTGGTGTGCTACACGGACAGCACCATTGCCCTGCCGCTGCTCACCGCCTATGCCATGAGCAAGCACGCGCCCCGGGAGCCCAAGCGGCTCTTCGAGCGCCGCGCGGAGATGCTCGAGCGCCTGCGCGCGGAGTACGAGGCTTCGGAGCGCAACGAGAGCGCGCGCGAGGCGGCCCGGCACGGTGATGACCACCAGCCGATGCTCGAGCGGAACCGGTAGCGCGCACGTGAGAACCTCCACCAGCAGCAGCCAGTCATCCGGCGGCGAGCGCCCCCTGCGCGTGGCGGTGACGGGTTCGAGCGGGCTGGTGGGCACGGCCGTGCTGGACCACTTCCGCAAGCAGGGCCACGAGGTCACGCGCCTGGTGCGTTCCTTCAGCGAGGCGGGCATTGGCGAGCGGGTGGCGGTCTGGCACCCGCGCGAGCGTACCATCGAGAGCGCGGCGCTGGAGGGCCTGGACGTGGTGGTGCACCTGGCCGGCGAGTCCATCTTCGGCCTGTGGACGGATGCCAAGAAGCGCCGCATCCGGGAGAGCCGCGTGGCCGGCACCGCCTTCCTGGCGGAGACGCTGGCGGGGCTGGAGCGCCCGCCCGCGGTGCTGCTGACGGCTTCGGGGGTCAATTATTACGGTGATCGGCCGCCCGCCGAACCGGTGGACGAGTCCAGCGCGCGGGGACGCGGCTTCCTGGCCCGGGTGGTGGACGCCTGGGAGGCCGCCGCCGCGCCCGCCACCGATGCAGGCATCCGGGTGGCCAACCTGCGCTTCGGGCTGGTCATGAGCGGAGAGGGCGGCCTGCTCGGCACGCTGAAGCCGCTCTTCCGGCTGGGACTGGGTGGTCCGCTCGGCAGCGGCCGCCAGATGGTGTCGTGGATCGCGCTGCCGGACATGCCGCGCGCCATGAGCCACGTGCTCGCGCACCCCGAGCTGGCCGGCCCCGTGAACGTCACCACCCCCCACCCGGTCACGAATGACGAGTTCACGCGCCATCTGGCGGACGCGCTGGAGCGCCCCGCCTTCTTCCGCCTGCCCTCCTTTGCCGCCCGGCTGGCGCCCGGCGACATGGCGGACGAGCTCATCCTGGCCGGCGCGCGCGTGGTGCCGCGGAAGCTCCAGGAGTCCGGCTTCGAGTGGCGCTATCCGGAGCTGGGGCCGGCGTTGGAGACGCTGCTGTGAAACGTTCGCTGGTGCGGTGAGTCCCACGCATAGCCCCCCGCGCGGGTTTCTGTCACCTATACGCGCCCTGCCCATTGTGCGTAGTGTGCTGGCGGCACTGCGCGCACGCCGCGAACTCCGGGCCCTCCCCGGCCAGATCGATGACATTGACTTGTATGCGCGTCTCCGGAGCCCGGCCGCCCCGGGTAGCCTGGACGAGCGCACCTGGCGGGACCTGGACATGGACGCGGTCTTCGCGCGCATCGATCGCGCGTCCAGCGGTGTGGGCCAGCAGGTGCTCTACGACCTGCTGCGTCACCCCGCCCGGGATTGGACCGAGTTGGCGGAGCGTGACGCTGGCGTGCGGCGCCTGGCGGAGCGGCCCGCCGCACGCCAGGCCATCGCGGAGGCGCCGCGTCTCTTCCTGCTGCTCCTGCCCATCGTGGCCATCAACATTGTTGTGCAGGGCTACTACGGGCCGAACGTGCAGCACCTGCTGCCCCCACTGGCGGCCCTGCGCGGCCTGCTGGCGGCCGGCCGGCGGCTGGGGGAGGTACCTCTGCTCGCGGAGGACCCGGCGGTGGGTGAGCTGGCCACGCGCTGCCGATCGCTCCGGTGGCTGGGACGCCTCACCAGCTCGTTGGTGCACGAGGCCGGCGGCAATGAGCTGGCGGATACGCTGATGGCCTACGCCAACCTGCTCTTCCTCCTAGACGTGAACGCCTTCGTGTTCAGCATCGAACTGATCCGGCGCAACCGGCAAGCCATGGTGGCGGTGTTCGAACAGGCGGGCCGCCTGGACGCGTTCTGCGCGGTGGCGGAGCTGCGGGAGGACCTCCCCTTCTGGTGCGTGCCCGAAGCGTCGGCCGCGCCAACGGATGGGGGGCTCGATGCCACGCAGCTCCTGGGTGAGGGCGTCTACCACCCGCTGCTGGCGGACGCGGTCCCGAATGACCTTCGGCCGGAGGGCCGCTCGCTGCTCATCACCGGTTCCAACATGGCGGGCAAGACCACGTACCTGCGTGCCATGGGCGTGGCGGCGGTTCTGGGCCAGGCGTTGGCCACCTGCCCTGCCCGTGCCTGGCGGGGTCCGTTGGTGGAGGTACGCACCTTCATCGACCGGCAGGACGATCTGCTGGAGGGCCGCAGCTACTTCATGGTGGAGGCTGAAGTGATGGGCGGTCTCCTGTCCGCGGCGGCCGAGCGCGGCCCGCACCTGTTCATCCTGGACGAGCTGTTTCGCGGCACCAACACCCGCGAACGCATTGCCGCCTCCGCTGGGGTCCTGGCGTTCATGGGACACGGGGGCCACCTCTGCCTGGTAGCCACGCACGACGTGGAGCTGGCGGAGCTGCTCGGGGAGCGCTGGACCGCCTGGCATTTCCGCGAGGAGGTGGAGGAGGCGGGCGTCCGCTTTGACTACAGCATCCGGCCGGGCGTCTCCTCGGCGCCGAACGCACTCCGCATCCTGTCACGCACGGGCTATCCGGAGGCGGTGATGGCGCGGGCGTTCGAGATCTACGAGGCGCGGTAGCCACGGCCGCCGCCGATATCCTGCCCGCGCAAGCGACGGTGGCTGCTCAGCGCGCCCCGTGGACCGGCATGGTTCGCGGGGCTCCCCCTGGACGCCGAGGCGCCTGACCACCTCGACTAGGTGCCCGCCTTCGCTCGGGGTCCCCGCGCAACGCATGTTGCGTGGGGTGAGGGTGCCGCCGAGCCGAACCCCATCCCGGACTTCGACTTCGATCAGAGCCAGAGCTGAGGCGGCTCAGGGCGGATCCGCGCCTGCGCCTCTCGGGCCCGAGCCGCCGGGCACGCTTCCACCCCGCACCTGACCCGTCCCCACCCCCCCGACCCCGCGCTTCATCACGCCGTGCCCGATCCGCCATGGCGCATGGCCAACGCTCGCAGCTTCGATCCCCGACCGACAGCACGCTTGGCACGCTTGCCTCCGCCGAGGAGCCCGCCCTCCTTGGGTGAGGACGAAGAGGTGGGTTGAAATTCCTATTTCTTTCATTTCTTTCCGAGGAGCAGAAGCGTGAGGTGCAGCGGGTGATGGACGGCATGCTCCGGGAGCGGTCGGAGGGGGACGGGCGGTGCTGCGGAACCGGATGAACGTGGGGGTTGGGGTGAAGTAGGGGGGGGGCCGAGGGCTACTGGCTCGCCGAGCTGATTGAACGGACGTGCACCGAGCCGCCCGTCCTGATGGGCCACCGAGCCGGGGCCGCAGGACATTTGCGGGTTTGTGGTCGTGATCACTACCACAACCCGGCCTCTTCTCTCCAGGCATCCGTTCCGTGTCCAGTTGTCGTCGCGTCGGCGCCCGTCCGCGCCCTTCCAGCACATCACGCTGTCAACCCCCCCGCCTACCTTCCCTCCCTCAACCCGATCACCGGAAGGGGAGGCACCGCCATGCGCACCGAACTCCGTCTCGATCACGAACCGTCAAGCGACGGCTGCTCATCCATCGTTCGCGCGCTGCTCCGCCTCTCCGGCACGCCCATGGAGCACGGGGGACACCAATCAGAGTACCGCCACCGACGGGCAGGGCCCTTATACGGCCTCAGGCCGGCTCACCAGCCTCAAACGCAGGATCCGGGTTGAGTGGAGGAGGACCCAAGCCGCCGGAGTGAAGGAGCCGACACGGGGTCCGCGCTACGAGGGGGATGCGCTGGGGCCTCTGAGGCTGTATTGTGGTGCATTACCAAGCTACCAGGTTCGGCATCTGTTCGGTTGGAGGGGTGGGATGGAAGGATCAATTGAGGCACTGATGACGCGCGTTCGGCAGCGTATGCGCGAGGAGGAACTCGCCGTTCGCGCTGCAGCCGCCGAGGTCGGTGTCACCGTAGATTCTCTGAGCCGGCACCTATCGGGGGCGTATGTGAGGAGCGATTCCGCGGCCAAGTACAGGATTTGGCTAGACGGCCTTGAGGCTGACCCCCCCCGGGTCGATCGCCAGCCTGAGTCTAGGATCCGATCGCCGCTTGAGAATCTCCAGCTGGGGCCTATTGCTACCCAGACCGCTCGGTGGCGCGTGGTAGATCTCTTTTCCGGTTGCGGAGGGCTGTCACTCGGCTTCGACCTCGTTGAAGATGGACGGGTTTTCGAAACTGTCTTAGCGGTAGATGTCGAGGACGCAATGGTCCACACCTTCAACGTCAATCACTGCCGGAGCAGGTCGCCAGTGGCCCGGAAGGTGGACCTTTCCGACTTCATCAATGAGGCTGAAGTGCGTGCCTTCTACCTCGATCATCTACGAATGGTAGAGGAGCAGCCAGACATCGATGCGCTGCTGGCTCGGGGAAAGCCAATATCCCTTGACACGTTCAAGGCCGTGATCGCGAGGCTCGACCGCGACTTCCTCGACGCGTTCGAGTCCATCAGAAGCATTGAGCCGTTCTCGTTGGCATACGCAGATCTAGACTCGCGGGCCCTTGGTCAGACTTCGGTCCGGGGCTTCCATGAGTCTTTGCGGTTGCCCGTCCCCTCCACCCGTTCTGTTGACCTCGGATCTATGCTCTGGCGCGAAGACGGCGCCGTGCCCACCCAAGAGCTTCGCCTTCCGAGAGCATTCGAAAACCGCTGGTCACGCCAGCAGCGTGAGATTCGTGGTAAGCTGACCGCACGGTGGGACAGGGAGGCCCAAGGGCTCCGGAAACAGGCTGAGGGAAGTGGTCGCGGACAGCTCGCTTCCTCTGCCCGCCGCATTGGGCAGTTTCTGGAGTTTCTCGAGGCGGTACCCTCGCTTCGCCAAATCTGGCTGGATTGGCGCACGCAGCGCGATTCACTCCGATTCTTGCTTTTCCGGGAGAAGGCTGTTGACGAGAGCATGTTGGAAGCGTACACGGGGGATCGGCGGGTGGCTTTGCTGCTCGGTGGCCCGCCGTGTCAGGGATTTTCCCGCATCGGCCGGGGTAAGATCCGGAGCCTCCGCGACGACCGTGTTCACGTGCACTATGACGCAGAGGCGGGCGATGTCCGAAATCGGCTGTTCGAGAAATACGTCCTGTTCGTCAGCGCACTCCAGCCACCTGTATTCGTGTTCGAGAACGTCAAGCACTTCCAGACGGAGGTGCAGACGCCGGACGGAACCTTCCTCGCTACCGAGATCCTTGCAGAGGCGGTGAGGGAGCTATCGGACGGTGGACTCAACTATCGGCTAGCGAGTAAGACTATCATGGCCTCCGACCACATGGTGCCGCAGAGACGAGACCGTTTCTTTATGGCCGGCGTGCTCGAGGCCGTAGCCGCGCTGGAAGCGGCAGCGGATGTATCCGAGTGGCTCCTGACGTTGCCTGTGCAAGAGGAGGTGCCACTCCGGCACGCACTACACGATCTCCCGCCCGCATTCGAAGTTGGCGGACAGGGCGTAGGAGCCGGGTTGGACCGCGCTGTCGATCTAGGGTCCGCCGGTACATTCGGAGGTGGTTCCAATCCTGCCGCGCGATATGCGCGCTGGATCACGCAAGCAGCGGGACATGGCAAAGGCTCGGTGGATTCCCACGTTGCTCGGGACCACCGCCGAGATGATCGCGAGTGGTTCGGCCTCATGGGTCCGGGCAATCGGTGGATGGACTACAGGTGTGACAGCAGCCCTACGTTGAACATGATTTCACGAGCGATCCATGCGCTAATGTCCGCCGGTGCGGCCGATGGCAAGATTCTCGGCGAGTACATTACCTCCGAAGAACTCAATGAGCTCGCTTCGAGGGTAGATGGGGACCTGAGCATTCGACTATTGCTGGAGTCGATCGATCCGCTACCTGGCGAACTCGGTCATCATCTGCTGAAGGACACCTACCTTCGCAAACGTGAAGGTAACCACGGCGACTGGTTGGCGAGGCTAGACGGGAGCCGGGCATGCAAGACGATCGTCACGCACATGGGCAAGGATACGTACGCCTATGTGCACCCGTGGGAGGACCGTTCCCTCTCCGTCCGAGAAGCCGCCAGAGTCCAATCGTTCCCTGACTCCTTCTCCTTCGGCCATCTTGGTCTGGTGGACGCGTTCCGTGTGATCGGGAACGCCGTTCCCCCGCTACTGAGCTACCAGATGGCCGACCGCGTTGCGCAGCTCTTGACCCTGCAAGCCCGCCGCCAGGACGAACACCTCCAGGCGGTGGCAGTTTAGATGTGTCCGGACTCCGCACTGGCCCGACTGCTCGAAGGACCACATCCTCATGGGACGGTACGACCTCTGACTGACGCAGGCGAGGAACGCTATGCCGGCTGAGATGATCGTCTTCTACGGCCCCCCCGGGACCGGCAAGACATACCGAGCTGCGAGGGAAGCCTTGCGGCTTATCGATGGGCAGATTCCTGAGGATCCCCAGGAGGCCCGAGCTCGACACAACGAACTCGTGCGCCAGGGGCGGATCTTCTGGGTCACATTTCACCCGTCATATTCGTACGAGGACTTCGTCGAGGGCTTTCGCCCTCAGGAGACTGAACGCGGCGAGATCGTTTACCGAGTGGTGGACGGACCCTTTAAAACTGCGTCCGCTGCTTGCCGGACGTGGGTGTCCGTTGGAGATCGGCTGGGAGGGAACGACCGGTACGAGGTTGTCGCGATCGACGCCGGTGGAGTCGTTCTACGGAGCGAGGTAGACAGGGCGGATGCAGTTTCGCCTTACCTTGAGCAGTATGCCGACTTTTGGACGTTGAATCGCCTCCGAGCGAGGGAAATCGAGCCGGATCAGCTGTCCCTGGCGGGTCCGAGGAATGAAGAGCGCCAGGACGTATCTAGAAGGACGAACCTCCCCACGACCCTGCTCACGAACTCGAGCCATCTCCGGGCCGTCTACGAGGCACTTCAAGCAGCTGAGGAGGAGACCCAGGATGTCGTGCTCGTCATCGACGAGATCAATCGCGCCGACCTATCGCGGGTTTTCGGCGAGCTGATCACGCTAATCGAACTGGACAAGCGCGAAGGTGGTCGCGAGGAGAGCTCGGTGGTCCTGCCGTATTCGCGAACTACGTTCTCGGTCCCAGCGGGATTGTCGATTCTCGCCACGATGAACACCGCCGATCGGTCCCTTTCGGTGTTCGACCTCGCGCTTCGCCGCCGCTTCCGATTCGTCGAGGTCGCTCCCGAGCCCTCTCTCTGCCCCTCGGATTACGGTGGGATTCCGGTGGCTGGCATTCTGGAAGAGATGAATCGCCGCATCACCGTCCTCATGTCCCACGACTTACGCCTCGGGCACTCGGACTTTATGGAAGCGAGTTTGGAGGAGGTCCGGTTCCGAGCGGGATGGGACGCTTCGGATGACGGAAAGGCCCGAGCCATGGCTTCCATCATCAGGATGAAGGTACTTCCGCTTCTTCAGGAGTATTTCCACGGGGAGTGGCGGAGGACGGACTTCGTCACTGGCGGTGGGCTTCTTGAAGGCGTCGAAATTCCTGAGCCCTCCTCTCTCCCAGAGGACCTAGCGGTTGACCCAGATGGGTTCCACGTCTCCCGTGCAGCCGACTGGTGGAACCCGGACTCCCGTCAGTGGGACGATTCGCGATTCCGGAAGGCACTGGTCCGGTTGACGGTGTAGGGCATTCCGATGAAGAGGCGTTTCGCCGCGGTCGAGCACGGCCTTGTTTCCAGCGAAACTCCGGTGTCGAACGCCGCATGGGACCGGTTGATGAGGTCTGCGGCTCGCCTCCCGGGGGATTTTCTCCGGCGCACAGGGCGCGGCGTTGTCGTAGGAGGTTACGTTGGAGTGGTAGATTTGGGGTGGTGCCAACTCGAGATTCTTCCAAAAGGTACAGCGGAACTGTCGGCTGACGACCTCCGCCGATTTCTATTCGACCTTCTCGATCGTGCCGGGCTGGTGCCGCGACCGCTCATCTCCCGTACCGCGGTCGCCTCCGGACGCCACCATCTCCTCCAAGTCCTCATCTCCTCGTTCTCATCACAACTGCACCGTGACCTCCTGCTCGGGGTGCCTCGGCGATACCACATACGCGAGGAGCGCCTTAGCCAGATCAAGGGCAAAATCCGCTTCAGCGCCCTTGCGACGAGTCTACCTTCGGAAAGGCACGTCACCCCGATCAGGCATGCCCCGCTTCAGTTCGACAATGGCCTCAACAGGGTACTGCGGGCGCTCGGCACCGCCTTACGGGACGCGGCCGAATCGCGGCAAGATATCATGACCCTGGACCACTGTGACCGCATGTTGGGAGCGGCCCGGATAATTTCCCTTCACCACCTACGGCCGCATAGAGTGCGCCTCTCGAGGCAGGAGGACCGGTGGCGGCCGTATGTCGATCTTGCGGTGTTGATACGTCGAGGCCAGGCCCCAATTCCGACCAGCACCGGTGAAGCGAAGGGTTTCGGTCTGCTGTTCACTCTCGATGATGTGTTCGAGCGCCTTATCCGTAGAACGCTTGCCTCCAGCCCGCCGCTAGGGACGAAGCTCTCGCTGCGGCCAGTCCGGCCGAGGCTCCTTCATTCGGTATCCACTGGAGTGGCATCCCTGTCGCTCCGACCAGACCTTCTGCTGACCGACGGCGGGGGGCACCCGATCCTCGTTGCGGATGCCAAGTGGAAGCAGCTTCCCAGTCGATCTGGCTCCCATGGCCTCAGCCCAACCGACGTCTATCAGGTCGCGACCTACATGGCCGCACATTCGGTCGATCGCGGCCTCCTCCTCTTTCCCGAGGCCGCCTGGATGCGGGAAGGTGGGAGATCGTCGTGGCGCAACCGCTTCCGACTTGCCGGCGGCCAGGGTGAACTGACTGTGGGCAGCGTTGATGTGTTCGGTCTCGCATCGGGGGATAGCCAGCGCCGGGCACATGCTGTGGAGCGGCTCCACGAACTCGTGCTGGCCGCCAGCCAGCCTGCGGTGGACGGATTGGTATAGCCGTGACACACCGGCATTCACCGTCAGAAGAGGCACGGCTAAGGACGATCTCGGTCGAGATCGAGTGCGTTTATCACAGCGGCCCCCTCGGCAACAAGTCAGACCCGTTGGATGAACTCGTTTTCATCCAGCTCTCTATCCGGACGAAGGAACGTCTCTACGCCAAGACCTACCAGCGTCTTCGTAACGCCTGCGCCGGCGAATGGTCCCAACTGATTGAAATGAACAAGAGCACAGTGCTGGAGATCCTGGAGCAGGGTGGTATGGCCGAATTGAAGTGGCTGCGGCTTACCGCTCAGATCTCACGCATCATTGAGGCCTTTGGTTCTGCCACACTCTTACCGCTGCGCAGGATGACGACCGAAGCGGCCGAAGAGTTTCTTACCTCCCTGCCGGGGGTCGGCCCGAAGACGGCTCGTTGCGTTCTGCTTTACTCGCTCGATCGCGCCGTCTTCCCCGTCGACAGCCACTGCCTACGGGTCATGGCCCGGCTCGGATTTCTACCAGAACGGGTGGATCGGAAAGCTGCCCACGATGTTCTCCAAGACCTCGTCCCCGTTGACCTGCGGCACTCACTGCATGTCAACCTCGTCCACCATGGCAGGTCGCTTTGCATCGGTAGGAACCCGCGCTGCGAGCCGTGTCCGGTGCTAGATTTGTGTCCAACGGGAGATAGTGCCGTTAACGCTCAGTGACGCCTGCATAGTCTCAACCGCCGCCACCCCCGCCCCCGCCACCAATCTGCCCCCACAACACATCCACCGCTCGATTCAGCTGGCGCTCGCGCGCCCGGTGCCATCCGCTCGCGATCCGCTCCACCTCCACGTCCACGGGCAGGGGGCTCAGGTCCCTGTTCCGGCCGCGGTTGGCATGGCGCCAGCAGCAAAGGCAGATCGCGCCAAGGGCCGCGGCGCTTGCCCCTCATGCGGCGCCAGGCGGATGGTCGAGGTGGCCGCCCACCTGAGCGACGCCGTGCTGCCGCCCGTCCCGCTCCGTCAGTGGGTCCTCTCCCTGCCCAAGCGCCTGCGCCCCTACCTGCCCCACGATCCCCAGCTGGCCGGCGCCATCCTGCGCGTCCTGCTCCGTGCCCTCCAGACCCGCCTCCGCCGCACCAGCCCCGGCGCAGCGCCCGACGCCCGCCCCGGTGCCGTCTCCTTCCTGCACAGCTTCGGCTCATCCCTGAACCCACACTTCCACTTCCACGTGGTGGTGCTGGACGGCCTCTTCAGCGAGGAGCCGGCCGGCACCGTCCGCTTCCACGAGGCCACCCACCTCACAAGCGACGACGCCCATCACCTCCAGCGGCTCCGCCAGCGCCGCATCCTCCGCCTCTTCCAGCGCCGGGGCATGCTGGAGCCCGCCACCGTCGAGAACATGCTCACCTGGCAGGGCAGCGGCTACGGCTACCCCGTGGGCCCACTCGAGGAAGGCCGCCTCGAATGCAGCTTGCCACGCCGCGGCGTTCATGGGGCGGGTGGGGCGCCTTTGCCTGGTACGCACGACGTGGAGCTGGCGGAGCTGCTCAGGGAGCGCTGGACGGCCGGGCACTTCCGCGAGGAGGTGGAGGACTCGGGCGTTCGTTTTGACTACAGCATCCGGCCGGGGGTCTTTTCGGCGCCGAACGCACTCCGCCTCCTGGCACGCACGGGCTATCCGGAGGCGGTGA